>SVLK01000040.1 GCA_015067975.1 Oscillospiraceae bacterium | reverse complement strand
GCTTTAGCGGCGGCCTGTAAAAAACTATGCGATTGGCGAACCTTTTCATGCATCTTAAGATGCCGCTGGTACCAGGCCCTTTTAGGGCCTTTCCATACCACGCGTTTCACGCGTGGTTTTGATTAGAGAGAAATTAGCCGGGGATCACAGGTGTTTCACCGTTGAATACCTGCTGAATCAATGCTTTTGCAGTATCGACCGTGTCCATATCCGGCTGCATCACCCACAGATCCATGTCGTAGGTAGCACAATAATCCGTGTCTCCCTCACCGGAAACGGCATAACTGGTGATATTCCAACCACGCATATCTTTCAGCTGCATTTTCACCAGTGCGCTCATGTCCTCGTAATGCATGTTGGTGATAAAACAGCCCTCGATGGCTTTGAGAAGATCTGCATAGCTGGACAGAATCTGAGAAGAGGCAGCCTTGCTTACAATACCTTTGATAACAGCCATTTGGTTTCTGCCGCGCTGCTCGTCACCGTCTTCAAACGCCTGACGCTGACGGGCGAAAGCCAATGCTTCATAGCCGTTGATGTGGTTCATACCTTCGTTGAAATAGTACATCTTGTCGTCCAACCATTCGGTACCGTAGTCGGCGCCGATGCTGGGTGCGGCAAAGGTGAAGTCGGAATGAACGTCAATGCCGCCCAATGCATCCACGATGTCCACCAAACCCAGGAAGTTGACACGGGCATAGTACTGTACATCCACGCCGTAAAGATTTCCCAGCATGTTCATAGACTCCTCAATGCCAATGCTGCCGGCGTGAGTCAACTTGTCCATCATGCCGGTGTAGGGCTCGCTGATCAAAGGCAGGTAGTAGTCGCGAGGAGTATTCAGCAGCAGTACCTGATGGGTTGTGGGATTGACTACTGCCAGAATATTGACATCACTGAGGCTGTTGGCGTTGATATCGGTGTCGCGGGCATCAATACCGCTGCAGTAAACTACGAAAGGTTCGCGGGTCACCGCTAGGTTGGGAACGATGGGATCTACTTCTTTGTCAGTGGTGATTTCGTAGAGGACTCGTGTGTTCTGACTAAAACCTGCATAGGCTTCACTTTCTGCCAGCAAGGTGTAAAAACCCTGATTGATGATGATAGCATCCACTTCTTTGTTCAGCAATCCGTTAGCCAGCAGTGTAATGGAATCATAGTTGGTGGTCTTGATCTTGCCCAAACCATCCTTCACTGCATCCAGCAAAGCCTCGGTATTCTTTTGGTCTGCGTTGGACAAAGCACCAAAATTATAGCCGATGGCATCGCCGATTTCCTTGGCGTCGCTATCCTTCAGCACTACCACATAAGTGATTTCCTTTTCCACCAGCTTGCCGGAAACATTCACCAATGCCGACTGCACGGCATCGGCAGCGGAGATAGCGTAAATCATAACAGCAGAAATTATCAGCGCCACCACACCGCCAATCAGTTTCGGTAACTTGTTTCTGCGGCGGGGAATCTGAATCATGGCATGTACACCGTTGCATACCACCAGTACAGCAATCAAAGCCACGACCAAAACGGTAGTCAGCATGCCGGTAGAGAGCAACTGCACCAGCAAAATCAAGCTGCACACCGCCATCAACAAAAGGCAGACCAGACCAACCCAGTCCAAGACAGTCATTGGAAGGTTAGCGGCGCGACGACCGTTTTTACTTGCCGCATCCTGAGAATTATGACGATCCATATGTTTCACCTCAAAAAGTTCATTATATCTAATCTCGTACAATCAATGCACAATTAATTATTATAGTATAATTTTTGTCAAAAAGCTATATGTTTTTTCCAAAATGTATGAAAATTAAGAAAAGGTGAAAAGAAGTCATATTACCGAAAAAATGATCTGAAAAAGGATTTGGGGTAGGCGGTTGAAGAAGAGAAGAAAATGTGATAAACTAAATAATCATCTGTGCCATGAAGAAGACATAGCCACAGAAAGGGAGGATTTTAACCAATGAAAGCAGCACTTGTACTGATGGCTGCGGGACTGGGATCCCGTTACGGCGGCAATAAACAGGTAGACGGTGTTGGACCCGGCGGTGAAATCTTGATGGAGTATTCCATCCACGACGCGATTCGAGCCGGATTTACCAAGGTGGTATTTATTATTAAAGAGGATATCGTGGATCTGGTAGACCGGCTTTGCGGAAACTATCTGCGCACGGCGACAACGCGTGACGGACAGCCTCTGGAGGTTTGCTATGCCATGCAGAGCTACGATAGCGTGCCCGATTTTTATGAAATTCCGGCGCAGCGGACGAAACCTTTCGGCACGGTACATGCAGTACTGTGTGCCAAGGATTATGTGAACGAGCCGTTCTGTGTCATCAACGCAGACGACTACTATGGTGTGGATGCGTTCCGGGCCATCTATGAAGAACTGCAGCAAATGCCGCAGGAAGGGCATGCGGCCATGGTGGGTTATCTGCTGAAAAATACGGTTAGTGAAAACGGTACAGTGACTCGTGGTGTCTGCCGGACGGAAAATGGTTGGCTGACCGGCGTGAAGGAAACCATGAAGATCCGCCTGTTTGCTGATGGAACAATTGCCGATACAGAAAATGGTGCCATGGATATTCTGGATCCGGACGCCGTGGTTTCCATGAATCTATGGGGCTTCCAACCGGCAATTTTTAAGGAATTCGAGTCATATTTTCATAATTTCCTGCATCAGGTGGGCGATGATATCAAGCGCGAGTGTCTGCTGCCCAGTATGATTGGCGAACTGCTGGAAAAGGAAAAACTGCAGGTCAAAGTCCTCAGCTCGGCTGACAGATGGTTTGGCATGACCTACCATGAAGACCGGCAAACAGTATCGGAAGAACTACAAAAACTGCATGAGGCGGGCGTCTATCCTCCCACACTGAAGCGGTAACAAAGGAGAAAACATGAAGAAGGAAAAGTATGTATATGGCGGCAGAAGGCAGGCAAAAGGCAGCAAACTGCCATTGATTATCGGCCTTGTGGCTGTTGTTCTGGTGATTGTACTTTGCATTGTCCTGTTTGGCGGTAGTGCAAAAGACGATGTGGATCCAGATGAAGGACAGCAGAACGAACTGACTGATCCCAATGCCGGTGGCGATCCTAACACGGGCAACGACCCCAATACCGGTAGCGACCCCAACACGAGTAGCAATCCCAACACGGGCGGTGATCCTGACAGTGACGCAAACACGGACACAGATACCGACACCAACACGGATGCTGATACCGATACGGACACTGACACGGATGCTGACGCAGATACTGATACCGACATGCCCGATCGTGGTCCGGAGCCGATTCCCGATCCTCAGAAAGGCTCTCGTCCGTGGAATCTGGTGCTAGTGAATCCGTGGAACTTCCTGCCGGAGTCGGTGGATATTCCGCTGGCGTGGAGCGATTACGGCGGACAGGTAGATGCCCGCTGTGTGGACGCATTGGATCGCATGCTGGACGATTGCAGCAATGAGGGACTGGTCCCCATCATCTGCTCTGCTTACCGTACGTGGGATACCCAAACCAGTCTCTTTAACGGTACATGGGATTATTATGAGTATTCTCTGGGAATGTCGTCTGAGGATGCTAAAGCGGCAGCTGCCATGGAAACGGCGTGGCCCGGCACAAGTGAGCACCAGTTGGGCTTAGCGGTGGATATCGTGGATGTGAACTATCAGCTGCTCAATGATGCCCAGGCCGACACGGCGGTGCAGCAGTGGTTGATGGCCAACTGCTGGAAGTACGGCTTCATCCTGCGTTATCCGGCAGATAAAGTGCCTCAGACCGGCATTATCTATGAGCCTTGGCACTATCGCTATGTAGGTGAGGAATACTCGCAGGCCATCTACGAGTCCGGATTGTGTCTGGAGGAGTGGCTGGCCCAGAACTGAAGAGGCTGCTATGAAGAAGTATGAGTATGAACGGGTGCGATACGAAGGGGTTCTTACCAGCAAGCCGGAGACTCACCGGGAAGTAATCGACCGCCGCGCCGCCGAAGGCTGGCGTTATGTGGACAGCATTTCTATCCATGAAACCAATAATGGTGCGCCCATAGCGGTGGATCTGGTGTTTGAAAAAGACGTAAAAGAAAGCGAATAAAAAGTGCCGCAGGCAACGCCTGCGGCACTTTTTGCTGTTGCGTCAGCGGCAGTTGCTCTCGTTGCTGGCGTTCTTGTTCTGGTTAGAATTCTGGTTCTTATTCTGATTCTTGTTCTGATTCTGGTTGGAGTTCTGATTCTTGTTCTGGTTGCTGTTTTTGTTGTCCATGAGGACACCTCCTTTTGTACTTTCCCAATTGAGGGTACGGCAATATTGTTTCCATCTTTTTGAGGGATATACACGACAAAAGAGGAAAAAATAACGACAAAAAGATGCGAAAAAATAGTTGACAACAGGGGGGAGTCATGGTAGAATACTCCAGAAAACAAAGAAGGTCGGTGCATCCGCCCTCACCTCCAGCAGTGGCAAAGAGGTTAACAGCGTGAAGTAAAACCCGTGGTGGGTTTTGGTTTGCTGCGCGGATGCCCGGTGCATTCGCGTTTTTTATTTTGGATTGGAGGTGCTTCGGTATTAGCAACGTAACGCATCAACTGAATGAAGAGATCCGTGATAAGGAGATCCGCCTCATCGGTGATACCGGTGAACAGCTGGGCATCATGTCCGCCGACGAAGCTCTGGAGATTGCAGAGGAGCGCGGTCTGGATTTGGTGAAAATTTCTCCGCAGGCACAGCCCCCTGTGTGCAAGCTGATGAACTATGGCAAGTACAAGTTTGAGCAGAGCAAGCGTGAGAAGGAAGCCAAGAAGAACCAGCACGTGGTGGAGATCAAGGAGATCCGCATGTCCCCGGGCATCGACGTGGGCGACTTTAACACCAAGCTGAAAAATGCACAGAAGTTTCTGGCTGACGGCAACCGTGTGAAGGTCTCCGTCCGCTTCCGCGGCAGAGAGATGGCCCATACGGAGATCGGTCGGGATCTGCTGACGAAGTTTGCCGAGCAGTGCGCCGAAGTAGCAACCATGGATAAGGCCGCCAAGCTGGAAGGCAGAAACATGTCTATGTTCCTGTCCCCCAAGGCGGGCAAGTAAAAAGCGTTCTTCATGCATCGAGCAGAAGACACATTGGAAGGAGTAAATAATTATGCCTAAACTGAAGACCCACAGCGGTGCCAAGAAGCGTTTCAATCTGACGAAGTCCGGCAAGGTCAAGAGAGCTCACGCTTTTAAGAGCCACATCCTGACCAAGAAGGATACCAAGCGTACCCGTCGCCTGCGCACCGGCGCCTATGCCGATGCCACCAACGAGGCAGTCATCCGCAAGATGATCCCCTACAAGTAAGAATCGGATTCGTTAGAAATAGGAGGCAATTGAAAAATGGCAAGAGTTAAAGGCGCAATGATGGCGCGCAAAAGAAGAAATAAGACCCTGAAGCTGGCCAAGGGCTACTGGGGTGCCAAGTCCAAGCACTTCAAGATGGCCAACCAGGCTGTGATGAAGTCCCTGACCTACGCTTACGTTTCTCGTCGTCTGAAGAAGAGAGATTTCCGTCAGCTGTGGATCACCCGTATCAGTGCTGCTTGCAAGCTGAACGGTATGAACTATTCCACCTTCATGCACGGTCTGAAGGTCGCCGGCATCCAGATCAACCGCAAGATGCTGTCCGAGATGGCTATCAACGATGCAGTGGCTTTCACCGCCCTGTGCGAGATCGCCAAGAAGGCCTAAGTGATCAACTGAACATAAAAAACACTCGAAACCAACGGTTTCGAGTGTTTTTTTGTATTTTTATCTTTTGCAGAAATATGGGCCAAGGCCTTCTTCGTGGGTGTGGGCATACGTCCAGGTGAAGTACTTATCCACCAGATACCAGTCGCCATCTTTGCTGACAATCAGTTCCTTGGCCTCAGCCGAAGTCACTGCACGGGCCATGGGCTCATCCTCGGGCGGGTACTCACAATAGAAGAGGAAACAATCCTCTTCGGGTAGTGCTTTGACAGCAGCATCGCCGGACAGGCACTCACGCAGTTCCCACGAGAACAAGTGCCACAAATAGTTGCCCTCGGCCAATACGCGTCGACCCAGTTCTGCTTCATCCACATCCCCGGCAAAGGCGTCCACCCAGCGCACCTTCAGTTCGTGCAGTGTAGCAGGGAAGGAGGGCTCCCATGGATCCATCGTGGCAACGCAACGATTGATATTTTTGCCCTCGGCGTAAAACTTGGCCTCATAGTCGGTCATCACACCCACAGGACCATCTGCGTGCAGATCCGTAGTTACTTCTGACAGGGAAAAGCCGAACTGGGGGATTTCCTCCACCGACCATGCGAACAGCTTATCGTTGTCGGTTTTGAAATGGATTTGCCCGCCTAATTTCAGCACCTTGCGGTAGATCTGAAGGAAATTGCCGTGGGTTAGTCGCCGCCGTGCTTGATTGCTGCGAGGCCATGGATCACAGAAATTGATGTACAGCCGATCCACCTCGTCGGCTTCGAACAAATCTGGCAGGGAAGCGGCATCGCCATCCACAAAAAAGACGTTGGTCAGTCCGGCATCTCGGCAACGCTCCATCGCTACCACCATGGCGTCGGGTACTTTTTCCACCGCAATCAGCAGAATGTCCGGTTCAGCCTTGGCGGTCTCCATGGTAAAGCGGCCCTTGCCGCAGCCAACCTCTACCCGAATCTGCTTTGCCTGTGGAAATAACTCCCGCCAATGGCCTTTACGCGCTTGCGGATCGGTGATCCAACAACAGCGGCATGCCTCCATGCGGGACTGTAAGTTCTTCTTTTTTCTCATGCGCATGAGTCAAAATCCTCCACCAAAAGCAGCAAAAAAGCTGCTGCAATATCCTCTTTTTTATACCACAAAAGACCGTGAACTGTAAATGAATTTTTCAAAAAACTATTTTTGGAAATCGGGGCGAAAAACGGCTAAAAATAAAGGTTAAAAATGTTCAAACTTCCGGTGTTTCTTTTGTTGAATGTGCTAAAAAAGCAAAAGTAGCGCTTGTTGTGCTTGATAAAATTTAGACGATGTACTATAATACAAACTGTATGAGGAGGAATCTGCCCCGTTGGATGGAGTCCTCCCGCATTGGCGCGTCACAAGGGATGTCCTGTGCGTGCGATGCGTAAAATCGCAAGGAGGAAGATCCGCTGTGACGAACATTTTGCTGGAAAAAAAAGGTCTCTACGCAGTTGCAACCATCAATCGCCCCAAGGCACTGAACGCGCTGAACTCTGAGGTGCTGCAGGACTTGAACGAACTGGTAGATATTGTTAATGCTGACGAAGAGATCCGTGCACTGGTCCTGACCGGCTCCGGTGAAAAATCCTTTGTGGCCGGTGCTGATATCGGCGAGATGAGCACGCTGACCAAGGCTGAAGGCGAGGCTTTTGGCAAGAAGGGCAATGATGTGTTCCGCAAGCTGGAAACCATGCCCATCCCCACCATTGCTGCTATTAACGGCTTTGCGTTGGGTGGTGGCTGCGAGCTGTCCATGAGCTGTGATATCCGTATCTGCGCTGACACTGCCGTGTTCGGTCAGCCCGAGGTTGGTCTAGGTATTACCCCCGGTTTTGGTGGTACCCAGCGTTTGGCCCGACTGGTCAGCCCCGGTATGGCAAAGCAGCTGATTTATACCGCACGCAACATTAAGGCGGACGAGGCACTGCGTATCGGTCTGGTGAACGCCATTTATCCTGCCGAGGAGTTGCTGGCTGCTGCCGAGAAGATGGCGGATACCATTGCTAAGAACGCTCCCATTGCTGTGCGCGCCTGCAAGAAGGCCATCAATGAGGGCTTGGACGTGACCATGGACGAGGCTATTGTTATCGAAGAGAAGCTGTTTGGCAGCTGCTTTGAAACTGCCGACCAGGTCGAAGGCATGGGTGCATTTTTGGAAAAGCGCAAGCATGCGCCTTACCAGAACAAGTAAGTTAATTAACAGGCTGTTGGCCTGATGATTAAAAAAGGGAAATCACAAAATTTATACTAGGAGGAACCACACATGAAAGTCGCAATTTTTGGCGCCGGCACCATGGGCAGCGGTATTGCTCAGGTGTTTGCCTCCAAGGGCCACATTGCTATGATGTATGCTTCCAGCGTTGCCAGCGCTCAGCGTCATCGTGATAAGCTGGCTGCATCTCTGAACAAGAGAGTTGCCAAGGGCAAGATGGCTCAGGAAGCTGCCGACGATCTGATGAGCCGCGTACTGGTGGAAGAGTTTGACGCCGCCGCCGATGCTGATCTGATCATCGAGTGCGTCGCTGAGAACATGGCCGTCAAGAAGGAGCTGCTGGGCCGTCTGGATGCTATCTGCAAGGAGAGCGCCATCTTCGCTTCCAACACTTCTTCTCTGTCCATCACCGAGATGGCTAACGGTCTGAACCATCAGCTGGTTGGTATGCACTTCTTTAACCCCGTGCCCGCTATGAAGCTGGTTGAGGTTATCGCCGGTGCCAATACTCCCGCTGAGCTGGTTGAGTACATCAAGAACCTGTCCATCGAGATCGGTAAGACTCCTGTTGTCGTCAACGAGGCTCCCGGCTTCGTCGTCAACAAGATCCTGATCCCCTATTGCAACGAAGGCGTTTGCGTTCTGCAGGAAGGCGTTGCTTCCGCAGAGGATATCGATATTGCTATGCAGCTGGGTGCTAACCACCCCATGGGCCCCCTGCACTTGGGCGACCTGATCGGCTGGGATGTTATCTTGAGCATCATGGACGTTCTGTACAACGAGACCCACGACAGCAAGTATCGTGCAAACGTGCTGATCCGTAAGATGGTTCGCGCCGGTAAGCTTGGTATCAAGAGCGGCGAGGGCTTCTTCAACTACAAAAAGTAATTCGGAAAAGGAGAAAAGAGTATGGATTTCCATCTGACTAAGGAGCAGCTGCTTGTTCGCAAGATGTATCGCGAATTTGCAGAGAACGAAGTGAAGCCCCTGGCTGCCGAAATCGACGAAGAAGAGCGTTTCCCCATGGAAACCGTCGAGAAGATGGCTAAGCTGGGCATGATGGGCATTTACTTCCCCAAGCAGTACGGCGGCGCCGGCGGCGATGTTCTGTCCTACGCTATGTGCGTGGAGGAACTGTCCAAGGTTTGCGCTACTACCGGTGTTGTGGTTTCCGCCCACACCTCTCTGTGCTGCGCCCCCATTTTTGAGAACGGCACGGAAGAGCAGAAGATGAAGTATCTGCCCGACCTGTGCTCCGGCCGCAAGATCGGCGCTTTCGGTTTGACCGAGCCCGGCGCTGGTACCGACGCTCAGGGTCAGCAGACCACCGCTGTTCTGGATGAATCCGGCGAGAACTACATCCTGAACGGTTCCAAGTGCTTCATCACCAACGGTAACGTGGCCAGCACCTTCGTGGTCATCGCTGTTACCGGTAAGACCGTCGATAAGCGCGGCCGCTCCATGAAGGAGATTTCCGCTTTCATCGTCGAGTCCACCGACCCCGGCTTCTCCCAGGGTAAGCACGAGAAGAAGATGGGTATCCGCGGTTCTTCTACCTGCGACCTGATCTTCGAAGACTGCATCATCCCCAAGGATCGTATGCTGGGCAAGAAGGGTGAAGGCTTCAAGATCGCTATGAAGACTCTGGACGGCGGCCGTATCGGTATCGCTTCCCAGGCTCTGGGTATTGGCGAAGGCGCTGTGGAAGAGGCCATCAAGTACACCAAGGAGCGCGTCCAGTTCGGTAAGCGTATCTCTCAGTTCCAGAACACCCAGTTCCAGCTGGCTGACATGCACACCCGTATGCAGGCTGCTCAGTATCTGGTCTATGCCGCTGCCAAGAAGAAGGACAACCACGAGCCCTACAGCATGGATGCTGCTATGGCTAAGCTGTTTGCCGCTGAGGCTGCTTCCGATGTGTCCCGTCGTGCCGTTCAGCTGTTCGGTGGTTACGGCTACACCCGTGAGTATCCCGTGGAGCGCATGATGCGCGACGCCAAGATCACTGAGATCTATGAGGGTACGTCTGAAGTCCAGCGCATGGTTATCGCCAGCAACCTGGGCGTTAAGTAATTGAGGAGGTAAAGGCATTATGAAAATTATGGTTACTGTAAAGCAGGTTCCCGATACCTCCGGTAAGGTGGCCGTGAACCCCGATGGTACTCTGGATCGTGCATCCATGCAGACCATCATCAACCCCGATGATATGAACGCCGTAGAGGCCGCTCTGGCTCTGAAGGACGAGCTGGGCTGCAAGGTCATCGCATTCACCATGGGTCCCCCTCCTGCAGAGGGCATGCTGCGTGAGCTGATGGCTATGGGCGTGGACGAAGGCGTGCTGATCACCGCTCGTGAGTTCGGTGGCTCCGATACCTTCGCTACCTCTCAGATCATCGCTGCCGGTATCGACACCTACGGCGTGGACGAGGATGACATCATCCTGGCTGGCCGTCAGGCCATCGACGGCGACACCGCACAGGTGGGTCCCCAGATCGCTGAGAAGCTGAATCTGCCCCAGATCACCTATGCCGGCGAGATCAAGAAGGAAGGCAACACCCTGACTGTCAAGCGTATGCTGGAAGACGGCTACATGACGGTGAAGGTGAATACCCCCTGCATGATCACCTGCATCAAGGAACTGAACAACCCCCGCTACCTGAGCGTTGGCGGTGCTTTCGAAGCATACTCCAAGCCTCTGGTGACCATGACCTATGAGACTCTGAAGGATCATCCTCTGATCGACAAGAGCACCATCGGTCTGGCCGGTTCTCCCACCAACATCCTGACCTCCTTCACGCCTCCCCAGAAGGGCGCCGGCATGATGCTGGACGGCGATGGCAAGGATACCACCGATAAGCTGGCTGGCATTCTGGCTGGCAAGCACATCATCTAAGAGGAAGGAGAAAGAAAAATGGCTTTTAATAGTGCTGATACTGCTGCTTTCAAGAACGTATGGGTATTCTGCGAGCAGCGCCAGGGCGTGATGATGCCCACTACTTTCGAACTGATCTCCGAGGGTCGCAAGCTGGCCGATGAGCTGGGCGTTGAGCTGTGCGGCATTCTGCTGGGCGACAACGTTGACGGCATCGCCAAGGAGCTGGGCGGCTACGGCGCCGATAAGGTGTACGTGTACAACAGCCCCCTGCTGAAGGACTTCACCACCGATGCCTACACCAAGGTGATCGTGGAAGCCGTTCATGAGTTCAAGCCCGAGGTCCTGGTGTTTGGTGCTTCCAACATCGGCCGTGATCTGGCTCCTCGCTGCGCAGCTCGTCTGCACACCGGTCTGTGCGCTGACTGCACCCACCTGGACATCGATATGCCCAACTACAAGGGCTTCCTGAAGGAAGTCTCCACGCTGCCCGAAGAGCGCATCGAGAAGCTGGGCACCGTGATGATCAACCGTGAGCCCCACA
>SVLK01000039.1 GCA_015067975.1 Oscillospiraceae bacterium | reverse complement strand
TGCTTCATACAAACATTGTTGGACAATCCGTATTTTTTCTTCCGGCTCGATTTTTCTGGGCATAACAATGCTCCCTCCATAATTGACAGTTTTATTTTTCACTGTCTCTTATAGAGGGAGCATATCAACCGGTCGGGGATTTTTGTTTATTTCATATCTTCTACCACGCAGCAACTGGTAATGCCATAGTATGCAAAGGCATCCACAGCAGCGCGGTCAATGCGCTCACCGCAGGACACGATGGGTACAGCCGGAGGACAGCCCACCGAGGCAGCGGAGAGAATGTAACCCTCGCTGCAGGCCGCGTCCACATAGCGGCTGGGAGACAGCGCAGCCTGCCGCACAGACAGGACTCGCTCCGGTCGGGACAGCGTGGGCGGTGTGACGGTGATGGGGCTGCGGCGGGGGATAGCGCACAGCGTGCGCTCCAAACGAGCCAGCCCTTCTGTGCCGGTTTGGGGCGTCACCATCAGCACCACAAAGTCGGGGTCGGCAAACTCGCAGACAAGACCTTGCTGATGCAGTAATTGTGCCAGCTCTGTGCCTTCGTAGCCGTATGCCTTGGCATCCAGCGTCAGCTTCAGCGGTTCATCACCCAGCAGCCGGTAGCCCTGTGCGGCCAAGCGCTGGCGCAGCGGCTGCAGAAATGCGAGAAGCTCTGCCAACTGGCGGGGATATTCCCCTGACAACACGGCATTGGCGGCATCCAGCGACTGCAAAATAAGATACGACGGGCTGGTAGAGCCAAAGAGCGCCATGGCGTCCTTTATGTGCTCTGCAAACCATGCCGGCGCGGTTCGGGCAATGTGGAGATACGCGCCGCCGGTCACCACGCCCAGCGTTTTGTGCGCCGAGTCGCAGCAAAAATCTGCACCCAAGTCCATGGGGTGCTGTGATGGCGAGAGGAACTTCAGATATGCGCCGTGGGCGTTGTCCACCAGCAGCAAAATGCCGTGAGCATGGCATACCTTGGCCATGGCGGCGATGTCGGTGATATTCCCCAAGTAATCGGGACTGGTGAGATACACGGCGGCGGGCAGTTCTTCGGCACGATGCAGCGCCTGTTCCAAATCCTCCGCAGCCAAGCGGCAGGAGAGATAGGAGTCGCTTTTCTCCGGATACAGCCATAAAATGTCCAGATCCAACAGCGCTGCTGCGCTCAAAAATGTCTTGTGGGCGTTGCGGCCTGCGGCAATCAACGGCCTGCGGCCGATCTGTCTGGCGTGCATGGCGGCCAGATGCAGCATGGCGCGGATACACAGGGACGAGCCTTCCGTGGAATAAAACGTGTGTGCGCCAAAGAGCGCAGAGGCGTTTTCTTCACTCTGGCGGATGATTCCATCCGGGGCGTACAAATCATCTGCGCCGGCAAATTCGGTGATGTCCAGCGCCTCATAGCCCAGCGGGCCTGTACCTTTGTGTCCCGGCATATGCAGCCGAAGTGCATCGCTTTGGCAGTAGCGGCGCACGAAATCAACAATGGGCGTATCCATATCAATCCCTCAGCGCGCGGTCCACCGCCACCATGATGGCGCACTCCATGCGCTTGCGGAACAGTGTGCAGCCGTACTCATAAACGCCGGTGACTTTGCCGGTGGCGTGGTAGGCGTTGGCGGCGCAGCCGCCGGAGCAGTAAAGGCGAGCCCAGCAGTCGCGGCATTCCTCGTGGGCGTAGACATTGCAGGAGGCAAACTCTTTCTGGATTTCGGTGTTGGTCACGCCGTTCCAGATATCGCCCAGCTTGAAGCGTTCCTCGCCCACAAACTGGTGGCAGGGATAGAGGTCGCCCCAAGGCGTCACGGCCATGTATTCCGTGCCGCTGCCGCAGCCGGAAATGCGCTTGTAGATGCAAGGACCGCCGGTCAGGTCGATCATGTAATGATAGAAAGTAAAGGGCTTGCCCTCGTGGTCGCGCTGCAGCATCAGTTCTGCCAGCTGCTCGTACTGTTCCAGTACGATGGGCAGATCCTCCTGCGTTAGCTGAGAGGGATCTCCATCAGCGCAGACCACAGGCTCCATGCTCAGTTCGGTGAATCCCAAATCCAGCATTTGCTGAATGTCCTTGAGGAAATCGGGGTTGGCGTGGGTGAACGTACCGCGCATGTAATAGCCCTTGCCCTCGCGGGCCTCCACCAGCTTCTGGAACTTGGGTACAATGCGCTCCCAGCTGCCGTTGCCGGCGTAGTCCACGCGGAACCGGTCGTGAATTTCCTTACGTCCGTCCAGACTGAGCACCACGTTATCGCACTCGCGGTTGGCAAAATCGATGACGTCATCATCCACCAGCATGCCGTTGGTAGTTAGTGTAAAACGGAAGTTTTTACCGTGCTGCTTTTCAATGCTGCGGGCATAGGCCACGATTTGCTTGACCACGTCGAAGTTCATCAGCGGCTCACCGCCGAAGAAGTCCACCTCCAGATTGCGCCGTGTGCCGGATTTCTCAATCAGGAAGTCGATGGCCTGCTTGCCCACCTCGAAGCTCATCACGGCGCGCTCGCCGTGGTACTTGCCCTGACTTGCAAAGCAGTAAGAGCAGTTCAGATTGCAGGTGTGGGCAATGTGGAAACAAAGCGCCTTCACCACGCCGGACGTCTTGCTCTTGAGATGGCCGGCCATAGGCTCAAAGGTATCGGGGGCAAACAGCTTTCCGCTGTCGCGCAGCGCCTCTACCTGTGCATAGCACTCACTGAGATCTTCCGCAGTAATGTCTGCACGACCGGCAAACTTTTCCGCCATAGCGGCAAGGATCTCGTCACGGGAGTGTTCTTCAAACAGGCCGATGATCTCATAGGCCACCTCGTCCACCACGTGAACGGAGCCGGAGCAGACGTCCAGTACGATGTTGTAGCCGTGCTGTTGATAACGATGGATCATAAAAGGGATCCTCCTTGTATGTAAGAATGAAAAATGCCGCCGTTTTCGCGGCGGCATTTCGGCATTTGCAATTACTTGCGAGTGCTCTCGCACTTCTGATTAGCGATGCCGCTGCTGGTCTTGCAAGCAGACTGGCAGGAAGTCTGGCATTCGCCGCAGCCGCCGTTCTTGGCGCTCTCGCACAGATTGCGGGTCTCGATGGTCTTGATGTGCTCCATGATGCAACCTCCAGAAAAATGTTCTTATCAATGGTATCATATCCAACCTTTGAAGTCAACAACAGCGGAAAGTTTTTTCATCCATTCGTTGCTATAAAAGAATGCCCATGAAGCCTTGCGCGGCCAAATAAAGTCCCAAAGCGCAGATGATGGGCGCAGCGGGCGATGTGTCGGAATCGGCCAACCGCTGTTCAATGGCAGCGAACAGCCATGCGGTGGCGGTGAATACGATGCCGCCTGCTGCACCGGTGCGCAGTGCATCGCCCAGTGAAAGAAAGGCGCAGCTCCGTGGCAAAATTGCAAAGGTGAGTGCGCCGAAAAGCGCACCAATGGAGTAGCGGTGCGATGATTGCGGTGCAAGATAGTGGCGAAGCAGCAGCGTGATCAGTGACAGCGCTGCCATAGCGGGGATGTTGAGCTTGGGGAAGAGAAGCTGGGGTGCGAAGGTCCGCGCGATAACAGCTACCAGCAGCAGAATACCCAGCAGGGCACTCAAAAGCACATTGGCAAAAAACGGCGATGTTCTCATCTGTTTCCTCCCCATACGGTGGCCTCCGTGACGATATCGGCGCCGGTCACAGCGGCGATGGCGGAATTGACACACCGAGCTACGGCGCGGGAAGATACCGTTGCTCCGGTAATAGCGTCAATATTCCGCCCTATTTCTGCTTCGCCCCGCAGACCCAAAAACTGGGAAAGGAAGGTCTCGTCACGCAGGATCCGACTGCCAAGTCCGGCAGTTTCGTGAGCTTGCCGCACCACAAGTCCTGTCACCGTACCGGCGTTGCTGATGCCTATTGCCACCACTATTGTGTCGGCGTAGCCGCGCACGGCTGTTTCTACGACCCAGCCGGTCTCGCCGCGATGCACGGAGCGAACATTGGCGTCTGTGCCGGTATAGGCTTGCCGGGTAAAGGCGGTGCTGCCCGGCAGCAGCGTTTGCAGCATAGTTTGGTGCTGGGCCTGCGCCCGACGAGAGGTGACTCCTTGCAGAGTTAATGTGGCGGCCAGCAATAAGGCGGCTGTTGCAAAAAGGGTGACGACAGGCAAAAAAGTGGGATATTTTTTCATCACGTTGCCTCCTTTACGTCGCCGAATCGCCGCGGCGCTGTGTGCCGGTCAATCCACCATGCGGCAGCGTTCATCAGCAAGATGGCATAGGTAATGCCCTCAGGGAAGAGCCCGTGGTAGCGCAGCAGCACGGTCAATATTCCGCAGCCTACACCGTAGAGTAGCTGTCCCTTGGGTGTTACCGGCGAGGAGGCGTAGTCGGTAGCCATAAAGAAAGCGGCCAGCATAAGACCGCCGCTGCAAAGCTGGCAGGCTGCCCATAAAAGGGAGTCTTCTGTCTTGTAAAAGAGTAGCGTCAGCACGGCGACTGTCCCCAGAAAGGCGGTGGGAATCCGCCACGAAATGACTTTGCGCCACATAAGATATCCGCCACCGAGCAGCAGTGCCAGTGTGGATAACTCGCCGATAGAACCGCTGCACCGCCCGACAAACAAGTCCCACAGCGATTCTGCCGGCAGTTCCGGCCGTACCATGTGGTGCAGTGGCGTGGCGGCGGTCACGATATCGCTGCCGGGAGCGAAGTAGGCCACCATGCCGGAGGGACAGAGCAGAACCATCAGCGCCCGTGCGGAAAGGGCGGGATTGAACACATTTTGCCCCAGTCCGCCGCACAGCACTTTGGAAATCACGATGGCAAAAGCGCTGCCGGCTGCTGCCAGCCAGAAAGGCACGGTGTGAGGGAGCGTCATTCCCAACAGCAGCCCCGTAACGATGGCCGAACCGTCGCGCAGCGAACTGCGCCGCAGCAAAACGGCGCTGCAAAGTCCTTCGGTGACCACCGCTGTCCCCAGACATAGCAGCACTACCCACAGAGCTCTCAGCCCCAGTATCAAAATCCCCACAGCCAACGCCGGCAGCAGCGCCACCGCCACATCCAGCATGATGCGTGATGTGGAATGAGTGCTGCGGATGTGCGGTGAAGAATCGGTGAAAAGCCTCATGATGTGCCACGCTCCTTTAACATTTGCTTTCCTGCACGGAATCGTTCCACCAGCGGCAGTTTGGCTGGGCAAATATACGAACAACTGCCGCATTCAATACAGTCGAACAGATTCAGCCGCTGCAGCTGCTCTGCTTTGCGCAGCTTTTCGTAGCGGTAGAGATACAGTGGCTGCAGATGCATAGGACATACACCGACACATTTACCGCAGCGGATACAAGTGCCATCCTCCTCGGCGCAGTTGCTGTCATGTGGCAGACAAAGCACCGCATTGGTAGCCTTTACGACCGGCACATCCAGACTGCTCTGTGCCCGCCCCATCATGGCCCCGCCGCTGATGACGCGGCGAATACTGCTGTCTGCGCCAGCGGCGTGCAGCAAATCGCGGAATGTTGTGCCAATGGGCACCCAAAAGTTTTGGGGTTGTGACACCGATTCGCCGGATACAGTGACGATACGGTGCGTCAGCGGCTGCCCCAACCGTACAGCGCGAAAAACGGCGGCGCAGGTGGATACGTTGAACACGGCGCAGTGCGCAGCAGCCGGCAGCTTTCCTGCCGGCACCTCCCGGCCGGTCAGTGCCTGGATCAGCTGCTTTTCCGAGCCTTGCGGATACCGTGTGGGGAGTACTGCCAGTTCGATTTGCGGAAAACCGGTGCAGCAGCTGCGCACGCGTTCAATGGCGGCGGCTTTGTTGTCTTCGATGGCCAGTACGGTGCGCTGCGGCTGCAGCAACCGCTGCAAAATCTGTAAGCCCTGCAGTACCTGCTCCGGATGTGTGCGCAGCAGCATGTCGTCAGCGGTGATATATGGTTCACACTCGCACCCGTTGGCAATCAGCGTGTCTATTTTTCCCATGGCGGATAGGGCTTTGGCATCACCGGGAAAGGCGGCGCCGCCCATTCCTACCACACCGGCTTCGCGGATACCGCCAAGTACCTCGTCGCTGTCCGCGTCATCCTCCAGCGGAGGATGCGTTTGCAGCGCGGAGGAAGCGGCATCACTGCTGCGGATCACCACGGCCATCACCTCCCGGCCGGAGGTATGGGGGCGCGGCTCAATGGCGATGACCCGCCCGGAAACAGAGGCATGAACAGGAACGCACAGCCCCTCTGCGTCCCCGATTTTTTCTCCGGCGCGCACATCATCGCCTACGTGAACCAAGGCCTGACAAGGCGTGCCGATGTGCTGCAGCAGCGGAATCACTACTTGCTGCGGTGTAATGGTGTGCATTTCCCGGGAGGCTAAGGACATATCCTTTTTGTGGGGCGGTTCTACACCGCCAAAAAACAGATGGCGCATCTACTTACCTCACGAAAAAATTTTGGCGATCAACGCTTGGAAACCGGAGACGCGTATGGTAACAGACGCGGCTAAGTCTGCATCGGCGGCATAGCCGTCCGCAGTGGCAAGACCGGCCACCTCAGATAATGTTTTGCCGGTAACGAAGCGGGAAAAAGATTCCGCCTGCTGATCCCACTCGTAGGTGGCACCGCCGTACGCTTTCATGCCGTAAGCATCGCCCAGCTCATTCTTGGTGGGAATCGGTGCGGCAATGTCGGAAGTGATGGCACCGGTGGCGTCAAAAGTTACCTTAGCCTGCAGTGAATCAATATAGCAGCTGCTGATCGTGTCGCCACTGCGGGTGACTACGGCCATGTCGCTGTCCAGCTGTGCGGTGCCCGGTGTATCCGGTGTGGCAGAAGTGCTGTTTGATACTTTGGAAATCACCGCCAGATGCAGCGTATCCCCTGCTTGTGCGCCGCGGCTTTGCGCGCTGTCTGCTGCCTGTGCTACCGCTTGTACCAACGTGTCCAGCCGTATGGTAGCTGTGGCTGCCAGATCCGGATCGGCGGCATATCCATCAGCGTTAATGGCGCTGCGCTGCAGCTCCGCTGCTGTTTTCCCTGTCGCATATTTTGCCAGTGCCTCCGCTTGCTGATACCATTCATAGGAGGCACCGCCGTACGCTTTCATGCCATAATCGTCACCCAGTTCGTTCTTGGTGAGTACCGATGCGTTGATATCAGATGTGACAGTGCCGGCGGAGTTAAAAGCCACTTGCGTACTGACCCCGTCAATGATGCACTGACGGATCACTCCGTCGCCATCCACCGCTACAGCTGCGATGGTGACGGAATAGTCGGCGTGTTGCGCGTTCTGACTGTCGGATACACCGGCAATTACCGCCAAACCGGTCTTTAAAGCGTTTTTATCATTGTCAGTGTCCGGCGGTGTCTGCGCCTGCTGCTGATTTTCCTCGGGACAGTTGCACTCATCGTAATAAACCACGGTAGTTCCGCTGCATCCGCTCAGAAGCAGCAGCGGCAGCAATAAACAAAAAAGTCGTAAACGCATGAAGGTTCCTCCTCTACAGCTTGGCAGCCTTTGTTTTGGGATAGTATGTCCCGCTTAAAAGAAAAAACACCGCCGTAAAAACGGCGGTGCAAAGAAAAATTCAGTTGGCTTGTATTTCGCGTCCTAATGCGCGGTACAGTGTCATTCGCATGGTCAGGTAGCAGGCCGTTCCACCAATCACATTGGAGATGGGCTCGGCAAGGAATACGCCCCGTACACCAAAGCCCATGACCGGAAGCAGCAGTGTCAGCGGAACAACAATGAAGGCCTTGCGTAGCAGCGAAAAGAAGATGGCGTGTCTGGCATCGCCTACGGCCTGGAAAGAGGATTGGCCGGCAAACTGCAGTGCCATAAACATAAAGCCGAAGAAGTAGATGCGCAGCATCGGCAGACCTGTGGAGAGCATCTGCATGTCGTCGGAAAAAATACCGAACCAGAACTGGGGGAACAACCACACCAGCAGCCATGCCACCGCTGTGTAAACGGTGCCCGCCGCGGTGTTAAAGCGAATACCGGCGCGGACGCGTTCGTATTCTTTGGCACCGTAGTTAAAGCTGATCACCGGCTGTGCACCTTGGATCAAGCCCGATACCGGCAGCATGAATACGTCGCGGACGGAGGTGGCCACCGTCATGATGCCGACGTAGAGATCGCCGCCGTAGCTTTGCAGCGTGGTGTTGCAGGCAACTTGTACGGCGAAGTTTGTGCCTTGCATGATAAAGTTTGCCGTGCCGAGACGGAAAATTTGCCGGGTGATATCCCGTTGGACGGTGATATTCTTGCGCTGCAGCGGGATAAGAGCGCGGCGGCCAAACAGGAAAGAGAGAACCCAAACGGCCGAAACAGCCTGCGAAATCACGGTTGCCAGCGCCGCGCCGGCAACGCCCAGCTCCATCGTAAAGATAAAGAGGGGATCCAGCACCAGATTGACAAGTGCGCCGATGACCACGGAAAGCATCCCTGTGCGTGCAAAGCCTTGGGCGTTGATATAGCCGTTTAATCCTGTGGCGATCATAGAAAAGACCGTGCCGGCCAGATAGATGCGCACATATTCCTGTGCATAGACGTAGGATTCTTCGCTGGCACCAAAAGCGAACAGAATGTCACGGGAGAAGATATAGCCCAATATTGTCAAAACACCGGCACTGCCCAAAAGCAGCGCAAAAGAATTGCCCAGCACGCGGCCTGCCTTTTTATCGTTCCCTGCGCCTCTGGCCATGGCAAAAAGCGGCACACCGCCATTACCGAACAGGGCGGTAAAGGCCATGATCAGCGTTACTACGGGGAAAACCAGCCCCACACCGGTCAAGGCCATGCTGTCTCCTTCGCCCATATGGCCCAGATACACACGGTCTACTACGTTATAGAGCAGATGCACCAGCTGCGCCACGGTCAGCGGCACGGCTTGTTTTAGAATGCATTTCCACACAGAGCCTTTGGAGAAGTCGTTCTTCTGTGTGCGCTTGAACTCACTCATTCCTGCGCCTCCTTACCGGTTGTGACCTGTGCGGCTGTTAAGAAGTAACGGTGGATTGTTTCCGGTGCGGTGTGCATATCATCCTGCTCGATCCACCAACGTACTGTTTCTGCAAAGGTAGCTGCGATATGATTGATCCGGAAATCCCGGGGCAGCGGATCGTTTTCTCCGGCAGACGCGTCCACTTGTTGCTCGGCCAGCTTAATCAGCCCCTCTTTGAAATAGCGCAAAAACACATCGTTGTTCCGGCATGCAAGCAGCTGCAGAATCTGGTGGTCATTTTTCTGCAGATGCTGCAGCAGGTGCAGAAACACCGGTGCTTGCGCACCGCAGGTAAACAGATGGTGGTGCGTTGTTTCTGCGCCGTCCACAGAGTCGAAAATGTGGCAGAAAAGATCCTCGCAAAAAGCTTTGAGCAAGTAGTCCTTGGTCTCAAAATGGGCATAAAAGGTGGCCCGCCCCACATCGGCCCGGGCAATAATCTCTCCTACTGTGATCTGCTGCACATTTTTCTCCCGCAGCAGCTGTGTAAAAGCCTCGAAGATGGAATCCCTTGTCTTCCGCTGCCGCCGGTCCATGGCCTTTTCCATACAAATCCTCCCAAATGTTCGGTATGAAACACAGATGAAAAATCATCTGTTGCACTCTCGTTCAGCTGTCATATAATAATATGGAACACAGTGTTCGACAACCATATGGTATTCCAAGTGAAACAGGAAGTCAAGACAGGAGGCAACATGAAAACGGAAAAGAATATGGTGCTGGCCTTTGCGTTGAATTTAGCATTCTCTCTGCTGGAGTTTGTGGGCGGGATCTGGACCGGCAGCGTGGCTATCGTATCTGATGCGATCCATGATTTGGGAGATGCGCTCAGCATTGGATTTGCCTGCCTGTTGGAGCACAAAAGTAAGCAGCAGCCGGATGAGGACTATACTTACGGCTATGGGCGCTTTTCGGTGCTGGGCGGTGCCATCACAACGTTGATTTTACTTGCGGGATCAGTGATAGTGATTCTCCATGCCGTAGAACGTATCGTCAACCCGACGCCCATCCACTATAACGGCATGTTGGTGCTGGCGGTATTCGGCGTAGCGGTCAACTTCGGCGCGGCCTGGCTGACCCGTGACGGTGACTCGCTGAACCAGCGGGCGGTCAATCTCCATATGATGGAAGATGTGTTGGGCTGGCTGGTGATTTTGATTGGCGCTGTGGTCATGCGCTTTACCGATTGCGTGCTGTTGGATCCTATTTTGTCCATTGGGACAGCGCTGTTCATTTTGCTGCATGCGTTGAAAAACATGCGCCAGGTGTTGGAACTTTTCCTCCTAAAAGCACCCCGCGATTTGTGCTGTGCCGATGTGAAAACGCATCTGCTGGAGCTGGAAGGCGTGGAAGATGTGCACCACTTGCACCTGTGGAGCATGGATGGCAACCATCACTACGCTACGGTACATGTTGTGGCAGAAGGAGATGCGCACGCAATCAAAGAGGCGGTGCGGCAGGAGCTGGCAGAGCACGGGATCGTTCATGCCACACTGGAGCTGGAGACACCGGGCGAGCACTGTCATGCAAAAGAGTGCCGTGTGGAAACAAACCACACCCACGCGCACCATCATCACCACCATCATCATTAAGCAAACAACCGCAGCTGCCCGAAAGGCGGCTGCGGTTGTTTGTATCTTATGTACGGAGGTAGTTCGCATCTGCAGAGTCCTTGTAAAGAACAAGTGCCAGCACCACGGCGCACACTCCGGAGAGAAACTTACTGACGATCATGGGCAGCACATAGCGGCTGTCGATGGCCATGGTAAGGGCAAGATGGCTGCCGAACATAAATGCGGCCGACACCGCGAAGGCGGCGTTGAGCACCACGCCCTTTTTATCCATCTGTCCCATGATGCCGAGTGTGGGCGTGTTGGAGACCAGTGTACCCAGCAGTGCCAGTGCCGAAACGGCGTTGATGCCTAATTTGGAGCCCATGGCATCCAAAGGCCGGCGCAGCAGCTTCCCCACAAGGAACATCATGGGCAGCGTGCCGGAGAGCGTTACAGAAGCGCTGACGCAGACAAAGGCCGCGTTTTGCAGACTGTCAAAATACGGGTTGATCTCAATTTTAGTCAAATAGGTAAAAACAGCGCAAAGCAGGCCGACAGTGCCGAGAAACTTCATAAAAAAGCCAAAAGCGGAGAAAAAACGGATACATGCCGAAGGAATCAGGATCAGAGCTGCAGCGACCAATACAGAAAGAATGGTGAGCGGCAACAGTGTGAAAAACGATGTGCCGGCAGACAGACCGCACAGCAAACCACCCACAAAGCAGCCGATAGGAACGGTGGCGATACCGCACAAAAGGCCGTAGAACAGATCTTTGTGCTGCTCCTGTTTCACAAGGCTGAGGGCAACCGGAATGGTATAGGATACCACGGCACCCATCATGGAAGAGATAATAAAAGCGGAATAATTGCCCACATCTTCCGACTTGGCAACGGCTTGGGCTAAGGGCAATCCGCCCATATCGTTGGCAAAGAGCGCGGCGGGGATCACGGAAGGGTCAATGTGGAAAACATTGTAAAATTTCTCCAGTGCCGGAACCAGATATACGCCAATAGCAGGCACGATCACCAGCATGCCCAGCATAGTCAGTGCCATAGGACCGAACATGGAAAATGCCCGCTGGAACTCTTTGCCGGCCCCGATTTTATTACCGGCGATATAATCGACGGCACCCAGTAGAGAAAATGCAAATATAACGATGGATATACCGCTCAAGAATATTCCCTCCCCATATCGGTTCAACAAAGGATTATAGCACAAATCCATATCTTTTCAATGGAGAAAGACGATTTTTTGATCATCTGCACAGATTCGGATGTGTTTTTTGCGGTGCGACCCAATGATTTTGGAACGTGGTTTCCGTTCTCTACAGCATGACACAATAAGAAAATCTCCGATATCCGTCAGGATATCGGAGATTGTTTGGCGCGTCGCACCGAAAAAGATATCACTTGTCAAGTTGATATAAAAGAAAAAACAATATTTTTTGCAAATTCATTTCTTGAACGATTGAACCCTTGAACGATACAAAACCCGCCACTTCAGTTCCCACGGGGCAGAGGATGGCGGATTTATCGTTTATATAAGATAAAATACCCATAAAACCGCTGAAATGAGCGGTTAAAGGGCAAAAATAGGGCATTTTCCGTATAGAAATCAAAATTCCATAGCCGAAATTGTATCGACTATGGAATCTTTTTTTGCCAAGTTGCACCGATTTAGATGTCGACACAAAACAATTCGATAAATTGTAGTTTATCATACCGTGTAACTCGCATCGGATAATTTATTCATTGCTCTCTTATAGTGTTATTTCTCTTTATACGATTCCCATTGCCATTTCTACCAACAACGCAACGACAACGACTAACGCCGAGATGATAAAACCGTGGATCATCGGACGGATACCGGCTTTCTTCATGCTTGAGAAGGATGTGTTCAAACCGATGGCTGCCAATGCACATACCATAAGGAATTTGCTTGCACTCTTGGTG
>SVLK01000038.1 GCA_015067975.1 Oscillospiraceae bacterium | reverse complement strand
GCCGCTTTAGCGGCGGCCTGTAAAAAACTATGCGATTGGCGAACCTTTTCATGCATCTTAAGATGCCGCTGGTACCAGGCCCTTTTAGGGCCTTTTCATACCACGCGTTTCACGCGTGGTTTTGATTAGTTATTTTTCAGGAAAGCCAGCCATTCCCGCTGTCCCCAAGTGCGGGTATAGGTGGTGTAATAATCTTCGTGCAAGGCATCGGTATCTGCATCCTCTCCACTTGTTATATCGATCATGGCTGCGTTGATCTCTGCGGCATAGACCGCTCGATGTTTTTTCTTCTCCCGTGCTACAGTTTTGCGCAAACTGTCGGTGTATCCACTTTGGTCGATATCCATATATTCCAAAATATAAAGGTAGCCGTCCTCCTTATATTGCAGCCAAACGGTCCGGCCGATGATGCCGCTGAAAAGAGCTTCTGCCTGCACCGGATCCTTGCCGGCACGCAGCAGCAACTCATTTCGTAAATCTGCATCAAAATCACACGTTTGAGAATCCGGCAATTCCGCAAATGCCTGCTGCACCTGCGGAAGGGAGAAAATTTCCTTGGCCAGTGCTTTTTCATCTTCTGTCAGCAGTGTTTGGGGAAGTTTTCGCTCCACAGTTGTCCGGTCAACCGGTTCTGAAGAGTAAACCCAGCTGTTATAGCGCAATGCGCGGCCCACAAAGAGAATGACGACGATCAAAAGAACGATGCCGTAAAGTTTCCTCAAAAAGCGCCGGTTTTCCTTTTTTACCGCGGCCATGTAGTCCATTTCCTTTTCGGTAGGAGTTGATTCCAGCGGTTTACACATGCTTTCATAGAGGGCGCGGCAATCGGCACAGGTGCGGATATGTGCCTTGACCAGCGAACGGGTTTCTTCCGACGCCACATCGTCGGCGCACAGCGGCAGCAAATCACGAATCACATCACAAGTCATAACTTTCCCTCCATTTCCTGCAAAATTTTATTTTTTATCCGAAAATATGTGACACGAGCCCAGTTTTCACTTCTGTCCAAAGCCAGAGATATCTGCTGAAAAGGCATACCCTCCAAACGCATAATAAACACTTGCCGGTGTTCTGCGCTGTAGGTCTTTAAAATTTCCCAGATTTCCGCAACGGTTTCCTTTTCCAGATATACCAGCTCTGCTGACGGTACACGCAAATGCTCCGCGGCTTCCAGCTCTGTCATGTGCTGCTTGCGGCGGCACTCATTGTAAAAGAGGTTGCGGCCGATGGTGCAAAGCCATGTAGAGGGGCGGTAACGAGGGTCATAACGGCCGATTTTTTCCACAGCGCGGCAGAAAGTTTCGGCGGTCAGCTCCTCGGCTTGCGCCGCATCGCCGCACAGGGAGAGCAGGTAGCCGTAGACAATGGGATAATTTTCCCGATAAAATGCATCTACCATCTTGCTGCCGCCCCCTTTCCGCCTGTTTTGCTTATTATACACCAAACAGGGACATTTTGTTACAAAAAAGCCGCCACACGATCAAGTGCGGCGGCTTTGCAAATATAGGACAATTACAGGGCAGAAACGATGGCAGCGGTATCGCGGGCGATCATCAGTTCTTCGTTGGTGGCGATGACCAGAACCTTGACCTTAGCGCCCTCGGCGGTAATGTCGTTGATATCCAGACCGCGCTTGAGGTTCTTCAGCTCGTCAATCTTGACGCCCAGGTATTCCATGTCGGCGCACACGGCTTCGCGCACGCCCACGTCGTTCTCACCGATACCGCCGGTGAAGACGATGCAGTCCACACCACCCATGGCGGCAGAGTAAGCACCGATGTACTTCTTGATATCATAGTTGAACATCTCGCTGGCCAGAATGGCGCGCTTGATGCCGGCCTCAACAGCCACTTCCAGGTCGCGCTTGTCGCTGGACACGCCGGACACGCCTTCGAGACCGGACTGCTTGTTCAATACATGGTCCATTTCTTCGCTGGACATGCCGGTGCACTTCATCAGATAACCGGGGATGGAGGGGTCGATATCGCCGGAGCGGGTGCCCATCATCAGGCCGGCCAGAGGCGTCATACCCATGGAGGTATCCACCACCTTGCCGCCGTCCACAGCGGCGATGGAAGCGCCGTTGCCCAGATGGCAGGTGATGATCTTCAGCTCTTCAGGCTTCTTGCCCAGATACTCGGCAGCAGCCAGAGAGACAAAGCAGTGAGAGGTGCCGTGGAAGCCGTAGCGGCGGACACCGTACTTCTCATAATATTCGTAAGGCAGAGCATACATGAAAGCCTTGGGGGGCATGGTGGAATGGAAAGCGGTATCAAACACCATAACGTTGGGCATCTCGGGGCCAAAGACCTGCTGGGCGGCACGCAGACCCACGACACCTGCGGGGTTGTGCAGGGGAGCCAGAGGGCTCAGATCCTCATATGCCTTGATCAGCTCTTCGGTGACCAGCGCGCTCTTGCTGAACTTTTCGCCGCCGTGGACACCGCGGTGGCCGATGGCGCCGATTTCGCTGACATCGTTAATGCACTTGCCCTCGCCGGTGGTCATCATCTCCACCACCTTGGCAAACGCTTCGGCGTGGGTGGGGAAGGGGCTATTGACAGACCAGGTGCCACCCTTCAGCTTGTGGGTGATCACGCTGTTCTCCATGCCGATACGCTCGCACAGGCCTTTGCACAGCAAAACCTCGCCTTCCATGTCGATCAGCTGGTACTTCAGGGAAGAAGAACCGCAGTTGATAACCAGAACTTTCATGTGTTGTTTCCTCCTGTTTTTGTTACTTTTTTGTCAATGCTTTCGCATAAGTTTACCACAAATTAGTATAATATGCCTTGGCAAAAATTGCAAGACCTGTCCGTTCAGGTTGCAGGAAAAAGCATGTTATTTCAGCTCCAATACTACAGGACAATGGTCGCTGCCGTAAACCTCCGTACGGATGGCGGCGTCACCGATTCGTTCTTTCAGCCGCTCCGACACAATAAAATAGTCAATGCGCCATCCTGCATTGTTGGCCCGGGCGTTGAATCGATAGCTCCACCAAGAGTAGATTCCTGCGGCATCGGGGTAAAGATGGCGAAAACTATCCACAAAACCGGAGGAAAGAAGATCGGTCATCTTGCCGCGCTCTTCATCGGTAAAACCGGCATTGCGGCGGTTGGATTTGGGGTTTTTGATGTCAATCTCCTGATGCGCCACGTTCAGATCGCCACAATAGACCACAGGCTTTACGGCGTCCAGCTCTTTGAGGTAGGTGCGCAGGTCGTCTTCCCACTGCATGCGATAATCAAGGCGCTTCAGTTCGTCCTGACTGTTGGGTGTGTAGCAGCAGACCAGATAGAAATCGGGGTATTCGGCGGTGATGATACGACCTTCATGGCGATGGATATCGTCGCCAAAGTCATAGGTGACGGACAGAGGCTCCTCTTTTGTAAGAATGGCCGTGCCGGAATAACCTTTTTTATCGGCTGAATTAAAAAAACGGTGATAGCCGTCCAAATCAAACACCGCCTGCTCCGGCTGCAACTTGGTTTCCTGCAAGCAGATTATGTCGGGATTTTCAGTTGCTACATAGTCCAGAAAGCCTTTGCCCAGACAGGCGCGCAGGCCGTTGACATTCCAAGATACCAGTTTCATAGAAAACACTCCTTTGCGCAGGATATTTTACTCTATTATAGCACGAAGCAAGCGTAACGAAAACGCCTTTGTTGACAAAACCTGCATTTTGCGATAAGCTATTCGGGTAAATAAGGAAAAAGGCAATGATGGGAAGAGTAGCCGTTTCCCCAAACGCAGCAGAGAGTCCGGCACAGGTGAAAGCGGACGCGATTTGGTACGGTGAACATGGTCCCGGAGCTGCCCTGCCGAGGAAGATTCTTAAGCAGGGACGGGTGCGCACCGTGACAGCGCAAAGGAGGCCGCTACAGAAAATAGCGGTGAACCAAGGTGGTACCGCGGCCAATTGTCGCCCTTGACGCATGTCAGGGGTGTTTTTTATTGCTGTAAAATGCACACCATAAGGAAAAAGTAATTATTTTAAGCCGCGGTTCCATTCGCCGCGGCGGAAAAGGAGATAAACCCATGAGCAAGAAGTTTTACATCACAACCCCCATCTACTATCCTTCGGATAAGCTGCACATCGGCCACACCTACTGTACGGTGGCCACCGATGCCATGGCTCGCTATAAGCGCCTGACCGGCTGCGATGTCATGTTCCTGACCGGCACCGACGAGCACGGCCAGAAAATCGAGGATAAAGCCAAGGCTGCCGGCGTGACGCCGCAGGAATTTGTGGATAAGATCGTGGAAGGCGAAGGCGGTATTCTGGATCTGTGGAAGCTGATGAATATTTCCAATGACCGTTTCATTCGTACCACCGATGATTACCATGTGGAAGCCATCCAGAAGATCTTCAAGAAGATGTACGATAACGGTGACATCTACAAGGGTTCTTACAAGGGTAAGTACTGCAAGCCCTGCGAGAGCTTCTGGACGGAGAGCCAGCTGGTGGACGGCAAGTGCCCCGACTGCGGCCGCCCTGTAGAGGACGCCGAGGAAGAGGCATACTTCTTCCGCCTGAGTAAGTACGCCGACCGCGTGCAGCATCTGCTGGAGGATACCGATTTCCTGCAGCCCCGCAGCCGTGTCAACGAGATGGTCAACAACTTCATCAAGCCCGGCCTGGAGGATCTGTGTGTCAGCCGTACCAGCTTCACCTGGGGTGTGCCGGTGGACTTCGATCCCGGCCATGTGGTGTATGTGTGGGTGGATGCTCTGTTCAACTACTGCACCGCCATGGGCTTTTTGAACGACAAGTATGACGATTACGGTCACTACTGGCCCGCCGACTATCACTTCGTGGGCAAAGAGATCGTTCGTTTCCATTCCATTATCTGGCCCGCCATGCTGATGAGTATTGACGAACCTCTGCCCAAGCATGTGTTTGGACACGGATGGTTGTTATTGGACGGCGGAAAGATGAGCAAGTCCAAGGGCAACGTGGTGGACCCCTATATTCTGGCGGAAAAGTTCGGCGTGGATGCCCTGCGTTTCTTCCTGATGCGCACATTCCCCTTCGGTTCTGACGGTAACTTCTCCAACGAGCTGCTGATCCAGACCATCAACACGGATCTGGCCAACGACTTGGGTAATCTCCTGAGCCGTACGACTGCAATGGTGGGCAAATATTTCGGCGGCACGCTGCCTAAGGGCTGCAAGGCAGCTGTTGCGGCACAGGATTGTGATGCTGAACTGATCGGCATGGCCTCTGCCCTGCGCGAGCAGTATGAAAAGGACATGGACAGCTGTGCACCCCACACCGCGCTGGCTGATGTGTTCCGCGTGATCCAGCGCGCCAACAAGTATATCGATGAAACGGCACCCTGGGCGCTGGCCAAGGATATGGAGGCCAACGGTGCAAGACTGGCCCACGTTCTCTACAACCTGCTGGAGACGACCCGCATCTGCGCGACCTTGCTGATCCCCTTCATGCCCGAGAGCATGGAGAAGCTGTTTGTGCAGATTGGCGCAGGCGCTGATGCGCAGAGCTGGGAAAGCGCTGCTGCATGGGGTGTGCTGGCAGAAGATGCCGCTATCACCAAGGGTGAAAATCTGTTCCCCCGTATCGACATGGAAAAGGCATTGGCTGAGCTGGAAGCGGCAGCTGATGCAGCCCGCAAGGCCGCAATGCCTGCGCTGGAGATCGAGCCTTTTGCCGCAGAGAATGTGGACTTTGACACCTTCTGCAAGAGCGATTTCCGCGCTGTAAAGGTGAAGGCCTGCCAGAATGTGAAGAAGAGCGACAAGCTCTTGAAGTTCACATTGGATGACGGCAGCGGTACGGACCGCCAGATCCTCTCCGGCATTGCCAAGTGGTATAAGCCGGAAGATTTGATCGGCAAGACGCTGGTGGCCATCATCAATCTGCCTCCCCGCAAGATGATGGGCCAGGAGAGCTGCGGCATGCTGATCAGCGCCGTGCACAAGGAAAAGGGTGAAGAAAAGCTGCATCTGCTGATGGTGGATGACGCTATTCCCGCCGGCGCAAAACTTTGCTGAAATTTAAAATAAAAAAACAGCCGCATTTGCGGCTGTTTTTTTATTTCATTGACAGGTTTTTTGCCGTGAGGCAAACTTTGGAACGAGCAATCTGTGCAGAGGAGCTGCTGGGCCGTGAAAACAGATCTTTTACAAAAACTGCGTGATGGGCTGCCCATCAACACCCGTGAGCAGATTTTACTGACGCTGCAGCTAAGCTGGCCTGCAATTATTGCGCAGTTAGCTTCCATTATAATGCAGCTGATCGATGCGGCGATGGTGGGACAGCTGGGGTCCAATCAGTCGGCGGCCATCGGCTTGGTGGCCTCCACGACATGGTTGTTCAACGAGCTTTGTATCGCTGTTTCCACCGGATTCCGCGTATTGGTTGCACAGAGAATCGATGCGGGAGAGGGGAAAGAATCCCGGAATTTAATGAAATTAGGGTTGTTGGTCAGCTTGCTGTTCAGTACGGCGGTCATGGTGCTGGGCATAAGCATCAGCGGTGCGCTGCCCCGCTGGTTGGGGACGGCATTGGCGCATCTGGTGGCGGTAGTGGCGCTGGGCACGCAAGTGCTGCGAATCGAGGCATTTGCTGAGCCGCTGTACGGTGCTATGATCGTGTGCGGCGGTGTATTCCAGGGGGCAGGAAAAACTCTGGCGTCCACCGTGCTGAACTTTACCACCATGTGGGGGGGTGCGCGTACCGCTGAGTGCGCTGCTGGCACCGCGGTACGGACTGCACGGCGTATGGTTTGCCATGGCATTTCAATTGAGTCTGGGCGGCCTGCTGTATCTGATGCGGTTGTGGCGCAAACGTTGGTTGCCACAGGATTAAAAAAGAAAAACCTCTTTTTGGCAAGTCCAAAAAGAGGTTTTTTTGTGTCAATATATCCTGTCCAGTACAGAAATCATCTCGGCGGTAGCGTTTTCCCAGCAATTGGAGAGGATACGCACATTTTTCGTCTGTTTGACAGCATCAATGGCATTTTGCGGTGCAAAACCGAGCTGTGCAAACTGCAGCATGGGGATGTCATTGGCATGGTCACCCATGGTGTAGACGTGGCGACGTTCGATGCCCAGCAGCTGAGCCAGTTTTTCCACCATGCCGCCCTTGTTGGCGCCATGCACTGTGACTTCCAGCAGCACATCAGAGGAGGAAACCACCTCATATCGGCTTCGCCATGGCTGCTGCTCCACAAAGGAGAGGATTTCCTTCTGCACGTCCATCGGCTCTTCAAAAACGACTTTTAAAATAGGAGATGGCGCATCATAAATGGAGTCCAGAACGACGGCGGGCAGATGGGTCAAATGCTGGTGACCGGCGGTGATGCTGTTGGGATTCACCACAAAAATGGAGTTGTTATCGTGGTAGACCTTGAATGCCAGTTTTCCCAGCGCCTGCTGCACCTGCGTAACATGGTTCCGGATTTCCTCGGGCAGAAAGGCCGTGTGGAGATAGCGGCTTTGGGTATAGTCGTAAATAGCGGCACCGTTAAACAGAATTGTGGGGCCGTTCATAGGTACATTGTGGCGCACTGTGTCAAAGGATGGCAGTGCGCGGCCGGTGGCCACGGAAAAAATGCCGCCCTCGGCCATAAAGTATTCAATAGCCTCCCGATTTTCCTGGGAAACAGGAGGCGCCGGTATTCCCGAGCGCAGAGCACCCTCGGTATAGGCAATTGTATTGTCGTAGTCGCTGGCGATCAGCACGCCGTTGAATTTCCCCATACCGGGCCTCCTTGGTTTCAATTACTATTCTGCTTTCGGGGTGCTGCTATGACCGCGGTGCCGCCGTCCGCCGCGGTGGCGGGGGCGCTTTTTGGCGGTTTGTTCGCTGCCTTCGGCTATAGGCTGAGACAATTCTTTTGCGGATGTGTTCTTGCTTTCGGATACTGCTGGCTTGGCACCGCCCTTGCCGCGTCCGCCGCGGTGGCGGGGACGTTTTTTGGCGCCGTCTGCGTTGGAGGCTTCGGGAGCGGGAGTGGCTTCGCCTTCGCTCTTTTTCTTGCTCTCTACGTGCTTAGGCTCAACAGAAGCAGCTTCTGTGTTATTTTTGCTTCCGCCGCGGCGACCGCGACGGCGGCGGCTCTTCTTCTCGACCGCTTCTTCTGCGGAGTCAGGCAGGTCGGCGGGCGTAAAATCGGTGAAAAAGGTGGGGACGGGGAGCGTTTCTTCCTCGCGGTTTTCCACATAACGGCCGGGGCGTTCCTTGGGAATTTCAATACCGTCGCGGGAACCCTTACCGTTGCGCAGCACACAGATTTCACAGTTGTGATAGCACTGAGGGGATTCGGGGCGCTCATCCAGCCGCACAGTAACCTTTTCCTTAAGGATATTTACGTCGCTGACATTACCGGGGCCGTCCGGCGTCTGGACAAAAGAATCGTTTTTGGGAAGGCGCTTCAGGGCATCTTCATAGGCGTCCTGCTCATATTTCAAGCAGCACATCAAGCGGCCGCAGGTGCCGCTGATTTTAGTGGGGTTCAGGCTCAGATTCTGTGTCTTAGCCATCTTGATGGAAACGGGCACAAAGTCGTCCATAAACTGGTTGCAGCAGAAAGGCCGTCCACAGATGCCCAAGCCGCCCAGCATCTTGGCTTCGTCGCGTACGCCGATCTGACGCAGCTCGATGCGGCTGCGGAATACGGCTGCAAGATCCTTGACCAGCTCGCGGAAATCTACACGTCCGTCAGCGGTGAAGAAAAAGAGGATCTTGTTGCCGTCAAAGCTGCATTCTACGCGCACCAGCTTCATTTCCAACTTGTGGGCGAGAATCTTTTTCTGACAGATGTCAAAAGCTTCCTGCTCGCGTTGCCGGTTGTATTCTGCGGTGCGTTGATCGTTCTCGGTGGCAATGCGCACCAATGGACGCAGAGGTTTGACCACCTGCGCATCATCCACATCGTGGTTGCCTTCGGCACAGGTGGCAAATTCCAGACCTTGGCTGGTTTCCACGATTACGTTGTCACCGGCGCGTACCAGTGTGCCCTGCGGGTCAAAGTAATATGTTTTCGATCCGCTGCGGAAGCGGACAGAAATGACGTTGGTCATAATTTTGTCTCCCATTCTGCGGCGATGGCACCCAAAACATGGCCCACGCCGACGTTATAGTTGCTCTCCAGTGCATAGTGATGCAGCAGCTGCGTAAGAGCGGTCAGTTGTTTGGTGGTGAGGCTGCGCTGCAGCAGATCGGCACCTTCTTGTAAGGCAGGCTCTGCTGCCTGTTTCCCTTTTTGCAGCAGCAAGGCTTCGGCGCAGACGCGCCAGGAAATGCGGAGTTTTTTCACAAGATCTTCCCGATGGAGTTTGCGCACTTCCAGTTGTGTAAGATACTCGGTTACGGCAGCCGATTTTCCGGTAGAAAACGCGCGCAACAGCGCCATATCCGGTGCAAGCATCTCGTCCTCCTCCTGCAGCTTCAGTTCGGCGCAGCGGGAGCGGACGGTGGGCAGCAGCAAAGAACTGTTTTCCACACAGAAGATAAAAGCTGCATAGGCGGGGCCCTCTTCCACGATTTTCAAAAGCACGTTCTGATCCCGCTCGTTCAGCTGTTCTGCGCGGGGGAAAACAGCCACCTTGCGCGTGCCTTCGTTAGGCCGGATATAAACATCACTGCGAAATTCGCGGATAGCCTTTACGCTCAGCTCTTTGTGATCGCCGTCTTCCACAAAGTGCAGATCGGGGTGGATATCTTCCAGAACCTTGCGGCACTGTGAACATGAAAGGCAAGGCTTGTCTTCCTTGGCGGAACACTGCATGGCGGCAGCAACGAAGCGGGCGGCTGCAGCCCGGTCTCCGGTACCGGAGAGAATCAACGCGTGAGGCAGCGCACCGTGCATCGCCATTGTGCGGACACGGCGGGCAAAAGTGCTGTTTTTTGCCGGTGTGTGACTCATGCGTACCTCCTCTTGATATTATACCGGTGAGCCCAATCCACCCAGTATATAATCTATGATAGTATATCACAAAACCGGCGCTGGAAGCAAGGGCGGGTATACGCTTTTTTGTGTAAAAAGCTGCACATAAACAATGTAACCCCACATTTTTCAATATTTATAGGAAAAAGTGGGGATAATTTCAAAATCAATCTTGCTTTTAGAAAAAAATGTGCATATAATAAGGTGTTCGTATTGATAATAAAAAAACAATTTTTTATACGGAGGGAAAAACATGAGCAAGAAATTCTGCTACCTCTTTACTGAGGGCAACGCCAAGATGCGTGAACTGCTGGGCGGTAAGGGTGCTAACCTGGCCGAGATGACCAACATCGGCCTGCCTGTCCCCCAGGGCTTTACCATCACCACTGAGGCTTGCACTCAGTACTATGAGGATGGCCGCCAGATCAATGCCGACATCATGGCTGAGATCATGGAGTATATTGAGAAGATGGAAGCCATTACCGGCAAGAAGTTCGGTGACAAGGAGAACCCTCTGCTGGTTTCCGTTCGTTCCGGCGCCCGCGCCTCCATGCCCGGTATGATGGATACCATCCTGAATCTGGGTCTGAACGAGGAAGTGGTGGATGTTATCTCCAAGAAGTCCGGCAACCCCCGCTGGGCTTGGGACTGCTATCGCCGCTTTATCCAGATGTATTCCGACGTCGTTATGGAAGTCGGTAAGAAGTACTTCGAGGCCCTCATCGATGAGATGAAGGAGAAGAAGGGCGTGACTCAGGATGTGGAGCTGACCGCCGAGGATCTGAAGGAACTGGCCATGCAGTTCAAGGCCGAGTACAAGTCCAAGATCGGTGCCGAGTTCCCCTCCGACCCCAAGGAGCAGCTGATCGGTGCTGTCAAGGCCGTGTTCCGCAGCTGGGACAACCCTCGTGCCAACGTCTATCGCCGTGATAACGACATTCCCTACTCCTGGGGTACTGCCGTTAACGTCCAGTCCATGGCCTTTGGTAACATGGGTGATGACTGCGGTACCGGTGTTGCCTTTACCCGTAACCCCGCTACCGGCGAGAAGAAGCTGATGGGTGAGTTCCTGACCAACGCTCAGGGCGAAGACGTGGTGGCCGGTGTCCGTACCCCCATGCCCATCGACCAGATGGCCGAGAAGTTCCCCGAGGCTTTCGAACAGTTCCAGAATGTCTGCAAGCTGCTGGAAGACCACTATCGCGACATGCAGGATATGGAGTTCACCGTTGAGGCCGGCAAGCTGTACATGCTGCAGACCCGTAACGGTAAGCGTACCGCCGCTGCCGCTCTGAAGATCGCCTGCGACCTGGTGGACGAGGGCATGATCTCCGAAGCCGAGGCTGTTGCTATGATCGATCCCCGTAACCTGGACACCCTGCTGCATCCCCAGTTCGATGCCAAGGCTCTGAAGACCACCGCTCCTGTCGGCAAGGCTCTGCCCGCTTCCCCCGGCGCTGCCTGCGGCAAGATCGTCTTCACTGCTGAAGATGCTAAGGCATGGGCTGAGCGCGGCGAGAAGGTCGTCCTGGTCCGTCTGGAAACCTCTCCCGAGGATATCGAGGGCATGAAGGCCGCTCAGGGCATCCTGACCGTCCGCGGCGGCATGACCTCCCACGCTGCTGTTGTTGCCCGTGGTATGGGTACCTGCTGCGTGTCCGGCTGCTCCGCCATCAACATGGACGAGGAGAACAAGCAGTTCACCCTGTCTGGTAAGACCTATAAGGAAGGCGACTGGCTGAGCCTGGACGGCTCCACCGGTAACATTTATGACGGTGCCATCCCCACTGTGGACGCTTCCGTCACCGGTGACTTTGGTCGCATCATGGACTGGGCCGATAAGTATCGCCGTCTGCAGGTGCGCACCAATGCCGACACTCCCTACGACGCTGCCAAGGCCCGCAGCCTGGGCGCTCAGGGTATCGGTCTGTGCCGTACCGAGCATATGTTCTTTGAGGGTGACCGTATTGCTGCCATCCGCGAGATGATCTGCTCCGACACCGTCGAGGAGCGCGAGGCCGCTCTGGCCAAGCTGCTGCCCATGCAGCAGGGTGACTTCGAGGGCATCTATGAAGCTATGGAAGGCTGCCCCGTCACCATCCGTTTCCTGGATCCTCCTCTGCACGAGTTCGTTCCCACCGAAGAAGCTGACATCGAGCTGCTGGCCAAGACTCAGGGCAAGACCGTTGAGCAGATCAAGGCTATCATCGCCTCCCTGCACGAGTTCAACCCCATGATGGGTCACCGTGGCTGCCGTCTGGCCGTCACCTATCCCGAAATCGCTGCCATGCAGACCCGCGCTGTGATCCGCGCCGCCATCAACGTCCAGAAGGCTCACCCCGACTGGAACATGGTGCCTGAGATCATGATCCCCCTGGTTGGCGAGATCAAGGAGCTGAAGTACGTCAAGAACGTGGTCGTCACCACCGCCGAGGAAGAGCTGGCTGCCGCTGGCGTGAAGCTGGCTTACAAGGTCGGTACCATGATCGAGATTCCCCGTGCTGCTCTGACCGCTGACGAGATCGCTACCGAGGCCGAGTTCTTCTCCTTCGGTACCAACGACCTGACCCAGATGACCTTCGGCTTCTCCCGCGATGACGCCGGCAAGTTCCTGGATGCTTACTATGATCGCAAGATCTATGAGAACGACCCCTTCGCCCGTCTGGACCAGACCGGCGTTGGCAAGCTGGTTGCCATGGCCGCCAAGCTGGGCCGCAGCACCCGTGAGGATCTGCACCTGGGCATCTGCGGTGAGCACGGCGGTGACCCCACGTCCGTGGAGTTCTGCCACAAGGTGGGTCTGGACTATGTGTCCTGCTCCCCCTTCCGTGTGCCCATCGCCCGTCTGGCCGCCGCTCAGGCTGCTATCAAATATGGGGAGGACTAATCTGTACTTCAGTTTTAAGGTTAATTTCGACCAAGCAGAAGCATACAGAAAATC
>SVLK01000037.1 GCA_015067975.1 Oscillospiraceae bacterium | reverse complement strand
TCGTCGCGTGTAATCGGAACAAGGAGGATAAGTAGAATATGGCTAAGAATATGCAGCCTATCGCTAAGCGTTGCAAGGCGCTGGGCATCTCTCCTGCCGTTATGGGTTACTCCAAGAAGGAGACCAAGCGCAACCCCGGCGGCCAGATGAGAAAGAAGAAGAGCGAATACGCCATTCAGCTGAACGAGAAGCAGAAGGTTAAGTTCGTGTACGGCATCCTGGAGAAGCAGTTCCGTATGTACTACGAGAAGGCTTCCCGTATGCCCGGTAAGACCGGCGAGAACCTGCTGTCTCTGGTGGAGCGCCGTCTGGATAACGTGGTGTACCGTCTGGGCTTCGCCATGACCCGTCGTGAGGCTCGTCAGCTGGTGAACCACGGTCACTTCACCGTCAACGGCCAGAAGGTGGATATCCCCTCCTATCTGGTTCGCGTGAACGATGTGATCGAGGTCAAGGAGAGCAGCCGCTCTTCCGTGGCTTTCAAGCGTCTGACCGGCGAGGATGCCCCCCTGGTGACCGTTCCCCAGTGGCTGGAGCGTGACAAGAATGCCTTGAAGGGTACCGTGGCTAAGATGCCCGCCCGCGAGGACATTGACATGCCCATCGAGGAACACCTCATCGTCGAGTTGTACTCCAAGTAATAGGGTCGAAGCCCTCATAAAGCAAAGGAATCCAATAAAGTGCAGAATATCTGCACTGAAACGAGAATGAAGGAGGGTACTGCATGATTGAAATTGAGAAGCCCCAGATCGAGTGCATTGAGACTCCCGATGATGCTTCCTATGGTAAATATGTGATCGAACCCCTGGAGCGCGGTTACGGAACGACTTTGGGCAATGCGCTGCGCCGCATTATGCTCTCTTCTCTGCCCGGCACGGCTGCCACCAGCATTAAAATTGCCGGTGTCCAGCACGAGTTTTCCACCATTCCCGGTGTGAAAGAGGACGTGACGGAGATCGTTCTGAATGTGAAGAATCTGCTGACCAAGCTGCACTGCGAAGGCACCAAGACCGTCTATATCGAGGCGGTTGGTCCCTGCGAAGTCACGGCCGGCGATATCAAGAGCGACGGTGAAGTCGAGGTTCTCAACCCCGAACTGCATCTGGCTACCCTGGATGTGGGTGCCACGCTGAGCATGGAAATCACCCTGAGCCATGGCCGCGGCTATGTTTCCGCTGACCGGAACAAGGCTGTGCGCGCCGGCACCATCGGTGTGATCCCCATTGACTCCATCTATACCCCCGTGTACAAGGTCAATTACACGGTGGAGAACACCCGCGTGGGCAACATGACTGACTTTGATAAGCTGACGCTGGAAGTCTGGACCGATTCCACCATTTCCGCCAGAGACGCTGTGTCTCTGGGTGCCAAGATCCTGTGCGATCATTTCACGCTGTTTACTGACCTGTCCGACACGCTGGGCGATAAGTCCACCGTGGTAGAGAAGGCCACCGATCAGCGCGACAAGGTGCTGGAGATGACCATTGAAGAACTGGATCTGTCTGTCCGCAGCTTCAACTGCCTCAAGCGCGCCAATATCAACACCGTCGAGGACTTGATCAGCAAGACCGAAGACGAGATGATGAAGGTCCGCAACCTGGGCCGCAAGTCCCTGGAGGAAGTCATCAACAAGCTGGCCATGATGGGTTTGACTTTGGCCAACGAAGAAAACAACTGATTTCGCGCTCTGCGCGGAGATCCTTACAAGGAGGAAACTGAAATGCCCGGAACTCGTAAGCTCGGTAAGACTACCGACCAGCGTATGGCGATGCTCCGTCAGCAGGTCACCGATTTCCTGGCCAACGGCAAGATGGAGACCACCATCACCCGCGCCAAGGAGATCAAGCCCCTGGCTGAAAAGATGATTACCCTGGGCAAGAAGGGTGATCTGGCAGCTTATCGTCAGGCTCTGAGCTTCATCACCAGAGAGGATGTTGCCAACAAGCTGTTCAAGGAGATTGCTCCTGAGTATGCTGAGCGCAACGGTGGTTACACCCGCATCATCCGCACCGGCGTTCGCCGCGGCGATGCTGCCGAGACCGCTATCATCGAGCTGGTTAAGTAAGCACAGTACTAACAAATGAAAAAGCCCTTTGCTATGGCTCAGCCGCCATAGCAAAGGGCTTTTTTGCATGCAGAGATTGTGGGAGGAAGAATGGTGTGCTATAATGAAAAAGAAACTTGAAGTTGCGCCCCAAAAAGGAGTTTGCAACTTCAAGTTGGTGGAAAAAAATGGAGCGTCTGCTATGATAAAGTCAAAAAATGCGGGGAGGGAACGGCGATGGTGATGGTTAAGTGTAAAGCTTGCGGTAAGCGGTATGACTATAAACAACATGGCTGCTGTCCCGAGTGCGGTGCTTATAACCGTCCGCCCCGGCGCAACCGCGTAGGTACGGATGGCGTCGTGTACCACATGAGTGACAATGAGTTTCTGGATAACAGTCATCACCGCCGCCGCAGTCAGGGCGAAAAAGTTTGCTTTGAGCAGGATGTATGCTATGAAGACCAGGCACGGAAGGTGCGCCGCGGCAGTAAACCGTGGGAAGAACCGTTGAACGCAGGACTCTCCTGGCTGCAGCAGCAAGGGGGAAAGCGGCATAAAAAAGAAGGGAAAAAACCGGTGGGTGCGGCAATTGCCATCGCAGTGCTGGTGAGTATCCTTCCGACGATTCTGTCCACATGCATGAAAATTGTGGACAATTTGGACATCGGCAGTGGGTTGGAGGAGATATTCACCGAGACAGTGCCGGCAAAGCCGGACCGGAAACCGGACCAGATTTATGTATCGCGAGATGCGGTAATGGGTGAAAATTTTCTGTGGTGGGACGCGGAAACCGTGGTAACGGGAGTTACCATCGGTCCGGAAGAGGCCGAATACTCGGTCGTGGTCACCCTTATGGGAGAGGATGTGGGAGATTCTCCGCAACTGTTTTATGCACTGCCGGACGGAACGGTGGTGTGTGAAGACGTAGGGGTAATAGAAGAAGTTACGCAAGGAGCGGAGTATACTCTCTATTTTGCAGCGCCGGATATGGATGTGTACGCCAGCTGCTATCTGGAGTTTGCCGGATATAACGGAGACGAGTACTGCACCACAACAGTGATACTACAATAAGAAAAAGACCTGAACCTGTAGGTTCAGGTCTTTTTGCCTGTGAAATGAATTACATACCGGCAGCGTGCATGCAGTTGATGACCAGAGTCAGCACCACGAAAGCAGCGCCCACCCACTTGGTGGACTTTGCCAGCTTGGCGTCAAAAGACTTGGACTTAGCCTTGGCCATGTAGGAATCAGTGCCGCCAATGGCACCGGACAGGCCGCGGTTCTTGCCGGACTGGAACAGGATCATGGTGGCCAGAGCCAGACCAACGATCAGCTGCAGAATCGTAACGAAAATCAACATAGCGGACATACCCTCCAATAGTATTACATGCCCAAAAGGACACATTTTTCACAGTACAAGTTATCTTACCACAGCAGATTCTTGATTGCAAGAGGGAGATTTAGCTTTTTGCGCAAAATGCCGATAGAAAAAGAAGAAAAATCATCGAACAAATGTTGCAATTTGCGTAAAGATATGATATGATACGAAATAATGAAGAAACAAAGTTGCTGAGAAAGGGAGAGGTGGAACCATGGCGCAGCTATCGAAGATGCAGCAGCGGATCTATGACTTTATCGCCCAGACGATTCAGGAGCAGGGATATCCGCCTTCGGTGCGGGAGATCGGTGATGCCGTAGGATTGAAATCTCCGTCTACCGTGCACTTCCATTTAAAGCATCTGGAAGAATTGGGCGTGATCGGGAAAAGTGCCGGTAAGGGCCGCGCCATTACGCTGACAGAAGCGCCCCGGGAGGATCAAATCCCCATTGTGGGCACTGTGGCGGCCGGTACACCCATTCTGGCGCAGGAGTGTATTGAGGACTACTTGACCTTTGATACCGGCGGGCATAATGACGAATACTTTGCGCTGCGTGTGCGCGGCGAGTCCATGCTCAATGCCGGTATCCTGCCGGATGATCTGGTAGTGGTGCGCCAACAGCGCACGGCCAATAACGGTGAGATTGTTGTGGCCCTGCTGGGTGATGAGGCTACCGTGAAGCGCCTTTCCCGCCGCGGAGGAGAAGTATGGCTGCTGCCGGAGAACGAGGCGTACAGCCCCATTGACGGCCGCGAGGCAGAGATTCTGGGCCGTGTAACGGCTGTGATCCGCCGCTATTGATTTATAATGCAAAAATAAAAGACGTCCAACCGGACGTCTTTTATTTTTGTATATCAATATCCCAGGAAGGCAAATCGTAGAAGGGATTGGCAGCAGTAGGGGTAATGGACTCTACAGCGCCGGAGGGCAGCAGCACGGAGATATCCTTGAAGCAAATGGGAAGAATGGGATGTTGCTGCTGCAGCTGCATACACAGCGATTCTATGGCGTCGGCGCGCTGCGACTCTTCGGCGGAGAGGACAGTTTGCACTAAGGCGTCAGTTTCGGGATTGGAGTATCCACCGTAGTTCATGGTGCCGCCGGTATGCAGCAAGCTGCGCAGATCCCAGTCGGCCGTCAGCTTGCATTCTCCGTAGTACAGGTCAAAATTACCGCTTTGCAGCGCCAGCACATATTCATTCCAGGGAAGAACGCGCACGGTGATCTGGAGATCGTGGCGGGAGAGATCTCCTGCAACTTTTTGCGCAGCAGATACCTTGAAGGTGTTTTCTGCGTTAACGATCATCGTCAGAGGAACGGACGTGCCGGTACTGTAGCCGACTGCAGCCATGGCTCTGTCGAAGTAGTCGGGCGAATAGGTGTATTCCAAATGACGGGGATACAGTGGCGAGGCAGGGGAGAGGGGAAATTGCGCGGTACTTCCATGTCCTAACAGGAAAGAACTGACGCAGCTGCTGCGGTCGACTCCTAAAGACAGCGCATTGCGCAGCGCAGGATCGTTCAGCGGTGCGCGGAGGGTGTTGAGACCGATATATTGCATGGTGGTGGTGGCAGCATCGGTGTAGTCGCCGCTGCCGTAAACACTGGAGGTAGATGTGGCCGTCAGGTCGCACATCATCAGCTGGATCTCCCGGGCATAAAAAGCATAGGAGATCGTGTCGCTGCCTTTGCAGCGAACCAACTCAATACGCTGCAGGGGCAGTTCTTTTTTTTGCCACCAGCTGCCATTGACGGCAAGATGAGAGCCGCTGCTGTCATGAAGGTGATAGTAGGGGCCTGTACCGACAGGGAAGGTCCAATCACCAGTGGCATATTTGATGATGGGAATGTCCAGCCGTGCCGTAAAAGCGGCGTTGTTATTGGACAGGCGGAGATAGACTTGATTCCCGCTGCCGGAGATGGAGGCCATGTCGGCCAACCGCGCACCATAGCGGATACTACTTTGTGCACGCTGCAGTGTGTAAACTACATCTCGGGCAGTCAGTTCGCTGCCGTCGGAAAAAGTAATGCCGCTGCGCAGCGTAATGGTGTAGGTGAAGGAGGCGGCATCATAGGTGCAGGATTCCGCCAACAGGGGCTGCGGCTCCAGCTGCGGTGTCAAGGCGAACAGCCCCTCATACAGCAGCGTGCCCAGAACCTGCTGCGCGCCGTCTGTGCAGGTGATGGGATCGGCTGTTTGCCCCACATAATAGGGGAGCGCAAAGAAACTCAAAGAGGTAGATGTATCATCTGCATTATTTTTGACGCCGTAGTACTCCTGCAGCGTCTGGAATACGCTATCCTGTTGAGTATCCTCCCAATCGCTGCAGCCACTAAGCAGCACAACGCTGCAGGCAAGCAGAAGAGAAAAGAAACGCTTTTTCATGCCTGTCACCTCCATCAAATCAGAGAGATGATGGCACACTGGTTGCCACGGGCTTCACCCAGCTTGCGATGCGACCAGTATAGCTGCGGCATGCAGCCGGTGCAGTGAGAGCAGATATCGATTCGCTCCGGTGCTACGCCGGCACGGCGCAACCACAAAGCGTTAATGCTTTTCAAATCAATATGCCACTTGCTGCCGCGACGCTCCATAAAGGGCAATATCTCGTCCCCTAATGCGTGCTGCAGTGCCGCAGGCACGTCATCGTCCGTTTCAAAGCAGCACTGACCAATGGAGGGGCCGATGGCACAGCGCAGGTCTGCCGGATCGGTACCGAAGGCATCTGTCATGCACAAAACCGTTTTGTGCACGATTCCCTGCGCTACACCACGCCAACCGGCATGTACCGCACCGATGGCCTGCTTTATCGGATCGTGGAGCAGAATGATGCCGCAGTCAGCGCCAAAGACTACCAGAGGGATGTTCTTTTCGTTGCAGATCATGGCATCTACACTGGTATAATCACGCTCGCGCCACAACCCCTTACCAGCGTCATCGGCGGTTACAAGGCGAACATTGTCCTCGTGCACCTGCCGGCTGAGCACTATGCGGGAAACATCCATACCGGTGGCAGCACACAGCCTGCGGTAGTTCTCCTGCAGGCAACCATCACCGTCACCACGCCCGGGGCCCAGATTCAGACTGTTCCATGGCGCGGGGCTGACACCGCCGGTGCGGGTGGAAAATCCGTGACGCAGTCCATCACCGCACAGATATGCACTTGTCAGCCAGATAAGGCCGTTGTGTTCGTGGGTTTGGAAGGACATGGGATTCTCCTTTACAGTGGAAGTGAAAGCTTAAGCGTTGCGGCCGCAGCAGTGGAAAGCGCCGAAGCGCCGCCAGTGGCGGAAGCAGCGAGGCGGTTTCGAGGAAGTGCCCCGTCTGACAGCCGTGAAAGCGGCAGTCAGGCGGATGGCACGACGGTGACAAAAGGTGGAAAAGAAGATCGCTCTGCCAGTACGATTAAGCGTTGCGGCCGCAGCAGTGTTTGTATTTCTTGCCGCTGCCACAGGGACAGGGATCGTTGCGCCCGATTTTGCTGACTTTGCGGGGCTGCTTTTTCACGGTGCCATCGCCGCCCATATTTTCGGTGATGCCGGTGGCGACGCGCTCGCGCTTGATCTCCTCATCCTTCCGGATGCGGACAGAGTACAGGCGGCGCACCGTTTCATCCTGAATAGCGGAGATCATCTCTTCGAACATCTCCAGGCTTTCCTTCTTGTAGGCGATGACGGGATCGGTTTGGGCATAGGCGCGCAGACCAATACCGCGGCGCAGTTCATGCATAGCATCGATGTGATCCATCCAGAATTCATCCACCACGCGCAGCAGGACAACACGCTCCACTTCGCGCATGAGGGTGGGAGTGATTTCTTCTTCGCGCTTTTCGTAGTAAGCGGCAGCAGCTTCGGTGAAGGCGGCGATGCAATCATCGGCGGTCAGTGAGGGGATCTGCTCCTCAGTAAAGCGCACAGCATATTTGGGGAAGTAAATACCTTCTACGCTGCGCAGCAGTTCGCGGCAGGAAGCCAGATCCAGATGATTGCTTTCCATAAAGGCGGTTTGCACCTGCTGAGTGATCGAGGTGTTCAACATGTTCATGATGATGCCCTTTACATCCAGACCGTCCAGCACCTGCTTGCGCTGACCGTAAATGATCTCGCGCTGCTTGTTCATCACGTCGTCGTACTCCAGCACCGACTTACGGGACTGGAAGTTGCGGGATTCCACGGTGGTCTGGGACTGCTCGATAGCCTTAGAGAGAACCTTGTTCTCAATGGGCATATCCTCTTCGATCTTCAGCCGGTCCATAATGCCGTTGATCCGCTCGCCGCCGAACAGACGCATCAGATCGTCTTCCAGCGAGATGTAAAAGCGGGTTTCGCCGGGGTCTCCCTGACGACCGGCACGGCCACGCAGCTGATTGTCAATACGGCGGGAGTCATGACGCTCGGTACCGATGATGAACAATCCGCCGGCCTGACGCACCTGTTCCGCCTCACCGGAGATAGCGTCCTTGTAATGCTGCAATTTCTGAGCAAACAGGGCGCGGGCGTCCAGAATCTCCTGATTGTCGGTCTCAGCGTAACCGGTAGCCTCAGCAATCAGCTCATCGCTCATACCGGCTTTGCGCAGATCGTTTTTGGCCATATACTCAGCGTTACCGCCCAGCATGATGTCGGTACCACGGCCGGCCATATTGGTGGCCACGGTAACAGCGCCCAGCTTACCGGCCTGTGCCACGATTTCGGCTTCTTTCTCGTGGTTCTTGGCGTTGAGCAGGTTGTGGGGGATTTTTTCGCGGCTGAGCAGCTTACCCAGCAGCTCGTTCTTTTCGATGGAAACCGTACCCACCAACACCGGCTGCCCCTTGGCGTGGCACTCCTTCACCTGTGCAATGACGGCGCGATACTTGGCCATTTCGGTCTTATACACAACATCATCGTTATCCACACGGGCAATGGGGCGGTTGGTGGGGATCTCCACAATGTCCAGATTGTAGATAGTACCGAACTCTTCCTCTTCCGTCAAGGCTGTACCGGTCATACCGGAGAGCTTGCTGTACAGGCGGAAGTAGTTCTGGAAGGTGATGGTGGCCAGCGTCTTACTCTCGCGCTGTACGCTGACACGCTCCTTGGCCTCGATGGCCTGATGCAGGCCTTCGCTGTAACGGCGGCCAAACATCAAACGGCCGGTGAACTCGTCAACGATGACCACTTCGCCGTCTTTGACTACATAGTCCACGTCCTTCTTCATGGTGCCGTGAGCCTTCAGTGCCTGATTGATGTGGTGAGCGATGGTAGCATTTTCCGGATCGGACAGGTTGTCCAGATGGAAGAATTCTTCCGCCTTCTTCACACCGCGGGAGGTGAGGGTGGCAGTGCGTGCCTTTTCGTCCACGATGTAGTCGGCATCGACGTTCAGGTCTTCCTCTTCTTTATTGTCCACTTCCGTGACCACCTTCTTGCGCAGGCGGGAGGAGAACATCTCTGCCATGTCGTACAGCTGTGTAGACTTATCGCCCATACCGGAGATGATCAGCGGTGTACGGGCCTCATCGATGAGGATGGAGTCCACTTCGTCCACGATGGCAAAGTTGTGGCCGCGCTGTACCTGCTCATTGGCATAGATGGCCATGTTGTCACGCAGATAGTCAAAGCCCATCTCGTTGTTGGTACCGTAAGTGATGTCGGCGGCATAGGCCTTCTGGCGGTCTGCCTTTTCAATGCCGTGGATGATCAGACCTACGTTCAGACCCAGGAAACGGTGCACCTTGCCCATCCACTCCGAGTCGCGCTTGGCCAGATAGTCGTTGACGGTGACAATATGCACACCTTTACCGCTCAGCGCGTTCAGGTAGGCGGGCAGCGTAGCCACAAGCGTCTTACCTTCACCGGTCTTCATCTCAGCAATGCGGCCCTGGTGCAGCACGATGCCGCCCACCAGCTGTACGCGGTAGGGGCGCATGCCCAGTACACGCCATGCGGCCTCACGGGCAGTGGCAAAAGCTTCGGGGAGAATATCATCCAGCGTTTCGCCGTTTTGCAGACGCTCCTTGAATTCGGGCGTCTTGGCCTGCAGCTGGGCATCCGTCATGGCGGCATATTCCTCGCCCAGTGCTTCAATCTTATCCACGATGGGATAGATGGATTTCAGCTCACGCTCACTGTAAGTACCGAAAAGTTTCGTGATCAGTCCCATATCTATTGTTACATCCTTTCTTATTCGAAAGTATTTTGACATAATAATACCAATATAGTATACCATACACCTATGTCATATGCAAAGGAATTCTGCTGTCCGAAACCTTTGGAGCACGAAAGTTTTCAAAAAGTTCGTAATTGGTTTTGTTGCCCACAGAGGAAAAAGATGGTACAATAAACAAGAAAGAACTGCGGCATCTTTGCCGCCCCATAATTTCGGCTGCGCTTGCCGATAATAATGGGTGTTTTGCTCTTTGCGGACAATCAGGAAAGGAAGAATGCCATGAAACTCAGCTTTTTCGGTGCAGACCATTGCGTGACCGGCAGCTGCCACTGCCTGGAAGTCAACGGCAAGAAAATTTTGGTGGACTGCGGCTTGCAGCAAGGGCGGGATGAGATCGATAACGCCTCGCTTCCTTTTGCGCCCAATACCATCGACTATGTACTGATCACCCATGCCCATATTGACCATTCCGGCCGTGTGCCCATGCTGATCAAAAACGGCTTTTCCGGACGGATCGTTACTACCCGCCTGACCGCTGACCTGCTGGATATCATGCTGCAGGACTCTGCGCATATTCAGGAGAGTGACGCGGAATACCAGAACAAAAAGAATAAGCGTGCCGGCCGTCCTGAGGTAGAACCCCTTTACACCGTGGAAGACGCTATGCGCGTGCCGCAGTTTTTGACCGAGTGCGAGTATGGCGAAATCGTTCCACTGTGCGAGGGTGTAACGGCAGAGTTCATCGATGCAGGTCACCTGTTGGGCTCGGCCAGCATCCGGCTGCAGGTAACCGAGGGCGGCGAAACGCGAACCATCGTGTTCTCCGGCGACATCGGCAATGTGGATCAGCCCATCATCCGCGATCCGCAGAACTTCAGTGACGCGGACTACGTGGTGATGGAAAGCACGTACGGTGACCGCAACCACACCGAGGTGTGGAGCTATACCGACGAGCTGGCACAGATCATTGATGAAACGCTGGGCAAAGGCGGTAATGTGGTGATCCCGTCGTTTGCCGTGGGCCGTACGCAGGAATTACTGTACTTCATCCGTGAGATCAAGGATCAGGATCTGGTGAAGTCGGTGAAGGATTTCCCCGTCTATGTGGATAGTCCCTTAGCCAAGCGTGCTACCACTATTTTCTGCGGAGATCTGCGCGGCTATCTGGATGAAGCTGCGCTGGAGTTGGTGGCAGACGGAACCCATATGTTTAACTTCCCCGGCCTGCACCTGACGGAGAGCACGGAAGAGTCCAAGATGCTGAATCTGGATAAGACCCCCAAGGTCATTATTTCCGCCTCGGGCATGTGCGATGCCGGCCGTATCCGCCACCATCTGAAGCATAATCTGTGGCGGCCGGAGAGCAGCGTGGTGTTTGTAGGTTTCCAGTCCCCCGGCACGCTGGGTCGCCATCTGCTGGAGGGTGCGGAAAGCGTGAAGATGTTCGGCGAAAAAATTGCTGTGCAGGCGAAGATCGTCAACTTCCAGGGCCTTTCCTCTCATGCCGACCATGACCATCTGATCCAGTGGGCGGAGTCTTACAAGGCCGATAAGCCCCAGCGCGTGTTTGTGGTGCATGGCGATAAGGACGTAGTGCCGCTGTTCGTAAAGGATCTGGAAGATCTGGGCTATGCGGCGCACGCACCCAAGTACACCGAGGAATATGATCTGATCGCTGATCGGGTGGTCAAGGAGGGCTATATCCCCGAGAAGCCTGTAAAGACCTTCGGCGGCGAAAAGAGCTCTGCGCTCTATCAGCGGCTGCTGAGCGCCGGCGACTCGCTGATGTCGCTGATTCGCCGCAGCAAGGAGCGGGACAACAAAACGCTGGAGGCGTTTATCAGCGAGATCAACAAGCTGAAAAACAAATTCAATTTCTAAGCAAGCAACAACTCAAAAACGGGCAGGAAACCCCTGCCCGTTTTTTGGCAAAAGGAGAGAGATGATGGCTTCTCTGGAAAAGAACAAAACGTATCGCGCCACGATCGAAGGATATTCCTCCGAGGGCCTGGGCATTGCCCGCATTGACGGACAGGTGGTGTTTGTCCACCGTGCTGTCCGCGGCGAAGTGTGCGATATTTTGATATTGAAAGTGCTGAAAAACGCGGCGTTTGGCAAGGTGGTGGGCATGAAACAGCCGTCCCCTCACCGCCGTGAGCCGGACTGTCCCTACTACGGACGCTGTGGTGGATGCGATTTCCGCCACATGGACTATGAGGAGGAATTATGGGCTAAGCGGCAGCGGGTGCAGGATGCGCTGCAGCGGCTGGGCGGCAGTGACGCAGTGGTAGAGGAGATCCTCGGCGCAGCGGACACGCTGCGCTACCGCAACAAGAGCCAGTATCCTGTTTCTGCCGACGGCAAAGTGGGTTTCTACCGCGCCCGTACCCATGAGGTAGTGGAAACGGAGCAATGCCTCATCCAGAAGGAGGAGGCCGATGCAGCGGCACAGGCGGTGCGGCAGTACATGGAGAAATTTGCTGTGTCCGGTTACGACGAGCACACGGGTAAGGGGTTGCTGCGCCACCTCTATGTGCGCACCAATACGAAAGGCGAGAGCTTGATTTGCCTGCTGGTGAACGGGACAAAGCTGCCCCACGAAGCAGAACTGGTGGACATGCTGCGCCATGCTGTACCGCAGGCAGTAGGCATTATGTTAGGTGTCAATCAGCGCCGGGGCAATACCATTCTCGGTGAGCGCTACCGCACGCTGTGGGGCAAAGATACGCTGGACGATGTGCTGTGCGGCCTGACGTTCCGACTGTCGGTGCCGTCGTTCTATCAGGTGAACCACGATCAGGCCCAGCAGCTCTATGAGCGGGCGGTGGAATACGCCGGCTTGACAGGCAAGGAACTGGTGCTGGATCTCTACTGCGGCGCAGGTACCATCACGCAGGTGATGGCTCAAAAGGCCGGAAAGGTGATCGGTGCAGAAATCGTGCCGGAGGCCATTGAAGATGCGAAAGTCAATGCCGCGCGCAACGGCATTGATAACGTGGAGTTTTTTTGCGGCGACGCATCGGATATTGCGGCAGAGTTGGCTTCGCGCGGCCTGCGGCCGGATGTGATTTGCGTGGACCCGCCCCGTAAGGGACTTGCTCCCGAGGTGGTGGAGGCGGTAGCCGGTATGGCACCGCAGCGCGTGGTGTATGTTTCCTGTGACCCCGCCACCATGGGCCGGGACGTGAAGCGCTTTGCGGCGCTGGGCTATGAGGTGACGGCGGCCACCGCCGTGGATCTCTTCCCCGGCACGGCCAATATCGAGACGGTATGTTTATTGTCCAAACTTAATGCAAAGCAACATATCGAGATTAACTTGGATATGGATGAGCTGGATCTGACCGATGCAGAGAAGAAAGCCACCTACCAAGAAATCAAGGATTATG
>SVLK01000036.1 GCA_015067975.1 Oscillospiraceae bacterium | reverse complement strand
GGCGGCTTGCCCGATTTTTCTATATTTGTCAAGTACTTTTTCTGAAATTTCACAAGAAAAAAGCCCTCTGTATCACATTTTCTGTGACACAGAGGACTTTCCTCTTAACTAAGTGACATTACCCCGAGGGGTGCCTCTTTTGCTGCGCTTATGCGGTTTTCACGCGCCCAACAGGGCAGACCATGTGGCGATGCCCACGATGCCGTCTGCGGTGAGACCGCGCGCCCTTTGGAAGGCGCGGACGGCGGCGTCGGCGGCAGGACCGAAGAAATCGTCATCATCGGGGAGGGCGGCGGTGTAGAACCCCTGATCGCGCAGCAGCACCATCAGGGCGCGGGCGGCGGTGCCGCTGCTGCCGCGGGAGAGGACGGGAATTGCTACCTCCGCCGTTTCCACTGCGGCGTAAGGATCGACAAAGGGAATGCCGAAATACTCGCACAGACCGCGGGCGGCGCTTTCGGCGATGGCGCGCATATTTGCGTGGAACCACTGTGCATCGGCTGCATTGTCGTGGAATACATGCTCCTCGTAGTAGGACGCGGCGTTGGGCACGCGCAGCTCGTACAGGTCGCTGCGCTCGGTGAGGCTGATGGGCTGATCGTAGATCTTGCGGCGCTGGGCGATCATCAGCTCGGCCAGCTTCCGACCCCGTGCGCTGCCGGGGAAGATCATGGGGCGGTAGCCGCGCACCGAGCCGTTATAGGCGTTGGTGTGGCTGACATAGTGCACATCGGCGCCCCATGCGTCCGACTCCTGCACGGCGCGGATCATCAGTTCATCGCCGTCGGTACTGCTGTCCCGGGGGGGACGGCGGTAGCTGCGGCGTGTTTCGATGCCGCAGGCGCGCAGGTACACCTCCAGTTCGTCCAGATAGTCGTTGTTGTGGGTGTTCTCGTCGCACCCTGCCACGGCGCAGGCGTTGTACCAGTGCTGCGGCGCGGATAAATAGACTTTAGCCATTACTTTCTCCATCCTTCATCTGCTTGATCATCTGGTCTGCGCCGGTGGCGGCCAGACCGCTGACGATGCCCACCGCGGCAGCGGTGATCACATCGCCGGCAGGGAAGTCGGGCATCACATACATGCCTGCCACCCCCAGCAGAGCGCCCGAGAGCGCACAGAGGATGGGGATCCACTTGTTGTTGATACCGCTGGCTTTCACCGTCAGACCGATCACGTAGGCGATCACCGTGATGGCGGCAACGCCTGCCATTCCAAAATCCATGATTGTTCCTCCTTAAAAATGTGATTTTTCCGAAGGAGACGGCGCTCGTCTGCTTCCATTGTATGTGCTGCGCCCCCTTTCCGTGAGTCGCAAATTCTCCCTCTGTATATAGGCGCTACGGGGCGGTTTGTTGCATAAAAAAGGGCAACAAAGATGGATTTTTTGGAAAATTTTTTCTTTCGGCGCAGTGAAGACGCAAAAAAGCTCCTCTGTCCTGCTGAACAGGGGAGCTTTATATGACGGAGGTTTCACCGAATTCGCCGCTTTGGCGGCGAAAAAAATACTTCTCAGCTTGCGCAGTGTGCGAGCACAGCGAGTGCGCGAAGCAAGCTGCAAGAACTCGGTTAAAATCGAAGGATTATAACCGAAATCAACCGATGCCGCCCCATGCGATGCCCAGGATCAGCACCAGCAGCGTCACGCCGCAGAAGACGTATTTGCCGGCCGGCTCAAACCACTTGCCCAGAGGCTTGGCGGCGCCCTCTTCAGCGTGCTTACGGGCAAACTTGGTGCCGCACACCCAGAAGAGCATGATGGCAGCCATCAGCGCACCCAGCGGACACAGGTAGATGGAGCAGAAGTCCATCCAGCCGCTGACGATGCCTTCAATGCACACGCCTACCACTGTGCCGATAACAGCCACGATGGCCACGGCCTTGCCGCGGCCCATGCCGAAGAAGGTCTGCAGCGCTTCCACCGGCGTTTCAAACAGGTTCACCAGCGAGGTCAGCGCGGCGAACAGTACCGCCACGAAGAAGATGATTATAAACACGTTGCCGCCGGGCATCTGCTTGAACACCTCGGGCATGGTGATGAACATCAGCGGAGGGCCGGAGGCGGGGTCGAGGCCGTAGGCAAACACAGCGGGCATGATGACGAACGCAGAGAGCAGCGCGGCCAGCGTGTCAAACAGGGCAATGGTGCGGGCGGACATGGGGAGGTCCTGATCCTTCTTCAGATAAGAGCCGTATACCACCGTGCCGGTACCGGCAAGGCTCAGAGAGAAGAAGGACTGACCCAGTGCGTACACCCAAGTCTGGGGCTTGAGAAGATAGCTCCAGTCGGGGATGAGCAGATAGCGGTAGCCGGCGGCAGAGCCGTCCAGCGTGAATACGCGCACGGCCAGAATGAGGAACAGGGCGTAGAACAGGGGGATCATGAACTTGTTGAGCTTCTCGATGCCGGACTGGATGCCAAGGATCATCACGGTGAAGGTGATGCCCAGACCCAGCAGATGCCAGCCCACCGCGCCGAAATGAGAGGCGGTAGCGCCGAAGTAGGCACCGCTGCTCTCAGCGGCAAGGACGCTGCCGGTGAGAGAACCCACCAGATATTTCAAGATCCACGCCACCACCACGCTGTAGCCAATGGCCAGTGCCAGACCGCCCAGCACGGGGATGACCGCCAGCAGTGTGCCGGGGGTCTTGCCCTTGCCGCGCAGCTCCGTGGCCTTGCCGAAAGCGCCCAGCGTGCCGCTCTCCATGGAACGGCCCAGCGTCATCTCGCCGATGAGGCCGGTGTGACCCAGCAGCAGTACGCAGAGGATGTAGGGGATCAAAAAGGCGGCGCCGCCCAGCTGACCGAGACGGTAGGGGAACATCCAGATATTGCCCATACCCACCGCCGAGCCGATGCAGGCCAGACGAAAGCCCCATTTGGTGGCAAAACTATCGCGGGATAAATTCTCTTTCATGGTGATTTCCTCACAAAACACAAAAACTTACTTTCATAGAATAGCACAAAAAAGCGTTTGGGGCAAGAGGTTACGAATGGAACGGACAAGCACTTCCCAGACACTGGGCATTGCGGTGGTAGTGGGGACAGGCGGGCACGGAGCAGTCCATATGGACACCCAGCTTTTCCCGGCAGAATTCCACGGCGGCACAGACGGCCAGAAACGAGTCACGCTTACAGCAGCGCGGGCCGCCCACAGCGCCGATGCGCTGCAGCGCGTGGGAGGTCATGGTGTTGGAAAGCCCCCAGCTCTCTTTGCTCAGCGGTGTGGCGCCGGTAGCGATGGAGACGAACATGCCGGTGCTGAGCCCTGCACCGCAGGCACCCCAGAAACCGCAGGCACCACCCGGCACCTGCCGTCCGCGGCGCAGCATCTCGCCCAGTGCTGTTTCCAGTTCCAACGCACCGCCTGCGTTCCGGTAGGCGGTGAGCAGCGCAGCGCCCACCATCACATGGTGCTCCGGGCCGTGCATATGACACCACGGCTGCTCCATCAGCTGCATCAGCAGCGCCATGGGGTCGCGTCCGCGATGGCGCAGGCACAGCGATACCATGGTGTCCATGCCCTGTGTATGACAGTCGTTGCAGACATAGTGTCCGGCGCTGCAGCGGGTCTTGCTGGGTTCTTTTTTGCCGCAAAGTGCGCAGGTCATCTCTTCGTCTGCATTGAGATACTCCAGCGGTGCGCCGCAGATGAGGCAGTCTTCTTTGTGAGTCATAGGGTGGCTCCTTTCCGGAACAATGAATAATTAGGCGGCGTGCCCTGCGCATTAGGTAGAATAGAGTTCAAGCTCCAAAGAGTCTTTTATAATGGTGTTGCCAATGTCCAATTTGAATAAAGTGATATCGGTAAGCTTGATGTAGGAAATGTCTTCTATATCGGGAATGCCGTAAAACTGAATTTTGGCAAGATCAGCATAAGATCGGATTCCGGTTCCGATTTTATTAGAAATAGAATAGTACTTCAAGTGCTCACCAAATACATCATATTCAAAAACTTTTCCGTTGGTGGTCATAACGATGTACTTGGAGGTTTCCGTAAGTTGAATACCATAGACATCATTGGAAACAGCCAGACGAACAGTAAAAGAGCAGGCATCGTCGGTCAAGGGAGTAAGGGAAACGTTCGAGACCTCAACATAGGACTGCAGATCGTCAATATACTCGTTGCCAATCTGGTCAACATGAAGGAAGTTTTGCTTGAAGGCATCCAACTGTTGCTGGCACTTCTCTCGGAACGAAGCAACGGAAAGAAGAGAAAACACGACACAAAGAAGTACAGCCAAAAGCCCAATGAAGAGGACGGCTTTTTTGCACTTTTGCAGAGACTGTTCCAAGGAGGCATAGCGAGATTTTTCTGCTTCCAATTCGGCCTTTTTCGACTCTAAACCCAAAATTGTAGGCTCGACCCAAGAATGGAAGGGTGCACTTTCCTGATTCAACAGAACGGTTTCTTGCATTTTGGAAAACGAGACAAGCGCTCTGAACTGCATATCGAGGTCATCTGTAGAATAGAAGACTGTCTGATTTCTGAATCGGGAAAGGAGAATATTTTCCACATCATTCATTCGACATACATCAATGGAAGAACTGGTGTTCGTTACACGAAGATCGCAGTCTTCGTGGGTAAATACGACGAAAGAGTGAATAGGAACAGTGGGCAAAAGCCGTTGCAGAGCGCGGATGTGATAGCCGTTTTGCTCTATGGGGTTGCGGAATTTACTGTTAGGCGCGGTGCGGAAATACTGTGTCCAATAAGGCTCGGTGTTTTTTCCATAAATCGTTCCTTTGTAGTGTTTTACTTCGAAAACATATAGACCGGTTTCATGAAAAAGGATAAGATCGATCTCTGTCGTGTGGGATTCATCAACAGGAACTTCAAGATTCATTAGAATTTTTGCTGTACCGGGTACGAACTTGTAAAGCTGGCAGAACAGCAAATACTCGCCGTAATATCCTTTGCCGCGGTCGTCCCAAATGCGCTTTTGCTTTTCGATATCAACAGAGGTTAGTTGCTGATATACCTTGGTGTAATCTGTCATAGGGTTCTCCTTAGTCGCAAAATACATATGTTTCCAATCGGCGGAAGGCCTCGCGCACGCGGCTGGTGGGCAGCGCCAGATTCATGCGGATATGGCACGCGCCGTGGAAGGGGCGGCCGTCCTGCCACGCGACGCCCACGTCCCAGCCGCGCTTTAAGAGTTCGTCCAGTGTGCAGTCATGCTTGGCGCACCAGTCGGTACAGTCAAGAAACAGCATGTAGGTGCCCTGGGGGCGGGAGAGGGTGATGCCCTCCACGGTATCGAGGAAACCGCAGGCGAAGTCCACATTTGCGCCGATGACCTGCCGCAGTTCGTCCACCCAGACTGCGCCCTCGCTGCTGTAACCGGCGATGAGGGCGTGCATGCTCAGCACATTCATGTTGTTATAGTGGCTCAGTGCGCCCTCCTGCCGCACGCGGCGGCGCAGGGCGTCGTTGTAGATGATGTGGTAACTGCCCACCAGTCCTGCCAGATTGAAGGTCTTGGACGGGGCGTAGAGCGCCACGGTGCGCTGCCGTGCCGCGTCGCTGACGCTCTGGGTGGGGATGTGACGGCCGGAGAGGATGATATCCGACCAAATCTCGTCGCTGACGAGGTACACATCGTGCTTTTCGCAAAGGGCGATGAGCTGCTCCAGTTCGCTGCCCTCCCACACGCGGCCGGTGGGATTGTGGGGCGAGCAAAACACCATGGCACGGATGTTGTGGGCAATGATTTTTTGCTCCATGTCCACAAAATCCATGCGCCACACGCCGCCTTCGTCCTTTTTCAGCGGGGAGTGGACGATGCGGTAGCCGGCATTCTCGAGGCTGCCGGTGAAGCCGATATAGGTGGGGCTGTGGAGCAGCACCTTGTCGCCGCGGCAGCAAAGGGCGTTCAGCGCGCTGACCACGCCGCCCAGCACACCGTTTTCGTGGCCGATGTGGTCGCGCTTAAGGCCGGTGACGCCGTTGCGCATCTGCTGCCATGTGAGGATGGCCTCGTAATATTCGTCGGTGGGGAAGAAGTAGCCGTACAGCGGATGCTGCGCGCGCTTTGCCAGTGCCGCGGGGATGGTGGGCACGGTGGCAAAGTTCATATCTGCCACCCACATGGGGATGGCGTCAAAACCCTCCTTGGGTGCGCCGGGGCAGGTGCCGTGGCCGAGGCCGTCGATGGCCAGCGCGTCCCGGCCATGGCGGTCGATGAGGGTGGTGAAATCGTAAGTCATAGGGAAAACCTCGCTTTGCAAGAAAATAGAAAACTGCCCTGCTGCACGCTGCAGCAGGGCAGAGATGCTTGTTTACTCCACTGCCGCGATCTCGCGCAGGTCGTAGGGGGTGGTCTGGTAGACGAAGTAGTTCAGCCAGTTGCTGAACAGGAGATTGGCGCACGAGCGCCACGTGACCATGGGCGGCTTGGTGGGGTCGTCGTCGGGGTAGTAGTTCTTGGGAACGGCGATGTCCATGCCTTTTGCGATATCCCGGCGATACTCGGCGTCCAGCGTCATGGCGTCGTACTCGCTGTGACCCATGATGAAGATCTGGCGGCTGTCCTTGGCGGACACGGCGTACACACCTGCCTCGGGGGAGGAGGCGAGGATCTTCAGCGCAGGTACGGCCTCGATATCCTCTCTTGCCACGGTGGTGTGGCGGGAGTGAGGCACGGAGAACACATCATCAAAGCCGCGGAAGAGGATGGAATTCTTATAGTCCAGCGTGTGGGGGAAGATACCGAACATCTTGGCGTCCAGCGGGCGCTTGTTGATGCCGAAGTGGTAGTACAGTCCCGCCTGCGCGCCCCAGCAGATGTGCAGCGTGGAGTGCACGTGGGTACGGCTCCACTCCATGATGGCGCACAGCTCGTCCCAGTAGTCCACTTCCTCAAAAGGCACCATCTCCACCGGCGCGCCGGTGATGATGAGTCCGTCGAAATTTTGGTCTTTCACATCGTCGAAGGTCTTGTAGAAGGCCAGCAAATGCTCGGCACTGGTGTTCTGGGACTCATGGGTCTTGGTGTGGATCAGCTCCAGCTCCACCTGCAGCGGCGTGTTGCCCAACAGGCGGCTCAGCTGGGTCTCCGTTTCGATTTTCTTGGGCATCAGGTTCAACAACAGGATGCGCAAAGGGCGGATCTCCTGACTTTGGGCACGCTGCTCCTTCATCACGAAGATATTTTCCGACTGCAGCACGCTCTCGGCCGGCAGTCCGTTGGGGATCTTAATGGGCATGGTGTGTCCTCACTTTGCCTGTTTTCAGAAATCCAGTGCCTGTGCGATATCGGCGATCAGGTCGTCGGCACTTTCCAGTCCGCAGGAATAGCGCACCAGATCGGGGCCGACACCGGCGGCCACCAGCTCTTCATCGTTCATCTGGCGGTGCGTAGCGCTGGCCGGGTGCAAACAGCAGGTACGGGCATCGGCCACGTGGGTCTCAATGGCGGCGATCTTCAGCCGGCCCATGAACTTCTCCGCGGCGGCACGGCCGCCCTTGACACCGAAGCTGACCACGCCGCAGCTGCCATTGGGCAGATACTTCCTGGCCAGTTCGTACTGCTCGTCCTCGGGGTGGGAGGCGTAGCTGACCCATGCGATCTTCTCATGGTTACGCAGGAAAGAAGCCACCTTCAGCGCGTTCTCGCAGTGGCGCGGCATGCGCACGTGCAGGCTCTCCAGACCCAGATTCAGCAAGAAAGCGCTCTGAGGGCTCTGGGTGCAGCCGAAGTCGCGCATCAGCTGGGCCGTGGCCTTGGTGATATAAGCGCCCTCCAGACCGAAACGCTCGGTATAGGTGATGCCGTGATAGCTGTCGTCGGGCGTGCACAGACCGGGGAATTTCTCGGCGTGGGCCGTCCAGTCGAACTTGCCGCTGTCCACGATGCAGCCGCCCACGGCACTGCCGTGACCGTCCATATACTTGGTGGTGGAGTGGGTGACGATGTCGGCGCCCCACTCGAAGGGACGGCAGTTAATGGGCGTGGCAAAAGTATTGTCGATGATCAGCGGCACGCCGTGGGCGTGGGCTGCCTTGGCAAAGCGCTCGATATCCAGCACGATCAGCGCGGGGTTGGCGATGGTCTCGCCGAACACAGCCTTGGTGTTGGGACGGAACGCGGCTTCCAGCTCCTCGTCGGTGCAGTGGGGGGAGACAAAGGTGAAGTCGATGCCCATCTTCTTCATGGTGACGGAGAACAGGTTAAACGTGCCGCCGTAGATGGTGGAGGAGGCCACCACATGGTCGCCGCAGCCGGCGATGTTGAACACGGCGAAGAAGTTGGCCGCCTGACCGGAGGAGGTGAGCATAGCGGCGCTGCCGCCTTCCATCTCGCAGATCTTGGCTGCAACCGCGTCGCAGGTGGGGTTCTGCAGACGGGAATAGAAATAGCCGCTGGCCTCCAGATCGAACAGCTTACCCATCTCGCTGCTGGATGCATACTTGAACGTGGTGCTCTGCACGATGGGGATCTGACGGGGCTCGCCGTTGCCGGGCTGATAGCCGCCCTGTACGCACTTGGTTTCGATTCTATGTTCCATGATGTACCTCCTTGGCAGTTTTTGTCTTATTAAATAATCATTGTATACCATCAAAAGACGAATTGCAAACACATTGTTTGCCGATGTGTCAAGGGATTGAAAAAATTTTTGCTGCCCACGTTTTTTTGTAGACAAGAAGTGGTAGAAACTGTATAATATGGCCAACAAATGCAGCGCAATCGGGTGCGCTGCTGGGCAACATGGTCGCTCGTCCTGCCGAGAGGCAGAGGAGCGGGATACCGGAAAGGAGTTTACACCATGAAGAAACTGTTTGCATTATTGCTCTCGCTGGTGATGGTGCTGGGTATGATCCCGGCGGCATCGGCCGCGGAGCCGGAGGTCATCGACAGCGCAGAAGTTACCGGCAATTTGCCGGAACTGGCTGTGGGCGACATGATAGAGGAAGTAACCATGAGCGTTCCCGCGGGGGCGAACTATACCGTGGAGTGCGTCTGGGTGGATGACGATCCCGCTGTTGATCCCCTGGGCACGACAGCTGCTGCAGGAAAAGCTTATGAACTGCAGATCAGGGTTCGGGCCAAGGACGGATACTGTTTTGGAGGAGTACAGGAGGCTTGGGGTATGCCGCTCCTGCTCAACGGGGTACCTGCGGAAAAACGTTCTCCGGTATCCGATCCTATCAATCCGGACATTATTATCGAAATTATGATCCCTGTGCGCACCTCCTTCAAGCAGGTGATCGACCGGGTGGAGGTCAGCTATGACGAGCCTGTGGCAGGTCAGCCGGTGCCTGTGCTGCATCTGCCTGCCGGTGCCAACTATGTGGCGGATCCTCTGGCGGTGAGCCACTGGCACGATGAGGACGGCTATCCGGTGGATACCATAGAAAACGGGAAGAGATATGAGCTGAATGTGAAACTGTTTCCCAATGAGGGCTATGAGTTCAGTGAGGATACAGTGATTCTGATCAACGGTGTGGAGGACTTCAGCAGCGTTTTGAACGCTGACTTGATCCACCTGAATCAGGACCACTCCTTCCTGGAGCAGATCCACCAGGTGGAGGTCACCTATGCTGCCCCCGAGGTGGGTAAGGCTGTGCCGGAGTTTACCGTTCCTGCCGATGCCAACTACACCGTCGATGCGGCCAGCAGCGGTTGGTACAATGCGGACACCAACGAGGTGGCCACCCAGATTGAAACGGGCAAGGATTACAAAGCGCATGTGCGGCTGCTGCCCAAGGATGGTTTCGAGTTCAGCGAGGAAGCAAAGGCGCTGGTTAACGGTGCAAACAGCAATGACAGCTATGTGAGCTGGTCCGGCGTGGAAATCACGAAGCGCCACAGCTTCAAGACGCAGATCACCGCCGCGCAGATCACCTATGCCGCCCCCGAGGTGGGTAAGGCTGTGCCGGAGTTTACCGTTCCTGCTGATGCTAACTACACCCTCGATGCGGCCAGCAGCGGTTGGTTTGATGCCGATACCGGCGTGCCGGCAACCCAGATCGAACAGGGCAAGAACTATTGGATGGAAGTATATCTGCTGGCCAAAGAGGGCTTTGCCTTTGCCGAGGACGTGGAAATGACGGTCAACGGTACGGTGGATGGTGAAAACGACGCCGGAAGTTACGGCGACTGGGCGTATTACGCCAGAGATTATCGTTTCAAAACGCAGATCGATAAGATCGAGGTGACCTATGCCGCCCCTGAGGCAGGCAAGGATCTGCCCACTGTGTCTGTCCCCGCCGATGCCAACTACACGCTGAAAACCGTGGAATGGGTGGACGAGGATACCGGCGATACAGTTACCAAGGCAGAGCAGGGCAAGGCTTATGCCGTGCAGGTCGACATGGAGGCCAAGGACGGCTGCGAGCTCAGTGACTCTGTGAAGGTACTGGTCAACGGAAAAACACCCGATGAAAGATTCCAGATCTCCGACACTCGTATAGGAATCGCCAACCGCCACAGCTTCAAGCAGGTGATCGACAAGGTGGAGGTCAACTTTGCTGCCCCCGAGGTGGGGAAGCCGCTGCCGGAGTTCAAGCTGCCGGAGGGTGCCAACTACGTGCTCATGACCGGCAGTAAGTGGACTACGGATCAATGGGAAACCGCGACCGCCATCGAGGCCAGCGGCGCATACTGGTCGGATCTCTATCTGGAGCCCAAGACCGGCTATGAGTTCGGTGAGGACGTGGTGCTGCTGATCAACGGCGCTGCTCCGCAGCGGGACTGGACGGTGGAGCCGCTGGAGATCAACATGGGCAACCGCTATACCTTCCGCCAGCAGATCACCGAAGTGGCACTGCCGGCATGGCCGGAGGTAAAGGTGGGCGACACGCTGCCCACGGAAGTGAAGCTGCCGGAGGGCGTGCATTACACCGCGTCGATGAACTGGGAGATCGTTTCTGCGTCCGGCGGCATGGCAAGAGCCGGCGGCAGCGCCATGACGGCGCAGAGTGGTGTGCTCTACGGCGCGGCGCTGCAGGTGGTGCCGCTGGACGGCTATGAGTTCAGCGAGGACGTCGTGGTCACCGTGGGTGGAAAGGCTATCAGCTGGCTGAACGCCAACATCGATGCCAACGATATCCGCACGGGAACCTACTACGACTTCGACAGCGGCTGGACCATTCTGGACAAGATCGAGATCACCGCTGATGGCCCCGCCATTGGCAAGGTGCCCGGTAAGGTTACTGCCCCCACAGATGCCAAGTATCGACTTCCGGATGCTACCTGGGCTGTATCCGATAAGGCAGATGCGGGCCTGATGGAACTGGATGAACTGGAGGGCGCCTACGCTGAGGGTGATTACGCCTATCTGGTTGCCGGTGTGCAGGGCGGAAAGAAGACCGTCATTGGAGCGAACGTGAAAATCTACGTCAACGGCAGAGAACTGACGGAGGACGAGGCCATGCTGATGACGGAGAGCGCCGTGCTGCTGACTGTCAACTTTGGCAAGCTGGAAGTGCCGAAGCCTTCCGCTCCCGCTACCGGTGACAGCTTCCCCATGGCTGCGCTGGTCGTGGCTGCGCTGGTGAGTGCCGCAGGCATCGTGGTGCTCAGCCGCAAGCAGAAGAAGGCATAAACACTGGAAAACAAAAGGGACGGTATCGAAAGATACCGTCCCTTTTCCTGTGAAAATCATTCTTCGTCTTTGACGAACACTGCAATGTCGGACAGCGAACAGTCCAAAACCGTGCACAGCTTGTTCAGTGTCTTGGTTTCCACATTTTCGTTGGCGCGAAGGCGGCGAATCGTCTTGCGGTCGATTCCGCACTTTTCGCGCAGCATATAGGTGGAAACGCCCTTGTTCTCCATGGTTTTCCACAATCCGTCAAAGCAAATCATACAGCCACCCCCACATTGACATCCTTTATTATGGGGTTTATAATCCTCAGTATTAAGGGGATATAATCCCCCTATCCAAAAGGAGGAACAGGGATGTATCAAATAATGTATTTGACCCTTTTCAATGCAGTGACGGATGCTTTGGCTGCATTGGAAGCGCAGAATATCGGACAGGCCAAAGACCTGCTGGTCACGGCGCAGCAGGTGTGTGAAGAGCTGTATCTGGACGCGGAGGAGTAAGGCGGCGCAGGCCGCCTTTTTTCGCTCTTTCTCGCCCCTTGCGCAGGCGTGGGGAATATGCTATACTATATCGGTACATTTGCCGCGAAAGGAGGCGCTTCCCCATGGAAAAGAAAGGCATCAAGACGGCGGTGCAGAACCGTAAGGCTTTCCACGACTATTTTGTGGAGGAGCGCTACGAGGCCGGTATCGAGCTGTTCGGCACGGAGGTCAAGTCCATCCGCGGCGGCAAAGCCAACCTGAAGGACTCCTTCTGCGTGGCCAAGGACGGCGAACTTTACGCCTACCAGATGCACATCTCCCCCTACGAGCAGGGCAACATCTTCAACCGCGACCCCGACCGGCCCAAGCGCCTTTTGATGCACAAGCGGGAGATCCGTAAGCTCTACGCGCTGCAAAAGCAGGACGGTTACGCGCTGATCCCCCTGTCGCTCTACTTCAAGGACTCCCGCGTCAAGGTGGAGCTGGGCCTTTGCAAGGGTAAAAAGACCTACGATAAGCGCGAGGCCATCGCTACGCGCGACGCCAAGCGGGAAATGGACCGCGCCATGCGGGAAAAGAATCGCTAATTCAATCCAACAAAGGAGAAATAGATATGAATCCCATTGCCACCATCACCATGGAAAACGGCTCCAAGATCGTCTGCGAGCTGTATCCCGACATCGCGCCTGAGAGCGTGCGCAACTTCATCTCTCTTTGCAACCGCGGCTACTATAACGGCCTCATCTTCCACCGCGTCATCTCCGGCTTCATGATCCAGGGCGGCTGCCCTCAGGGTACCGGCATGGGCGGCCCCGGCTACTGCATCAAGGGTGAGTTCGCTGCCAACGGCGTGCAGAACAACCTGCGCCACAGCCGCGGCGTGCTGAGCATGGCACGCGCCCAGCATCCCAACAGCGGCGGCAGCCAGTTCTTCATCATGCATCAGGACGGCTATTTCCTGGATGGCCAGTATGCCGCTTTCGGTATGGTCATGGACGGCATGGACACCGTGGATGCCATCGCGGCTGTCAAGACCAACGGCGCCGATAAGCCCCTGGAGCCCCAGAAGATCGCGTCCATCACCGTGGACACCCAGGGTGTGGAGTATCCTGCGCCCCGTCTGCTGGCCGATCCCTACGGCAGATAAACTGTGGTTCTTCCGTTTCTGCCGGGGAGGCGCATGTTTCCCCGGCAGACGGTAAAAATAAATTCAAATCCATTTTGCCTACCGACATGTGCGGGAGGCAAAATACCTCTCGGGGTACCAGTGTGCGAGCGCAAGCGAGTGCGCGCAGTACCCTGCCAAACTCAAAAATGTGTTTACACATTTTTGACTGAATATCTGGGGGCGTACCGGTTTCGACGGGGGCGCGGAGGCCGGATAAGCGGGCGGTGGCGCCTGACCACCATAAAACGGGTACTTTAAAATTAACTGACAACACTAATACTGTTGCCGTCGCTGCCTAAGCAGTGACCGTCTGAACCGGAGAGGCCACGGGCCGGGGAAGGCGTCGTTTACGTGGCGTCCGTGAGGCGGGTAAGAGTTGCCCCGCCCACGCATCATGACTCTACCAAACCGGCAAGTCTGTTAAGTGCCTTGCCGGGGCGGGAATGTTGAAACTTAACTGCGCCCGGAGAAAGTCTTGTCAAAACGCTTTCGGACAGGGGTTCGACTCCCCTCGCCTCCACCAAACTTAACCAGTGTAAACGGAATC
>SVLK01000035.1 GCA_015067975.1 Oscillospiraceae bacterium | reverse complement strand
GCCTCCTTTAGTATTTGAGCGGTTGGCGAACCTGCTCTATTTTACTATTGGAGGCATTTCTTTTCCATCTATAAGCATTTATACCCCCGGCATAGCCGGGGGTTATCTGTCTCTAAAGAGCCAAAATAAGCACAGTATCTGTAATGCACATTGGCTTTACAGATACTGTGCTTTTTCATATCAGCTCATTTTAATGATCTCTCGTTTTAAGCGGGAGATAATGCGTTTTTCCAGACGGGAAATATAAGATTGGGAAATACCCAGTCGGTCAGCCACTTCCTTTTGCGTCAGCTCTTTGTGGCCATACAGACCGAAACGCATCTGAATAATATCTCGTTCACGAGAAGAGAGTTTAGCAACTGCATCGCTGAGCAGCTTGCGATCCACATCGGCCTCGATTGGCCGCATGACAACGTCATTTTCAGTGCCCAATACGTCGGACAGCAGGAGCTCTTTGCCGTCCCAATCAGTATTTAACGGCTCATCAAAGCTGACTTCCGTGCGCTGGGAGGAATTCTTTCGCAAAACCATCAGAATTTCATTTTCAATACAACGGGATGCGTAGGTAGCCAGCTTGATATTCTTCTCTGCCCGGTAGGTATTGATGGCTTTAATGAGGCCGATGGTGCCAATGGAGATGAGGTCTTCAATATGGATGCCTGTATTTTCAAAACGCCTTGCAATATAAACCACAAGACGCAAGTTTCTTTCAATCAGCGTTTGACGTACTTGAAATTCGCCTTGTGCCAACCGTTCGATCAGGTCTGCCTCTTCTTCCCGGGAAAGCGGAGGCGGCAGCGTATCACTGCCGCCAATGTACATGACTTTATCCGGCCTGCTGTGTCTGCGAATCCAAAGCAGTATCCACTGCCAAAATCTCATGATCGACTTTGCTCCTTTCTGTGCCACCCCAAAGTGCCTGATAGTTTCCGCCATCGCTGACCGGTCCATCGCATAAAGCAATCAGCGTGTTTGGATACGTGGTTTTCCCAATTTTTATGTAGTCACTGCGCACTGCTAACAGGAGGCCGGAAGAAACACCCACGCTGCGAAACGGAAGTAATGTGAAGTCTGTGCCGACGCCTTCATGGTATAAGCGAACCATTTTTTCTTCCGGCGAATTGGATGCGCGCAAGATAGTTTCGACCGAAGATGGCCAAAAACCCTGCAGTGCTTTTTGCTCCAACACGAGAACTGCTTTTCCACTGACTGGATCACGCAAAGTGTTTCCTGTGTCGTACAGCGCAGTAAACTGACGCTGGTGGTGTTGTATGGATGCTGTGACGATCATCAAGTCTCCTTTCCCGTGCCGCGCACTTTGACGAAAGATCATGCGCAGCAGCAAATACATTATCGCGGCGGTTGCCAACAAGATCGGCCATGTAATGCGCATATAGTAAATATTTGATATCAGGCTGTCGAAGCGTACGCTTGCCGTAGATATTGCCAAAACACCACCTGCAAGTGCACCGCTGAGCAAATGGAAAAGAGCGATGAGATGCCAACGCTTTTGTTGTGGCCAATAAGCGGCCAGCGCCATAATGACACCGAACAAAATTCTAATTGGAAAACAAGATAAAAGCGCAAACTGTGGTAAGAATACGGCTACGGCGTACAGGGCGCCGACAGCAGAGCAAACAGCAAAACGTCCGCGGTACAGCGGGGCGCCGGCAAAACCTGCCGTTCCGAGCAACAGAAAGTAATCGATGATCCAATTGAGAAATAATATGTTTTCTATGTATATGACACGCACAATGACCACCGCCTTGTGTCCATTATAGGCATTGCTCGTTGGGAAAAGCGTCAAAAAAAGTGAGCGACGAGATTTCTCCCGTCGCTCACTGCAGTTTCAGGCGATATAAGGAAGGATCAGTGATAACAGCATCACTGCTGCCAACAGAAAGGCAATTATAGATGCAAAAACACGTACCCATTTCGGTTTCATTCCTGTCCCTCCTTCTTAATGATGCGTTTAATGCTCTTTTCAATTTTGCGGCGCGGTGCCATTAACTCATGGTTGCAACCAAGGCAACGCAGTTTGATGTCCATACCGATACGCAGGACTTCCCACTGACGGCTGCCACAAGGATGGTCTTTCTTCAGTTCCAAAATATCATGTAGCTGCAGATCCATCATGTACTCCTTTATGTTTCGCCTTTGATTTTAGCCCAGTATTGTTTAGCAGCTTGCTCCGTTTTATTGTCCCCAAATTCATAGTAGACAGTGTCACCCAGTTCTTCCGGTAGATAACGCTGCTTCACATAGTGGTTTGGAAATGCATGGGGGTATTGATAGGTCGGCACTTTGACTGTGCCTGCGCTATCAGCATGCACGTTTTGCAGATGGCGCGGGATCGCACCGACTTTACCGCTTTCGATATCAGCCATGGCGGCGTTGATCGCGTCATGCGCCGAATTGGATTTAGGTGCGGTGGCCAGCAGTACAGCGGCTTCGGCCAGCGGCAGACGCGCTTCAGGAAGACCGATCTGCAGCGCAGCATCAACGCATGCCTTTGTGACCACAATAGCCTGCGGATAGGCAAGACCAATATCCTCTGCTGCGATTACCAGAAGGCGTCGACAGGGAGAAAGCAGATCTCCGGCTACCAGCAAACGGCCGAGATAATACACCGCTGCATCGGGGTCAGAACCACGGATAGACTTCTGCAAAGCGGAGAGCAGATCAAAGTGCTCGTCCCCTTCCCTGTCATAGCGCATAGCACTGCGCTGAGCGAGCTGTAAAGCTTCTTCACTTGATACATAAAGCGTCCCGCCTTTGGGCCGGGCAGACTGATAGAGAAGATCAACGGCATTGATCGCTTTGCGTACATCACCGCCGCAGCTGCGGGCGATGGTCAGCGGCACAGAGTCTTCCCACGCAAACGGCAACGTACTGCGCTTAGAAGTGATCTCCAAAGCGCGTACGACGGCTGGAATTGCTTCTTCTGCCGTCAAAGGCTTAAATTCAAAGACAGTACTGCGGGAAAGCAACGCATTATAGATGTAAAAATAGGGATTTTCCGTCGTGGATGCGATCAATGTGATCTTTCCGTTCTCCATAAACTCTAACAGACTTTGCTGCTGTTTCTTATTGAAGTACTGGATCTCATCCAGATACAGCAGAATACCGTTGGGAGCCATCATGGTATCCACATCAGCGATAATATTTTTCACATCCTGTAAGGAAGCGGTAGTAGCATTCAAATGATACAGCGCTTTTTCCGTCTTTTTTGCAATGATATTGGCAATAGTGGTTTTGCCGGTACCGGAGGGACCATAGAAAATCAGATTGGCGGATGTGCCGGTTTCAATCAAACGGCGCAGCAGTGCGCCTTCGCCTAAAAGATGCTTTTGTCCGGCAACTTCGTCTAATGATTGAGGTCTAATTTCATCTGCCAGCGGTCTCACAATGCCACCTCCCTTTGCAATATAATGGATTATAACACAATTTACTTTGGTTTGCATCATCTATTTGCTTTTTTCCTGCCGTCTTGCTATAATGGCACAAACCAATGCTCGGGAGGTTGAACAATGAAGACCGAGAAAGAGATTTATGAGATCATTGAAACATTAAAAGAGATGTATCCGGATGCAGAATGCTCGTTGGACTATATGAAAGATTATGAGCTACTGTTTTCCGTCCGGCTGGCTGCGCAATGTACCGATGCGCGTGTTAATTTGGTGACCCCGGCCCTGTTTGCCCGCTTCCCTTCATTGCAGGCATTTGCTGAGGCGGATGTAGACGAAGTGGGCGAATATGTCCATTCTACCGGGTTCTGGCGCGCCAAGGCTCGTGATATGGTGGCGTGCGCCCAAATGCTGTTGGAGCGTTTTGATGGAAAAGTTCCCGACAATATGGAAGATCTGCTGAGTTTGCCCGGTGTTGGCCGCAAAACTGCAAATCTGATCCTTGGAGACATTTACGGAAAAGAAGGCTATGTGTGTGATACACATTGCATTCGTATCACCGGACGATTGGGCATCACTGACGGAAGCAAAGACCCGGTCAAGGTGGAGATGCAGTTGCGAAAGTGTATTTCCCCCGAAGAATCCAATGACTTTTGCCATCGCATGGTGCTGCATGGAAGAGCCCTGTGCATGGCGCGCAATCCCCAATGTGCTCTATGCCCGCTGCGCAGCTTGTGCGACTATAGTGAATAATAGTTTTATCTTCAGGTGCCTGTTCCCGCTCGGGACAGGCACCTTTTTAATTTACTGTACATATACTGTTGTGAATCGCTATGAGGAGGGATATATGTGGAGCAAAAAGAGATGATGGAAAAGCTGCAAAAGAATCCTGCGGTGATCCACCAGCTCATGCAATCACAGGATGGGCAGGCTTTGATGCATCTGCTCAACGGAGCGGACGGTGGAGCATCGTTGCAAAAAGCGGTGATGCAAGCTGCAAGCGGAAACACGGCACAGATCACACAAATGCTGCAGCAGATCATGCAAAGCACCGAAGGAGCAGCGCTGATCGGACGTATCAACGAGACGTTACAGAAATAGTAGAAGGAGGACAGCAGAGTGGCGGAATTGGAAGATAAATTAAGCGCACTGCTGTCCAACCCGGATAGCATGGCGCAGGTAATGCAGCTGGCACAGCAACTGTCAAACTCATTCGGAGCGCAGGAACAAAGCGGACCAACTGCACAACCACAGCAGCCACCACAGGAAAATCCCGCCCCTGTTGACACGGCGGGATTAGGATCATTGTTGGGTGGCATGGATCCCAAACTGATTATGAAGATTTTGCCGCTGCTGCAGGAATATGGCAAGTCCAATTCGCAGACAATGCAGCTACTATACGCACTTCGTCCCTTTTTAAAAGAGGAGCGTCAGTCAAAAGTAGAGCGGGCGGCACAACTGGCACGGCTGATCCATTTGGGAAAGGCTTTCTTCAAGGAAATGGGAGGACTGGAGCATGTATAACCGTTACGTGCGCAACGATCAGGGACAATATGCCAGATTGCCACAGGACGAAGAACAGACCACTCCCCCACCTCAGCCGCGTAAAGAACCACCCTCGCATGTTACGCCAAATTATTCTTCTAAGCCGCCAAAGGAGACAGGGCAAATACATCCATCAAGGCCAAGTGAAATGAGGATATTAAATGGATTGCTGGATAAGCTGCATCTTGGTGACATTGATGCGGGTGATTTATTGCTGTTGGTTTTGCTGTTCTTATTGTTTCGTGAGAACGGTGATGAAGAGCTTTTGATCGCGCTGGGATTGCTGCTGATCCTATAAGAAGAAGCACCGCCGCAGCGGTGCTTCTTCTTTTATACTTTCGTGTTGCAGTATTTCCAGAAAAAAACAGATGCGAGTATGGCATCGGCAAGCACCAGTAAGACCAAGTAGATATTCATACGGTCGATGGCGGCGATCAGGAATGCAGCTGCAGCGATCAAAAAAGAAACTGTAGCGACCAAATACAATTTGCGGCTCTTTTTCTCGTTTGACGGTATTTCGCAGCGCGCCTTCTTCGTCGGTGGTAAGTCACTCTCACTTTCACAGTCATCCCGCAAAAGGTAGTCGACGGTCACTTCGAAGAGGTCACTGAGCTTCAATAAATTCGGAGCATCGGGCAGCGTGGCACCCAGTTCCCAACGGGAAACGGCCTGACGGGACACACCCAGTTGATCGGCCAGTTCTTCCTGTGACATTCCACGCTTCTTTCGTTGCGCCATCAGCTTTTCTTCAAATTTCATAATGGTCACGCCCCTTTCCTGTTGGGAATATCATAACGAAACAACAGCTTTTCGTCTACCACGGGCGCATAGCAATTCCGCAACTCAATGTAACATAGAAAAAGAGAGATGGATCGTTCCATCTCTCTTTTCTTTGCGGTAAATTAGCCCTTCAGAGATTCCTCGACAGCCACGGCCACGGCGACGGTAGCACCGACCATGGGGTTATTGCCCATGCCCAGGAAGCCCATCATCTCAACGTGAGCGGGAACGGAGGAAGAACCGGCGAACTGAGCGTCGCTGTGCATACGACCCATGGTATCGGTCATGCCGTAGGAAGCAGGACCTGCAGCCATGTTGTCGGGGTGCAGCGTACGGCCGGTACCGCCACCGGAAGCGACGGAGAAGTACTTCTTGCCCTGCTCGATGCACTCCTTCTTGTAAGTGCCGGCAACAGGATGCTGGAAGCGGGTGGGGTTGGTGGAGTTACCGGTGATGGAAACATCCACGCCCTCGAAGTGCATGATAGCCACGCCCTCGCGGACATCGTCAGCGCCGTAGCAACGGACGTTGGCGCGCTCAGACTCGCTGTAGCGGATCTCCTTGACCACCTTAACTTCGCCGGTAGCATAGTCAAACTGGGTCTGGACATAGGTGAAGCCGTTGATGCGGCTGATGATCTGTGCAGCGTCCTTGCCCAGACCGTTCAGGATCACGCGCAGAGGCTCCTTACGGGCCTTGTTGGCGTTCTTGGCAATACCGATGGCGCCTTCAGCGGCGGCAAAGGACTCGTGGCCTGCCAGGAAGGCAAAGCACTTGGACTCTTCGCTCAGCAGCATGGCGCCCAGATTACCGTGGCCCAGGCCGACCTTACGGTCCTCAGCAACGGAACCGTCGATGCAGAAGGCCTGCAGACCCACACCGATCATCTTGGCGGCCTCAGCAGCGGTCTTTACGCCGGACTTCAGAGCGATGGCGGCGCCGACGGTGTAAGCCCAGCAAGCGTTTTCAAAGCAGATGGGCTGGATGCTCTTGGTGATTTCGTAGGGGTCAAACCCCTTAGCCTGGCAGATCTCGCGGCACTCCTCCACGGAGCTGATGCCGTACTGAGCGAGGACGCCGTTGATCTTATCGATTCTTCTTTCGTAGCTTTCAAACAGTGCCATTATCTCGTCCTCCTCTTCTTATTCGTGGCGCGGGTCGATATACTTGGCAGCGCCGTCAAACTGACCATAGTGGCCCTTGGCCTTCTCCATGGCGGTGTTAGCGTCGTCACCCTTCTTGATGAAGTCCATCATCTTGCCCAGGCTGATGAACTCGTAGCCAACGATCTCGTTGTCAGCGTTCAGAGCCACGCGAGTCACATAGCCCTCTGCCATCTCCAGATAGCGGGGACCCTTTTCCTTGGTAGCAAACATGGTACCTACCTGGCTGCGCAGACCCTTACCCAGATCTTCCAGAGAAGCGCCCACAGACAGGCCTCCCTCGGAGAAAGCGGACTGGGTACGGCCATAAACGATCTGCAGGAACAGCTCGCGCATAGCGGTGTTGATAGCATCGCACACCAGGTCAGTGTTCAAAGCTTCCAGCAGCGTCTTGCCGATGAGGATCTCAGATGCCATGGCGGCGCTGTGGGTCATACCGGAGCAGCCGATGGTCTCCACCAGAGCCTCTTCGATGATGCCGTCCTTCACGTTCAGCGTCAACTTGCAGGCGCCCTGCTGAGGTGCGCACCAGCCGATACCGTGAGTGAAGCCGGAAATGTCGGAAATTTGCTTGGCCTGAACCCACTTGCCCTCTTCGGGAATGGGAGCCGGACCGTGATAAGCGCCCTTGGCGACGGGGCACATATGCTGAACCTCGGTCGTATAGATCATGATAACGATTTCCTTTCTCTATTGGTTTTTGAGGATCAAAATCTCATTGCGTTAACATTATAACAAAGATGCCCTCGTAATTCAAGAAACATTCCAAACGTTCTACGCAATAATTTCTGCCATTTTTGCCTGTGAATTTGTTGGAAATAACGACTTTTTACTTAGCAACAAAGCCGATCTTACGATAGACCTTGCTGAGGGTCTTATTGGCCAGATACTGTGCATGAGCAGCGCCCTCTTTATAGACGCTTTCCAAATAGGCTTTATCCTTCATGATGCGCTCGCTCTCCTCGCGGATGGGACGCAGCAGTTCCACCACTGCCTCACCAACAGCGGGCTTAAACACACCGTAGCCTTGACCTTCGAACTCGGCCTCGGCCTCCTCCATAGTCTTGCCGGTAGCGGTACAATAAATAGTCAGCAAGTTAGAGATGCCGGCCTTGTTGACTTTATCAAACTTCACGGCCATTTCGCAGTCGGTGACAGCGCGCTTGAACTTACGCATGATATCCTCGGGTTTATCCATCAGGAACACGCAGCCGTCAGGATCGGACTTGCTCATCTTGCTCTCGGGATTGCCAAGACTCATGACGCGGGCGCCCATCTTAGGAATGAAGGATTCGGGCACGGTAAAAGTCTCGCTATAGACACCATTGAAGCGCTGCGCGATATCGCGGCACAGCTCCACGTGCTGGCGCTGGTCCTCACCCACCGGTACCAGATCGGCTTGATACAGCAGAATATCGGCGGCCATCAGCACAGGATAGGTAAAGAGGCCGGACGTGATGTTGTCAGCGTGCTGCTGAGACTTGGCCTTGAACTGTGTCATACGGCTCAGTTCACCGAACTGGGTGTAGCAGCCCAGAACCCAGCCAAGTTCTGCGTGCTGGGGCACATGGCTCTGAATGAACATGATATTCTTCTGAGGATCCAGACCACAAGCGATATACTGTGCCAGCTGGGAAACACTGCGGCGGCGCAGCGTTGCAGGATCCTGACGAACTGTGATCGCGTGCATATCAACGATGCAGTAAAGGCACTCATATTCGTCCTGTAGGGCAACCCAGTTCTTGATCGCACCCATATAGGAGCCGAGCGTCAGTTCACCGCTGGGCTGAATGCCGCTGAAAATTCTTTTCTTTTTAATGATTGTTTCTTCCATAATTGTTTGCCCTCGCCTTCTATCATACCCACAAAAGCAGGTAGAACTTCCGATTCTTCGCAGATAAATTTGACTGCGCATACAAAATCAATTTATACTATCACGCTTTATGCCAAATTGCAACCAATAGCGACGGAAGAATATTGACTTTCTGCGGTATTTTCCTATAATATATTTGTGAAAATTTTTGCGCGTTTACAATTTTTGTCAGCGCATAGGAGGATAAAGATATGACTGTTGACCGTCATTATTTCGAGGAAATGGAAGCTAAAATCCCCCGCGGTAAAGTTCGTACCCGCTTTGCCCCCTCCCCTACCGGCTATATGCACGTGGGCAACCTGCGTACAGCGCTGTATACCTGGTTGATCGCCCGTTCTCAGGGTGGTACATTCATCCTGCGTATCGAGGACACTGATCAGGGTCGCTTGGTAGACGGTGCTGTGGATGTAATCTATCGCACTATGGCTGAATGCGGCCTAAATCACGATGAAGGTCCCGATGTGGGCGGTCCTGTGGCTCCCTATATCCAATCCGAACGCCGCGACACTTACGGCAAATATGCAAAGCTGTTGGTAGAACTGGGACATGCCTATTATTGCTTCTGTGAGAAGAGTGAGTCGGAAGAAGATTCCGGTGAGTTTGACCGCGCTGCCGATCCCTGCCGTGATTTGTCGGCAGCTGAGGTGGAAGAAAAACTGGCGCAGGGGCTTCCCTACGTGATCCGCCAGCGGATCCCCGAAGGTTCTACTACGTTCCATGATGCCATTTTTGGCGCCATTACCGTGGAGAACAGTACGCTGGACGATCAGGTGCTGCTTAAGCGAGACGGTCTGCCCACTTACAACTTTGCCAACGTCATTGACGACCACCTGATGGGTATTACCCATGTGGTGCGCGGCAGCGAATATCTGTCTTCCGCGCCTAAATACAATCTGCTGTATGAGGCTTTCGGATGGGATGTGCCCACTTACGTACACTGCAGCCCCGTGATGCGTGATGCACACAATAAGATGTCCAAACGTCATGGTGATCCCTCTTATGAGGATCTGAAGACCGAGGGCTATCTGACTGAGGCTGTTCTCAACTATGTAGCGCTGCTGGGTTGGTCTCCTAAGGGCGAGCAGGCAGAGCAGGAAGTCTTTTCCCTCAGTGAGCTTGTGAAAGCCTTTGACATGACAGGTATTTCCAAGTCTCCCGCCATCTTCGACCGTGCTAAGCTGGATCATTTCAACGCTGTGTATCTGCGCAGCATGGCGCCTGAGGAATTTGCCAAGGTGGCAGAACCCTACATCCGTCAGAGCGTGACGAAGGAGTGCTATGATGCTGCCGCTATCGCAGCAGTTCTTCAGGCTCGCTGCGAAAAACTGACTGATATTCCCGAAAAGGTAGACTTCTTTGATGAATTGCCTGCTTACAGCGTAGAGTTCTTTACCAATAAGAAGTCCAAGACCAACAGCGAAGTATCTTTGGCTATGCTGGAAGCTGCTGTTCCCGTTCTGGAGGCTCTGGAACAATGGACGACCGAATCGATCCACGATGCACTGATCGAGCTGGCGCAGAAGCTGGAAGTCAAAAACGCGACACTGATGTGGCCTGTGCGTATTGCTGCAGCAGGTAAGATGGTGACGCCCGGCGGCGCGGTGGAAATCTGCCAGATTCTCGGAAAGGACGAGACCATTCGCCGTCTGCGTGCCGGCATGGCCATGTTGCAGGCATAATGAATTGGCTAAAAGAGAAAAATCAACAAACACACACATTTATTAGCGGCAAGTTTCATTCCACATTGTGGATGTGCTCTGTTGCCTTTGGTGTTTTGATCGTCATCGGTCTGATACTTGGCTTTGTAAAACCCAGTTTTGCGCAAGATTTTGTCGATCGATTTGTCCAGCAGATAGAGGATATGGGAGTCCGGCTGGAAGACGGAAGTATCAGCGCAGCCGTACTGCTGGCCAACAATATACAGGCCACTTTTACCACCGTGATATACGGTTTTATCCCCTATATTAAGCTGCCGGTAATTGCACTGGGTACAAATGCGATCCTTTTGGGTGCCTTTGCTGCCTATTATCTGCACAATGGTATGTCTCTGATTGTATATCTGGCAGCACTGCTCCCCCACGGGATTTTTGAGATTCCGGCCATCATCTACGCGATTGCGTTAGGTATCTATCTCTGCGAACAGGTAACTGTTCGTCTTCGTACCGGACAAAAAGGGCTCGTACGTAATGCGTGGTTTGATATTTCCCGTGTATTGGTGTTCCGTGTAATTCCGATGCTGCTGATCGCATCGCTGGTAGAAGCTTATATCACCCCTGTGATCGCAGGTTTGTTTGTTTAAGAGCTGCCTTTGAGGCAGCGAAAGGAGTTTATTGTGAGCGAGAGAAAGAACAATATCCCCGAACTGTTTGGATGCATGGTATTCAATGAGGAAAAGATGCGCGAGCGTCTGTCTCAGGATGTATTTGAGAAACTGCAGCAGTGTTTGGTACAGGGTGTTTCTTTGGATCGTCCCATTGCTACCGAAATTGCGGCAGCGATGAAAGACTGGGCAATTGAAATGGGTGCAACCCACTATACCCACTGGTTCCAGCCCATGACAGGATTTACCGCAGAAAAGCACGACAGCTTTATTGCACCTTCCGGTAAGGACAAGATCATCATGGAACTGTCCGGTAAGGAGCTGTCCCGCGGTGAAGCCGATGCATCTTCCTTCCCCTCCGGTGGTCTGCGCGCCACCTTTGAGGCTCGCGGCTACACGGCTTGGGATCCTACTTCCTATGCATTCGTGAAGGACAGAACGCTGTATATTCCCACCATCTTCTGCTCCTATAGCGGTGATACGCTGGACAAGAAAACACCTCTGCTGCGTTCTATGAAGCTGCTGGACCGTCAGTGCGTGCGTATTCTGCGCCTGTTCGGCAATACCGAAGTACAGCACGTGGTGCCGCAGGTCGGTCCTGAGCAGGAGTATTTTCTGATTGACAAAAAAATCTACAACCAGCGCGAAGATCTGAAGTTCTGCGGCCGGACACTGTTCGGTGCCAAGCCCCCCAAGGGTCAGGAACTGGACGATCATTACTACGGCGCTATCAAACCTCGTGTGGCAGCCTTTATGCATGAGCTGGACATGGAGCTGTGGAAGGTTGGCGTGCTGGCCAAGACGGAGCACAATGAAGCCGCTCCTGCACAGCATGAAATTGCTCCCGTTTACACTGACGCAAACACGGCCTGCGATCATAATCAGCTGACCATGGAACTGCTGAAGAAGGTAGCCGACCGTCACGATTTGGTCTGCCTGCTGCACGAAAAGCCCTTCAACGGTGTCAATGGCAGCGGTAAACACAACAACTGGTCCTTGTCTACTGACAAAGGTGAAAACCTGCTCAAGCCCGGCCAAACCCCCAGTCAGAACGCACAGTTCCTGCTGTTTTTGGCTGCATTTATCAAGGGTGTGGACGAGTATCAGGAAATGCTGCGCTGCTGCGTTTCCTATCCAGGCAATGATCACCGTTTGGGTGGCCACGAAGCACCTCCGGCTATCGTTTCCATTTTCCTTGGCGATGAGCTGACAGCTATTCTGGAGTCGATTGTCGCCGGGCGTGACTATGTCGATATCTCCAAGAAAAAGCTGGAGATTGGTGTAGATACGATGCCGGAAGTTCCGCAGGATACCACCGATAGAAACCGTACCTCTCCCCTCGCCTTCACCGGCAATAAGTTTGAGTTCCGTATGCTTGGTTCCTCTCAGTCTATTGCCAGCCCCAATGTGGTGTTTAACACCATTATGGCAGAAGAACTAAGCCGTTTTGCCGATCAGCTGGAGAAATCCGAGAATTTCCGCGAGGATCTGCAAAAATTGCTGTTCGATACATTCACTGCACATCAGCGCATCATTTTTAACGGCAATGGTTACGACGATGCTTGGGTGGAAGAAGCGAAGCGCCGCGGCCTTTCTAATCTACGCGACACGGTAGACTGTATGCCCGCGTATATTGACCCGAAGAATGTAGATCTGTTTACGAAGCACGGCATTCTGACCGCAGCGGAAATGCATGCCCGCTATGAGATCCATTTGGAAAACTACTGCAAGGTAACGGCCATCGAGTCCAACACGGTGTTGGATATGGTTCTGCGTCATATTCTGCCTGCTGTGATCAAGTATTCCGATGATTTGGCAGCCACGCTTCTTCGTAAGCGTGAAACTTATGTGGCTTCCAGTGCCACTGAAGAGTCACTGCTGCGCCACATCTCGGCACTGACAGATCAGCTCTATCAATTGTGCGAAGACTTGAAAACAGCGCTGGTCAAAGCTCCTGCGGTTGATGGCGGCATTGAATCTGCCCGCTATTTCCGTGATCAGATCTTTGCGCTGCAGAATCAGATCTGCCATATCGTCAGTGAGCTGGAGAGCTGCACCGGTGCTGAACACTGGCCCTTCCCTACTTACGCGGAGATCCTGTTCTCTGTATAAGAAATGATTTATACGCAAAGAGCGATGACGAAGCATACTCGTCATCGCTCTTTTAAAATTATGGCATTTCCCTACTCTTATGACAGCACTGCACGTAGTGCACGATCAGGCAGCCAAGATAGAAAATACTGATGTAGCCGAAAATCGGGAAAACAATACCGATCAAGTCCCCAAATCCGGCAAGGCTTCCAACCCACATCACTGCACCGGAAATCACAAGCACAAGCTTTCGTTTCAGGATCAGCTCCGGTTTCTTATGTTCAAAATAGCTGATCAGGCCAACCAACGAAGCTAACGCATTGCAGAACATACTCAGAAGCAGCAATACACCGTAGCAGCCACCGAGGATAGGACTGAGATTGGAAGCCAACGCCACCATCGGCATTTCCGCCTCTGTAGCAGGTTGGTATACAGCAAGAGACGTGATCACACTGCCGGCTACGCCGATCAGCATTCCGCCTGCCAATGTGATTCCACCAAAGACAGCAGCTTTTCCTTTTACATGCTTACCCACCGGGGTAATGATCCCAATCGCACCTAACATGTTATAGGCAACATAGGTCAGAGATGCGATAAACCAGTTAGGCATCAACGGATTTGTATTGATATCAGTCAACGCAAATACATCACTCATACCAAACTTGTAAAAGGAACCAACAGCAAACAGCAGCGTTGCAATTACCAAAAGAGGTACCAGCGCGGAAAACGCATTGACCATACCGGAGACGCCAAAGATCGCGATCAACGCAACGGCAATGGCAAATGCGCCGTCACCGATCCACGCGGGAATATCGAGCAGCTGTTTGAGCATTGCGCCAACCCCGGCGGTCATGATGATCACGATGCCTAAAAGAAATAATGCCTCTATCAGTCCGGTGATCTTACGCAGCCAAGGAATATCCCACGGCACCAGCACCAGATCCATTTCTTCAATTCCGCTCATTTGCGTAATGCGGATAAGCAGAATGCCGAAGAAAACAAACAGTGCGGCAGAAACGATGAATCCTAAATAACCAAGATTACCGAATGCGCCGAAAAACTGCCACAGCTCCTGTCCGGAAACAAAGCCGGCTCCTAAAAAGCAACCAACATAAGTAAATGACAGGGATAATCCCTTTACATCTTTCATTTGATACTCCTTTTCGCGAAGTTACATACTTGCATCAGTATATCTGTCCCCCCTTTTTTCGTCAAGTATCGATTTCTCCCTTTTACCTTTTGGACTGATTTAGGATATAAATAACCTCCCTTCGTCAAGGTGACGGAGGGAGGTATATTTACAGACCGTAACTGCTCGCTAAATTGGAATTTACTCAGTTAGTAATCTTTCA
>SVLK01000034.1 GCA_015067975.1 Oscillospiraceae bacterium | reverse complement strand
CTGTCACGCTGGAGGTCGAGGGTTCGAGCCCCTTCTCGGTCGCCAATATGCTGCTGTAGCTCAGTAGGTAGAGCGCATCCTTGGTAAGGATGAGGTCGGCGGTTCGAATCCGCCCAGCAGCTCCAAACGCTTCGACAAAAAGTCGAAGCGTTTTCTTTTTATCCGAAAAGTGCAATTCGTCAATCAAAAGTCCGAAGACATCGTCTTCGGACTTTTGACATATGTACATGGGAGCAGATATAGTTTAGCTTTTGGCCTCTTCATCCATCGAAGCCAACATGAGGTGTACGCCCTGCTGAGCGAGAGAATCCTGATACTCCTTGGAAAGACCATCGTCGCTGACAATGGTACTCAATTCAGACAATTTACAGGTAATGCTTAAAGCATTGTTGCCAAATTTTCTGCTATTGGCAACCAGAATGGCATCTTTCGCATTTTTTACCATCAACTGTCCGGCACTGACATTGGGCGGGTGGGAAGCAGTTACGCCGTGCGTCAGAGTGACACCGTCGCAGCTGATAAAGGCTTTGTCTGCACAGAAAGACTCCAAACGAGGATCGTTAATCTCGATAGAATGTTCGCTATAGTCCAATCGTCCACCCAGCACATAAATGGTGTTGTTGGTGGTGGACAGCTCGTTGATCACAGACAGAGAGGAGGTAATGATGGTCAGATTCGAAAGATGCCGCAGATTGCGTGCTACCTCCAGGACGGTGTTCCCTGAACCCATGAAGAGAATGTCGCCTTCTCGGACAAGCGTTGCGGCCAGCTTTCCGATGGCCTTTTTTTCCAGATCCTTTGCCTGTTCTTGGTTGCCTGGCGGCAGCAAAACATCAGAACGGTTCAATGTGGTGGGATCTGCAGAGAGAATTGCACCACCATAAACACGGCGAACAATTTTCTGCTCCTGCAGAACATCCAAATCACGGCGGGCCGTCAGATTGGATACGCCGAAGCGGCTCACAATATCTGTAATTTTGATGACGCGGTGCTCCCGCAAATGGTCGATAATATGCGCTTGACGTTCATGGGCTAACATAGGCAGTCCACTCCTTTAAGAAGTACGCATTGCGTATTACAAAATTTACTTTAATTATAGCGCAATTTTACCAAAAAGCAAGCGTACAAAATGTGCAAGAGTCCGAAAATAAGGGATAAGTGAACGCCACATTGAAGGCACAGTTGACATTTTTTGAACGTTTGTTATAATAATGGAACAGATAAACGCAAGATGCAATGAACGTTAAGGAACGTTTGTGTTCGTTTTGGACGAAAAGGAGAGTTGCGACTTATGAAGAAAAAGAAAGAAGCGCCGCTGGCCGTGGCGGGAAGACGGAGGAAGCAATCGTTTGCCCCGTACATATTACTGTTTCCCAGCTTGGCCCTCTTTACAATGTTTACATTTTATCCGTTTGTAAAGACAATCTTCTTGTCCTTCTCTTTGACGGATAAGAAAGGCGGATTTGTGAAGTGGGTCGGCATTGATAACTACATCCGCGTGATCACCGGTAACCTGTTCGGCAAGACGATGGAAAACACCTTCAAGTTTGCACTGATGGTTGGTGTGGGCACGCTGCTGGTAGCCATGATTCTGGCTCTGTTGAGTGCTTCTCGCGAAAAGGGTAGCCGCTTGTACGAAGTGATGTTTGCGCTGCCTCTGGCTGTGGCTTCCGCCCCCGCGTCGTCCATCTTCTCTTATCTGCTGCGCAAGGACAACGGTATGGTCAATACGCTGTTGGGCACCGATATTGCCTGGCTGCAGGATCCTAAATATGCGCTGACCGCCATTGCCATTTGTACGGTCTGGCTAAGTATCGGATCGAGTTACATATTCCTGTTGGTGGGTTTCCGTAATGTTTCGGAAGATCTGTTGGAAAGTGCCAAGCTGGACGGTGCAGGCCCCTTCCGCCGCGCCATCAACATTCTGATCCCTGTGGCTTCTCCCCAGATTTTCTTCGTGGTGTTCCTGAATATCAATAACAGCTTCAAGGCATTTGCTCAGATCAAGATGCTGACCAACGGCGGCCCTGCCAACTCTACCACCACGCTGATTTTCTCCATGTATCAGAACGCCATGTTGAAGAGCCGCTTTGAAACAGCCTGCGTGCAGGCAGTGTTGCTGTTCCTGGTGATCTTCATCTTCACCCGCATCCAGCGCGCTCTGGAAGATAGGATGGTGCATTATCAATGAGTAAAAAGATTAATAGCGGCTTTAGCAAGAGAAAGGCCAAGCGTATTGTTGCCTACTTGCTGAAGGTCGTGCTGGGCTTGGCTATCATCTCCCCGGTGATTGTTTGCCTGTCCTTTGCTTTCAAACCGCCAACGGAACTGATGGGTACCGGCTATGGCAAGCTTTTTCCCGACAACCCTACGTGGGAAAACTTCAAGTGGGTTATCACTGAGGTTCCTGTTCTCACCTATCTGAAGAACACGATGATTCAGTGCGCCATGGTTATCTGCTCTCAGCTGGCGCTCTGCTCCGCTGCAGCGTATGCATTGACGTTCTTTGACTTCAAGGGTAAGAACCTGCTGTTTACGATTATCCTGACCAGTATGATGATTCCCGGCGACGTGGTTGTCATCTCCAACTATATCCAGATTCAGCAATGGCATTTGACCAACACCCACTTCGGTATGGCTGTGCCTTACTTCGTCGGCGGTATGGGCATCTTCCTCATGCGCCAGTTCTATCTGACACTACCCCGTGACCTGAAAGACGCTGCCGACATTGACGGCTGCGGCGACATGGGCTTCTTCTTCCGTATCGCTGTGCCTCTGTCCGTGCCTTCTCTGGCCTCTCTGGCCATCTATGAGTTCATCGCCATCTACAACCGTTACTTCTGGCCCTTGCTGGTTACCAGCTCCGACTCCATGCGTACGGTGCAAATCGGTATGGCAATGCTGAACTCCGGCGAATCCGGAAAGCCCTCTTATGTGCTGGCCGGTGCTGCCATGTGCATCATCCCTGCTGTCATCGTCTTTATCGTTGGTCAGAAGTATCTGATCCGTGGTATGACCGCTGGCGCTGTAAAGGGCTAAGCACACATTACTTAGTTGTCATATACCGTGAGACTGCGGTATATACAAAAATAAATTTATGAAGGAGAAAGATTATGAAGAAAAAGTTGTTTTCTCTGCTGGCCATGCTGCTGTCTCTGGTAATGATCCTGAGCGCTTGTGGCGGCAAGACCGATGACGACGGCAAGACTGACGATCCCAACAGCGGTCTCCCTAAAGTCGATGTTACCGACTATGACGAGGAAGCTGCAAAGCTGACTGCTGACACCGAGATCGACGGCGTCATGGTTCCCGCTGGTCGTATCCCTGTCAGATACTGGTGCCCCCATGGTACCGGCACCTCCAAGAACTTGGATGAGATTGCTATCAACAAGTTTAACGAGAGTCAGGACAAGTACTATGTCATCCGCACCTATCAGGGCGGCTACTATGATCAGCTGGCTAAGCTGCAGGCTACCGAGCAGGCTGACCTGCCCGCTCTGGTCAACAGCTCCTCTGAAACCGTTGGTTCCTACCTGCACTCCGGCCTGATCGTCCCCGTTCAGAACTACATCGATGCTGATAGCACCTATGTGGATCCCAAGCTGTACGGCAACCTGGTCGCCACCTACGGCCTGAACGGCGAGCTGATTGGTCACCCCATGTCCCTGTCCCTGTCCGGCTTCTTCTACAATGTGGACGTGTTTGAGAAGGCTGGCATTGATCCCTTCTCCATCGTTTCCATGGACGATGTGTACGCTGCTTGCGAGAAGATCTGCAAGGGCGGCTTCGCCAAGTACGGTATTGCTGAAGAGCACTCCGGTATCTGGGCTAACTACGCTTTCCACCGTGCCGGCTACTATACCGTCGACAACAACAACGGTATGGACGGCCTGCCCACCAAGTGCCTGTATGACGATAACACCAACGGTTTCGCCGATGTTGTTACCAAGTACTACACTCACTGGAAGAACATTTCCGACAACGGCTACCTGTATCCCTTCGGCTCCAAGATGAAGGAAGACCTGATCCCCGCTCTGGGCCGCGGCGAACTGGCGATGCTGGTCACCACCAACTCCTATCAGGCCAACGTTATTGACGCTTTCGGCGACAACACCGATGGCTTCGGCTTTGTTCCCATGTTCTCCGCTGACGCTAACGGCAAGAACTCCGGTTACTGCTCCTCCGGCCAGGGCCTGTTTGTCATCGACAACGGCAACAAGGCTGCTCAGATGGGCGCTTGGGAATTCATCAAGTTCTTCTCCGCTCCCGATATTCAGGTTGAGTGGGACAAGAAGACCGGCTATCTGCCCCTGAGCGAGGCTATCTATGATAGCGATGCTTATCAGGCATATCTGAAGGATTATCCCTATGTCCAGAAGATCATTGACGCTATGAAGGGCGCTGACCTGAGCGCATTCTATGCCTTCACTGCTACCAACAACACCTACTCTCCCGCCGGTGCTACCGCTCTGGAGGAGATCTTCAATGGTACTCCTGTTGCTGATGCTATCGCCACCATGGTGTCCACCATCAACGAGGACTTCGAGCTGTACAACGCTACCAACGTAGGCTAATTGTTGTATCTTAGTACCGTCGTAAACTAACACCATGCGGAGCGCCCGCCCGGCTGGACGGGCGCTCCGAGTTGCTTTTATGAAAAAAAGGAGTTATGCTATGCAGGGAGGGAAAGAACTTTCCTATCAAAGACCTGCGTTCCTCTATCCGTTCCGGGAAATCGCGGAAGAAATGATTTCCGAACCGGGTTGTTACCGATAAAAGAACTGAGGTAATCCTTATGAATAAGAAACGCCTGCTGGTTTTTTCCGTTGATGCATTAGTAACGGAAGATCTGGATTATTTAAAAAAATGCAAAAATTTCAGCTGCTATCTGGAAAATATCAGCGGCTGTGAGAGTATAGAGACGATTTATCCGTCTATTACATATCCCGTCCATGTGAGTATTCAGACCGGATGTTATCCGGAGAAGACGGGTGTATTTTGTAATAATGTTTTTTCGACGAAGAACACATCGCTGACTTGGACGTGGGATTCCCGTCTTATTCAGTGTGAAAATATCTTTACTGCAGCCAAGCGTGCCGGCTATACCACCAGCGCCGCTTTTTGGCCTGTCACCGCTTACAACCCTGATATTGATTATCACCTGCCGGAGTACTGGCTGGCCTATCCTGAGGATACCTTTGAAGGTACATTTGCCGCCATGGGCGCAAATGAGGAAGTAATCCGTATCATGCAGAAGCATAGCGTGCATTTGCCGCCTACGTTCCGTCTGACAGGAAAAAAGAACTTCACATCCGAGCCGGAGTTTGACCGGTTTATGATTCACGTTGCCTGCGATATGATTCGCCAGCGGGCACCGGAGGTCATGTTTTTGCACGGCAGCCTAATTGATAGCTATCGCCACAAAAACGGCATTTTCAACGATAAAGTGACCGAGGGTCTGGAGCTGATCGACCAGTGGTTTGGCATGCTGATCGATGCACTGAAGGACGCAGGTGTTTACGAGGACACAAATATTGTCGTTCTCAGCGACCACGGCCAGCAGGATCTGGTCCGTATTGTCAAACCCAATGCCTATTTGGCCGAGCGCGGATTCATTCAGCTGGATGAATCCAGTGAAGTGAGCGATTACACTGTTTTTGGAATTTCCAATGGCATGTCCATGACGTTTTGGATGAAAGATCCTGCAGACCAGCAAGCTCATGATGCGGTTCATCGGACGCTTTGTGATATGGCTGAGGATGGCATTTGGGGATTTAACCAGGTGTTTACTCGTGCTGAGGCGGCCGAAAAGTTCCATTTGGATGGTGATTTCGCGTTTATTATTGAGTCCGACGGATATACTTCTTTTGCTGATGACTGCACCCGCCCGCTGGTATCTAACGCGGACCTAAAGGACTACCGTATGGGCCGCGCCACCCATGGCTATATTCCTACGAATGGCCCGCAGCCGGTATTTTTGGCAAAAGGTCCCGATATCAAGCCCGGCGTGATGCTGCCGCGGCACAACGTGATTGATGAAGCTCCTACGTTTGCAAAGCTCCTTGGATTTGAGATGCCGCAGGCGCAGGGACAGGCAATGGATGAACTGCTGAAGTAAGTATGGAACAAAAACCCCGTTTTTTTGATTATGATGGCGCATTCATGCGTTTTTTGCAAAACGTAGTCGAGCTGATTTTTTTGAACCTGTTGTTTGTCATCGGCTGTCTGCCCATACTGACCATTGGTGGCTCGCTTTTGGCGCTGTATGAAGTGTCCCTTTCCCACTGTCGTTATGGACGAAGCAAAGGCATTCTGAAAGAGTTTCTGCGCTCATACCGCAGACATTTGTGGCACGGGATTCTTCTGACGCCGATTCTCGTTTTGGTGATCGGGGCATTGATTTTGGACTTTATGTGGCTGGGAAGCCTATCCGGCAGTATGCGCTCCGGTTTTTTGCTGGCGCTGCTGGTCCTTCTGACCCTTATGCTTGGCATGCTGCTGTCCTATTTTCTCCCGCTGATGAGCGAAGGAGAGCTGTCCTTGTGGGGGGCGGCGCAGGAAGCGCTGTACTACTGCCTGATGTATTGGCCTCGGGCATTGCTGCTCGGCGTGATCCGCATCGGATTTATTGTGCTCTGTTTGCACGTTCCACTGGTTTTTATGGCATCCTTGCCGGTATTCTTGGTGATTGGATGCTCTCTGTGCGTACTGCTTTATTCGCTGTTTCTTCAAAGCACCCTTCCGGAAAAGTGAATTACCACGCCACAAAATACGCAGTATAAACCCGATTGCCTCATAGGCAATCGGGTTTGTTGTTGCGCAATTTGTCAGGCAGACCACTTCTTGACAGTGGTGTGGCGCATATTGTATCCTAAAAGGGCAAATTTTCGGTGCGTTGCGCCGTAAAGAAAGATAAACGGTGAAGCCATGAAAAAACTTGTGGTCGGCATTCTGGCCCATGTAGACGCAGGAAAAACAACGCTGAGTGAAGCGCTGTTGTATACTGCCGGCAATTTAAGAAAGTTGGGCCGCGTGGATCACGGAGATGCCTTTTTAGACACGGACGTGCAGGAGCGTGACCGCGGTATTACTATTTTCTCCAAGCAGGCTATGCTGACATGGGAAGATGTGGAGCTGACGCTGCTGGATACCCCGGGCCATGTAGACTTTTCTGCGGAGATGGAACGCACGCTGCAAGTGCTGGACTATGCGATTTTGGTGATCAGCGGCACTGACGGAGTACAGGCTCATACCCGCACCCTTTGGAAACTACTGGAACGCTATGAATTGCCCACTTTCGTGTTCGTTAACAAAATGGATCTGCAGGGAGCTGAGCGTACGACACTGATAGAGCAGCTACAGCGTCGATTGGGCGGCGGCTTTGTCGACTTTACTGTCGACGCTGCTGTACGTGATGAAGCCATTGCTATGTGCGATGAGTCTGCGCTGGAAACATTTTTGGAAACGGGGCTGGTAGGGCAGCAACAAATCACACAACTAATTGCACAGCGCCAAGTGTTTCCTTGTTGCTTTGGCTCTGCGCTGAAGCTGGAGGCGATCGAGGAATTTCTGCAATGTATTTGTGCCTACACCGATACGCCGGTGTATGGGCAAGACTTTGCTGCGCGTGTGTTTAAAATTTCCCGTGACAGCAAGGGAGACCGGCTTACATGGCTGAAAGTGACCGGTGGTGTATTGCGCGCAAAAATGCTGCTTTGCGGTGGAGAAGACGGGGGGCGCTGGGAGGAAAAGGCGGATCAGCTGCGCCAATACTCCGGCGTGAAATACCAAATGATACCGCAGGCTGTCGCCGGCAGTGTGGTAACCGTTACCGGCCTGAGTAAAACTTATCCCGGACAAGCGCTGGGAGCCGAAACGCAAGATAACCGCTCACTGCTGGAACCGGTGTTGAACTATCGCCTGTTGCTGCCCGATGGCGCAGATCCCCATACGGTGTTGCCTAAGCTGCGTCAACTGGAAGAGGAAGATCCTCTGCTGCGCATTGTATGGAATGAACGGCTGCAGGAGATCCATGTGCGGCTGATGGGCCCTGTGCAACTGGAAGTGCTGCGCCGCCTGATTGCTGAGCGCTTCGAGTTGCAGATCGACTTCGGGCAAGGCAATATTGTTTATAAAGAAACCATTGCCGATATGGTGGAGGGTGTGGGCCACTTTGAACCGCTGCGGCATTATGCGGAGGCGCATCTGCTGCTGGAGCCGGCGGCGCGAGGCAGCGGCGTACAGATCGCTACAGATTGCTCCACCGACCAGTTGGATCTCAACTGGCAGCGGCTGATCCTAACGCATTTGCTGGAGCGACCGCACGCCGGGGTGCTCACAGGTGCTCCGCTGACAGATGTGAAGATCACATTGATTGCAGGCCGAGCGCATCTTAAGCATACCGAGGGCGGCGATTTCCGGCAAGCCACCTACCGTGCGGTGCGGCAAGGGTTGATGCAGGCACAAAGTCTGCTGCTGGAGCCCTACTATGATTTCCGGCTGGAAGTGCCCCACAGCTGCGTAGGACGCGCTATGACCGACGTACAGAGTATGGGCGGTACGCTGAATGATCCGGAAGATTCCGGCGATCTGGCGGCGCTGACGGGCTATGCGCCGGTAGCGACGATGCAGAACTACTGGCAGGAGGTGGCTGTGTACACCCGCGGTCAGGGCCAGCTTTCCTGCACACTGCGCGGTTACGATATTTGCCATAATGCCGATGAAGTGATTGCTGCTTCCGGCTATGAACCGGAACGGGACGTGGACAACCCGGCTGACTCTGTGTTCTGCGAGCACGGTGCAGGTGTAAATGTCAAATGGGATCAGGTGCACGAACGCATGCATGTGCCCAGCCCGCTGCGCCGCAGCGTAGAAGACGCGTCGGAGCAGCTTTCCATCCGCCGCAGCTATTCCGGCGGCGCTGCACAGGATAAAGAGCTGCAGGCAATTTTTGAACGAACCTATGGCAAAGTGGAGCGCCGTGGATTCCAGCCGCCTCCGAAACCGAAGCATACGGAACTGAGAGACTCTTATCAAATCCGTGATGCGAAAGATGGGGCGGACTACCTGCTGGTGGACGGCTATAACATTATCTTCGCGTGGCCGGAGTTGAAAGCGTTGGCGGCAGCGGATGTTGCGGCGGCCCGTGGTGTGCTGGAGGATATTTTGGCCGACTACCGGGGATTTCGCCGTTGTCAGGTGATTCTGGTGTTTGACGCTTACAAGGTCAAGCGCAACCCCGGCAGTGTGGAGCAGCGCAATGGAATCTATATCGTCTATACCAAAGAGGCGGAAACGGCAGACATGTATATCGAGAAAACCACTTACCGCCTGCAGAAAGACCACCGTGTCCGGGTGGCAACCTCCGACGGACTGGAGCAGATGATTGTGCTGGGACACGGTGCACTGCGCCTGTCTGCCGAAGCTTTCCACGCCGAGGTAGAGGAGGCTCGCGGCCAGATCGCAGCGCTGATCGAGCAATATAATCGGCAGAATCGCGGCAGCAACCGGGCGAAAATCAAAGAATAAAAAAGACGGGCATGTGCCCGTCTTTTTTATCAATTAAGAATTACCAGCGACTCTTGCGCTTGCTGCTGCCGGAGAGGGTGTTCATCAATCCACGCTGCAGCCCCTTCTTCAAAAGACTGGCGCCGGTGTTGATCAGTTGGCGCTCAATCTGCGCCTTGCGCCGCTCAGCGGCTTTTTCCCGGGCGGCCATCTGCCGTTCCACTTCTTTTTCGGCTTTTCTGCGCGCGGCTTCTTCCTGCTTGGCCTTCTGCTTTTCAAACTCGGCCCGTTCCTTTTCCAACTGTGCCCGCTCTGCGGCCAGCTGCGCCTTTTCCTCCTCTTCAGCCTGCATTTCCTGCAGCAGCTCAAAGGCAGAGTCGTTATCGACGCTTTGGTCATATTTGCCCATACCATCACCGGCAAGAGCGGCAGCACGGGCAGCACTGTCTGCCGGTGCCATCAAACTCTGGGGGCAGATAATGGCGGTGCGCTGCACGATGCCGGGAACACCGTCCTCATCCAGCAGAGAAACCAACGCCTGTCCTACTCCCAGCTCCATAATGGCTTCTTCTGCCTTGAAAGCGGGATTGGGACGCATGGATTGGGCGGCAGCACGCACCGCTTTCTGTTCAGCAGGCGTATAGGCGCGCAAGGCATGCTGCACGCGGTTGCTCAGTTGTGCCAATACGCTGTCGGGAATGTCGCTGGGGCTCTGTGTCACAAAATAGATACCCACACCCTTGGAACGAATCAGCTTGACAACTTGCTCGATTTTTTGCACCAGCACCTTGGGTGCCTCGCTGAACAAAAGATGTGCCTCGTCGAAGAAGAATACCAGCTTGGGCTTGTCCATGTCGCCGGCTTCCGGCAGCATTTCAAACAGCTCCGACATCATCCACAGCAGGAAACTGGCATAGAGCGTGGGGTTTTGCACCAGCTGCACGCAGTCCAGCAGATTGATCATGCCGCGTCCGTCGGCGGCTGTGCGGATCCAATCGTTGATATCCAGATCCGGCTCACCGAAGAACAGATCGCCGCCCTGATTTTCTAACGGCAACAGGGCGCGCAGAATACCGCCCAGCGACTGGGTGGTGATGTTGCCGTAGGTCATGGTATATTCCTTTTTGTGCTCATCCAGATAGGTGAGCATGGCCCGCAAATCTTTCAGATCGATGAGATCCAGCTGGTTGTCATCAGCAATGCGGAAAGCGATGTTCAGCACGCCTTCCTGCGCCTCTGTCAGCCCCAAAATGCGGGACAGGAGATCCGGGCCCATATCAGACACCGTCGCTCGGATCGGGTGGCCGGCAGACTGATAAATATCCCAAAAAGTCACGGGATAGGAAGTGTAGCGGAAAGAATCGCGCAATCCAAATTTATCGATCCGTTTTTCCATACCGGAGGAGGAAACGCCGGGCATGGCAAGACCGGAGACATCGCCTTTCACATCGCACAAAAATACGGGCACACCGGCATCGGAAAAGGACTCCGCCATCACTTTCATGGTGATGGTCTTACCTGTACCGCTGGCACCGGCAATCAAACCGTGGCGGTTGGCCATATTCAGCGCCATGTTGACCGGCTGGCCGTCAGCCAGACCAAGGTAGAGCTGTTCGTTCACATACATGCTGTTTTACCTCCGCGATGATTTCTTGTGTCTCTATTATACAATACTGTTCCTGCAGGACGCAACTGTTTCAAAGACAACTGTTTTCCGGTAAAATCGGCAAAAAACAGATGTAAATTTTGTGAAAAATGCGAAATGTGCAGCGGTGGAGAAATATATTATAATGAAGCAAATCAAATGCCGCCCGGAGCGGCACACGGAGGTGCCCATGGAACGTATCAGCAAAGAAAATTACTATCTGGATATTGCTCAGACGGTGCTCGAGCGCGCCACTTGCCTGCGCCGCGTATATGGCGCGATTATCGTCAAGAATGATGAGATCATCTCTACCGGTTATAACGGCGCACCCCGCGGACGTAAAAACTGCGTGGATCTGGGCTATTGCACCCGTGAAGCGCTGAAAGTCCCCCGCGGCGAGCGGTATGAGCTGTGCCGCAGCGTCCACGCGGAAGCCAATGCCATTATTTCTGCCGGCCGCCGCGATATGGTGGGAGGCACCATCTATCTGGTAGGCCGCAATGCCCAGAGCGGTGAACTGCTCAGTGACGCCACGTCCTGTGCCATGTGCCGCCGTATGGTGATCAACGCAGGCCTTTCCCGCATCGTGATCCGCAAAACGCCCACAGAATTTGAAGTAGTGGACGTTCGGGAGTGGATCGATCATGACGACTCTCTGCCTGCGGGAGTGGAGTGCGGCTGCTGAAAGGTAAAAAGAAAAAAGACACGGCTGAGCCGTGTCTTTTTTGATGCAACTTATTCGGTCACGAAAGGCAGCAGAGCGATCTGACGAGCGCGCTTGATGGCCTCAGTCAGCTGACGCTGATGCATAGCGCAGGTGCCGGTGGTTCTGCGGGGCAGAATCTTGGAGCGCTCGGAGATGAAGCGACGCAGCTTGGCAGCGTCCTTGTAATCGATGTGCTCGCACTTATCAACGCAGAACTGGCAAACCTTTTTGCGCTTGCGGTTAGCACCGCGGGGTGCTCTATTTTCGCGTTCCATAGCCATGGAAGGTTCCTCCTTATAAATTATTACGTGTGCCTCTTACGGCAGCTTAGAACGGCAGGTCGCCGTCCTCCTCATCGATCTCGGCGAAGTGATCGGCACCACCCATGGGGGCAGCATAGCCGCCGACCGGGCTGCTGTAACCGCGGTCGGGTGCGCCGTAAGCGGGAGCGAAATCGCTGCCTGCGCCGTCGCGCTTGGAATCACCGAAATAGATGTTGTCGGCAATCACTTCCGCACTTCTGCGGTTATTGCCGTCCTTGTCTTTCCAGTCACGGATCTGCAGGCGACCCTCTACCACGGCCATGCGGCCCTTGGAGAAGTACTTTGCCACAAACTCAGCAGTGGAACGCCATGCGACCACGTCGATAAAATCGGTCTCTTTCTCGCCGGACTGAGACTTGAAGTCACGGTCAACGGCCAGAGAGAAGCTGGTCACGGCGGTACCGCTCTGGGTGCGGCGCAGCTCGGGATCGCGGGTCAGACGACCCATGATGAAAACTTTGTTCAGCATGATGTGCCTCCCTTACTCGCCCTTGCAGACGATCATGGAACGCATGATATCCTCGGTGATACCCAGGATACGATCCAGCTCCTTGGGGAACTCGGGAGCGCTGGTGAAGCTCATCAGCACGTAGTAACCCTCGGTCTTGTAGTCGATTGCGTAAGCCAGCTTGCGCTTGCCCCACTCTTCCACGACCACGTTGGAACCATTCTGCTCAGCCAGAGCCTGGAACTTTGCCACGGTAGCGGCAATAGCCTCCTCACCCTGTGCAGGGTCGATGATGTAAACGACCTCGTAGTTGGCAGAAATCTTAGCCATACTTTTTGCACCTCCTTTTGGACATATGGCCCTCATCATTTTATGAGAGCAAGGATTTGCCCGCAAAACGCGAGCTTAATTATTATATCGGATTTTTGGAAAAAGTCAAGCAAATTTATCGACTTTTTCCATAATGTTGATTTACACTTCTATTCGAAAAGACCGCTCGGTCTTAAATTTAAGAAAATGGAGTGTATGAAACATGAAAGTAACTGTTGTTGGCAAGGAGTATGTGAGCGGTAAGTCCAAGAAGTCCGGTAAGGAGTTCGCCGCCAATGTGGCACACGTCACCCATAAGAAGATGGGTGTTGATGGTGTTTGCGTTGATTCCATTTGGCTCGACCCCGACCAGTACCCGCTGTCCGGTATCGCCGTGGGCAAAACCTATGAGGTAGACCGCGATTCCCGTGGCTTCCTGATTGACTTTACTTTGGCGTAAGTCATCTTTTCTGCATTCATCGCAGATTTACTCTTTCTCTCCTCTTACACCCCCACGTATTGTGGCGCGGCGCGCAAAGCGCGCCGTGCCATGGTGCAGGGGGTCAGTATTACCCCCCTGCACTTCTGTATTTTTGTATTTTGCCGTGGTAGCTCAATGGTAGAGCGCCGGTGTACCACCAACGATTCAGGGTAGATGCGAGTTCGAGTCTCGTCCACGGCTTCAAAAAAAAGAAGGAGAGTGCAGTATGATACTTGTTGATGGGGAGAAGTTTCCTTTGTGGAAAAAGATAGAGAAGTTTCGCCGCATACGTAACGTGGTTTTTGAAACAGTGCTTGGCGTTTGTGGCCTCTCGTTGTACATGCATGGCGTTTTGTGGCTCATTGCTTATCTTGAGTCTCACTGGCCTGTAATCGGATAATTGAGGTGTGCTGAATGGTTGTTTCTATGGACAATGTTCAGTCCCGTAAATGGATTATCACGATAAATAATCCATTGGAACATGGATTTTCCCATGATGAAATCCGTAATTGTTTGCAATCGATTCGTGGTAAGTCCCTTTATTGGTGCATGTGTGATGAAGAGGGTGATGAGTGCGAGACTCTTCATACGCACATCTTTCTCTATCGTTCTTCCGCTTTTACTGCGGCACAGATAGAGAAACTATTCCCTAAGTGCCATCGCGATAAGGGTTATGGTACGCCTCAAGAGATTCGGGATTATATTCGTAAAGAGGGGGACAAGTTCCAAAAAACTGAGGATGGCTCATACGATTATGTCGATGTTAATGGTAAGCGTCATCGTGGTGTTAATTTTATTGATACCTTTGAAGAGTTTGGCATATTGCCTGTCGAACATCAAGGTAAGTCTGCCGCATCGGAACTGATAGTTTCCCTCATTCGAGAGGGCGCAAGTAATCGTGAGATTGTCGATGCTGTTAATTCAGCATATAAGGATATCGAAAAAATTGAACGTGTACGTTCAATGTATCGTGATGCCGAGTATGCTAACAAGTGGCGTGACCTTGAAGTTACATAAGCTACATCGTTATCGTCTGCATCGATAGTCGGGGCAATAGCGGCAATGGCAGAGCCACCGCAAATACCCGTACCGGCAGAGATAAGGTTGGAGAGCTTCCAATTGAGTCCCAACGCCTTAC
>SVLK01000006.1 GCA_015067975.1 Oscillospiraceae bacterium | reverse complement strand
TGTGGGGCTCACGGTTGATCATCACGGTGCCCAGCTTCTCGATGCGCTCTTCGGGCAGCGTGGAGACTTCCTTCAGGAAGCCCTTGTAGTTGGGCATATCGATGTCCAGGTGGGTGCAGTCAGCGCAGAGGCCCGTGTGCAGACGAGCTGCGCAGCGGGGAGCCAGGTCACGGCCGATGTTGGAAGCACCAAACACCAGGACCTCGGGCTTGAACTCATGAACGGCCTCCACGATCACCTTGGTATAGGCATCGGTGGTGAAGTCCTTCAGCAGGGGGCTGTTGTACACGTACACCTTATCGGCGCCGTAGCCGCCCAGCTCCTTGGCGATACCGTCCACGTTGTCGCCCAGCAGAATGCCGCACAGTTCAACGCCCAGCTCATCGGCCAGCTTGCGGCCCTCGGAGATCAGTTCGAAAGTAGTGGGCATCATCACGCCCTGGCGCTGCTCGCAGAATACCCATACGTTCTTGAAAGCAGCAGTATCAGCACTATTAAAAGCCATACTCGTTCTCCTCCCCTTAAATGATATGTTTATCGGCCAGAATACCGGCCAGTTGATCGGTGGTCTCCTTACCATTGCCGCTCATCATCATGCCGGCGCCCTTCTGGGGAGGCGTGAAGGATGTCAGGATGTTGGTGGGAGAACCGGCCAGACCGATGGTGCTCTTGTCGATCAGGGGATGATCCTTCAGAGTCTCATAGGTCATGGTCACCAGAGGCTTGGAATAGGCGGAGTAAATATCCTGCACATTCATGTAGCGGGGATCGTTCAGTTCCTTGATGCAGGTGATCATGCAGGGGGTATTCACCTTCACCGTCATGTAGCCGTCTTCCAGCATACGCTTGACAGTCAGGGTGTTGCCGTCCTTCTTGATCTCGCCGGCATAGGTGATCTGGGGCAGATTCAGCTTCTCAGCGATCTGGGGACCCACCTGTGCGGTGTCGCCGTCGATGGCCTGACGGCCGGCCAGGATGATGTCATCCTCGTCCACGCCGTAGGTGTCGATACCGGCAGCGATGATCTGGGAGGTAGCGAAGGTATCGGAGCCACCGAACTCACGAGCGGTGATCAGCACGCCTTCGTCCACGCCCATAGCCATCAGCTCACGCAGCATGCCCTCTGCAGGAGGGGGACCCATGGTGAATGCGATGACCTTGCAGCCCAGCTCGTCCTTCAGCGCCAGAGCCGCCTCTACGGCGTTCATATCATCGGGGTTGATGATGGTCTGCATGGATGCACGATCCAGAGTACCATCGGCGTTCACGGCCACCTTACCGGAGGTATCGGGGACCTGCTTGACTGTTACCATAATTTTCATCTTTTTCTTCCTCCTTACAGGCCCATATTGGCGGAGATCACGATACGCTGCACTTCGGACGTACCCTCATAGATCTCAGTGATCTTAGCGTCGCGCATCATGCGCTCCACGGGGTAATCCTTGGTGTAGCCATAGCCGCCGAACATCTGCACCACCTTGGTGGTGGTCTTCATGGCGTGCTCGGAGGTGAACAGCTTGGCCATGGCAGCTTCCTTGGTGAAGCGCTGGCCTGCCTGCTTGAGCGCAGCAGCCTGATAGGTCAGCAGGCGGCCTGCCTCGCAGCCCAGCTCCATGTCAGCCAGCGTGAACTGGGTGTTCTGGAACTTGCTGATGGGACGGCCGAACTGCTCACGGCTCTTGGTATAATTGATGGCTTCCTGCAGAGCACCCTCGGCAATGCCCAGGCCCTGGGCTGCGATGCCGATACGGCCGCCGTCCAGCGTCTGCATAGCGATGGAGAAGCCCTTACCTTCCTTGCCCAGCATGCGGTCCTTGGGGATGATGCAGTCCTGGAACACGATCTCCGCCGTGGGAGCGCCGTGCAGGCCCATCTTCTCCTCATGCTTACCCACGCTGAAGCCGGGGTCGCTGGATTCCACGATAAAGGCGGTGATGCCCTTGGTGCCCTTGGACTTATCGGTCATGGCGAACACCACGAACACTTCGGCCACATAGCCGTTGGTGATGAAGATCTTGGAGCCGTTCATCACATAGTGATCACCGGCATCCACCACTTCCGTCTGCCCCTTGGAGGCATCGGAGCCGGCGTTGGGCTCGGTCAGGGCGAATGCGCCCACCTTATGGCCGCGGGTCAGCATGGGCAGATACTTCTGCTTCTGCTCTTCCGTACCGAACTTCAAAATAGGATCGCAGCACAGGCCGTTATGGGCAGCCACGATATCTGCAGTAGATGCGCAGGCCTTGGCCAGTTCCTCGATGACAATGGCACCGGCAATGGCATCGCCGCCCTGACCGCCGTATTCCTTCGGCACGCCCAGACCCATGACGCCCAGGTCGAACAGCTTCTCGATGGTCTCTTTGGGATACTGGCAGGTGCGGTCCGTCTCGGCAGCAATGGGCTTGACCTCTTTCTCGGTGAACTCCGCCATCATCTTGCGGACCAGCAGTTGCTCACGGCTCAGATTAAAATCCATGGTTTTTCTCCTCTTTTCTCTTTTCCCTGTTGCTTTTAGTCCTGAATGCCAGCGATATTCTTTGCCAGCTTCTTCTTTCCCTGAATGTCGCCCTGACGTGCGATCATGATGCGCTGCGCCTGCGGCGAGCCTGCGCCGTGCATGGACTCGGTACGGTAACCCACTGCTGCCGCGCCCAGGCACATATTCTCCAAAAAGCGCAGGATGCGCTGGCGGTCCTCTGTGGACACGCCTTCCTTCGTGGCAAAATACTTCTTGCAGATCTCGCCGATGGTCTCGCCCTCACGGCCTACCGGCAGGTCGGACTCGAAATCCTTCTGGCTGGGCATGGTGACCATCAAGCCGCCTGCGATATCTTCGGCCAGACGCACGATCTCATAGGGGAATCTTGTCACGTTCTGCTTACACACGTTGGCCAGCAGCAGGTCGATCTGGTAGTTGCCCGCCTTGGTGGGGCAGCCTTCGCAGGAGCAGGCGATACCGCAGGAGTACAGCGTCTCATTGAGATGGGTCATCTCGATCAGCTTATCCTTCACCGCGCTGGCTTTCTCCACGCCGTTATACTCCGCAGCCAGTGCCGCGGCGCCGATGACCACGTCACCCACGCCTACCTTACAGCCGCCGTAGCTCTGGCGATGGTAGCCGGCAAAGCGCTCCACCATCATACCGGCGAACTCATACTCGCCGTCCAGGAAGATGTATTCATTGGGGATAAACACATGGTCCAGCACCACCAGGGCTTCCTGGCCGCCGAACTTGGTGTTGCCCACGTCGATGCTGCAGCCGTCTTCCATCTTACGCGTATCGCAGCTCTGGCGGCCGTAGATCATGTACAGGCCCTCGGCATCTGTGGGGCAGGCGAAGGAGACGGCCCAGTCCTTATCGTTCTCGCCCATGGAGATGGTGGGCATGAACAGATGCCAGTGGCTGTTGATGGAACCGGTCTGGTGGCACTTGGCACCGCACACCACGATACCGTTATCTCGGCGCTCCACCACATGCACGAACATATCCGGATCTGCCTGCTGGTGAGGGGCCTTGGCTCGGTCGCCCTTGGGGTCCGTCATGGCGCCGTCCACCGTCAGGTCCTGATCCTGCACCATGATGAGAAACTTCTTGAAGTTCTCATGGTAGGTGGTGCCGTACTTCTCGTCGATCTCATAGGTGGTGGAATAGACGGCGTTGAACGCGTCCATACCCACGCAGCGCTGGAAGCAGCTGGCCGTCTTCTGGCCCATCAGGCGCTGCATCTTCACCTTCTTCACCAGATCGTCCGCGGACTGGTGCAGATGGGTGAAGCGGTTGATCTTCTTGCCCGTCAGGCTGGACGTGGCGGTCATGAGATCCTCGTACTGGGGATCCTGGGCCAGCGCATACGTCATGGCCACGCAGTTGATGCTGGGACGGATCATGGGATGGTCCACCCAGTTGTCGATCTTCTCACCGAACATGTACACGCGGGTCTTCAACTCGCGCAGGGAATCGATATATTCTTTTGCTGTCATCATAAGGCAATTCCTCCTTAGTTCTCGTTGGCAAGGCCCATCTTCTCCTCGCGGAAGATGCGCTCGTCCATCAGCTTCAGGTCGTCAGCGATCACGGGGGTAAATTCCATCTGGTCAAGGATATCCTTCTGCAGATCCACACCGGGGGCGATCTCGATGAGCGTCACGCCTTCGGGGCGCAGCTGGAACACGGCGCGCTCGGTGATATACAGCACCGGCTGACCCACCTTATTGGCATAAGTGCCGGAGAAGGTGATGTGCTCCACTTCCCTGACGAATTTCTTCTTTTCGCCTTCCTGCAGGATCTTCAGCTGGCCGTCAGCCACCTCGACCTTCAAGCCCTTGGCGGTGAAGGTGCCGCAGTAGCAGACCTTCTTGGCGTTCTGGGTGATATCCACGAAGCCACCGGCGCCGGCCAGACGGGTACCGAACTTGGACACGTTCAGATCGCCGTTGGGCGCTGTCTCCGCCAGGCCCAGAAATGCGATATCCAGACCGCCGCCCTGATAGAAGTCGAACTGGACGTTATGCTCCAAAATGGCCTCTGCATTGGCCGAAGCGCCAAACTGCGGGCCGGACAGCGGTACGCCGCCAATGGGGCCGGCCTCTACGGTCAGCGTCATCTTATCGGAGATCCCCTCTTCGGCGCAGACATTGGCGATCTGCTCCGGCATACCCGTGCCCAGATTGACGATGGCATCATCGGGCAGTTCCATGGCAGCACGACGGGCAACCACCTTGCGCTGGTTCAGCGGGATCGCAGGGATGGCGTCCAGAGGAATGGTGAATTCGCCGCTGGCAGAGCCGTCATATTCCATACTGATGCACTGGGTGCTGTCCTCCGGCTCGCCGATCACAACGGCATCCACGTAGATACCGGGGATCTTGACCAGCTTGGGATCCAGCGCGCCGGCTGCCACCATACGCTCCACCTGCACGATGACCTTACCACCGGAATTCTTGCAGGCCTGGGCCATGGCAGTCACATCCAGGGGGCCTACCTCACGGTGCACGGTGCAGTTACCGCGCTCATCGCAGTAGGAGGCGCGCAGGAACACCACATCAATGGGGAACGTCTTATACAGCAGACGCTCCTGACCTTCGATCTCGATCAGCTTGACCAGATCTTCCTTGGTCACCTCGTTCAGCTTACCGCCGCCGTTGCGGGGATCAGCAAAGGTATACAGGCCCACATGGGTGATGGTACCCAGGTTATGTGCCGCAATATCGCGGTACATATGGGTGATCACGCCCTGAGGCAGGTTATAGGCCTCGATCTTATTCTCCAAGGCCAGCTTGCCCAGGCCCGGTGCACGGTCCCAGTGACCGCCCACCACGCGCTTGACCATGCCCTCGTGGGCGAAATGGTCACCACCGGAACCGGGCATCAGGCGATAGCCCTGACCGGCTGCATAGAACAGCGTCAGATCACGGGGTGAACCGGTCTCCACAAAGCGCTTTTCCAGCGCCTTGGACAACGTTTCGGGGCAGGCACAGCTGACGAAGCCACCGGTAGACACGGTATCTCCGTCTTTCACCATCATGACAGCTTCTGCTGCTGAAAGTACGCGAACTTTTCTCATACTTGTCCCTCTTATTTGTTCTCAAACACGGCAGGGCGCTTCTCTAAGAAAGCGGCCATGCCCTCTTTCTGGTCCTGCGTGGCAAAGCACATGGCGAACAGCTCGTTCTCCACGGCGATGCCGTCGTCGATATCCATCTGCATGCCGCGGTCGATGCAGGCCTTGGCATACTTCACGGCGATGGGTGCGTTCTTGGTGAAGGACTTGGCCATCTCCATCGCGCCGTTCATCAGCTCTTCCGGCGCATACACGGCGTTGACAAGGCCGATCTTCTCCGCCTCGTCTGCCTTGATCATCTTACCGGAATAGATCAGTTCCTTCGCCTTGCCGATACCCACACGGCGGGGCAGGCGCTGGGTACCGGAGAAACCGGGGGTGATGCCCAGACCCACTTCCGGCTGGCCAAACTTGGCCTTCTCGGAGGCGAGGATGATATCACAGCTCAGCGCCAGCTCGCAGCCGCCGCCCAGCGCAAAGCCGTTGACGGCTGCGATGGTGGGCACTTCCAGCTGTTCGATGCGGCGCATCAGGGCACTGCCGCGCTGGCCCCAGCGGCGGCCGCCATCCAGTGTCAGGGGCTGCTGCTCACCGATATCGGCGCCGGCTACGAAGGAGCGGCCCTCTCCGGTCAGGATCACGGCGCGCAGCTCGCGGTCGTTCTCCAGCTCCGTCACCAGCTGTTCCAGCTCCGCGATCACCGTGGAGTTCAATGCATTCAGCGCCTCGGGACGGTTGATGGTCACGATGCCGATACCGGCATCCTTAGTATACTTAACGGTCTGGTACATCGCTCTTCCTCCTTTTTTGTGCTTAGAAGCACTCGCGATACACGCGCTCCATAAGAGCCAAGTCCATGGGCACGTAGGAGTTGGTCAGCAGACGCTGCTGGTTGGCTTCCACGCTCTTGGGGAAGTCCACGATATCCTGCTCGGTGAAACCGGCATCGTGCAGAGGACGCAGAGGCAGGATCTTCTCCAGCAGAGCGTTCAGCTCGTCGATGGCGTCTTCCACCTTGCAGCCGAAGATGCGGGCGATCATTTCCTTGAACTTCAGCAGCTCGCCGTTGGGGTTGCCTTCGTCATAGATACGCAGGATGGAACCGAACAGCATATAGTTGCTCTCGCCGTGAGGCACATGATAAGTGCCGCCCAGGGGGAAGCTCATGGCATGGACGGTGGCGCAGCCGGCCTTCAGGAACGCGATACCGGCATAGAAAGAAGCGGTAACGAACTCGTCCAGATAGTCAAAACGGGCCTCCTGTCCGTTCTCGCTGATGCGGCGGAAGCCTTCCAGGATCATCTCCATGGCCTTCACAGAGAAGAGCTCGGAGGTGATGGTCTTACGGCAGGGGGACAGGAAGGACTCAGTGGCGTGGATCAGGGCGTCGATGGCACTGCAAGCGAAGGGCTTATAGGGCAGCGTCTTCAAAAGGTCGGGGATCAGGCACACCTTATTGGGGATGATATCGTCGGACACCAGACCCAACTTCGTCTCGCCGCCGGTCAGCACGCCGTCGATTTCGGTCTTCACGATGGCCACGGAGATGTTGGTGCACTCACTGCCGGTACCGCAGGTGGTGGGCACAGCGATGACATCCTTCTCGTGGATCACGGGAAAACGCTTGTAGTACAGGTTATGTACCGTATCGGGACGCTGGCAGCCCAGCAGCTTGCACAGGTCCAGGATGGCACCGCCGCCCACGGCGATGACACGGTCATAGCTGTCGTAGGGGATGGCATCATACATGATCTGGATCATCTCTTCGCTGGGTTCGCCGGCGCCGAACTTCTCCTGGAACACGAACTGGCACTTCAGGCCCAGATCCTTCATGAAGGGCGTGTAGATGAACTCGTTGGTCAGCACCACGTCGCGCTCGTTCAGGCCGAATTCCTCTGCCATCTGCGCAAACGTCTGGAACTTATACACGGTGGGTGCAAAAATGATCTCTCTCTTGTCCGCCATCAAAGATGCGGAAAATGCGTCCATTTTCTTTGCCATTTCTATGATCTCCTTTTCTGATACATTATTATATATTTTGCTTTTGCATTACTTTTCCAGCAAACACCGGAAACGCGCCTTGCAACCTTGTTGGCGGTTAGTGATCCCAAGCGCCACAACATCACCCCAGCGCAGGGTATAGGTGCCCATCTAAATCCAACATTATCGTACCACCAAAATTATCAATTATCAATTAGCATTCGCTTGCAATTTCCGACAAATATTATCGTGATTCTTTGTGGAATCTGTGGAATTAGTTGCAAATACGGTCACCAAAATGGGTTCTTTTGCAATTATAAGTGATTGCATCTTCTATAGCGGCAAACACGCGCCATCATCGCACTTGCAAATCAACCTACACACTATTGGAATGCGTTCCCAGCCAAAGCCGGGAACGCGTTCTTTTCTCATTACTTGCGATCAATAGCCTTCTTCACAGCAGCCACGATATTGGCGGCGCGCAGGCCGTAAGTGTCCATCAGGAATGCCTGAGGGCCCACCTGACCAAACTGATCGTTGACGCCCACAAATTCCTGTACGGTGGGGCAGTTCTTGGCAAGACAGTTGGCCACAACGCTGCCCAGACCACAGACCGTATTGTGATTTTCTGCCGTCACGATAGCACCCGTCTCCTTAGCGGCCTTGATCACCAGTTCCTCGTCCAAAGGCTTCCACGTAAACATATCGATGACGCGGACGGTAATGCCCTCTTCCTTCAGCTGCTCATAAGCCTTCAATGCTTCGTCCACCATGATACCGGAGGTAATGATGGTAGCGGCGTCGCCCTCACTCTCGTGCAGTACAACGCCTTTACCGATCTCAAACTCGGAGCCCTCATCGTACACGCGGATCACGTCCTTGCGCACAAAGCGGGTAAAGGTCACGCCCTTGTCCAGGCCGGGCAGCTGCCGCACCACGCTTGCCAACTGCTCATAGTCGCAAGGATCACACACGGTAGCTTCCGGAATACTCAGGTACATGGCGGCATCTTCCAGCGGCATATGGGTACCGCCGTTGAAAGCGGCCGTCACACCGGCATCGGAACCCAGTACATGTACGGGAAGGCCTGCATAGGCGGCGGACATATAGATCTGGTCGTAGATGCGGCGGGAGGAGAACGTACCGAAGCTGTGCAGGAACACCGTCTTTCCGGTAGCGGACAGGCCCGCAGCCACACCGGCGGCGTTGCCCTCGGCAATACCGGCCTGCAGCGCACGGCCGGGATAGGCGGCTACCAGCTGCTTGGTGTTGATGCAGCCCATCAGGTCGCAATCGATGTAAACGATGGACTCATCCTTGCCCATCATGTCCTTCAGCGTCAGAGCCACGGCATCGCGGCATGCGCGGGAATCCTTTTCGTGCTTACCGATCAATTTCACACTCATGTTCTGCCCCTCCTCAGCTGTTCTTGATCTCTTCCAGCGCCTGCTCAGCAGCAGCAATGGCTTCGGCCCACTGCGCCTCATTGGGCTGGGAGGAATGGTCGTGCTTGGGCTCGGCAAACGTTGCGCCCTTGCCCTTGCAGGTGTTCAGTACGATGCAGGAAGGTACACCCTTCTTGGCGTAGGCATTCCTAATGGCATCGTAGATGGCCTTCAGGTCATGGCCGTCTACTTCCTGCGTATACAGGCCAAAGCCCTCTGCCTTACGCGTCAAGCTGCCGTGATCCAGAATGGCAGCAGTGGTGCCGTCCAGCTGGTAGCCGTTGTTATCGAAGAAATAGATGATGTTATCCAGCTTATGGGCATAGGCGAAGTGCAGGCCTTCCCAGACCTGACCTTCATCTGCCTCGCCATCGCCGATGACGCAGAACACATGGTTGTCACGGCCGTCCAGACGGTTGCCAACCGCAGCACCGGTGGCGGTGGACACACCCTGTCCCAGAGAGCCGGTGGTCAGATCCACGCCGGGCGTCAGCTTGCGGTCCGTATGACTGGGGAACTTGGTGCCGGGCTGGTTCAGCGTATAGGCCTCCTCCAGAGGATAGAAGCCCATCAGACCATAGGTGGCGTAAGCCACGGGGCCGGCATGGCCCTTGGACAGCACCAGCCAGTCACGGTCTTCCCAACGGGGATTCTTGGGATCATAGTTCATCACGCAGCCGTACAGCACAGCCATCAGTTCAGCCAGATCCATGGAGCCGCCCACATGGCCGAAGCCGCGGGAGCGAATGATCTTCAGCGTTTCCAGACGGATCTCCGCTGTCAACACTTGTAAGCTTTTTTCATTGAATTCTTTCATATAAGAGACCTCCTTGTCTCATTAGAAAATTCTTTGCGCTTTGCACGCAAATGACCCAATCAGCGTTTCACACAGAAGAAGGCAAATTCTCCGGTGGCCAGCAGCTTGTCATTTTCGCCGACCACATCCACAGAGACGATAGCCGTGGTTTTGCCACGATGTCGTACCTGCGCAATAGCCCGCACCACGCCATCGTTCTGCGTCGCGATGAAATGCAGCGCACCGTTCTGGGTGACGTAAGGCCGTCCGTCCGTGCAGGCGGCAGCGCCTGTGGCCATGTCAGCCAGTGTGTACACCGCACCGCCATGCAATCCTCCAAGACTGTTCAGACTCTCAGGCCGCACTTCCAGGCGAAAGATAGCATAATCCGGCTCCAACAGTTCCAGTTTCATGAAATTATGGTTGGAAAAATGATTTTCGGCTATTCTCTTCCGTAACCACTGCCCTGCTTCTACCATAGAAGCACCTCCATCCTTTGTCCGTTTGCGTTTTCACCCAATATAGGGGATCTGCAGGCACTCCATGTGCTTGGTCAGCAGGTCCTTCAGCAGCGCGGCATACCAGCCATGCTCCTTATCCCACAGCGTATCCAATGCGGGGCGGAAGATGGGATGGCTCAAAATAAAGCCATAGGTAATATGGATCAGCTGGCGGCTGTCAGCCATGTCAAACAGTTTCGGCAGTTCTTCGTCGCGCAGCGTATCCACATCCGGAACCGCGGCCACATTGGCCGTCACGTGGTAGTACGCCTTGGCTTTTTCAAATACCGTCAGCGCATACTTATGGATATTGCGGTACAGCGCCGGCTGCTGCATAGCCACCAGGCGCATGGCTTCCAGCCAGTTGGTACCGGACGTCTTGATGTGGAAATGGCCACCGGTGATCTCGCCGATGGCGGGAAACACGGAGAACTTATCGCTTCCGGAATGGACAGACAGCTTGTAGCCAAAGGTCTCAGCAATGGCCTGATGTACCTTCAGTTCCTCGGTAAACACATCCAGATCGCCGATGTAATCGATCCCCTTTTGGAACTCACCGGAGAACCGGGGGGCGATGGTCGCAAAGCGCACAGCGCGCACCGTCAGCTCGTTGGCCACAAAGAAATGCTGCAGCGGCGTGGTGGACACAGACGTCTCGTCGATGGATACTTCCAGATCGGCGGCATACTTGCCGTCAGCGAAGTAGACGTCGTAAACGTTCTTCGTAAAGTCCATGGCCTCGGTATAAATGGCAGAAATGGTGTTCAGTTCCTTTGCGCTGAACTCCAGCACCGTGCCATCAGCGAGGGTAAAGGTTTTTCCCAGATAACGCGCTTTCACCTCGGCAGAAGCTTCCTCCACAGCAGATTCATCCACGGAATGGATATGCTCACTCAGATCCAACGTGATCATAGAGCAGCCGTCCTCCAGCGCCGCGCCAATATCGCCCATGTGCTTGAGGTGGTCACCGTCGGCACCGAAACCGCCCTCATAGCCCTCGCGGAACACATAGAAGCTGGCGGTATCGATGATGGTACTGTAAGTACGGCCCGTCAGCGTCAGTTCACGCATAGACTGCTGCGCCAGCACCGGCGTGGCTGCATACTTTTCAAACACACGCAAATGGCCCGGTGCTGCACGGCCCAAACGGTCGCCTACACCAAAGGTACATTTATGCTGCGACAGCACCGGCTGCGGTGCACAAAAAGGCAGTTCACGGCGCAAAATCTGCGCATTTTCATGCGTCAATTCGCACTCGACATAGCCATCGCGTGCAATGCCCACAAAGGGGATCTTTTCGCCAAAGGCACAGAGCTTATCTGCTCCGTCCACCTTGGCCATGAATACGGTGTAACCGTCCATGCTGCGCACGGACTTCTCATATACACCGTAGTATCCGGCATTGACCGCGCCATCGTTCCGGCGCAGCTTTGCCACAAATGCAGTGATATTGTTCATATCGTCACCTGTTTGACTTATTCGTCAAATTTGTTATCGGGTAGCAGGACGACCTTGAACTTCCGGCGGCTGATCGCAGCCTCAAAGCCTTCCTTCCACTCACTCAGGGGTACTTCCATATTCATCAACGGAGACAGGTCTACCTTCCCCTCTTCCATCAGCTTCATGCCGATCTCCCAAGAGGACACTGCGGTAGAGTTGGTGGTGATATAGTTGGCTTCCTTCAGGAACATCGTGTTCAGATCCACTTCCACCGTGGGCGTGCCCCAGCAGGCGATCTGCAGATGGTTTGCCAGAGGCGCCATGACCTTGATGCAGTTTGCCAGAGAAACGGGCAGGCCAACGCAGTCACAGGTGATATTGGCGCCGTAAGGATTCTTGCGATAGACTGCTTCCTTCAACTCCTCAAAGCTGGTTACCGTCTCATCGGCGCCCATGCTCTTGGCCAGTTCCAGCTTCTCTGCGTCTACAGGCAGGCCGGATACGATGACATATGCACCGCGGGACTTCAGCAGCTGTACTGTCATCAGGCCCATGGGGCCGGGACCGCTGACCACGGCAACATCTCCGGGCTTCACATCGATGCGCTCATACACACCACGAACGATGCAGCAGAAGGGTTCTGCCAGTGCATAGATTTTCTTCTCCTGCAGCGTCTTGGCAGACTCGGGCAGCTTGAAGCTATACTTGGCGGGAACAACTACGAAATCGGCCATGGCGCCATCGTCGTAAGAGCCGATGGAACGGCGCTGGGGGCACAGGGTCACCTGACCGGCCTTGCAGTAATCGCATTCGCCGCAACCGTAGCAGGCAGGCAGCGCGGTGATCCAGTCACCGATCTTAAAATCGCCTACATCGCCGCAGGTCTCTACCACCTGGCCCACAAATTCGTGGCCCAGAATGACGGGCATCTCCAGATATCTGGTATCGTGATACGCATGCACATCACCGCCGCAGATACCGGCAGCCAGCACCTTTACTTTCAGTTCGCCTTCGCGGGGAATGGGCTCAGCTACTTCCCGCAGTTCCAGACCCTGAGGGCCTTTTTCAAACTTTACCAAACCTTTCATCGTGCGTCCTCCGTTCCTTTTCTCAATATTTGAAGATGCCCTGGCCGGTCTTCACACCCAGACGACCGGCGGCAACCAGTTGTTTAATGTAATGGTGGGGACGATAACGATCGTCCTCCATGCCTTCATAAATCGAGGTAAGGCAGCCCAGTGTCACATGGGATCCACCACTATCCACGATAGCCATGGTTCCCATGGGTGCCTTGTTAAACAAGATCCAGCATGCATCAATATCTGCAGGATCTACGCCCAGCGCGATCAGCTCCGCACCCTCGTTCTGGGGCAACGGCATCAGGCGGTTGGAGATAAAGCCACAGGTATCCGGCGCCTTGATGGACACCTTCTTGATGCTCTCTGCCCAACGGGCAGCGGCCATGTACGTTTCTTCCGAGGTTTCCATGCCGGGCACCAACTCCACCAGCTTCATCACAGGAACCGGGGAAAAGAAATGGGTGCCCATAAAGCGCTCGGGATGCTGCAGCGCCGTGCCGAGGGTCGTGATAGAGAGGGCCGAAGTGTTGGAGAAGATCAAACACTTCTCACTGACAACAGCCTCCACCTGCTTGAGGACATTCAGCTTGACCTCCAGATTCTCAAACACGGCTTCTACCACGATATCGCAATCTGCCAGCTGCTGAATATCGGTGGTATAGCTCATGCGTGCGAGTGTTTCGGCCACATATTCGGCCGTAAACTTGCCGCGGGCCACCATCTTATCCATGCTGGCTTGAATGATGCCTCTCGTGCGGTCAAAAGCCGCCTCGTTGACATCGTAACTGACAGTGGTGTAACCCACCTGTGCACAGACCTGAGCGATACCGCCGCCCATGAGGCCGGTGCCGATAATACCTACTTTTTTAAATTCCATCTCGCGTCCTCCTCTCAGTCATACCGATAGAAGCCCTGGCCGCTCTTCTTACCGAGGCGGCCGGCATTGACCATCTGCTTGATCAGCGGACTGGGACGGTATGCCGGCCGTCCGGTTTCCTTGTAAAGAACTGTCAGGATCTCCAGAACGCGATCCAGACCCACCTCATCCGCGATCTGCAGAGGAGGGCGTTTGATGTTATTGCCGTAGCGGATGGAGTTGTCCACATCCACCACGGTCACACCTTCAGATACCAGAAATGCACCCATATTGGAGTAGAGAAATGCAATTCGATAGAAAATGCCGCCGATGATATCGGGCACTTCCGCCACACGCTCGTTGAAGGTCTTGAGGAGCTCCAGCACCTTAGCATATGTATCTGCATCCGTGTCGAAGGTCTTCGTCAGCTCCACGTATTCGCCGACACACTCATCTTCCATGGTGCGGATACCTACGATGCGGTTTTTCTCCGCCGCGTCCTTGGCCATGGCGCAGGCATAGTTCAAGCTGATCGTCACAGCGATGGGGGCAGACACTTTCTTTTCCAGCACTGTCACTTCCGCCTGACGGGCTTCCAAATTCTCTTCGGTGTTCAGGATCACCAGATCACACTCGCCCTGCATTTCTTCCACAGAGCACCAGAGCGTGACCTCATGGCCAGCCTTCACCGCAGCTTCGCCCAACAGATGGGATCTCTTATTTTCTCCAATGATATAAATCATAGAATGCATCTCCTTATGGGTACATCTTGCGCAGTAGTTATCTGCGCAGGTTTTCGATCAGCGTGGTCACGCCGTGGCCGCCGCCGCAGCAAGAGCCGAACAGACCGTAGCGACCGCCGGTACGCTCCAGTTCATGCATGGCAAAGATGCCGATACGGGCGCCGGATGCACCGTTGGGATGGCCGAAGGCAATCGCGCCGCCGTTGGGATTCCACTTGGCGCGGTCGATCTTGCAGCCGGACTGATCTTCCATCTCCTTGATCACAGACAGGTTCTGGGCAGCAAAAGCCTCGTTGCACTCAAAAACGTCCAGATTGTTGACCGTCAGGCCCGCGCGCTTGATGGCCAGCAGGTTGGAGAAGGCAGGGCCGATGCCCATATAACGAGGCTCTACACCGAAGTCGGCGCCGACGACCCAGCGGGCAAAGGGCTCATAGCCCAGTTCCTTCGCCTTTTCGGCAGTCATCATCAGCACGAAAGCGGCGCCATCGTTCAATCCGGAGGCGTTGCCGGCCGTAGTGAAACCGTCGGGCCCCAGCACAGCTTTCAGCTTGCTCAAGCCTTCCATGGTAGTCTCAGGGCGCAGGTGCTCGTCGGTGTCAAAGATGATGTCAGGCTTATTCTTGCCGCCCTTGATGGTCACGGGAATGATCTCATCCTTGAAGTAGCCCTTGCTCTGGGCAGCGAATGCACGCTGCTGAGACTGGAAAGCAAACTCATCGCACTCCTGACGGGTGATGCCCCACTTACGGGCCATACCGTCGCTGACCTCCAGCATGGAAATATCCTGCTCGGGAATGGGGGCCAGACTCTGGAACACAGCTGCAGGAGCAATGCCCTTATAGGGATCCACACTGCAGGAGAATTTTGCAAAACCCTGGCTGTAAGACTCAATACCGCCGGCAATGGCAATATCCGCCGCACCGGCCAGGATCTTCCATGCCACATGGTTGATGGAGTCAATGGCACTGCCGCACTGCATCTCCACCCAGGAGGCAGAGGTCTCATAGGGCAGCCCGCCCAACTGGCAGACATAGCGGGCAGCAGCCCAGGTGTTGACGGAGCCAAAGGCACCGCCGCACATTAGGCAGTCCACATGTGCTTTTTCCAAAAGCTTGGTCTTTTCCAGCAGACCTTTGACGGCCAGGCCGCCCAGCTCCACCGGCAAAAAGCTCTTCAATGCGCCGCCGCGTCTGCCAAAAGCAGTACGGACGCCGTCCACAAATACAACTTCTCTCATAAGGATTCCTCTTTTCTACGTGCGGATCAGGTTCTTCTCGATCCGCTGCAATCGATCATTGTGCCGGAAACATAGCTGGACTCTTCGTTGACCAGGAAGGCAACCAGCGCAGCCACTTCTTCCGGACGCCCAAGGCGATGCATGGGGTGACTCTTGATAATATCCTCCATCACTTCGGCAGGAACGGCGCGCAGCATGACTGTATCAATGGCATCTGGGGCAATGGCGTTCGCCGTGATGTTCTTGCTTGCGCCTTCTCTTGCCAATGTCTTTGTCAAACTGGCAATACCGCCTTTGGTAGTGCTGTAGTTCGCCTGACCGGCATTGCCGTAGGCAACTGTGGAAGAGATGTTCACAATGCGTCCGTAACAGCGATCACGCATCCCCTGCATAACGGCTTTGCAGCAATAGTAGGTACCGTACAGATTGACTTTCAGCACAGCATCCCACTGCTCGAAGCTCATTTTATGGAACATCACATCGCGGGTGATACCAGCGTTGTTGACCAGAACGTCCACCCCGCCCAGCTTCTCTTCCACCTCAGCAAAGGCTGCATTGACGCTCTCCTCATTGGAAACATCGCAGCGCACCGCCATAACTTCTGCTGCAGGATTCACGTCTTTCAGCTGCTCAGCCGTTGCTGCAGCAGCTTCTCCGTTCCAATCCAGAATCGCCAGCTTGGAAACTTTCTCTTCCAGCAATTTATGGGCGATAGCAAGGCCAATCCCCTGCGCCGCACCGGTCACAACAGCCACTCTGCCTTCCAGTGTTTTCACAATGCTCGCCTTCTTTTAATTAGTAATTGGTATATTCCTGCGCTTCCTCAGCACTCATCCCCAGCACTTCCTGCAGGATCTCCACCGTGTGCTGGCCCAACAACGGGGCAGGCTTGCGGATCTCCGCCTTAGTCTCCGAGAACTTGATGGGGCAGGCCGTTACCGTGATCTCGCCCATGGTAGGATGCTGCATGCGGGGGAACATCTCCTGCACGCCGGCAATATGCTCGTCATGATAGATCTCATCGATGGTCTGCACCGGTGCGGCAGGAATACCGTACTCGGCCAGCACTGCCACATTCTCACGGGCAGGATGCTGGGAGGACCACTCTTCTACGATGGCCTTCAGTGCTTCCTCGTTCTTTTTGCGGGCATCGCCATCTTTGAAACGCTCATCTTCCAGCAGTTCGGGACGCTTCAGCACGCCTTCACACAGGTTGGTGAACAGTTTCTGGTTGCCGCAGCAGATGACACAGTTGCCATCAGCGGTAGCGAACAGGCCATAAGGGCTGTTCAGAGAGTTGTAGTCGCCGATGCTGCGGATATCCTGACCGTCCACGAAATACTCGGTGGTATCGGTGGACACCAGAGAAACCACACTGTTGGTCAGCGACACTTCCAGATACTGTCCCTTGCCGGTGCGGTTTCTGTTATGCAGGGCAGCCAGAATACCGATCACCAGATTCAGACCCGTCAGCACGTCACCCACGGAAGCGCCGGCCTTGCAGGGCAGACCGCCCTTAGGTCCGGTAATGCTCATGAGTCCACCCATGGCCTGAGCCACGATGTCATAGCCGGGGCGGCTGGCATAGGGGCCTTCGCTTCCGAAACCGGAAGCGGAGGCAAACACGATGCCGGGGTTGATCTCCTTAAGCACGTCGTAATCGATGCCCAAACGCTTGGTCACACCGGGACGGAAGTTCTCGATCACCACGTCAGCATGCTTGACCATCTCAAGGAACACTTTCTTTCCCTTTTCGCTCTTCAGGTCAATCGTGATGCTGCGCTTGCTGCGGTTGAAGCTGGCAAAATAGTAGCTCTCACCGGCAGCTTTGCTGCCCCAAAGGCGGGTGTCATCGCCGCCTTTGGGGTTTTCGATCTTGATAATGTCTGCTCCCATGTCGCCCATAAACATAGTGGCATAGGGGCCACACAGGACTCGGCTCAAATCCAGTACGCGGATTCCTTCCAAGGGTCCATGCGTCATATTCATCATCGTTATCTCTCCAAATTCTCAAAAATAGCTGTGGTACCCATACCGCCGCCGCAGCAGGAGGACACGCAGGCATACTTACCGCCGGTACGCTCCAGCTGCTTCATGGCAAAAATAGTGACGCGGGTACCGGACGCTCCGTTGGGATGTCCGATGGCAATGGCACCGCCCATGGGATTCCAGTTGTCCATATTCATCTTCTCACCCATCACGGTTTCCATTTCCTTGATAACAGACAGGTTTTGCGCAGCGAAGGCTTCGTTGCTTTCATACACATCCACATCGCCCATCTTCAAGCCAGCCTGCCGCAGTGCCTTCATGTTGGAATAAGCAGCAGCCACACCCATCAAATTGGGATAGTAGCCCTCGTCAGCACCGGTGACCCACTTCATCTTGGGTTTAAAACCCAGTTCCAGCGCCTTTTCCTTGGTCATCAGCAGCACAAATGCAGCACCGTCATTACGGCCAGATGCATTACCGGCAGTCGTCACGCCGCCTTCATATACAGGCTTCATGGACGACAATTTTTCCAATGTAACCTCGGGGCGGGGATGCTCGTCCTTGGTGATGAACTTACCGGTCTTGGGGTTATACACAGGGATGATCTCGTCACCCAGCCATCCGTTGGCAAACGCTTTCGCCAGAAGCTGCTGGCTTCTATAGGCAAACTCGTCGCAGGCTTCGCGGGAGATCCCCCACTTCTTACCCATCAGATCGCTGTTCTGAATCATGTTGGTGTCCTGCTCCGGATAGGGGGACAGTCCGGGAACCTGAGGTGCATAGGAAAGATCCCGATAAGGCGCATTGGACATACTGTATCGGCCGCAGGAAGTCCACTTGCTGTGGCAGTCACTGCCACCTACAATCGCCACGTCACTCATGCCCATCAGGATTTTCCATGCCGCATGGTTGATGGCCGTAATGGCGCTGCCGCACTGCATTTCCACATAAGTGGCAGATACATCAAAAGGCAGGCCTGCCAGCTGCGCCGTATAACGGGGCAAGAACAAGGTATTGGCATCTTCAATCGCACTGCCCATAAAAATATCATCCACATGGGCTCGTTCCAGAAGATTCGTGCGGTCCACCAGACCTCGAATGACCTGTGCTGCAATCTCGCTGCCGGCCAAATCCTTCAGGCCACCACCGCGTTTACCAAAGGCAGAACGTACGCCTTCAACAATTACTACTTCTCGCATTTTCCGTTCCCCCTTACAGTTTTTCCAGAATGGTAGTCACACCAACACCGCCGCTGCAGCAGGAGCTGAGCACCGCATACTGTCCGGCTTTTTCCAGAGCACGGACTGCCGTGTTAGCCATCAGCACGCCGGCCAGTGCACCACTCTGACCATAAGCCAAAGCTCCACCCAATCCATTCCAACGAGCATTTTTCATAGGCGTATATGCCTTGCGGGCCATCTCTTTTCTGGTGCAGATATCATAGGCAGCCGTAATCTGGTTGTTTTCCCAAACAGAAATATCCTGAATAGACAATCCAGCCATTTTCAGTGCTTTCAGATTGGAATAGGCAGCAGCTACACCGGTCACATTGGGCTCGCAGCCCACGTCTGCACCGACTACCCAGCGAGCCAGAGGCTTCATGCCCATGGCCTTCGCTTTTTCAGCCGACATCAGCAGCATATAGGCTGCGCCTTCGGCATAGTGGGCTACGTTACCGGCTGTACAAACACCGCCGCGCAGGGAATCCCCTGCCAGGTCTGCCTTAGCCAATACATCCTCGGCCACGGTAATTTCCGGGGTCTTTCTGGTGGCAGGCACCACAAAGGGAACAATTTCATCACCAATCAGGCCATTGGCAACTGCTTTGGCGTAATCTTCCCGGCTCTTGGCTGCCACTTCGTCACACTCAGCACGGCTGACACCCCAGATCTTTGCAATACGGTCACTGACTGCGATATGATCCATATCCTCATCGTCATAGGGGGTATTTCTCATAATCAGCGCTGCGGGCTGAATCATCTGATAAGGTTCGATATCCGTAGCCATAAAAGCAGGCTTCTGGCTCCAGGAGTCCATGCCGCCAACCAGGCAGATATCGTCCAGTCCCAGTGCGATCTTACTTGCTGCATGGTTCATTGCTGCCAGCGTAGAGCCTTCCATCATTTCCACTGTTACGGAGGAAGTGGACATGGGAAAATCTCCGCCCAGCGTGATATAACGACCCAGATTTGCCGCTCTCAAATCGTGATTCGCAGAAGAGGCAAAGATCGTATTTACGTCTTCTTTCTTCAATCCAAACTTTTCTACGGCATCTTTCAACGCCAGAATACCCAACTGTGCCGCTGTTTTTTCACGCAGCGCACCGCCGATCGGGCACAGCGGCGTTCTGGAAATATTAACAAGTACAACTTCTCTCATAGTTCGCTGCTCCTTTGATTGATGGCCGGCAGCAATGTGTCGCCATAATTCTTCACTTTATTTTTAGATACCCAGATAGGCCTTCTGCAGATCTTCGTTGCTCTTCAGCTCTGCACCAGTACCGTTCATGACGTTTTCGCCAGTTTCAATGACATATGCTCTGTCGGCAATAGTCAAAGAAGATGCCACGTTCTGCTCCACCAGCAAAATGGTCATACCTTCGCTCTTCAGCTTATTGATGGTGTCAAAGATATTCTCCACGATGATGGGAGCCAGACCCAGAGAAGGTTCATCCATAACCAGCAGCTTGGGCGTAGCCATAATGCCGCGGGCGATGGCACACATCTGCTGCTCACCGCCGGACAGGGAACCGGCCAACTGCTTGCGGCGTTCCTTCAGCTTGGGCAGGATCTCATAGCAGCGCTCCAGGTTCTGAGCACGCAGCTTACGGGCACCGGGCAGATAGGAGCCGGCCAGCAGGTTCTCCTCCACGCTCATGTAGGGGAACAGCTTACGGCCTTCCGGTACCTGGACGATTCCCTTACCCACACGCTCATGGATGGGCATATGTGTGATATCCTCACCGTTGAAATGCAGCGTGCCGCTCTTGGGGATCAGCTGACCGGAGATGGTCTTAATGGTCGTGGTCTTACCAGCACCATTGGAACCCAACAAAGCGGTAATCGTTCCCTCCTCGACCTCCAGAGAAATGCCATGCAGTGCCTGGAATTCGCCGTAGGATACAACAATATTATCAACCTTAAGTAGCATACTTGTTCACCCCCAGATAGGATTCAATGACCTTCGGGTCAGCCATAACTTCCTGAGGCGTACCCTCGGAAATCAGCTTGCCCTGGTTCATGCAGTACACACGGTCCGTCAGGGCCATGATGACCTTGATCACGTGCTCAATGATAATGATGGAAACGCCGGTCTTACTAACAGTACGGATACTCTCGATAATCTCCGTTCTCTCCGACGGATTCAATCCTGCCATCACCTCATCCAGCAGCAGCACCTTGGGCTCGGTAGCCAGTGCGCGGGCAATCTCCATGCGCTTCATCTGCACCAGCGTCAGAGACCTGCCGCTGACATCGGCCAGATGGCTGATGCCCAACAGCTCGATGATCTTGTCGGCGATCTCACCGGCTTCCTTCACGTTGGGGTGACGCATCATAGCGCCTACCATCACGTTCTCACGCAGCGTCAGGGCACCGAAAGGCTTCACCACCTGATAGGTACGGCCGATACCCTGCTTGCAGATCTCGTGGGCCTGCATGTTCTGGATCTCTTTGCCGTTGAAGATGATCTTACCGGAGGTAGGATGGAAAGAACCGGACACCATGTTGAACACGGTAGTCTTACCGGCACCGTTAGCACCGATGACACCCAGAATCTCGCCTTCGTTCAGGTGAATATTGACCTCGTTCACAGCCACAAGGCCGCCGAACTTCTTGGTCAGATTTTCAATTTTGAGGATAACATTCTTCTCGTTTTCCATTTTTATGCCTCCTCTTCAACCTTAGTTTTGCTTTTCTTCAGCTTATCGCCGATCTTGTCAGCCAACATCTTGACCAGACCATAGATACCGCCGGGGGCAAAACGCACCACCAGGATCAGAGCCAGGCCGTAGAACACGGTACCCAGAGACGCAGCGCTGGCGCCCATACGGGTACGCATGAATTCACTGATAAAGCCCATGGTCATAGCGCCCATCACGGGGCCCCACAGTGTGCCCTTACCGCCGATGACGCAGTACATCATGATCTCCAGAGACAGCGTATAGCTGAGCACCTTCGTAGGCATAACAGTCAGCAGATAGAAACCGTACAGAGAACCGGCCATTGCCATCAGCGCGGCGCTGATCATCTGCGCATAGGTCTTGTACATGACCACGTTAATGCCTGTGGTAGCAGAAGCGTCCTGATCGGAACCGATAGCCATCAGGTAATAGCCCATTCTGTGATTCTTAACCCACGCAGAAACAATCAGGATCACTACCAGACAGGCCAGCACCACATAAAACCACATCGGCTTACTAAACTGCATATCCTGCCAACGGCCACTGTAAGGCAGCAGCAGACCCATGGTCGCACCCAGCTTGAAGTCACCCACATACTGGATGGAAGACACGGTATACAGGCCGATATAAAGGAATGCCACCGTGGACAAGGAGAAGTAAGTACCGGACAGACGGAAGCAGGGACGGGAGATCACAGCCGACAGCAGCGCAGATGCCACCATGCCGATCAGCATACCGATCCAGGGAGAGCAGAAGCCGCCTACATAGCAAATACCGGCAGCATAAGCGCCCACACCGAGGTACAGGCCGTTACCCAAAGCAAACTGGCCGGCATAGCCGCCAATGATGTTCCACGCACTGGCAAAGCAAGCGAAGAACAGCATGGTGGTGCCCACCTGCAGAATGTACTTCTGCGTCACCACCTGGGGAAATACAATTGCTACAAGCAGCAAAAGCGCGGGAACAATCATTCCCTTATTAAACTTCATTTCTCTCTTCATCATGATTTCTCCTTCGACAGCAGACCATTGGGTTTCAGGAACAAAATCAAGGCGAACAGGCCAAAAATCATCATCTGGGCAATGACGTTATTGAAGTAATAAGCACCCAGCACCTCAACAAGGCCCAGAATGATGCCGCCCAGCAGAGCGCCGGGCACAGAGCCCTTACCGCCCAGCACCACGACGATCAGGCTCTTGAAGCCGAAGGTCTGGCCGGAGGCGGGAGAAACGGTGTACATAGGAATCATCACGCAGGCGGCCAAGCCGATACAGGCATGGTTCAAACCGTTAGCCAGGTTGTACAACTTCACGTTGTTCATGCCCATCAGCTGCGCCGTTTCTTTATCCTGAGAGGTGGCACGCAAAGCACGGCCGATTTCCGTCTTGCGCAGCAGCATTTCCAAGCCAATCGTCACCAGCAAAATGGAAATGAAGGCAAATACCTTGCCCTGCGAAATGGAAATGCTACCAAAATTGAACATCTTACCGCTGATGGGGGTGTCCACAGACTTGGCATTGGAACTGAAAATAAACACTGCCAAGTTGTAAATGACGTAAGAAACACCGGCTGTGGTCAGCATTACGTCCAAAGACTCGCGTTCCTTGGTGCGCATGACCAGCGGGTTCAGCACATATTTCTGCAAAGCAGAGCCATACAGGAACATCAGCGGAACCATAATGGCAATAGCCAGGTAGGGATGCATGCTGGTTTTTCCGATCAGCACATAGAGAATAAACATGGCCATCATGTAGGTATCACCCTGGGCCCAGTTAAAAATTCTCATAATGCCGAAGGAAAGCGACAGACCGATGGCAACACAGGCGTAAACACCGCCGGTGAGCGTACCGTCTATCAACAGCTGGATCAAGCTGTTCATAAGTTACTTACCTCCTGTTTTTATTTTTCTTCGCGACAAATTTCATACAGAATCCCCATAGCAGACTTGGGATGAAGGAATGCATACCCATCTCCCTTACTGACAATGCGGTATCCCTTTTCTTCATATTCTGCAATGGTGCTTTCCCACGTATCGCTTTTCAGCGACAAGTGGTGAAATCCCTCACCCTTTTTGGCAAGGAACTCTGCAACAACGCCAGTATCTCCCATAGGAGACATCACTTCCAGACACTGGCCGTCCTTCAATGTCAAATACGTTGAAATCTGTCCCATTTCGGGATATTCAACCCTGTTTTGCACTGTCGCATCAAAATTTTCTTCAAAATACCGAACGGCAGCTTCGATATGGTTTACGCAGATCCCAATATGCGCAATTCCTGTAATCATTTGCTTGCCCTCTCAATTTCTTCAGGGCTGAATCCCAGCGCAGACAGGATCTCCGTAGTGTTCTCTCCAATTTCGAAGGGAACGTCGTGAATATAAGGAAGCGGCTGAGACTGCATATTAATAATGGAACGGGGGATGATGTACTCCTTGCCGGTCTCAGCAGTATACTTTTCAAAGTAATCGTTAGCCCATGCCTGCTCACTGCTCTGGACACTCTTTGCATCCTCCAAAATGCAGCAGGCGATATCTCTCTTAGCAAATTCTGCGATCCACTCCGCAGAAGTTCTCTTGATCATAATGGAGTCTATAATCTTTGTAATTTCCGGACGGTGAGAATTCCAGCCGTCAGGAAAAACGTACTCAGGTTTATCAAACATCTCATCGTTGTCAAACGCATTCCAAAGTGCCCGCCCCTGTCTGGGATAGTCCATGATGGCAATGAGAATCCATCGGCCATCTGCGCACTTGAATGCAGAACATTCAGGGCTTGCCTCTCCTCTGGGGAAGGGGAAGGGGAAGCCATACTGCTGGCTTACAATGTCCAGCGCATTCTGGAACAGGCCCATATGGAACAGAGATGTCGTCACATAGTCGCCTTTACCGGTCTGCTCTCTGCGCAGCAATGCCGCCATGATCAAACTGAACATACCCAACGCTGTTACCCGGTCGCCACCGGCTATGGGATTGAACGTCGGATAGGATGTTTCCGTATAAGTCATGGTATCAATCAGCAGGCCGGACTTGGCCCAATAGGCAGAAGAGTCGTACGCCGGGAGATTTGCATCCGGACCTTTTTCTCCGTAGCCGGAGATCCACGCATAAATCAAACGGGGATTCTCTTTGCACAGACTCTCATGGTCCAATCCGCGCTTAGCCAGACTTTTCATACGCGTATTGGTCAAAAACACATCAGCGGATGCGGCCAGTTTTTTCAGTGCTGCTACTCCTTCAGCGGTCTGCAGATTGATGCACACGCTTTTCTTTCCCGTATTGCAGGAATCAAAGCGCACGTTTCCTCTTCTTTCCGGATGATTGAACCATCTGCAAGCATCACCGGAAGGAGATTCCACCTTAATTACTTCCGCGCCCAGATCTGCCAGCAGCGCGCCACACAAAGGAGCCGCAATATAGGTGGAAAAATCCACTACGCGGACACCTTCCAACAATCTTTTTTCATCCATAAGATACCTTTCCTCTCTCAAAGTGGCGGGATGCCCGAAGACATCCCGCCACCAATTAAGATGCCGTATTCAGGCAAATTACTTAACTGTTAAAAATGTAATGGTTTAGCGATCAGCAACTGCGGGGATGGGCCAGGGCAGAGGATAGTCAGGATTGACATAGTTCTCAGGCCACACAACGCGCCATGCGCCGTCCATGATGCAGCCCCAAGCCACGGAGTTGTCATAACGGTTCTGGTTGTAAACAACAACATCGGTACCCTCAATCAGGCCGTCCTCATACTTGACGTGGTCAGCCAGAGTGAACAGCAGAGCGGGATGCTCGCCCTTGATGTCGGTGGCTTCCAGAGCAGTAACGATAGCCTCGGGCTCGTCAGCAGTGGTGCGCTCCAGAGCATCGATCAGGGACCAGATACCGGTCCACACGCAGGAAGCGTTCTCGTTGAAGGGATAGCCGAACTCAGCGGCGAAAGCATCGCTGACTTCGCAGGCCCACTCAACATCGTAAGCAGCGTACTTCATGTCATCGAAGAACCAAGCAGTAGAGAACACATACTCAGCAGCCTTGCCGCACTGCTGGATGAAGTCGCCCTGCAGATAGCCGCCGCCGGCAGCAAACACGGGCATAGCAACGCCCTTGTCATACATCTGCTTCATCATGCGGATAGCGTCGTCCATGATCAGAGTGGGTTCACTGTAAGCAGCAACGCCTTCATATTCCTTGATCTTGGCGATCTCAGCGGAGTAGTCGGCAGCGCCGGCAACAACGGGAATACCAATAACGGTATTGCCGGTCTCAGCGGCAACAGTCTGCTTATCCTGCCACACCTGTGCGCCGTAGTCGGCGGAGTCATAGATAACCAGAGAAGTACGGGGATTGCCGCACAGCTTGTTCTGGTACTCAGTGATCTTCTTGGAAGTAGGCAGGTCGTTAGCGGAGCAGGAGTTGGCGTGGTACACATAACGGTTGTCCACAGAGAAAGCGTCGTTACCAGCGGCAGAGGTCATCAGCATGGGGACCTGAGCAGCGATAACATACTGAGAAAGGGTGTTGGCCACAGCGGTGTTGTAGCCGCCCAGCAGAGAGGTAACGCCTTCCACGTTGACCAGGCGCTCGAACTCAGTCAGAGCAACCTGACCGTCAGCCTGAGTATCACCGTAGATGACTTCGATCTTGGCGCCGTTCAGACCATCCAGACCGCCCTCTTCGTTGACCTTCTTGACAACCATGTCGATCAGGAACTTAGCCTCAGGACCAGCAGCAGCACTACCGCCAGAGAAAGGATACAGAGCGCCGACCTTAACGGTTGCGTCATCGCCGCCCTTGTCGTCGTCCTTGGCGCCGCAAGCAACCAAGCCAGCGATCATCATCAGGGCCAGCAGCAGAGCAATGATTTTCTTCATGTTTATTCCTCCGTTTTTATTTTTTCTTTGTTCCGACCGACCGGTTCAGTCGAAACGATTTACAATCCGCAGCCGGGTATCTTCCACCCTTCCATTTACTCTGTGACCTCGTCAGGCCCCAAAGAGAGAAAGCGGAGCGAAAAGGCAGAAAGACACCCATGCTGCATTTTGTAATAATACAATACACGATAAGTGCGTTGCCGCATAGAGTGCTAAAATCGTAATATTTTGCACCGATATTCTCTTCGTCAAAAAAACCGAGTTTTTTTCCGTCGTTTTTCACAAAAACCACCCATCTTCTTTCCTGTCCTGCCCAATAATTCCAGAAAATACCCATTTCTCGCCTGTTTGTAACCACATCGGAATAAAAGTGGTTTTTCACCTCAATAAACTTTTCTCATAATTGGCGCGCAAAAAGAGCGCCACTCTCTACGGAGCGGCGCTCTTTTCCTCATTCGTAATCATAAAAACCTTTACCTGTCTTAGTGCCGTAACGTCCCTCATCCGTCAGTTTTTTCAGCACATCGTAACCGCGCATCTTTTCGCCGGTCTTTTGCAAATGCTCCTCCCGGATGGTATAAGCCAGATCCACACCTGTCAGGTCCAACGTTTTAAACGGGCCCATCTTGTGACTCAAGCCATTTTCGCAGGCAATGTCAATGTCTTCGAAGGTGCAGTAGTCGTTCTCCACCAGGTAAAAAGCTGCATCCATGATGGAGCTGAGAATGCGATCCACTACAAAACCGTCCACTTCCCGTTTCAGCAGCACCGGCGTCTTGCCGCAGCTACGGCAGAACTCCATCAACGCATCTGCCGTCTCCATGGAGGTATGATCACCTTTCACAACCTCTACCAACTTCATCACCAGTGCAGGGTTGAAGTAGTGGGCATTTGCCAGGCGAGCGGGATTTTTCACGCAGCAGGCAAACTGGGAAGAAACCATAAAGCTGGAGTTGGTTGCCAGAATGGTATCTTCGCGGACGATATCAGACAGCTGGCGGAACAGATCCGCCTTGGCGCTCTCCACCTCAATGATGGCTTCGATCACCAGATCTGCCTCGCAGGCGGCAGCTTTCAGCGAATCGCAAACCAGCAGGCGTTTTTTCACCTGCGCTGCCTGCTCGGCCGTCAGGCGGCCCTTGCTGACGCGACCGGCCAGATATTCTTCAGCCCACGCCTTCATTCCCTCACGGGCTTTTTCAAAGCTGTCATGCATTGTAACGGTGTAGCCGTGGATTGCCGCATCCATAGCGATCTGTTGGCCCATACGGCCGCAGCCAACCACACACACCTGATTGATTTTCATCTTCAAGTTCTCCTTTTGAAAGAAATTGCAGAGGCGCTCAAAGCTGCCCCTGCAATCACAATACACACCTTTTACAGTATACGAAAGCGTTAAATATCGTAATATTTTTCCCCTCTGTGCTTTTCGACCAAAAACGGCCATTTCTTTTGTAGATGTTCGCTAATTTATGTCGCCAGATTTTACATCCAGCTCTCCGGTTCCGGTTTCTGCAAAATATATTCGTAAGGGGACTTCCATTCAATCATCTTTTGCGCATTTACCACATAGGTAAATGCCGTTTCCGATGGAAGATACGGCTTTTTCATAATCTCTTCGTCGCCATCAAAGCGACAGTCTTTTACCACATGGCTGGTTCTGTATCTGGCGGGAGATATGCCCACCACACTCTTGAATACTTTTCCGAAATATTTAGCATTGGAAAAACCGCACTCGCTTGCAATATCTTCAATAGACAAATCGCTGTAAGCCATCAAGGTGCAGGCATGCTTCATACGTACAGAATTCAAGTACTCCATCATATTCATGCCCATCGCCTCGTTGAACAATGTGGATGTATAGTTCCTGCTCTTTCCCACATGATTTGCCACATCCTCCAGTGTCAGCGGCTCACGGTAGTGCTTATCAATATAAGCCATGCACTGTTCAGGGATCGAGACGCTCTTTCGCACATCCAGCAGTTCCCTGTTTTCGTGCATCACAAGACGAATATAGTGGTTGAACGAAGCGTTGATCAACTCGGCATCTGCCTGCTGTGATCGGCACAATGCCATAATGTCCTCCAGCATGTCGGCATGGGCTCGCTCTTTATCCACCAGTTCAAAGGGGAAATTCTCTATCATTTTATAGAGAGTTTTATTGGAAACAAAGAACATCACATTGATACTTTGCCCTTGCGGGGGTAGGATAATCCCGCCATGCATAGTCTCGGGGGCCGCACAAAAAAGAGGTTTTGCAACACAGGAAATCTTCGAATCAGCACCATCTGCTTTTTTCAAATCGCAGTTAAAATGGAAATAACTGTGTCGATGCCGCAAATTATACATGCCTTCTCGGTGGAACACTCTTGAGATCCACAATACAGAAAGTCCGGAATCAGCACTCATCGTTCATCCCTCCTCACCCGAAAAACAATATTGCGTTCTTAACTATTCGTTTATACACTGAATTATCAATTTATTATCGCATAATCCGTGGATTGTCAAGCGTAACTTTTTATTCTTTTTTCTCTTTCGTTCTTCTTTTTCCCCGCAGTATTTCTAAAATACGCCTGATGTAATGTTGACAGCTCCCATCCTGCATAAACACAAAAGGGTAAAATATTATCATTGTCACATCGGGAAATATGTGCTACTATGTGGAGCGAATTCAAAAACACGAAGGAGTGGGAAGTTTCATGAACGCGAAAGACTGCCTGCTGCAGCGCAGAAGCTGCCGCCGCTTTTTAGACAAGCCCATCGATCGCAATACGGTCCGCCGGATCATCGATCTGGCCCGCTTCGCCCCCAGCTGGAAAAATACGCAAATTGTCCGCTACACCGTCATTGATACTCCCGAGGTCAAAAATGACATTGCCGAGAACTGCGTGCGCGGGTATACTTTCAACACCAAAACCATTCAGCGTGCCGCCGCTCTGGCAGTGATCACCTATGAAACCGGTCATTCCGGCCGCGATACCAACGGCGATCTCCAATCTGCCGATGCAGAAAAGTGGGAGATGTTTGACGCCGGTATCGCCGCACAGACCTTCTGCCTTGCCGCCCGCGAATATGACGTAGGTACCTGTATCATCGGCGTCATCGACGAAGAGGGCATTGCACAGAAGCTGCAGCTCCCTGCCAATCAGAAAGTTGCCTGCCTTGTGGCTATGGGTTATCCCGAGATCTGGAAGGACGGTCCTGCCCGTCTGGCCAGCGAAGATCTGCTAAACTTTATGTAATACGGTTCCCGAAGCGTTTTTCCCTCCCTTTTTACGCTTCCATCACAGTTGTTCTTTTTTGCGGCATCGTTGCAAATTGCTCCTGCACAACTGTGTGAGCCTTCCTAAAAACAGGAAACCCCGGAAGAGCACTCTTCCGGGGTTTCCTGTTTTCTTTTTATGAAATAGTCCGTTATTCCGTTACCTTGAAGCAGGCGACCTGCCGACCAGCCACTTCGTGCAGCTGCGGCCGCTCCTTGCGGCAGCGGTCATCGGCATGGGGGCAGCGCGTGCAGAAGGGACATCCTTCCGGTGGGTTGAGGGGGCTGGGCACTTCGCCATGCAGCGGGATGCGGACTTTCCGCTTTCCTTCCACAGAGTCTGGGATCGGGACGGCACTTAAAAGCGCAATGGAGTAGGGGTGTTTGGGCGAGCAGTAAATGTCGTTGCTGCTGCCAATTTCCACAATGTGTCCCAGATACATGACCGCGATCCGGTTAGAAATATGTTTGACCACACTCAGGTCGTGGGCCACAAACAGATAGGCGATACCCGTTTCCTGCTGGATCTTCTTGAGAAGATTGATAATCTGTGCCTGAATGGAAACGTCCAGTGCACTGATGGGTTCATCGCAGACGATAAACTTCGGTTCAAGTGCCAGAGTGCGGGCGATGGAAATGCGCTGGCGCTGACCGCCGGAAAACTCATGGGGATAGCGGCGGATGTGGTCGGGCTTGAGTCCCACGATCTGCAGCAGCTCCACCACACGCTGTTCGCGCTCGGCATCGGAGGCGTACAGTCCATGGATCACCATAGGCTCCTTGATGATCTCACCCACCGTCATACGCGGATCGAGCGAGGCATACGGATCCTGAAAAATCAGCTGCGCATCTTTGCGGAACTGTTTGAGTTCCGCCCCACGAAGGGATGTTACGTCTTTTCCATCAAAGAGAATCTCTCCGGAAGTCGGCTCATACATTTTCACAACAGTTCTGCCGAGCGATGATTTTCCGCAGCCGCTTTCGCCCACCAGGCCCAGTGTTTCCCCTTCGCGGATCTCGAAAGATACACCGTCCACCGCTTTGACAAACTGTTTCTTTGAAAAAAGGCTCTTGTTGACAGGGAAATGCATCTTCAGGTCTTTGACTTCCAACAAAATCTTTGCCGTATCAGTCACGGTGCTCCCCCCTTCCCGCAAGTTCGTTCAGCCAGCAGGCACTGCGGTGCGTGGACGACAGTTCTGTATGCTCCGGCATGTAAAGTTTGCAGACTTTCATGGCATGCTCGCAGCGATCCACAAAGGGGCAGCCGACCGGCGGCTGCAGCAGATCCGGCGGAGAACCGGGAATCGGTTGCAGCTGTGCGTCATCATTTTCCGGATTGCAGATGCACGAAAGCAACCCCTTGGTGTAGGGATGATTGGGCTGATAGAAAATCTCCTCATCCGTTCCGGATTCCAGAATTTTGCCGCCGTACATGATATTGATGCGGTCACATAGGCTGGCAACAACGCCCAGATCGTGGGTGATCAGGATCACCGAGGAACCAAGGCGGCGGCTTTCATCGCGGATCAGATCCAGCACCTGTGCCTGCACCGTCACATCCAGCGCCGTGGTAGGTTCATCGGCGATGATCAGCTTGGGATCGTTGGCCAGCGCAATAGCAATGATGATACGCTGGCGCATACCGCCGGAAAACTCAAAGGGATACTGGTCAATGCGGGTCTCCGGAGAAGGGATTCCCACCAAACGCATCAGTTCCAGTGCGCGCTCCCGTGCCTCTTTGGGGCTGAGATTGGTATGGTTCAGAATCGGCTCACATAGCTGCTTGCCGATGCGCATCGTCGGATTCAAAAATGTCATAGGATCCTGGAACACCATGGCCATGGACTTGCCGCAGATCTCCTGCATTTTCCCTGCATACGCTTTCTTATCGGGATAGCTGCACGGATTGATGTCTTCGCCGTCAAATCGCAGTGTCCGGCAATCAATCGCAGCCGTTTCCCGCAGCAAACCCATCACAGAATACATGGAAACGCTCTTTCCGCTGCCGCTCTCACCCACGATGCCCAGAATTTCACCGGGAAACACGTCAAAGGAGATATCGCGTACCGCGTGGACAGTACCTTCATCGGTTACAAAATCCACGGTCAAATTTTCAACTGTCAGCAATTTTTCCATGGCTTACCTCAACGTTTCTTGGGGTCAAGGGCTTCGTTCAGCCCGTCACCGATAAAGTTCAAACTCAGCATCGTCAAACTGATAGCCAGCACAGGCCAGAGCATCTGGATGGGATAGTTCTGCAGCAGCGCACGGGCCTCATTGGCCATCGTGCCCCAACTGGCCTGTGGGATGGAGATGCCAATGCCCACAAAGGCGAGGAATGCCTCGGTAAAGATGGCATTGGGCACCATCAAGGTCGTATTCACAATGATCGGACCGATGCAGTTGATGATCAAATGCTTGTAGAGAATCCGGTTGTGGCTGGCTCCCATCACCAGTGCCGCCTGCGCAAATTCCCGCTCTTTCAGACTCATCACCTGAGTACGGACCTGACGGGCCATACCGATCCAACCGCTGACGGAGATGGCCAGCAACACGGAAAAGATGTTGGATCCGAACACCAGCATGACCATAATGACATACAACATACTGGGAATGGCATAGATGATGTCGGCAATACGCATGAGGATCATGTCCAGCTTGCCGCCGAAATAGCCGCAGATACCGCCATAGACCACGCCAATCACCAGATTGATGAAGGCTGCAGCAAAGCCGACCGACAGAGAGATCCGTGCGCCGCACATAATACGCACGAAAATATCACGGCCGAATTTATCGGTACCCAGCCAGTGCGCCAGGCTGGGCAGCGCGTTACGGGCATTCAGATCCTGTCCGTCATAGGTGTAAGGTGAAAAAATGGGGACAAAAATGGCCAGCAGAACCATCACTGCCAAAAACACCAGACTGACCATCGCCAGACGGTTCTTGCGGAAGCTATGCCATGCATCCTGCAGATAAGTTTTGGAAGAAACGGCGATAAACTCGTTGTTCTTTTCATCCTCATGCAGTTTTTCAAAGAGGTCGTCTGTCAGGACGAACTGTGTTTTCTTTGTATCTGTCATTTTCTCACCTTACTTCAAGCGCACACGCGGGTCGATTGCCGCCGCAATGACATCGGTCAAAATATTGGCGATGATCAGCAGCGCACCGTAAAAAATCGTCAGCGCCATGATCAGTGTATAGTCGCGGTTGGTGACACTGTTGACAAATTCCGCGCCGATGCCGGGAATCGTGAACATGGTCTCCACAACAAACGAACCTGTGATCAGCGTAGCCAGCAGCGGACCTGCATAAGTCACAACAGGCAGCAGGGCATTCTTCAGTGCATGGCGGAAAACAATCACCACAAAAGCGGTTCCCTTACTGCGGGCCAGGGTAATGTAATCCTGCCGCAGTTCTTCCTGCAGCCCCGATTTCACCAGTCGCGAGATCATGGCAATGGGGCCCAAGGCCAGTGCCAGCGAAGGCATAATGTAGTTTTTCCAGCCACCAAGGCCCACCAACGGCAGCCAGTGGAGCTTTACGCCGAAGACCACCATCATCAAAAGGGCGATCAGGAAGCTGGGGATGCTGACGCCGATGGTTGCAATGAAGGAAACACTGCCCTTGATCCAGCGCTGGCGGGTAAAGGCAGCCAACGCGCCAAGGAGCGTTCCCAAAGACATGGCAACGCAGAAAGCAACGGTGCCCAGTGCCGCCGTATAGGGGATGCCCTTGGCGATAATATCTGTCACCAGTGCGCCTTTGCGATGCAGCGATGTGCCGAAATCTCCGGCCAGAACATTCTTCAGATACTTGATATAGCGCAACATGATCGGCTTGTCCAGATCGTACTGGGCGATCAGCCGTTCACGGATGCTCTCCGATACGCCCTTCAGTTCTCCGGCAAAGGGGGAACCGGGGATCAGATACATCATGAAAAAGGTGACCGTTGCAAGAACGAACAAGGTCGCAATGCCGAACAGAACGCGTTTACTGATATATTTTGTCATAAAAAGGTTCTCCTTCTCAGGGAATCTTCCACTCAGGTGAGGTATTTGTCGATCCACGCGGTGATCTCTTTCAGCCGGCGGATGCGGTGGCGGGGCTTGCCGCTGCGGGAAAGCTCATGGTTCTCGCCTTCAAACAGGCACATGCGGCTGGGCACGCCGAAATATTTCATAGCCTGGAACATCATGACGCCCTGATCAATCGTGCAGTCATAGTCCTCCAGCGCATGGATAAACAGAATGGGTGTCTTGGCATAGGGTGCATATTTGTAGGGCGAGTGGAACCACAGTTTTTCTGTGTCATCCCACGGATTGCCGCAGCATGCTTCCCGGTCATAGGTGAATCCCAGATCGCTGATGCAGTAGTCCGCCACAAAGTCACTGACACTACGCTGCGACGCAATGGCAGCAAAACGGTCCGTATGGCCCACGATCCAGTTGCACATAAAACCTGCGTAAGAACCGCCGGCTGCCGCAACACGTTTCGGGTCGATCTGGGGATAGGCGGCAAGCACATGATCGGTGAACTCCATGAGATCGTCATAATCGATGGTGCCGTGCTTTCCGCGAATGTCGGCGAACTCCTCTCCCCGTCCCTCACTGCCGCGGGGATTGCAGAAAAAGACAAAGTAGCCCTTGGAAGCGAATACCTGCATTTCATGCACAAACACGGTACTGTAAGCAGCACGGGGCCCGCCGTGGATTTCAAACACCGCCGGATACTGCTTGGCAGGATCGTAATCCATGGGATAGATGACCCAGCCGTCCACGGAGATGCCGGCACTGTTGGCAAAAGGAATGTACTCCGGCAATGAAACGAACCGGTCTTCAAAATATTCCGCGTTCACATCGGTGACCTTGGTCAGCGTATCACCGCACACACGGTAGAGGTTGACCGCGTCATCCTGTGCCAGACAACCGAGGAATGCATCCTTGTCGTTGGCATCGAAAAACTCCACGCTGCCGCCTTCCAGTGCGGTGCAGCGCCGAATGCAGCCGGTAAGATCGATCGAATACAGGGCGCGTTCAAAACCGGAAAGCGCGGCAAACAACACCCTGTCCCCTACCGCTTTCCATACGTTGCCGCGGCCATACCCCACATCACTGACAATACCGCCGCCAACAGCAAGGCCGTTATGGGGCGCGAGAAAACGGCTCTCACCGGAAGCGATATCATAGCAGTAAAAATCGCACAACTGCGAATCACCGTAACTCCGGTTATCCGAAAGCGTATAGAGCAACTGCTCACCCACAAATGCCACGCGGCCCACTTTGGCACTGTCTTTGGCAATGATGGTGGTCAACTGGTCCGCATTCACATCATACAGGTAAAGCTCGCTCAGTCTGTCCTGCAGCGTATCCTTCCAGTCCCGTCCGATGAAGGCGATCCGCCCGTTGCTGACGGTGAAATCCTTCACCTCGGTGGTGTCGTTGCTCACCTGTTTCAACGTGCCGGTCGCGGCATCAAAAATATGCAGTACCGTCCGTTTTCCGGCAACGAATCCCAAGCCGTTCTCCCAGAGGGGCGCTTCCTCCACGATGTGGTAGTCCAGATACTCCTCGCACTCGTCTTCGGGTGTGGTCGCAGGATCCGGCGCATTGCGGTCGATCACCACCGTAGCGGCATACAGTGTACCGCCAATTTTCTTCAGCTGCGCCACATCTCCCGGCACGTGAAACGCCTTTTCTTTTTCGCCGCTTTTGACATTGACGCGATAGTAGGACGCAAAGGGCGCGTAGGCTTTACACTCGTCTGCCTCACTGTAAGCAGCGCGTACAAGCAGCGTCTCGTCATCTTCCCAGAAAAAGGCTTTGTCCTTGCCGGCATTGTTCAGCGGCCTGCTCTCTCCGCTGGCCGTGTCCAACAGATAAATATCCGTGCAATAGCTATTACTTTTTCGCTCAGAAGAGGTCAGTGCATAGGCCAGCAGCGTTCCGGAGGGATTCAAGGTCGGAGCAGCGAGGAATTTCAGTTCGGCAATGTCCTCAAGCAGGATTTTTTTCATGATCCGGATCCTTTCAGAATTTTTTTATAAATACGGAAAATCCCTTTGGGGGGAGTGTTACTCCCCCCAAAGGATATTGGATAAATCGATGTTGATTTACTTGGTCACAGTGCAGTTACCGAAGAAGGGATGGAAGCCACAGAGCGTCTCACCTTCCACGCCGTCAGCGATCAGGTAGGGATTGATGTACTCGAACAGAGGAATGAGGTAAACATTCTCTTCGATCAGGTAGTCTTCCAAACCGTGCATTGCCTGAGCAAAGCCGGCCGCGTCAGCAACCTGCAGCGCCTCAGCGCACATCTTGTCGTACACGGGGTCGCTGATGGCGGCAACCACCTGGTTCTCGGTGGACCAGAACTTCAGCAGACGGATGGCATTGCTTCCGATGTTGTCAGCGTAGCGGCACAGTTCGAAGTCGCCCTGGTCGATCTGGTCGTAGTAAACGCCCTGCTCCACGCTGATCAGTTCGATCTCCACACCCAACTTGGTCCAGAAGGACTCCAGCATGGTGGCCACATCGCCGTGCATACTGTTGTTGCTGTACTTATAGCTCAACTTGAGAGGATTGCTCTCATTGTAGCCGGCATCAGCCAGCAGCTGCTTGGCCTTTTCCAAATCGTAGTTGAGGGTGTAACCGTCGGCATCGCCTTCGTCACGGAAGTCTCCGCTCACACCGCCGGCACCGTGGGGGATGTAACCGTTGACCATAGGATAGTAGGCAGCACCCAGCACTTCGGACAGGGCCTGCTTGTCGATGGCCAGAGCCAGAGCACGACGGACATTGACATCCTTCAGACTCTCAGGGCCGGTAGAGGCAGAGTTGATGGCAATGAAGTACACATTACCATCCTGCACGGTCCACAGGTTGTCGGTACCAACAAACTTGTCGGCAGCATTGGCGGTGATACCCAGCGCCACATCGATTTCCTTGGAGTCAAATGCCAGTGCCTGGGCATCAGGATCGGTCATGCACCAGTAAGTAATGGTCTCCATGGTGATGGAGTCCTTGTTCCAATACTTCTCATTCTTGGTCAGAACGGCCTTTTCCGTTTCATTGATCTCGGTCAGCGTGTAAGCACCGGAAGTGGGATAGCCGGCCTTGAAGGACCACAGAGAGTCGTGCTGAGGCGTGCTCTGCACCACAGGTACCCATGCGCGGGAGGTCATCAGCTCAGGCAGGAAAGCGCAGGGATTGTTCAGGGTAACTTCCAGCGTCTTTTCATCCAGTGCCTTATAACCTACTTCGCTATGATCTTCCTTGGTGCAGTCAAAGGAAGCACCGGCATCAACGGCCTTCAGGTTATATTCCTTGGCACCCTTGAGGTAGGAAACAATCTCGTTGATGGAGTAGGCATTGTCAACGCCGTAGGACAGGGCACGCAGCATGCTATACTCGAAGTCGTATGCCGTGATGGGCGTGCCATCGCTCCAGACGATGCCATCTTTCAAAGTGAAGGTGTACACCAGGCCGTCAGCACTGATGGTAAAGTCGTCGCACAGTTCCTTCTGTGCAACGCCGTTTTCATCTTTTCGGAACATACCGGAATAAAGATGTTCGAGAATCCAGTCATTACCGGTTTCCGTATTGATGGCATTATCCAGCGTGGTGATCTGATAGCCCATGGCAACATTGATATTGTTGACGGCAACAGGGCCTGCAGAATCATCTTTGGAAGCGCAGCCGGCCAAAAGGCCCAACATCATGCAAAGAGCAAGCAAAAGAGACATCATCTTTTTCATCGTACATTCCTCCGTGTGAGTTTTGGGATGGGTTTATAGTAGCACCGCCTCTCTTTGTTGTCAACCACTTTTTTGATAAAATATGCATAACATTTCAATTATTTACAATAATTATTCATCATTATACACAATCGGAAGAATATATATCCGCAATCGCCATGCAGAAACAGTGCAACTTTCACGGCTTGCCGCCGGATCGGAAGAAAACTTTTGTGCAAAGCTGCCAAATCAGCAAATTAAATCTCTGTATCCCCGTTTTTTCCTTATGCGCGGACTGCATAAAAAAGAACGATTCCGGCGGATACCGCTCTGGAATCGTTCTTTTTTGTCTTTTATTGTGCACGGAATGTGATTTCTCCCGTTTCGGCATCCATAGCATCCACAATAGCCAACGACTCCAACCGGTAACCCAAATTGCGGATCACGCGGCCGCCGATCTGGAAGCCTTTTTCCACAGCAATGCCCAAGCCCTCAATGGTAGCTCCGGCACCCTCTGCAATGGAGATCAACCCCTGCAGGGCGCAGCCGTTGGCCAAAAAGTCATCGATGATCAGCACATGGTCTTCGGCAGAAAGAAATTTCTTCGACACGATGACTTGATTTTTATTCTTGTGGGTAAAGGACTCCACCTCTGCCACATACATATCGCCTTCAATATTGACGGACTTGGATTTCTTGGCAAATACCAGCGGCACACCAAACTCGTTGGCCACCGGATAGGCAATGGCGATACCGGATGCCTCAATGGTCAGCACCTTGGTGATGGGCTTGTCGGCAAAGCGGCGGTGAAACTCCCGGCCGATCTCGTTGAGCAGCGCAATATCCATCTGGTGATTGAGAAAGCTGTCCACTTTCAGCACGTTACCCGGCTTGACGATACCATCCTTTTTAATGCGCTCTTCCAAAAAATTCATAGCCATGCCCTCCTTGTTTTGCCACATAATACCACATCTTCCGTTCCTTGTCACCTCCTTTGCCGAAAAAGTTTTACGCTGTCGTAACCTTGACTTTTCCTACGAATCATACGATAATTTCCCTTGAATATAAAGCGAGGTTTTCTTATGAGTAAAACACAGGATTTTACAACCGGGAAAATTTTTCTGCCTCTGCTGCGCTTTGCGCTGCCGGTACTGCTGTCTCTGTTTTTGCAGACCATGTATGGCGCGGTCGATCTGCTGATCGTAGGCCAGTTTGGCGGTGATCTGGCAGACGTCTATGTTTCCGCCGTTTCTACCGGCAGCCAGATCATGCGAACCCTAACACTGATGATCACCAGTCTTGCCATGGGTCTCACCGTCTATGTGGGACATAAAATCGGGCAGGGAAAGCGGGAGGAAGCCGGCCGGATCATCGGCAGCGGCATCTGGCTGTTCGCTCTGTTGGCCGTAGTACTGAGCATCATCATGCTCCTTGCTGCGCCGGCCACCGCCCGTATTATGCGTGCACCGCAGGAGGCTTTCTCTCAAACAGTTTCCTATATTCTCATCTGCTCTGCCGGCTGCGTATGCATCGTCGCCTATAACCTGATCGGAAGTATTTTTCATGGTATCGGAGACTCTAAAACACCGTTAATCACAGTAGCTATTGCGTGCGTACTGAACATTTTAGGTGATCTGCTGCTGGTGGCTGTGTTTCATATGGGTGCCGCCGGTGCCGCGATTGCCACCATTGCTGCGCAAGCCGTCAGCGTGGTCATTTCGCTGCTGTTGATCCGCCGTCGTGCGCTGCCTTTCCAGTTCAGCATCCGCTATATTTCCCACCGCGGCGGTCACATTCGCCAGATCCTGCAGTTGGGTGTCCCCATCGCGCTGCAGGAACTGCTGGTAAGTTTCTCGTTCCTGTTTATTACCGCCATCATCAACGACATCGGTCTCACCGCGTCGGCCGGTGTGGGGGTTGCGGAAAAGATGTGCGGCTTTTTAATGCTGCTGCCCTCGTCCTATATGCAGGCCATGTCCGCTTTTGTCGCCCAAAATATGGGAGCCGGCAAGCCGGAGCGCGCCCGCCGCGCCCTGTGGTGCGGCATCGGTTCTTCGCTGGTGGCCGGTATTGTCATGTTTTATGCCGCCTTCTTCCACGGAGATCTTCTGGCAGGCATCTTTGCCAAAGACATCGCCGTCATTCTCGCAGCTTGGGATTATTTGAAAGCTTATGCCATCGACTGCCTGCTGACAGCATTCCTCTTCTGCTTTATCGGCTATTTCAACGGCTGTGGAAACACCACTTTTGTCATGGTACAAGGCATTTTGGGCGCATTTTGTGTGCGTCTGCCGCTGGCATGGCTCATGAGCCGCCAGGCCACCGTTTCCCTGTTTCATATTGGTCTTTCTACCCCGGCTTCTACTTCGGTGCAGATCCTGCTGTGCCTTGCCGCCTTTTTCCTGCTGCGACGCAAGCAAAAGTTCATCGCTCCCATATCTTGAAACAACATAAGGGGCGCATCCGCCGGATGCGCCCCCTTCTTTTTTTAGTTCTCAGCGAAACACGATTTCACCCGTTGTCTCATCCAGCTCTTCCACGATAGCCAGTGACTCCAGATGATACCCCAGATTGCGCATGCGTTTGCCGCCTTCCTGGAAGCCTTTTTCAATGGCAATGCCCAATCCTTCCACCGTAGCATCAGCCACCTCTACCAGAGAGATCAAGCCCTGCAGCGTGTAGCCGTTGGCCAAAAAATCATCCACGATCAGTACATGGTCCGCACTGCTCAGGAACTTCTTGCCCACGACTACCTTGCTCTGGCGGTGCTCCACGGACTCCACTTCTGCCACATAAATATCGCCGTCAATGTTGATATTCTTTGTCTTGCGGGCGCATACCACCGGCACACCGAAACAGCGAGCCACAGAACAGGCGATGGCGATACCGGAGGACTCAATGGTCAGCACTTTGGTGATAGCTTTATCTCCAAACCGACGGTAAAACTCCTCACCGATCCGGTCCATCAGGGCAATATCCATCTGATGATTCAGAAAACTATCCACCTTCAATACATGACCGGTCTTAACGATACCGTCAGTAAGGATTCTCTGTTCCAGAAAATTCATTGGCAGCACCTCCCCTGTTTTTCTTATCATAACATCTTTTTTCGCCCTTGTCAGCCATTTTAATACAAAATTTTACAGCAAAAAAAGATCATCTGCATGGATGCAGATGATCTTTTTTACATTGATTTAGTTCTTCTTGCCCATTCTCTGGAACAGCTTGACGATCTCCACCACGGGGATCACCAGGAAGCCCAGCACCAGAGCGATTGCATACTCGGTCAGACCGATGGGCGTAAAGCCGAAGGCGTTGGCCAGGAAAGGAACTTCCAGCACCAGCGTGGTCAGGATCAGAGAGCCGATCATGGCAGCCCATAGAATCATGTTCTGACCCTTCAGGGTAAAGATAGACTTGCGCTGAGAACGCAGGTTGAAGCTGTGGAAGATCTCGCACATACTCATGGTCAGGAACGCCATGGTCATGCCGTGATCGCTGATGCCCACGGGCATAGCAAAATGACCCACTTCAAAGCTGTTGCCGATGATATAGGACAGGATGGTCAGCACGGTTACCAGAATGCCCTGATAAGCGATGTCCACAAAGAGTCCACCTGCAAAGATGCCTTCCTTGGAATCACGGGGAGGACGGTTCATGGTGTCGGGTTCTGCCTTCTCCATACCCAGTGCCAGCGCGGGGAAGCAGTCGGTCACCAGGTTGATGAACAGCAGGTGCACAGGGTTGAGCAGGGTAAAGCCCATGAGGGTGGCGGAGAATACGCCCAACACCTCGGACATATTGGAGGCCAACAGGAACTGGATGGCCTTGCGGATATTGTCGTAGATACGGCGGCCTTCGCCTACGGCGGAAACGATCGTGGCGAAGTTATCGTCAGCCAGCACCATGTCGGCCACGTTCTTGGTCACGTCAGTACCGGTAATGCCCATGCCTACGCCGATGTCGGCGGACTTGATGGAGGGGGCATCGTTGACGCCGTCGCCGGTCATGGCGGTAATAGCGCCATTGGCTTTCCAAGCCGTTACGATGCGGGTCTTGTGCTCGGGCTGTACGCGGGCGTACACGCCGTATTTCTTCACAAACTCGCAGATCTGATCATCGGGAATATCATCCAGCTCAGCGCCGGTAATCGCTTCGGAAGCATCGGTAATGATGCCCAGTTCTTTAGCGATGGCCACAGCGGTATCCTTGTGGTCGCCGGTGATCATCACAGCGCGGATACCGGCGCTGCGGCACTCCTCGATCGCAGCCTTTACCTCGGGACGGACGGGGTCGATCATGCCGGTCAGGCCCAGGAATACCAGATCCTGCTCCAGGAACTCGGGAGTATTATCGGCAGGCTTCTCAGCCCAGTCGCGCTTGGCAGCAGCCAGCACGCGCAGGGCGCGGTCAGCCATCGCCTTGTTGGCGGCCATGATCTCCTCGCGCTTGGCGTCGGTCATGGGCAGCGCTTCGCCGTTTTCGTAGTAGTAAGCACAGCGGGAGAGCACCACATCGGGGCCACCCTTGGTGTACTGCACGTACTTGCCGCCCAAATCATGGACGGTGGACATCATCTTACGACCGGAGTCAAAAGGAGCTTCGTCCACACGGGGCGTTGCCTTTTCCAGATCCGCCTTATGCAGGCCCACGCTGTAGGCAAAGTTCACCAGTGCGCACTCGGTAGGTTCGCCTTCGGCCTGATTGTTTTCATTCAGGTTGGCATCGGAGCACAGCGCCATAGCGGTAGCCACCAGATTGGTCTCGCCCAGATGATCCACCACGGTCATTTTGTTCTGGGTCAGCGTACCGGTCTTATCCGAGCAGATAACCTGGGTGCAGCCCAGCGTCTCCACGGCGGTCAGGCGGCGAATCACAGCGTTGCGCTGGCTCATCTTAGTCACGCCGATGGACAGCACCACCGTCACCACGGTAGCCAGACCTTCGGGGATGGCGGCAACAGCCAGAGAAACGGCCACCATGAAGGTCTCCAGAATCACGGTCAGTGCATGGCCTTCCACAGCCAGCTCACCGCGAGCCATAAACAGGTTGAATGCGAAGATGAACACGCAGATGCCCAGCACCATCTTGCTCAGCAGCTTGCCCAACTCGTCCAGCTTGCGCTGCAGCGGGGTCTGCTCTTCAGCGGTGGCAGCCAGAGCGCCGGCGATCTTGCCCATCTCGGTATCCATACCGGTGGCGGTAATCACGGCCTTGCCGCGACCATATACCACGGTAGAGCCCATGTAGCACATGTTCTTGCGGTCACCCAGAGGCACATCCTCCTGACCCTCGGCCAGACCCAACGCCTCCAGGATCTTGTTGACCGGCACAGACTCGCCGGTCAGGGCAGCTTCTTCAATCTTCATGCTGGCGTTTTCGATGATACGTCCGTCAGCAGGCACGGCATCACCGGCCTCCAGCAGCACGATGTCGCCGGGTACCAGCTCATCGGAGTGCAGCACCACCATCTTGCCGTCACGCATCACCTTACAGGTAGCGGCGGTCATGGTCTGCAGTGCCTCAATGGCAGCTTCGGCCTTACTCTCCTGAATCACACCCAGAATAGCGTTGAGCAACACCACGGCCAGAATGATAATGACCTCAGCCCACTCGTTCTCTCCGGCCAGCATGCCGGTGGCAGCAGACACGGCGGCAGCCACCATCAGGATGATCAGCATGGGGTCTTTCAGCTGCGCCAGAAAACGCTGCAGCAGTGTAGGCTTTTCGCCCTCTTTCAGCTTGTTGGGGCCGTACTGTTCCAGACGGCGGGCCGCTTCCGCAGCGGGCAGGCCCTCTGCCGTGGACTGCTGCTTTTCCAGCACTTCCTGAGCAGACAGTGTGTAATCGCGCTTGTTCAAAATCCATCGCTCCTTCTTATAATTATCTATCTTATTTTGCATTCTTTTCATCAAAAAAACTCATACGCCTGCCAAAGTAGTGGCTTGCGTATGAGTCTCATTCTTTCAAAACAGCCCGGGCCAAAGGCCGGTTGACGGGTCTGTTTCACCTGTCGCACGCGGCAGGCCGAATTACTCCCTCAAAGCGGATATTCGTTTTCCATAAAGTATTATATCAGTCCGTTTTCTCGCTTGTCAAGGGATGTTCCGGGACTTTTAGAATCTTTTATTCCACCTTGGCGCAAATCTTTGCAAAATAACGGTAAAACGGCACCAGTTCCCCCAGTTCCGTCACAATCTCGTCAGCCAGCTCCGGGCGGAAAATACGCTCGTCCAACGGCTTTTCAAATTGCAGCGAAAGGCTTTTCTTCTGCACCCATGCCCGCAGCAAATCACTGCTCGCGCCTTTGTCACGGGCATACTCCGGCCCTACCAGTGTGAACCGGCCGCTGCGGTTAAAATCGCGCACCAGCTTCTCCAGCTCCTCCGGATGCTCTTTCACCTGCTGACGAAACCGCTCCATGGTGGCCGCCGACGCCGACCAAAATCCCATACCGTAGCTGTAATACTCCGGCGCAATCTCAAAATAAAATGTAGGACGCCCCGTCCAATCCTCGTCACCGGTACGAACGCAGAACCACAAATGGTCTTTGTACGGTCCCCGACCGAACAGACGTCGGGCGTCGCGGTAAATGCGGGACACCTTCATCATCAACGGTTCATTGGGCAGCTTTTCCCGTAACCCCTCATACACCTGTTCTGCCAGCGCTTTGGTGGGTTCCAGCAGTTCCTTTTGATACATTTCCTTATGTTCCATGAACCATCCGCGTTCGTTATTGAACCGGATGCCCCACATAAACTCTACCGTTTTGTCCGTATATCCTCGAAACATATGCAGTTTCTCCCTATCAGGTTTTTCCTTATTGTACCACATCCGGCTCTTTTTGTATCCCTCTTTTTTCGTTTTCACCCATGGATTGCAAAAGATCACACGTTGCTTTACCAACGTGTGATCTTTTCGTGTTTTATGCTTATTCTTTCTTTTTTTCCACTTCATCCGTCAGATTACGCAGCCATGTTCCGGACCGATAGCGCCAGATGCCAAGCATCAGCCGGACAATTTGCTCAATCTGTACCAGCACATACACCAGCGGCAAGGAGGTAATGCCCAGCAGCAAAATCGCACCGTAGGCAATCGGCAGGCCTACCAACCAGACAATTCCGCAATCAAGGAACAGCAAGAACTTGGAATCACCGCCGGCCCGGATCGCACAGAGGAAAATGATGTTGAACAGTCGTGTTGCAATGCGCAGGGCAAACAGCCGCGTCATCAGCACCGTTCCTTCCCGCAGCGATTCCGAGGACAACTCAAACAGCCCCACAGCAGGTCGGGAAACCAGTATCAAAATGCCGGAGAGCAGCACCGCAAACAAACCGGAGAGCGGCAGCAGATAGCGGATGGTATTCTTCGCCTCCTGCAAAGCCTTGCGTCCCAGACTTTCTCCTACGATCATGGAACAGGCATTGCCGATGCCCAGAGTGACTACATAGGGGATCATGCTGATGGAATATCCCACCTTATAGCACTCCAACGCCGCACTTCCCAGCAGACCGTATGCCTTAATATACATTGTATCACCAAGGCCAAAGATCATTTCATTTCCCATCACAGGCAGCATACGCCGCAGCATGGGAATTAAAAAATGGGCCGGCCAATCCACCATTTCCCGCACTTTACCCCAAAATGGCTGTCGGGTAACCACGGCATAGATTATATGGGCCGCAAGTCCCAGTCCCGTGGCGATCACCGTTGCGGTAGCTGCACCGCGTGCCCCCATCGCAGGAAAGCCCAGTTTTCCAAAAATCATCCCATAGTTCAGTACAGCATTGGTAATGTTGACACCAAAGCCGATCAGCATAGGGACCATCGTCTTTTGGATGCATCGATATATGAACGCAAACGCATTGGTCAGTGAAGTGAAAAAGAACGCAATACTGCCAACAGCAAGATACTCCCATGCCTGCGCCACCAACACAGCATCTTTGCTGTAAAAAGACAGCAACCGTGTATTACCAAGCTGTGCCATGATAAAAAACAGCGTAGCGGCGATCATATTCAGGCTAATGAGCAGTCCAAAGGCCCGTTTCATGTTTTTCCAGTCGCGAATTCCGTAAAACTGCGCGGCATAGACGCTGACCGCTGCGTTGATGCCGAATCCAAACAGAAACATCAGGTTGTTCAGTTCAGATGCAATCGTAATGGCGCTGACATAACCGATATGGCTGACCATCAATGTGTCGATGAAGCTCGCTCCATGGTTGAGCAGCTGCTGCAAACAGATGGGCAGCGCAATTTTGACTACCTTTTTGTAAAAATCCGGCGCAGCAATCAGTGTGCCGATACGTTGATCCATATCGTTCTTCCTTAATCCACGTATTTTTTGACGGCTTCTGCTACCACACCGGCAATGGTGCGGTCAAATACACTGGGGATAATGCACTCCGGCCCTCTCTGCTCTTCGCTGACGCAGGACGCGATGGCGTAGGCGGCAGCAATCATCATCTCTTCGGTGATGTGGCGGGCACGTGCTTCCAGCGCTCCTTTGAAAATACCGGGGAATACCAGCAGATTGTTGATTTGGTTAGGAAAATCGCTGCGTCCGGTAGCCACAATGTAAGCACCGGCGTCCTTCGCCTCATCCGGCATGATCTCGGGGGTCGGATTGGACAGGGCAAATACCAGCGGCTTTTCGCCCATGCTGCGAATCATATCAGCATCGACAATGCCGGGTCCGGAGACACCAATGAGCAGATCGCTGTCCACCAACGCATCGGCGAGGGAGCCCTTTACCATACGGCGGTTAGTAACGCGGGCGATCTCTGCCTTGGCGCTGTTGAGTCCTTCGCGGCCCTCATAAATTGCACCGCCGCGGTCACACAAAATGACGTCACGGACACCGGCCTTCATCAGCAGCGTGCAGATGGAGATGCCGGCCGCACCCGCACCGGAAATAACGGTCTTGATCTCTTCCAGCGTTTTCCCCATGCATTTGGCCGCATTGATGAGGGCGGCCAATACCACCACCGCAGTACCGTGCTGATCGTCGTGAAACACGGGAATATCCAGCGTTTCAATCAGGCGACGCTCAATCTCAAAGCAGCGAGGTGCGGAAATATCCTCCAGATTGATGCCGCCAAAACCGGGAGCGATCAGCTGGACGGTTTTGACAATTTCATCCGGATCTTTGGTGTTCAGACAAATTGGAAATGCATCCACACCACCGAAAGTCTTGAACAGGCAGGCCTTGCCTTCCATCACAGGCAGCGCCGCCTCAGGTCCGATGTCGCCCAGACCCAGTACAGCCGTACCATCGGTAACCACCGCCACCATATTCCCTTTCGAAGTGTATTGATACACATCCTCCGTGTTTTTTGCGATCTCCTTGCAGGGTTCTGCAACACCGGGGGTATAGGCCAGCGACAACTCTGCTGCGCAGGAAATCGCCACTTTTGATTCCACTGCCAGCTTGCCGCGGTTTTCTTTATGCATTTTCAATGCCTGTTCTCTCAGTTCCATTGTCATTCTCCTTTTTCAGATGCACAGGGCGAGAATATCCCGGATATCCGCTTCCTTCTCCAGATGCATGATGCGCTGATACAGTTCATCTGCCTGTGCATCAGGGATAATGCCCGTGGTGCACTTCTTATACTTATCGTAGATTCCTTCATCAGGAATGGGATGAGTCAGATGGCCTTCGGGGAAGATACGGACCTTTTTCAGCACGGTTCCATCGGGTTTGGTAATGGCTACATGGGCCGGGCCTACGCCCATTTCAGAGGGCAGATTGTCGGAAGATGGTTCGTTATACAGGAACGTCGCGTTAATAATACGCTGGATTTCCGGCAGGAAAATGACCTCCGGGGTGTAGTTGTAAGGCATGTTGTCTTTTCCGGTCAGATGCAGTGCCACCTGGAAGCCGATGCTGAACTTGGCTTCTTCGCCATCCTTGGGATAGGGCGTCACCAGCTCGCGCAGCGCAGGCTGGCTCAAGCCCACGTCAATGCGGGCAATATCCTCTGCCGTCAGGTGGTTTTCTTCAATCAGGTCAATGAGGCCGTCAATGGCGCGGTGGGTACTGGAGCAGGACGGATGTTTCTTCAGTGCAAAGCCGGGCGCCGCAATGTCGAAAGGATTGCCCAGTGTAGCGGCAAAATCCTCGTCAAATGTCATGCCGTCGAAGCCTGCATACTCCCGCAGATAGCCCTCGTGTCCTTCCAGTGCGCGGGGCGAAGATGTCACACCGTGGTTGGCCAGCTGCGCAGCAATGACGCCGTCACCGGCCGTCTTGCCGATGTGGACAGATTTGGTAGTAGTGCCAAAATTCTCCCGGACACCGGAAGCCATCGAGGCCGCAATACCCAGCGTGTGGCGCATCGTAGTCTCGTCCTGTCCGTACAGATAACCGCAGCCGGCAGCAGCACCCAAAACACCGGTAATGCTGCTGGCATGCCAGCCGCGACGGTGGAGTTCGGCGGCGCAGATGCGGCCCACTTTGCATTCAATCTCCGTGGCATACAAGAAGCTCTTCAAAATCTGTTCACCGGAAGAACCCAGTTCCTCACCCACTGCCAGCAAAGCCGGCAGCACAGCCACCGTAGGATGGCCCAGATTGGAAGAACAGGTATCGTCCAGTTCCAGTTCATGGCCGCTGACACCGTTGATAAAGGCAGCGGCCTGCGGTGCATAGCCCTTGCCCACACCGATAACGGTGGCACAGCCCGGCGCAGAATATACAGGCAGCGTCTGGCGCACCACTTCGGTACGGCTGCCGGCGATGGTAGCGCCTACGGTGTCCACAATAGAGCGCTTGGCCAGATACAAATCATTTTCGGTCATATGGCTATTGCCGCAGATAAATGCAGCAAAGATTTCGCTTAAAGTCATAATCAATTTCCTCCTGAGCTTTTGTTTGGTAAATGCGATGCCGCCCCGCCGCCCGTTGGGCGGCGGGGCGGTAAGGCAGAGGGGCTTAGCCCGGCATCAGATGATGCGCCTCCTGCCTTTGTGGTTTGTCGTTATTCCGCTTCGGCGGCAATGGCTTCGGCCAGCGCCATCAGCTTTGCATCCACCTCAGCAAGGCGGTCACATTCCCGCTGGCGGCGGCGGCAGAATTCTTCCAGCTCCTGCTGGCCGGCATCGACCATCTGCTGCACGCGTACAGGGCTGGGTCCGCCGATAATGGTGCGGCGGTTGACATTTTCCACAGGGTCCAACGCGTTGGTGATCAACTCCTGAGGCATGTCCAGATCAATATTCATTGCTTCCTTGGCGGCACGGCGCACCAGTGCCGTGTTGATTTCCGTGCAGGCAATCCCCTCCGCCTGGGCTGTTACCACCAGACGTCCCACGATCTTCTTCGCGGCAGAGAAGGACAGGCCCATGCTCTTGACCATTTCGTCGGCCAAATCAGTTACGGTACTGAATCCATCACGGGTCACCTGCAAAGCGCGCTCTGCATTTACTTCCAGATTGCGCACAATGCCTTCCAGCAGATAGGCGCTGTCCTCGATGCGCTGGGCGATTTCAAAGAACAGACCCACCACATAACCGGGCTCACGTCCGTTTCCGGGAGGATAGGCCTTCATGGTGTTGAACATAGTACTCAGCGTACCGTACGTCCATTCACCGGCCATACGCAGCGTTTCCAGTGCCACAGGATTACGTTTCTGCGGCATAATGGTGCTGTAAGAGCAGTACGGCAGTGCCAGACGGCTGATGCCCACCTCGTTGAGGTTCCACAGCAGCAGGCTCTCGGCCACACGGCCCACGTTGTTGATAAAGATGGCCATGGCGCAGGCAGGCTCATAGGCATAGTCCAGCGTACTGCATGCGTCCATGGAGTTGACCAGCAAATGGTCAAAGCCCAACAGCTCACACACCCGCTCACGGCTGATGGGGAAGCTGGTGGTAGCCACAGCAGCACCGCCCATGGGGCTGAGGTTCACACGCTCGTAGGATGCCATCAGGCGCTCCAGATCGCGGGCGAAATTCTCATAGGCACTCATGTAAAAGTGTCCCAGCGTTACAGGCTGCGCCTGCTGAGAATGGTGGGTATAGGCAGGAATAATGGTATTCTTATGTACCTCCGCCTGTACCAACAGCGTCTGCATCAAAAGGCTGATCGCCTCGCAGACGTTTAAAATCGCCTGTCGGGTATACATACGCTCGATGGCGGGGTTCATATCGTTGCGGGAGCGGCCGGTATGCAGCTTACCTCCCACTTCAATACCCACCTGATCAATGAGCCACTCCTCCACATTGGAGTACAGGTCCGTCAGGCCGGGTTTATGGGGCACGATATCAGGGCCCTCTTTTTTCAGGCGCAGCAGCGCCTTGAGAATCACAGTCGCATCACGGCGGGGGATGATCTCCTGCTCCTGCAGCATCACCACATGGGCCAGATGATCCAGGATTTGATAGGGAAAGGTGAGATAATCCTCAGCAATGGTGTTTTTCGCATGCTGGTCCAGGATACGGATATCCCGTCCAGCATAGGGCTGGTAATACGTTTCTTTGTTCATAGGCACTCCTTGCAGTGAAAAGAGTAGCTGCCGCATCAGAAGGAGAGTTTCGCATGTCATTCTGACGCGGCAGCCGATAGCCGTAAATCAGGCAGCCTTCTTAGCGCCAAAGAGCTTGCAAGCCACAAAGTAGATAGCCAGCATGATCACGATGGCCACGGCCACGCCCACAAAGGCGTTCATGCCGGTAAAGCCAACGATCAGGTAGCCCAGGAAAGAAGCAACTGCAGCCACAGCGGCATAAGGCAGCTGGGTCTTCACGTGGTCGATGTGGTTGGCACCGGCAGCCATGGAGGACATGATGGTGGTGTCGGAGATGGGGGAGCAGTGGTCACCGAACAGGGCGCCGCTCAGCACAGCAGCGATCATCAGAGGCTGGGACAGCTCGAAGCTGTGAGCCATAGCGATACCGATGGGCAGCAGGATGGCCATGGTGCCCCAGGAGCTACCGATAGCGAAGCTGATAATCGTACCGATCAGGCAGATCAGAGCGGGCATCAGAGCGGGGCTCAGCACGCCGTCCACTGCACCGACGATGAAGTTGGAGGTGCCCAGGGTGCCGCAAACGCTGCCCACGCCCCAAGCGACAACGATCACTACCAGGATGGAAGCCATCTTCTGGATGCCGCCGATGAAGACGTTGAAGGCCTCGTCAAAGGTCATCAGCTTCTGCTTGACGATCATTGCACCGCAGGTGATGGCAGCCAGCAGATAGCCGGAGGTCAGGGCGATACGGATCTTGGAGCCGGCGATGTTCTGGGTGGGGAAGCCCCAGCCGATGAACATGGCGAAGATCACGACGAACAGAACGATCAGGGGCAGCAGCATGTTCCACATGGAGACCTTCTTCTCTTCGCTGACCAGGATCTCGCCGTCATTGGCCAGTTCGGAAGCGGAGGGGCCTTCCAGTCTGGCGCGCATTTCAGCCTTGGCCATGGGGCCGAAGTCCATCTTGCTCAAAGCCAGCACAGGGATCAGCACCAGAGCCAGGATGGCGTAGAACTGATAGGGAATGCACTGCAGGAAGGTAGCAGCGTCGGTAGCCTCGATGCCCAGGTTGCCGAACTCAGTGGCGATGATATTCATGATATACACGCCCCAGCCGGTGATGGGGATCAGGATGCAGACGGGAGAGGAAGTGGAGTCCAAAATGTAGGACAGCTTGGCGCGGGAGACTCTCAGCTTATCGAACACAGGGCGGAAGATGGGGCCCAGGATCAGGCTGTTGCCGGAGTCGGAGAAGTAGATGGCCAGGCCGCCCAGCCAGCAGGCGATCTGTGCGCTGACAGGTTTGGTCAGCTTGTTAGAGATGGCCTGTGCAAAGGCGCGGGCGCCGCCGGACTTTTCCACCAGAGCCACGAAACCGCCGATGACGGCCATCAGCACGATGGTCTGGGCATTGCTGCCGCTGGTCATATCAACGAACAGATAGTCGCTGAAAGTGATCTGCAGTGCAGTCCAGGGATTGCCCATGGCAACGATTAAAGTACCGCTGAACAGGGCGATAAAAAGGGACAGAACGACGTTCTTGGTGGCAAATGCCAGAACGACCGCCAGGATGGGCGGGATCAGGGACAGTAAACCAAAGTTATCCATGATTTTCTCCTTTTTTTCTTATTTTGATGTCCTCCTTCGGCTAACCGGAGGGTGCAGCTGCCTTTCCCCGCAGCCGCGGTTCGCCTATAAAAGGACTCGCCCTCTTTAATAGCAATTTCCGTGCCAAATCCGCATGTCTCTTTCCACAAACTTTTTTGGTGTATTTTAACCATTTCGCACAAATTTTGGCCACATTCAAAAGCTCTTCTCCGGAAATTTCACAATTTTTTCCAAAAAAAGTCAGAGAGGCGTCGTATGACCGACACCCCTCTGTTGATTGCTGTTCTCGCTGAGGCTCATTTTTTGCTCCTGCAGCGAAACTTTTCTTCTTAAATGTTGCTTTTTCGACATATGCGTCTTTATTTCGACACCTATCGCAGCCCCAGCGCATCCATTTTAGAGTACAGCGTGGTACGCGGCACGCCCAGCAGTCTGGCCGCTTTGGCCACATTACCGCCGGTGCGCACCAGCATGTCGCTGATCAGCCGCTTTTCATAGGCCGAAACCGCATCCAGCAGAGAAATCGGCTCCAGTTCCCCGTAAACGGAATCCGGATGCTCCGCTTCCCGGATGATCAGATACGATGGCAAATCATCCACCTGCAAGGGGCGGAAGTCTTCTGTCAGATTAATGGCCGATTCAATGGTGTGCTCCAGTTCCCGCACATTTCCCGGCCAATGGTATGCCTGCAGCAGAACCAGTGCTTCGCTGCTGATGCCGTCTGTGTGCTTGCCCAGCAGGCGGCTGTACTTGTTGACAAAATGCTCTGCCAGCAGCCGGATATCTCCTTGTCGGCTGCGCAACGACGGCAGCTGGATGTTAATGGCATTAAGACGGTAGAGCAGATCCTCGCGCATTTCGTTGTTCTGCATCAGCACCTTCACCGGCTTGTTGACCGAAGCAATGATCCGCACATCGACCGGTCGCGGCTTAGTCTCGCCCAACGGCAACACCGCCTTATCCTGCAGCACGCGCAGCAACTTTGCCTGCAAATTCAGCGGCATGGAGTTGATCTCGTCCAGATAGATCGTACCGCCGTCGCATTCTTCAAACAATCCCTTCATATTCTCCGCACCGGTAAACGCACCCTTACGGGAGCCAAACAGCAATCCCTCCAGAATGCTCTCGGGCAGTGCGGCACAGTTGATGGGAATAAAGTTTTTATTTTTGCGATAGCTGGCATTGTGGATGGCAGAAACCACCAGCTCTTTACCGGTGCCGGTATCTCCGCAAACCAACACCGAGGACTCACTGTCAGCAATTCGGGTGATCACGGACTTGATGTGCCGCATCTCAGGCGATTTGCCCACAATGTCATCCAATGTAAATTTCGCATTGCCACCCGGATGCATTTCATCCGAACTCCGGACACGGCTGGTGTCCATGTTGGTCACATCACGGGAAACCTGCACAGAGCCCACAAAACGTCCGCGGCAGACAATGGGGAATGTCAGGTGGTTGGTCACCGTCTTCTTGCCCTGATGGTTGTAGGCCACATCCTGCTTTCGATGAATCACACCATCACGCTTGAGCGCAGTCAGAAGTTCGCTGGTCTGCGGATCCTGGCTGGGAAAAACCTCTAACAGGTTCTTTCCCAGCGCCCAACGGTTATCGGTTTCATTTTCCTCGTCCGTATACCGCGGATTAAACCGCTGTTTGGCGATGATGGTGCCGTTAGCGTCAATGATGGTCACCGAGTCCACATAGTTGAAGTTTTCGTTCAGCCACTTTAACGCTTCGCTGCTCTTCATCATCTTGCGCTCCTCCCTTTTTGCATCATTCCAATATCCGCCTGCTTTTGGGGTCATTGTAGCCACCGTTTCGGAAATTGTCAATCTTTTTGTGGCGCATCGGATTATTCCGGAACAAATTCTTCCAAATAGCAACCCAATCAGCCGATTATATGCCAAATCAACGCACAATAGTGTCGGTTTTGCGTCGTTTTCGACGAGTTTACGACAGGTGTTGTAATTGAGGATTTGTCATATCATAATGTTTTTAAGAACGCCGTATCGGCAAAAACAGGAGGCGCCATATGAAGATTCGCGATATTAAAACTTACATCGTGCCCACCATTCAAGCCAGCGAAGTCACCTATCATTGGAGCGGCACAAAGCAGTTTCTTTTGGTAAAAATCGAAACCGATGAAGGAATCGACGGTTGGGGCGAATGTTATACGCTGGCAGACCGGGAACGCGGCACCGCCATGCATGTGGAGGAAATGAAAAGCTACCTGATCGGTGCAGATCCTACGCGGGTCAAAAATTTCCGCAACTGGGTGTATAACCTGTTTGGTGAACGCCGGGCCGGCATCGACCTGTACTGCGCCGCCAGCGGCATTGAGATTGCCATGTGGGATATTCTGGGCAAAAAGCTGGACGTGCCGGTGTACACCCTGTTGGGCGGACCGGTACATAAAAAGCTGAAGGCCTATGCCAATATCGGCCCTGACGGTGTGAAAACACCGCAGCAGGAGGTGGAGATGGCGCTGGAACTGGCCCGCGCCAACGGCTATCGCGCCTTCAAGCTCTACCCCTTCGCCAACGATGAAAACGAGGATCAGATTGTAGAGCGTATCGCCAAGTTCCGAGAAGGGCTGGGCAATGACTACGAAATCATGATCGATGTCTGGCGTATTCCCGATGCCCGGCAGGCGCTGGATGTTGCCCGCCGCATCGAAAAGTACGGTATTACGTGGTACGAAGAGCCTATCGGTCCGGATAATCTGGATGTACTGGCGCAATTGAAAGCCGGCACCACCCTTCCCCTGGTGGCAGGCGAGGCAATGTTCGGCAAGCGTTGGTTCAACGAAGTATGTAAGCGCAACTGCGTGGATTATATCAATCCGGACGTCAGTGTGGTGGGCGGTATTGGCGAGATGGTGGATATTGCTGCCATCGCCGAGGCCAATTACATCAAGGTCGGCCCCCATAACTGCAACAGTTCCACCGTAGCGCTGAATGCCACAGTGCATGCCGCCTGTGTAATGCCCAACCTCTCCGCTATTGAAACCTTCCCCTGGCATGTGGAAATCGGCGATCGGATGTGCCGCAATCAGCTCAAGGTCGTAGACGGCTTCCTGACCCTGCCGGAAGGCGCAGGTCTCGGCATTGAAATGAACGAAGCGTATCTGGCATCCCTGCCCTATGAACCCCGCCCGCCTAAGAAGTGGAAGGATCTGCAGAATATCTGATAAGAAGCACAAAAAGCGCACCGCCGTAACGGTGCGCTTTCTTTTTACCGCTTATTGTAGGCCTCAATGCCCAAAGCCAGCAGTTCCATGGCCCGCGCCAGCTTCTCCTGCTGCAGCACATAGGCAATTCGGATCTCGTTTTTACCCTTGCCGGGAGTACCGTAGAAAGGTTCGCCGGGTGCAAACATCACCGTCTCCCCCTTATCCTCGAACTCTTCCAGCAGCCACTGCTGGAACTTGTCGGCATCATCCACCGGCAGCGCTGCCATCAGATAGAACGCGCCCTTGGGGCACTCGCAGATCACGCCGGGAATCTTCTTCAATCCTTCCACCACCGTATCGCGGCGGCGCTTGTACTCCTCGCGTACAGCGGCAAAATAGCTCTCATCTACGCTGTAAAGTGCCGCTGCCGCCACCTGATCCAGCGTTGCCACTGCCAGGCGGCACTGGCAGTATTTCATGGCATGATCGAGAAATTCTTTGTTATGGCTCAGCAGGCAGCCCACGCGAGCACCACAGGCGGAAAACCGCTTGGACACCGTGTCGATCACGATCACATGCTCTCTTGCCTCCTCAATAGAACCAAAAGACTGCAGCACCTCGCCTGCATAGACAAACTCACGGTATGCCTCGTCGGCAATGAGGAACAGATCATGCTCCACCGCCAGCTGCGCCAGCATCTGCATCTCCTCCGCCGTCAGCACCGTGCCGGTGGGATTGCCGGGATTGGTCACCAGAATAGCGCGGGTCTTTTCGTTGATGGCGCGCTCCATCTTCTCCCGGGTGGCAAAATGATACCCCTCTTCCGGGCAGGTGGCAACGGGACGGATCGTGCCGCCGCAAGTATAGACCATGGTGCTGTAGTTGGGATAAAACGGCTCAGGGATCACGATCTCATCGCCGTCATCAATCATGCAGTTGAGAGCGATCTGCAGTGCCTCACTGCCGCCGGTGGTGATCAGCACCTCTTCTGCCGTATAGTGCATGTCCAGCGCAGCGTAATACTTCTGCACCGCTGCCACCAGTTCCGGCACGCCGCCGGAAGGTGCATATTCCAGCACACTCTGATCAAAGCTGCGCACTGCATCGAAATAGGCCTTGGGGGTCTCAATGTCGGGCTGGCCGATATTCAGATGATAAATGCTGCGTCCCTTCTCCCGCGCCGCCACCGCAAAGGGGTGGAATTTGCGCATCGGGGACAGTCCGCATTTCTCAACTTTGGATGAAAATCTCATAAGGGAAAACTCCTCTTCTTGTTTAAAACTGTACTATGTACATAAAATGCGCTGTGAAACCGGAGTTTCACAGCGCACCGTTTGCATTTTTCCGATTAGCCCATCTGCTTTCTGCGGCTCAGGTTCACCGTGCCGTCCTGCATCGCATTGAGGGAATCCAGACTCTTGCCGGTACCCTCGGCCACACAGGAAATGGCGTTTTCCGCCACGACGGTGTGGATACCGGTGCGTGCGGTGATCAGCTTGTCGAAGCCGTCTACCAGACTGCCGCCGCCGGTCATAACGATACCGTTGTTGGAAATATCGGCTACCAGTTCAGGGGGAGTCCGCTCCAACACGCCGTGAATGGCCTCCAAAATACGCTCCACCGGCTCTTCGAAGGCCTCCATCATCTCGGTGGAAGTCACCAAAATGCTCTTGGGCAGACCAGTCATCAGGCAGCGGCCCTTGATCTCGATGGATGCTTCCGTCTCCTTGGGATAGACGCAGCCGATCTGCATCTTCATCAGTTCGGCGGTGCGCTCGCCGATCAGAATATTATGTTTACGGCGCATATACTTTACGATGGACTCGTTAAACTGGTCGCCGGCTACCTTAATGGATGCCGATTCCACCACACCGGACAGAGAGATCACCGCGATGTCTGCCGTGCCGCCGCCGATATCTACCACCATGTGTCCATCGGGTTTTGCGATATCGATACCTGCGCCGATCGCTGCTGCCACGGGTTCCTCAATCAGATATACGCGGCGTGCGCCGGCTTGAATACCTGCGTCGATGACGGCACGCTCTTCCACTTCCGTGATGCCGGAAGGTACGCAGATGATCACACGGGGCTTGAGGAAGCGGAATCCGCCTGCCACCTTGTGGATAAACTCCTTGAGCATACGCTCGGTCATATCGTAGTCGGAAATCACGCCTTCACGCAGGGGGCGGATCGCCACGATGTTGCCGGGGGTACGGCCCAGCATTGCCTGCGCCTCCGCGCCCACCTTCAGCAGTCGGCCATCATTCTTATCGATCGCCACCACGCTGGGTTCATTGAGCACAACGCCCTTATCCTTCACATATACCAACACAGAAGCGGTACCCAGATCGATACCGATATCTTTTGCCAGTGAACACATATTCTGCACCTCATTTTCGTTTTCGGTTTATAACTGACAGCTTGGGAAAAGCCTGTTTTATTTCTGAAAATTTATTATACTGGTGTTTTTCCTTTTTTGCAAGAGGATTCAGCGCATTTTACCGTTTGTTAATAATCCGGTCAAAGCGCAGCTTTATTATTCCTGCACTTTTCCAGTATGCCCTTTTGCCGTTTTCTCTATGCGACTGCCTCTGGCGCGCGCCAGTGTCAGGCAGAGCACCTCCGTTGCGCCGGCCTCGCGCAGTACGCGCACGCACTCACTGAGTGTCGCGCCGGTCGTCAAAACGTCGTCGATCAGCAATATGCGCCGACCATATACGTGTTCTGCGATTGTTTCATAGACGCCCAGTACATTGGCCCGTCTCCCTTCCGGTGTCGCAATGCCGGACTGTGGAGGTGTATCCGTCATTTTTCGCAGTGTTTCCACCGGTACAGTTTCCCAATGTGCACAGGTACTGCGAGCCAACAGATAAGCTTGATCATAGCCGCGCCGCCGCAGCCGCTTACGGCTTACCGGTACCCATGTCACCGTATCAAATTCTCCGGCATATGCTTCGGCAGCGCATTCTGCCAGCAGCGCGCCAAAACACTCCGCAGCACCGGTCCTGCCGTTGAATTTAAAGTCCAGGATCGCCTGCCGCACAATATCTTCATAGTACAGCGGTGCAGCGCACTTACCGTAGCCGCCCTCTGTCACCACCCGTCCGCCGGTGTCCGGCAGTTTGCGGTAGCAGGCTTTACAAAGAAGTTCTTTCCCGATGACCTTGCCGCAAAACGGACAACGGTGCGGAAAGAGCAAGTCCATCATTCCGATCCAAACATTATGTTTTTTCATGCCTGTTGGCTTAGTTCCTTCAGTCTCCGCCGCAAGCCGCTATAGCGCCGCTGCTGTCGGTCATTCTCTGCCATCTTTCCCGGAACCAGGTCATCTCCCACCAGCACCAGCAGTTCTCTGGCACGGGTAATGGCGGTATACAGGACGCCGCGCACCATCAGAGATGGCGCGGCCGGCGCTGATACCAGCACGGCGCAGCGATATTCACTGCCCTGTGCTTTATGTACGGTAATGGCATAGGCCATGTCCAACTGCCCCAGAAGATCCGCGGTATAGACGACTGTGCGGTCATCAAAACGCAGCGTGATCAATTCGCCGGAAGGATCGATTTCGGTAATGATACCCACATCACCGTTGAAAATTCCGGTACCCATGGTACCGTCATCCTTCTCCCAGATCACATCGTAATTATTCTTTGTCTGCATCACCCGGTCACCGGTACGCAGCACCAGATCGCCCCACGCTTTCTGCCGTTTTCCGGCAGCGGGCGGGTTCAGCGCTGATTGCAGCGCACGGTTCATGTTGACCGTGCCTGTTTCTCCCTTGCGGGTGGCACACAGTACCTGAATCTGGTCGGCGGCAATGCCCATCTTTTCCGGCAGCCGTGTTTTCACCAGTTCCACCACCGTCTGCACCAACCGTTCCGGTGTACGGCGGCACAGGAAGAAAAAGTCTCCCTGATTGCTCTCCAATCGCGGCGGCATACCCAGATTCACCGCATGGGCGTTGCGGATGATGGCAGACCGCTCTGCCTGCCGGAAGATCTCCCGCAGGGCCACCACGGGGATCGCGCCGCTGCGCAGCATGTCCCCCAGCACATTGCCGGCGCCCACCGAGGGCAGCTGATCGGGGTCGCCCACCATCACCAAACGGCAGCCGGGGCGCAGTGCTGTCAGCAGCGCACGCATCAGCTGCAGATCCACCATGCTCATCTCGTCCACGATCACCGCATCTGCTTCCAACGGATCGGTTGCGTTTTTGCGGAACGTGACCTCACCGGTCAGTTCATTATAGGCCATGCCCAGCGCCCGATGGATGGTCTGAGCCTCCGTGCCGCACACGTCTCCCAGCCGCTGTGCCGCGCGGCCTGTGGGTGCCAGCAGCAGCACGTCCATACCCATTTTTTCATACAGGCTGACGATGGCCTGCACCGTGGTGGTCTTGCCGGTACCGGGACCACCGGTCAGCAGCACCGCTCCCTCCTGTGCCGCCAGCAAGACAGCCTGTCGCTGCTGCGGCGCATAGGTGATCTTCTGCCGCCGCTCCATTTCATCCACCACACGCTCCACACTTTGGTCCAGAGGCGGTTGCTCTACGCGGCGCATCGATAACAGCTTTTGTGCTGTAAACACCTCCGCCTCATAGTAGCTGTGCAGGTAGCAGGCCGTCACATTGGCAACAGGCTGCTGCACCACCGCCATGCGTTCAATCAGGCGATCCAGCGCGATCTCCACCGTATCACAGTTTAAATCGATCAGCTGCGCCGTAGCCGCCACCAGCTTCTCCCGCGGCAAAAACACATGGCCGTTATTGAGATTATACGTCAGTTCATAGAGAACAGCGGCTTCCACGCGGCAATCATCGTCCGCGGCAAAGTCCATGCTCAAGGCGATCTCGTCCAGGGCGGCAAAGTCCACACCGTAACGTTCCTCTGCCAGCAGATAGGGGTTTTCTTTCAGCCGAGGCAGCGCCTCAGCGCCGTACACACGGTAGAGCTGCATGGCCAGCATCACCGGCAGGTCATAGCGAGCCATAAACTCCATCACGCGGCGCAGTCCCGTCAGTTCGCGGAACGCCGCCGAGATTTCCATGGCTTTCTTTGCGGTGATCCCCTTGATGGTACTCAGCCGCTCCGGCTCGTCTTCGATCACCATCAGCGTATCCGGCCCAAACTTTTCCACCAACCGCGCAGCGGTAGCGGGGCCGACACCCTTAATGATGCCGCTGGCGAGGTAGGAAACGATCTCATCCTCCCCTTCCGGCATGCGGCGCTCCACCAGTTCGGCGGTCAGCTGCGTACCGTAGCTGGGGTGGTTGACCCACACGCCGGTCACCGTCATCGCTTCGCCGGGACCGACACAGGGAATACACCCCACAACCGTGATGGCCTCCCCTTCATCGGTGACAAGGCACAGCACGGTGTAGCCGTTCTCTTCGTTTTGAAAAATCAGATGTTCTACGGTGCCTTCCACCGTGCATCGCTCGCCCATTCCCTCACCTCTTATGTGATATATTCCTCCATTTGTTCCGGTAATACCAGCATGACGCGGTGATACCGTTTCCCCAGCGCTGCGGCGCGCTGGCGGCTCTCCTCTTCCAAGCCGCAATCGACCAGCAAAATCGGTGCATGCTTCCCCAGCTGCCCGCGCAGCGTCAGCAGCGTTCGTACATCCTCTTCCATGCAGCTTGCCATGCCGCACACCGGCAGTACCAGCGCCGCATCTACTGTCCGTTCCCGACCGCGCAATACCAGATCCGCCAGCACCCACAAAAGCGCTGTGACTCCTACAGCGGCCAAAAACGCGATCACACCGTCATATAACACCGTCATTTCCCATCACCTCGCTCCAGTTTATGCGCAGATGATGGTCGCGGTCAGCGCATTTTTCTGCAGAAAATGCGCACTTATTGTTCCAAATATTTCTTCAGATACTGTCCCGTATAGGACGCAGGATGCTGTGCTACCTCTTCGGGTGTTCCGGTGCACACTACGGTGCCGCCGCCGCTGCCGCCCTCAGGGCCAAGATCGATGATATGGTCAGCGCACTTGATCACGTCCAGATTGTGCTCAATCACCAGCACCGTGTTGCCGGCATCCACCAGACGCTGCAGCACCACCAGCAGTTTTCGCACATCGTCGGCATGGAGGCCGGTGGTGGGTTCATCCAGAATATAGATAGTGCGGCCAGTGGCGCGGCGCGCCAGTTCCGTGGCCAGCTTGACACGCTGCGCTTCACCGCCGGAGAGCGTAGTGGAGGACTGGCCCAGTTTCACATAGCCAAGACCCACATCGCACAGTGTCTGCAGCATATTGGCAATCTTGGGAACGGGGGCGAAAAAGTCCCGCGCCTCCTCCGCCGTCATGTCCAGCACGTCGGCAATATTTTTGCCTTTATAGCGCACTTCCAGTGTTTCGCGGTTATAGCGTTTCCCTTTGCACACCTCGCAGGGCACATATACGTCCGGCAGGAAGTGCATTTCGATTTTCAGCATACCGTCACCGGCACAGGCTTCACAGCGGCCGCCGCGGGTATTGAAAGAAAACCGTCCCGGACCGTAACCACGGGCCTTGGCCTCCTGTGTGGAGGCGAAAAGGTTGCGGATCTCGTTGAAGAGATTGGTATACGTGGCCGGGTTGGAGCGCGGGGTACGTCCGATGGGACTCTGGTCAATGTTGATGACCTTATCCAGATACTCCATGCCCTCAATGGCCGTATGCTTGCCGGGATGGGCCTTCATGCGGTTGAGTTCCACACCCAGTTTCTTAAAGAGGATCTCATTGACCAGCGACGATTTGCCGCTGCCGGACACACCGGTGACACAGGTAAACGTACCCAGCGGCACAGACACATCGATATTCTGCAGATTGTTTTCTCTTGCGCCGCGCACCGTCAACACGTTGCCGTTACCCTTACGACGCTGGGCAGGCAGTTCAATGCGCTTTTTGCCGCTGAGGTACTGACCGGTCAGGCTGTGGGGATGATCCATCACTTGCTGCGGCGTGCCGCAGGCCACCACCTCACCGCCGTGGGCACCGGCTCCGGGGCCGATATCAATGAGATAGTCGGCAGCACGCATGGTATCCTCATCATGCTCCACCACGATGAGGGTATTACCCAGATCACGCAGGCGGCGCAGCGTAGCGAGCAGCTTATCGTTGTCCCGCTGGTGCAGACCGATAGACGGTTCATCCAGAATATAGAGCACGCCCATGAGACTCGAACCGATCTGTGTGGCCAGACGGATGCGTTGGCTCTCTCCGCCGGACAGCGTGCCGGAGGAGCGGGCAAGGGTCAGATAACTCAGTCCCACCGACTGCAAAAAGCCCAGCCGCGAACGGATCTCCTTCAAAATCTGAGCGGCGATGAGCATCTGGGTTTCCGTCAGCTCCAGCCGCTCGAAAAAGGCCAGCTCCTCGTTGATAGGCAGTTCCGTAATGTCGTGGATGGACAGGCCGCCCACCGTCACTGCCAGTGCCTCGGCACGCAGGCGGCGTCCCTTGCAGGTAGGGCAGGGGCACTCACCCATGAACTCTTCGATTTCCTTTTTAGAGGCATCGCTTTGTGTTTCATGGAAGCGGCGCTCCAGATTATTGGCCACGCCCTCAAAAGCTTGATACAGCACACCCTTTCCGCGGGGTTGGTCGTAGTGCAGCTCCAGCTTTTCGCCGCCGGTACCGTAGTAGATGATCTGCTTGACACTTTCGCTCAGCTCCTGCACCGGAGTGCGCAGAGAAAACTGGTATTTCTTGGCCAGTGCCTCAAAATACATGCGGGAAATACCGTCCGAGCGGATGGAGTTCCAGCCGGGTGCCACAATAGCACCGTCCAAAATCGACAAACTCTCATCAGGAATGATCAGCGCGGTGTCCGCCTTCAGCTGGTTGCCCAGACCCGTGCAGGTGGGGCAGGCGCCGAAGGGGTTATTGAATGAGAACATACGGGGCGTCAGTTCCTCGATAGAGATGCCGCAATCGTCACAGGCATAATTTTGCGAGAATGTCAGATCCTGCTCTTCGCGCAGCAAATTCACCACGATGATACCGCCGGACAGACCCGAGGCTGTTTCTACCGAGTCGGTCAAACGCTGCTGAATATCGGCACGGACGATCAGGCGGTCTACCACGATCTCGATATTATGTTTTTTATTCTTCTCCAAAGAAATCTCTTCACTCAAATCGTAGAGATTACCGTCTACCCGCGCACGGACGTAACCGCTGCGGCGGGCATCGTCAAAGATCTTGGTATGCTCACCCTTGCGGCCACGCACCACAGGTGCAAGAATCTGGATGCGCGTCCCCTCCGGCAGCGTCAGAATCTGGTCAATGATCTGGTCGATGGTCTGCTGGCGGATCTCACGGCCGCATTTGGGGCAATGGGGCGTGCCTACCCGCGCCCACAAAAGACGCAGATAGTCGTAAATCTCCGTCACCGTGCCCACGGTGGAGCGGGGATTCTTGCTGGTAGTCTTCTGGTCAATGGAAATGGCAGGAGAAAGACCGTCGATATAGTCCACATCCGGCTTATCCATCTGCCCCAAAAACATGCGGGCATAGGAGCTCAGGCTCTCCACATAGCGGCGCTGACCCTCGGCATAGATGGTATCAAACGCCAGCGAGGACTTGCCGCTGCCGGAAAGACCGGTCATCACCACCAGCTTGTCGCGGGGGATGGTGACATCAATATTTTTCAGGTTATTTTCCCGTGCACCTTTGATGAAAATTTCACTTTGCATGGAGTTCTTCCTTTTCCTTCATCGTGCGGAGCAGCCGCACGGTTCCGCTGCGCAGCAGCGCAATATTGTCTTCTTCCAGCACCGTATCACGCCCGGTGTGGATCCGATCCATATAATACCCGAAAACGGGAGACTTTTTCAGGGCACAAACGCCTACACCGTGGCGGAACTGCGCCTGATCGGAGGGGTAAAAGCCAAAGCCTTGCACCACTTCCACCGTTTTTTCACCGGCGGCAAGATAGCTTTCAGTCAAAAGCTGCGGCACATCCGTTTTCTTCACCCGCTTGCCGGGGAAGAAATGGAGAAAGTCGCCATCGCTGACGCAGTCGAAATTGATCACCAGCGCGTTCTTCTTCGCATGCTTATGCTTGGCAGCAAAAGAGGACGAGCCCAGCAGGCCGCGCTCTTCGTTATCAAACCAGACAAAGCACACGCCGTCACGCAGCTCCTCCGGCAAGGTCAACGCGATCTCCAGCAGCGTGATGACACCGGAAGTATTATCATTGACCGTATGGCGGTTGGCTTTGCCGTCAAACATCCACCACAATCCAAAAATCAACACGGCATAACCCGTGATGAAGCCGATCAACTCACCGACATCACTGCCGTCGGTGAGCCATACGGCGGCAAACGTGACGCCGAAGGTAATGGCAAACACCACGGCAAAAAACAAAAATGTGATCAGGAACTGATAGGCAAGATACCAAAACAAGCTGCGGGGTGTGATAAAGTTAGGAAAGGGCAGCACGGCGCAGGTATCATAATGCGCCGTCAGCAGCACCTTTGCCTTCTCAGGGTCACCTGCCACCACATTATGGCTGGTGTAAAGGCTGCGGTGCTTCTCTATCTGCGGGTTATATCCGGCCTCGCGCAGCTGCTCGCACAGCCAACTGCGAAAGTCTTCTTTCTGCTGCTTATTCTTGCGAATCTGCCGGTTTTCCAGCACTTCGCGGCTTGCACTTGTCATTGTTTTCTCCTTTACTCCACAGTAACGTCCGCCGTTGTTGCTTGCAGCAGCTCCAGCAAATCGGCAGGGTTGCACTGCACCTGACAGCCGATCTTGCCGGCGCTGACCATGATAGTATCGATGATCTCCACCGTTTCGTGAAACACGGTGGGGAACTGTTTTTTCATACCTACCGGGCTGCAGCCGCCATGGACGTAGCCGGTAAGAGGCAGAAGTTCCTTTTGCGGCAGCATAACGATGGACTTCTCCCCCACCGCTTTGGCTGCCTTTTTCAAATCCAGATTCTCCGCTACCGGAATGTCAAACACATAGTAGCCACCGGATGCGCCGCGGGTCACCAGCGTTTTGAACACGCACTCCACGTCTTGTCCCAGCATTGCTGCCACGCTGACACCGTCAATGGCACCGTCGGTGGGGTAAGTATGGGGAATATAGGCCACGCCCTTTTGCTCCAACGTGCGCATCACGTTGGTCTTCAAATCTTTCTCTTTTGCCATATCAGTTTTCCTTGGCCAACAGTATCACACCGGCCAGCATACACACTACGCCGAGAATCACCCAGATGCTCAGCACTTCTCCAAATACAAACACGCCCACCAGCGCGCCCACCACCGGCTCTACATTGGCCATAATGGAGGCTTTGCCGCTCTCAACGCCCTCCAACCCCTTGGTATAGAGGAGGTAGGGCAGCACGGTAGCAACAACGATCAATCCCAATGCATTCACAATACCGGAGGGGGTAGTGAATACGGCGGTCAGCACGTCGGTATCCCAGAAGAGCAACGAACCGAGACCGGCAAACACGAACGTCCAATAGGTCATGGTCAGGCTCTCGTAGTGCTCCAGTGCATAGTGGGCGAAGACCGTATAGGTGGCATAGCAGAGACCGGAAGCAATACCGGCAGCAAGGCCGAGGGCAGAAACGGTCAAACTGCCGCTCATAATACCGCTGACCAGCACGCAGCCGGCGAATGCCAGCACCAGTGCCGCCAGTTTGCGGCGGGTGATGGGTGCTTTCCACAGCACGGCACCCATCAGCACCACAAAGGAAGGCGCCAGATACAGCAGGATGCCGGACACTGCCAGCGAGCACTCATTCTGGCAGATGAACAGACACAAGGTCATACCCTGTACACTTAAAAGACCGCTGCCCATAAAAAGGGGCAGATGGCGCGCCTTGATACGGAATACCTGACGGCGGGTAAAGGCAAACACCAGCGTCATCACCACCAACGCACCGAAATTGCGGATGGTGACACGCTGAAACACGCCCACGCCCAGTTCGCCCAGCGTACGGGTAAAAAGGCCGATGACACCCCAGCAGGCAGCGCCGAGGATGACGTACAGATAGTGAATATATTTCTTCATATGCTTTCTCTCTATTTATCCTGTTTGCGCAGTTCAATGATCTGGTCACGCAGCAGCGCGGCGTATTCGAATTCCAGCATCTTGGATGCCGCCTGCATCTCTTTCTCGAGGCGGCGGATGGTCTCCTGCCGTTCGGCATCGCTGAGCTTCTTCTTGCTCTTTTTCGAAGCTTCCTCGGCTGTATGGCTGATTTCCACCATCTCGCGCACACTCTTACGGATGGTGCGCGGCACGATACCATGGGCTTCATTATAGGCGTGCTGCTTTTTACGGCGGCGCTCTGTTTCGTCCATGGCTCGCTTCATAGAGGGGGTGATGGTATCGGCGTAGAGGATCACCAGACCCTCGGCATTTCTCGCGGCACGGCCAATGGTCTGGATAAGGCTGGTTTCGCTGCGGAGGAACCCCTCTTTATCTGCGTCCAGAATGGCCACAAGGCTCACCTCCGGTAAGTCGAGGCCTTCGCGCAGCAGATTGATGCCCACCAGCACGTCAAATTCTCCCAGACGCAGATCGCGGATGATCTCCATACGCTCGAGGGCCGCCACATCACTGTGCATATAGCGCACACGGATGCCCACACCCTTGAAATGGGCGGTAAGATCCTCAGCCATGCGCTTGGTCAGCGTGGTGACCAGCACGCGCTCGTTTTTCTCTGCACGGATACGGATCTCGTCCACCAGATCGTCGATTTGCCCGGTGACAGGGCGCACCTCCACCTTGGGATCCAGCAATCCGGTGGGACGGATCACCTGTTCCACCGTTTGGTCAGCGTGCTGCTTTTCATACTCGCCGGGGGTCGCAGATACATAGATAGCCTGCGAAAAATGCTCTTCAAACTCTTCAAATTTCAAAGGACGGTTATCAAAAGCGCAGGGCAGGCGGAAACCGTAGTCCACCAGACTGGTTTTACGGGCATGGTCACCGTTATACATGGCGCGTACCTGCGGCAGCGTCACGTGGCTCTCATCCACAAAGAGCACAAAATCTTCCGGAAAGAAGTCCAGCAGCGTCATGGGCGCAGAGCCCACCGGACGCTCAGAAATGACGCGGGAGTAGTTTTCGATGCCGGAACAGTAACCCAGTTCTGTCATCATCTCCATGTCGTACTCAGTACGCTGGCGGATACGCTGAGCCTCGATGAGCTTATTGTTCTGCTCAAAATGCTTTACCTGCTCCTCCAGTTCCTGCCGGATCACCTTCATGGCGCGCTCCATTTTGTCGCGGGGCGTCACATAGTGGCTGGCGGGGTAAATGGCAATATGCTGCAGCGTCCGATTCGCCACACCGGTAACAGGGTGGAACTCGGTGATCCGGTCGATCTCGTCGCCGAAAAACTCCACGCGGATGGCGCGGTCTTTATAATAGGCAGGATACAGCTCCACCGTGTCGCCGCGGACGCGGAACACGTTGCGTTCAAAAGCTACGTCGTTGCGCTCGTAGCGGATCTCCACCAGACGGCGCAGCAGCTCATCGCGGTCGCAGGTCATGCCGGTGCGCAGGGAGATCATCATTTTGGCGAAATCTTCCGGCTCGCCCAAGCCGTAGATGCAGCTGACTGACGCCACCACGATCACGTCACGCCGCTCCAGCAGCGCGCAGGTGGCCGACAGACGCAGGCGGTCAATTTCCTCGTTGGTGGAGGCATCTTTCTCGATATAGGTATCGGTATGGGCAATATACGCCTCGGGCTGATAGTAATCGTAGTAGGACACGAAGTATTCCACAGCATTATTAGGAAAAAACTCGCGGAACTCCTCACAAAGCTGGGCCGCCAGCGTCTTATTATGGGCCAGCACCAGCGTAGGACGCTGTACCTTTTCAATCACCTTGGCCATGGTATAGGTTTTACCGCTGCCGGTAACACCCATGAGCACCTGCTCGCGCAGACCGTTATTCAGTCCCTCTGCCAGCGCAGCAATCGCCTCCGGCTGATCGCCAGAGGGTTCGTAGGGAGATACGACTTTGAAATCAGGCATAACATTCCTCCTGATGCAGTTCAAAAAACTGTTTCATTTTTTGCGACGACATGTGCGTCACAAAAAATACTTCTCGGCTTGCAAACGTGCGAGCGCAGCGAGTGCGCTGCGGCAAGCCGCAAGCCTCACTGAAAATGCCTGCATTTTCAGTGACTTACAATAGCATACCGCTGGCGGCCATGGAGACAAAATCGTTATCTGCCACAATGATATGGTCAGCCAGTGCAATACCCATCGTCGCAAGGGCATCCTTGATTTGCAGCGTGATGCGCCGGTCTTCTTCTGAAGGCAGGGCAATACCACTGGGATGATTATGCCCCAGCAAAACAGCCGTGGCATCCGTGTGCAGCGCATTTTCCACCACTTCGCGAATACTGACGGGAGCCATGGAAGCTGTTCCGGCAGCCAAACGCTTATACTGCAGCACTTTGCCCTTGGCATCCACGCACACTTGATAGAGCAGCTCACGCCGCTCACCGCACAATAGTCCCATAAAGAATTTGCCGGCAGTTTCCACAGAATTGATGATCTTTTCCTCGCCGCGGCGTACATTGATTCTCCGGTTAACTTCCGGCAGCAGAGCAAGGAATACGGCTGCATTGCTGCCCATTCCCTCCACCTTTTCCAGTTCTTCCACCGGAGCGTTGATCACATCCTGCAGCGAGCCGAACTTTTGCAGCAGGCGATGGGCAATCTCGTTGGTATCGCGGCGAGGAATGGCGTAATACAGCAATAGTTCCAGCACTTCATGGTCAGCAAAACCGTCCAGCCCGTGCTGCGCAAACTGCTGCTTTTTCCGTTGTCTGTGACCGTCATGCACACCCATGGCAACCACGCCTCCTTTGACCGCTCGCAATACGTCTCTTCTCATTTTTGGTAATGTAATATTATATCACACATCTGTTCTATTCACAAGCACTTCTTTGTGATATTCTTTCGGGGTAAAACAATGGAAATGCCGTCATTGACGGCCAAAAAAGTCCAATCAGCGTCTTGACAGAAAAAGGCTTTTGGAATACCATATGGGTGGACATAATATATGCTCCGGTAGGTAAGGCTACCGCAGGGATATGGACTGCTGCCGCGAAATGGTGGAGACACCATCAGATGGTTTGAACAGGCGATATCGAATCCAAGGTATCATCTAATGCAGTTTCACCGCCCCGCGATGCTAAAGCTTGTGACGGGGAATCGGAACGCTTTTGTAAGGGGCGCTCCGGCTGACATTCTCCACAACAGCTTCCTTTCCGGAGCGTTGTGGATTTTTCATTTTTCCGGGAAGGAGGCGCAGATCATGTCTGAAATTTTTGATTTTGACTTTTTTGACTATGAAGAGAAGCGAGATCAATATGTAGAGCAAGTGGAGGAGCTGCTCTCCAGTAAGCAGTATGCCAAGCTGCGCGACATGCTTCTGCCTCTGGAGCCGGCCGACATTGCCTTGCTGCTGGAAGAAGCCGACGAAGAGTATATGCCGCTGCTGTACCGTCTGCTGCCCAAGGAGCTGGCCGCCGAAGTGTTCGTCGAACTGGAAAGTGACAGTCAGGAAATGTTGATCAACGGCTTTTCCAATGCCGAGCTGAAAGAAGTGCTGGATGAGCTGTATCTGGACGACGCGGTGGACATCATTGAAGAAATGCCCGCCAGCGTTGTGATCCGCATTCTTGACCGCGTAACCCCCGAAATGCGCAAATCCATGAATGAGATTTTGCAGTATCCCGAGGATTCGGCAGGATCTATCATGAACATGGAATTCCTGTCGCTGAAGAAAGACATGACGGTGGCTGACGCCTTCAAACGCATCCGCCGTATTGGTGGCGACATGGAAACCATCAACATGCTCTACGTTACCGATCCGCAGCGCAAACTGCTGGGTGTTTTGTCGGTGCGCGACCTTCTTTTGGCCGAGGAGGACGACCTGATTGAGGACCTGATGGATCCTAATCTGGTGTGGGCCACCACCATGGACGATAAAGAGGACGTGGCGCAGGCCCTAAGCAAGTACGACTTCCTGGCCATGCCCATTGTGGACAAAGAAAACCGTCTGGTCGGTATCGTCACCGTTGACGACGCTATGGACGTTATCGAAGAAGAGACCACTGAGGACTTCGAAAAGATGGCCGCCATGCTGCCCTCCGACAAGCCCTATCTGCGCGCAGGCGTCTTTGACACGTGGAAGGCCCGCTTGCCGTGGCTGATGATCCTGATGCTCTCGGCCACCTTTACCGGCTTGATCCTCAATCACTACGAGAGCAAGCTGGCAGCCTGTCTGGTTCTCAATGCCTACATCCCCATGCTGTCCGGCACCGGCGGTAACTCCGGCACACAGGCCTCCGTGGCGGTGATTCGCGCACTGAGTCTGGATGAGGTGTATTTCTCCGACGTGCTGAAGGTTTTGTGGAAAGAGCTGCGGGTATCGTTCCTGTGCGGTCTGTGTCTGGCATGCGCCAACTTCGCGAAGATGCTGCTGATTGACCGGATGCTGCTGGGTAACGATGAGGTCACCACCTCTGTGTGTCTGGTAGTATGCCTCACCATTTTGTTCGTAGTGGTCTTTGCCAAGTGCGTTGGCTGCAGCCTGCCGATTCTGGCAGAAAAGATCGGTCTCGACCCGGCGGTAATGGCCAGTCCTTTCATCACCACTATCGTAGACGCCACCAGCCTGCTGATCTATTTTAATTTTGCATCCTCCCTGTTGGGGATCTAAACACAAAAAAATGTGCGAAACCAAAGGTTTCGCACATTTTTTGCATAGCTTCAAAAATAAAGGACAAACTATACGCAGGCTTGATGCCTGCTTTATTTATTTGATTCAGGAGGAACGACCATGAACGTCAATCGTACCAACGACGGCTGCAGCTGCACCCCCAACGCTTCTATCAAGTGCTCCGTGACCAGCTGCGCACATCACTGCAAGGATGTCAACCACTGCGGTCTGAACAGCATTCAGGTGGGCACTCACGAGGCCAATCCCGCCATGGACCAGTGCACCGACTGCCAGAGCTTCAAGAAGATGTAACCTATGGGGCGATTTCGCCCCGTACATAGGCAGGAGGTGGAAGAATGACGTCGGACAACAAACGCCGCATCAGCGGCGCATTGGGTGGGTTGGTCAACGGCTTATTCGGCGGTGGCGGCGGCATGGTGCTGGTCCCCTTACTGACACGATGGTGCGGCATAGAGGAAAAGAAAGCCTTCGCCACCTGTGTGGCGGTGATCTTCCCCTTTTGCGTATTATCCGTCGCCATCTACTGGCTGCGTGGAGGAGTGGATCTTGCTGCAGCACTGCCCTATCTCCTGGGCGGGTTGGCCGGCGGATGGGTCGGAGGACGGCTGATGGGGCGCGTCAGCGTGGTGTGGCTGCGGCGCATCTTTGCCGCCTTTTTACTGTACGGCGGTGTGAGGTATCTCTTATGATGCAGTGGGTAATCCCTGTATTGGTAGGATTCGGAACGGGGATCCTGTCCGCCTGGGGCGTGGGTGGCGGCACGCTGCTTCTATTGATTATGACGCTGTTTCTCGGGGTTGATCAAGTGACTGCACAGGGGATCAATCTCCTCTATTTTCTGCCCACCGCCGGTGCAGCGCTGCTGTTCCACCGAAAGAACAACCTTTTGGACAAACAGGTCATTCGCCATGCTGTGCCCGCAGGCGTTCTGTCAGCAGCGGCGGCTGCATGGTTGGCTACGGCGGTGGACACCGCTTTTTTACGCAAGCCGTTCGGTCTTTTTTTACTCATCACAGGGATTGGGATGCTGCGGCAGAAAAAGGGACAAAAAAAGTGAGTATTCCTGTTGGAATACTCACTTTTTATTTATTTCGGCTGCACCAACATAGTAGCACGGTCCGGCACATCGGTCATAATGGCATCAGCACCGATAGCTTGGAGGTACTCCATCTCCTCAGGGTCATTGATGGTCCAGTACTGCACGGCGATATTATGCTTGTGGGCATAGTTCACCAAGCGGCTGGTACCCAGATTCACCGTATAGTCGGTGGTGGGGATCTGCAGCGCTACGAAGTTCCACTTGCCCTCGGCGGCAGGCAGCTTCAAAAGAGAATAGATATAAAACTCGATCACTTCATTGAAGCCGGCGCTGCGCAGCATATCAGGATACGTTTCATCCACATAGGCAGTGATTTCATTGTGGAACGTGCCCACCACGGTGCGCTGCAGTGCGCCAAACTCCTTGAGCGTTTCATAGAGAATATCGGCAGAACGATAGCCGGTCTCGCCGCTGTTCTTGATTTCAATGATGTAGTGGAACGGACCGTTAGCCTCCAGATAAGTCAGGGCCTCGTCCAGCGTGAGGATCCGCAAATCCTCCAGCATCGGATCATCATCCGAAAGATTGGCATAGGGTGTTTGGCCGCTGTCGGCCGTAAACTTCGCACCCATATTCAGCTTTTTCAGCTCTGCAAGCGTTTTGTCGCCCACTTTGACATTCTCATGGCCGAAGACCTCTACCGCATCGCTGGTGCGGTCCAGCGTTCCGTCATGGATCAGCACCGGTACACCGTCGGCCGTCAGGTGGATATCGAATTCAAATACATCCAGACGGAGACTCATGCGCTCCACGCAGTTTTTAAATGCCATAAGTGTATTTTCCGGCGCGATGCCGCCGCCGGAGCGGTGACCCGAGAGCATGGTCTTGCCCAAAGGTGTGATGAGTTCATTGGTGCAGTTCTCGGTCTCAATAGGCTCTACATTAGGCGTTTTGCGGGTCACTTCCCAGAAAAGATAGGCAGCCAGCAGCACCAGCACAAAGAGAACGATGACTATCACTTTCGCCACCTTTTTCACGCGGCGGGTCAGGGGACAGCCCTTGGAAAACCAACGGAACGTCAACGGCCAGACACAGGCGGCAAACAGAACCAGCAGGAAATAGCGCAGCGCCGTAGCTGCTTCATGGCCGCCGAAAATAGCAAGGCATACCGGTTTAAGGCCGGCTTTCAAACCCAGCACCAGGGCCAGACCTAACACCACTTTAACCACCTGCGCGCCCAACGGCGCTTCCACGGGGAAGTTGATATACTTGCGCTCCAGAGCGCAGGAGAGCAGCATTCCACAGCTGCAGCCCAGCACCAGATAGCCGTTTTTTACACCGGAAGCCAGATTATGGGCATCGATATCAGACGGCCATGCGTTCAGCTCCACAAACAGCACATACAGCAACGCGCAAAAGGCCAGTGCCCCCATCATCACATACATGCGCAGCGGTTTTTCGTCGCCATGCTCAAAAAACGGATAGACGCCAAACACCAGCACCACACCGATCAGCAGCGAAACACCCACGTCCAGCGGTGTATGGACGCCCAGATACATACGCGACAGACCGGTCAGCAAAATCAGTACCACGCAAGCGATGCGCAGCGCCTTGCGGCGGCTGAACCGGGCGGGGCACCCCAGAACAGACATGGCGTTTTGGGTATGGCCGCTGGGGAAGGAATAGCCGGTAGCACCCTCGCGGGCAGACTCCACAATGGTAAAGGACGGATCTTTTACCCACGGGCGGGGAATGCGAAACAGCAGTTTCAAAAACTGATTGATCACCGTGCCGAAGAAACCTACGGTCATCAGATAATAGCCCTGCTTCTTCCCCACGCACCAGAACACCACAATGGCAATCGCAATGAACAGTGTTTCACTGCCCATATGGGTGATCAGGGAAAAGAAGGTATCCAGAATGTCGCAGCGGATGCCCTCCAGCCAATAGAGCAATTGCATAATTTTTCCTCCTGTACCGCCAATGCGGCTCTTTATCTCTTTCTGAGGAAACGACACGCAGCGGTTATCTGCGCACCGTCTGTCGTTTAAGAACGGTCGGAACGGAGCACCAGTTCCAGTTCCAGCACCTGCTCTCCGCGCTGCACAGTCAAATGCAGCGTATCGCCCACCATGTGGGTACGGCGCACCGTCAGCAGATCGTTGGTGATACTGACGGGGAACCCGTCGGCCGCCAGAATAATATCTCCGCTCTGTACGCCGGCCTCGGCAGCAGCGGAATCTTCGGTAACGCTTTGCACCACCACTGCCGTGCTGCCGCCATCCAGCATCACCGTCTGCACCATAATGCCCAGCGTAGGTGTACCGCGATAATACCCGTAAGCTAAAATATCATTGACCACAAAGGCCATGTCACTAATGGGCAGGGCAAAGCCCAAGCCTTCCACTGTGGCATCGTTTTGATTGCCGCCGCCGGACATTTTCATCACGTTGATACCGATGACCTGCCCATAGCGGTTGATCAGCGGGCCGCCGGAGTTGCCGTTATTGAGCGCAGCATTGGTCTGCAGCAGCGTCAGCGTCCGCCCATCCATCTCCACATCGCGGTTCACCGCCGAGATGATACCATCGGTAAACGTGCCGCGCAGCTCCAGTCCCAACGGGTTGCCGATGGCATACACCTTATCGCCCACTACCGCCTCATTGGAATCGCCAAACTGCGCCACCGGCAAGCCGGATGCGCCCTCAGCCTTCAGCACCGCCAAATCCTGCTGGGCATCGTAACCCACCAGCTTGGCGTCAAACGTTACACCGTGATACATAGCAATCCAGCAGCTGTCGCTATCGTAGAGCACGTGAGCATTGGTGATGATGTAACCGTCTTCCGTCATGATCACACCGGTACCGATCGAGGACATATCCTGTTTATTGGCCACCACCGTTACCACCGCCGGATTTACTGCAGCATATACTTCCTGCGGTGTCAGTTCCGCACCATGGCTTGTCTGAACCTGTAAGCGGACATTGGGGTCACCGGCCACCTTGGGAATATCGGTGCCGCCCATCACAAAGATATCCACAATACTGCTGGCGTCACCCTCTTCAGGGGGCAAATCGGGGTCTTCCTCAGGACCGCTGTGGTTCCACACAATGGCACCGATAATCACAGCAGCCAACAGCACCGCCATGCAAATCAAAAAGATCCACAATCCGCGGCGGCTTCTCTTTTTCGCTGCAGGAGGTTCCGGGTGGCGTGCTTTTTCCGGCAGTTCATTCGGCTGCACGTAATAGCTGACCACCTCATTTCCCTCCTTGGCACGAGGCGTATACCACGACACCACTTCCTGCGGCTCAAAGGGTTGATTTTCTCTCTTTTCCTCTAACATTTTTATCCTCTCAATGTTTATGCTCCTGTGCATCAGCGGCAAAACGGGGCCGCGCCAACTGCACGGTAAAGCTGAATGACGTTACACCGTCTTCACTGGTGACAGTGATCTGTTCTTTATGCTGGTCGAGAATCGTTTTGACCACATACAGACCCAACCCGTAGCCGTCCTTATCGACGCCGCGGGACTTATCGGACTTATGAAAACGCTCAAACAGCAGAGGGATCTCCTCCGGTGCAATAGAAAGTCCCTCATTGCGCACGGTGATTACCGCTTTCTCACCGGTACAGCGCATTCCCAGATACAGCGTAGAATGGGGTACAGCAAACTTGGTGGCATTTTCCAGCAGGTTATAGATCACCTGCGTGATCAGATCGTTATCGCCCAGCACCATAACGGAGTCTTCCGGGATCTCCGCTTCCACGTCCAATTCCCGCTGCAAAATGCGCTGTTCCATACTCAGCAGCGACAAGCGCATGCTTTCGCACACGTCAAATTCCGTTTTCTTCATTTCCTTGGATTGGATCTGAGAAATATCCAGCATACGGCGCACCAGTCGGCTGAGGCGGCGGCTTTCATCGGAGATGATCTGCAGATACTGGCGCTCTTTGGCCGGCGGAATCGTGCCGTCCAGAATGCCGTCGGTATAGCCGGCGATGGTGGTCATGGGGGTTTTCAGCTCATGGGACACATTGGCAATGAAGTCGCGGCGCTGACGCTCCGTTTCCGCCAAAGAGTCGGCCATGGTATTGAACGAAGTGGCCAGTTCCTCCATTTCTTCACCCAGATCATCGGTGCGCAGACGCACATCAAATTCGCCGTCAGCATAAGCACGGGTGGCCTGCACCATCTCGCGGATAGGCTGGATCTGACGCATGGAAACCAAAGATGTTGTGACAAAGGACACCATCAGGATAATCATGGAGGTCAGCAGGAACAATCCAATAAATGAACGCCACATCTCCATCAGCTCCGTGGTCTCCGTCACGGCCAGCACAACACCCACCAGCACGCCTTCATCGTCTGTAGCAGGAACAGCCACCACCATCTGCTTTTGCTCATAGACACCCACCGTATGAGGGCCTTCAAACAACCCTTCTTCCAGCACTTCACCCATCAGATCCTTGGGCAGCGTGACGACATTGCCCACCAGCCGGGAATCGGAGGTCAGCAGCACATGGCCCTGTTCGTTGCAGATGAGGAAGTTGACGTCGGACATCAGCGAGGCCACGCCGGCCAGATTGCGCAGGTCTTCTTCCTGCACATTCTGCATGGCATCATTTTTCAGATAGTCCACCGAAATACGGGCTACCAGATCGGCGCGGGTCTTCATCTCCTCGCGGCGCTCTGCCAGCGTGTAATTATAGCTCAGTGCAAAGAATGACACGCCCAGCAGCGCCATGGTCAGCATGACCAACCCTGCCGTGACAAAAAACTGCTGCCAATAAAGGCTGCGATACTTACTTTTTCCCTTTGCCATTACTTCACTTCAAACTTGTAGCCAACGCCCCACACGGTCTTCAGCGCCCACTGGTCGGACACATTCTCCACTTTCTCGCGCAGGCGCTTGATATGCACATCCACCGTACGGGAGTCACCAAAGTAGTCAAAACCCCACACCTCGTCCAACAACTGGTTGCGGGTATAGACGCGGTTTGGCGTGGAGGCCAGATGATACAGCAGTTCCAGTTCTTTAGGGGGCGTATCGATCTGCTTGCCGTCCACCGTCAGTTCATAGCTGTCCAAATTGATGATGAGCTTATCAAAGCTCAGCTTCTTGCGGGTATCGTCGGGAATCTCACTGCGGCGCAGCACTGCGTTGATGCGGGCCATCAGTTCCTTCATCTCAAAGGGCTTGACCAGATAGTCATCGGCACCCATTTCAAGGCCGGTAATACGGTCATCCACATCACTTTTTGCGGTGAGCATAATGATGGGCGTCTTCGCCTTCTGCCGAATTCTCTGGCATACGCCCCAACCGTCCAGCACAGGCAGCATGATATCCAGCAGCACCAGATCGGGCTGCCGGCGCTCAAATTCCTCCACAGCTCTGCCGCCGTCATAGGCGATGCTGACCTCGAAGCCTTCCTTTTCCAGATACATACGGATCAGATCCGAAATATTGCGATCGTCTTCCACGACCAGAACGTTACGGGCCATAGACACAACCTCCCACTTTTCTATATTATCGTTATTTCGTATTATAACGGCTTTACGCGCACTTTCCTAAACTTTCTGTAAATTCCACCAAATACATTATACCACCAAATCCTCTGTTTGTACACCCTACGGCATGTAGTCCGCAATGGTCACGCCCGTATAGTACCAGCGCAGAATCTCCTGCCATGTCTTTCCCTGTTTGGCCATCTCATTAGCGCCGTACTGGCTCATGCCGACACCGTGGCCGTAGCCGGTGACACGGAAAGTCACCGTTTCGGCAGTAGCCTCTGTGGTAAACGAGGCGCTGCGCAAGCCGAAAAGCGTACGTGCCTCTGTACCCTCTAGCGTGATACCGCCGATGTTGAGCGTCTCCACGCGGTCGGAATCGTTATGCACGGCTCCGGTAATCCACGTCGCAGGGTCGGCAGAGAACTGCGCCTCAGGGTAGGCGGCAGTGAAGGTTTGTTGGAACTCCTCGGCAGTGAAGGTTTTGACGCTGTAATAGTTGGGCACACTTTCGCCGCCTTCGGGACTGGCCACACTGGTGAGGTACGGGAGATCCGACACCCAGACATCACCGGAATTGGCAGTGACACCGGCAGAGGAGGAGTGAAAGGCTGCCAAAATGGGTTCATTATTATACAAAAGAACCTGACCGTCGGTTTGTGTGACAGCCGTCTGGATGCGCGCTTCGTACTCCGCTGCCTTGTCACCCCATTTTTCCGCTGCCGTCTGCGCCGAGGTATAGGCGCTGCAGCACTGGGGTGACATGCAAACCTCCGCTTCGGGGTGGGCGGCTTTGCCTCCGGTATTGCGCTTATAGTAAATATAGGTCCGCTCTGCCACTGCCTGCGCTTTCAACGCCTCCATTTCAAAGGAGGCGGGCATCTCGCCGCGAACCACGCCGCTCAGGTACTCCGCCATACTCATTTCCTGCACGGCGCTGCCATTCCACACACGCAACACCACCGTTTCGTCAGCCCGGGCTTGCGGCGGCGGCATTTCCTCTTCTTTCTGGGGTGCTTCCGCCGTCAGCCATGGCGCACCAAACAACAAAAGCAGCAGCACCAAAGCCGCTGCCACACACGATTTCATGGGCATTCCCTCCTGCTTTAGTATAGTCCATTCTATGACAAGCCTATGGTGGAAAATGCCCGATAAAAACCATAAAGCGGAGGACCGGCCGTCGGTTCTCCGCTTTATATGGTAGGAAGATTGATGAAAAAAGTTTTTGTCTCTTGCAAGTATAGACTAACAAGGGGTTGTTACAAAAGTTCGGGGGTAAATATTAAAAAAGTATTAAATAATTAATTTTCTTTCGTTACATTTCCACGGCGCAGCGCTGCGAAGAAGTCAGAAAGCACCTGAGCGCACTCTTCAGCCAAAATGCCGCCCACCAGTGCGGGCTGATGAGGAAACCGCTCCATAAACAGATTCAGCACACCGCCGCAAGCGCCCATCTCCCGATCCCGGGCACCGTAATATACACGGGGAATACGGGCGTTGATAATAGCGCCGGCACACATGGGACACGGCTCCAGCGTAACATACAGTTCACACTCATCCAGACGCCACGAGCCCAACACCGCGTTGGCCTGCGCCATGGCCTCCATCTCAGCGTGGGAGTGCACCGCCTGTTTTTCCTCGCGGCGGTTGCGGCCGCGACCGATCACTTCGCCGCGATGGACGATCACACACCCTACCGGAACCTCGCCGGCGGCAGCTGCCTCGCGGGCCAAGTCCAGCGCCTGACGCATATACACTTCATGATCCATGGAAAAACACTCCTCTGCAAGAAAAATGTGGGCGGGACGGATTAAACGGCGGCATATTTGTCCAAACTAACCATAAACATACGGTAAGGCAACACTGCCGGAAGGGAGAAAAACATGGCAAAAAAGGCAACCGATCCCCAGATGCTCCAACTGCAGGAACTGCAGCAGGAATTACTGTGCGCTGCACAGGATCTGAAAAGCGCCTACGACAAGTTCAACTTTGTCAGCGAGGCAGAGCTGGTGGATGCCTGCGTATACGAGATCAATGCGCTGAAATCACGCTACAACTATCTTTTGCGGCAGTATAAGGATCTGCTGGGCGGAAACGCACCTGCTGTGCAGATACCGGAAGCAGAAGAGGAATACATGGCCGCTTCTTTGATGAAAGGGGGGAATGCATGTCACTCATAGAAACGCTGGCATTGGGGCTGGTCATCGTCTTTGTGGCGGTGGCCCTCCTGCGTTTGATCGCCACGCCGCTGAAGATAGCGCTGCGGCTGATCCTCCACTCCGCCCTTGGCTTTGGTGCCGTATGGCTGCTGAACGCCACCAGTGCTGTCAGCGGTCTTTCTCTGGGCTTGAACGTATTCAACGCGCTGACCATCGGCATTCTCGGTCTGCCGGGGTTGGGGCTGCTGCTTTTACTACAGTGGGTACTTACATAATTTTTCTCAGCCGCCTAAGATCTCCTGGCAGTACCGCTCCGGGTCAAAGGGATCCAAGGCGGCATCTTTGCGCAGATACAGGGGATGGTGGGGGTGACCCTTTTTGGAAATAGGGCCGGCGGTATACCATGTGGCACCGTACTGACGGCTTAGACGGATTTGGTCCAGCAAGCAGTGGCGCAGATATCCCCGCTTTTCAATAATCGCGCCCCAAGCGGCCCAGACACTGGGCTGGGGATGCAGCTCCAGCAGATAGCGGAACGCCGCCAGATTCTCCTGATGAAGCGCAGCGTTGCACTCTTTTTCCATGCTGTCGGGATCGGTGGCGCGCTGGGCATAGACATTAAACATTAAAAAGCTGTCAAACCCGTTGGCCAATGCGATACGCTGCACCGACTTGAGGGTATTATCCAGATCGTCCGGCGCGGCAGTGGAGGGGTTGATGCCCATGCAGATCAGCGGTTTTTTCCCCCGCGTACCTAAAATATACCGGTACTCACTGTATGTATTGGGGACATACAGCCAGCGCGAAACATCGTAATCCTCCCGGGGCTGCTGCGACTGCTGCAGCGCCTCTTCAAAGCGCAGCAGTTCCAGCGCGGCGGTATCGCCGCTGGGAATGTGAGCCATACGCGGTCACCTCACTTAAAATTTCAACTTCTCGGCCAGCGCACGCATCCGCACCGCATCGGCTTTCACCACGCGTCGGTCATAGGTCACTAGACCGTTGACCTCATCCTCTACATCGCTGACCTGCGTGTACACCGCAGCGGACAGCCCCTGCGAGGCGATATGAGGGATGACTTCCTTTTCATACAGCTTTTCCAAATCCGCCATCCATTTGCCGCTATCCGTATAAGTGCGGTAGCCAAAGCGCTTATCGGTGGTATAGTGCTCCGGTACCGGCAGGCTGTAGCCACCGAACTCCGTCAGCGCCAGTGCACGCTTGCCGTCATGCTTCATACGGACGGGGCGGTAATAGATATGGTAGCTGCGCAGATCGCCGCCGCCCTGATCGTGCCAGCCGCTGGCGTGGTCCACCACACGGGTATGATCCAGCGAGCGAACACGCTCGGTGATACGCACAGCGTCGAACTGACCCCAACCCTCGTTGAAAGGCACCCACAATCCGAGGGAGACGCAGTTATACAGAAGGTGGATGGTCTCATCCAGATCGGACTCAAACTGCACACAGGTTTCCGGATTGCTGCGGCCGAACTTATCGGAGGGGGCATCGTTGACATTGCAGCCGATGAAGGGCAGGATCTGCGTATAAAGCGGCCGGAAGTTGTCGCCGCCGGACACCATATCCTGCCAGACGATCATGCCCAGACGGTCACAGTGATAGTACCAGCGCAGCGGCTCGATCTTGATATGCTTGCGCAGCATATTAAATCCCAGATCCTTCATGGTCTGAATATCCCAGATCATGGCCTCGTCACTGGGGGGCGTATACAAACCGTCGGACCAGTAGCCCTGATCCAGCAGGCCGTGCTGGAAATACGGTTGATTATTCAGCGCCAACACCTGACGGCCCTGATGCTCCATCAGGGAGAACTTGCGCATGCCGAAGTAGCTGTCCACATGGTCGCCGCCGAGGATGTCGATCTCCAGCGTATAGAGGAAAGGATCTTCGGGACTCCATGGGCGGAAATGTTCCTCGCCAATCAGTGAATAGCCGCTGCCGTCGTCCTCAGCCCAATCCTCGGCGATACACTCGCCGTCTTTGCGCACCACCACGTGCGCTCCGGTAGGATTGGCGGCATGGATTTTCCAGTAAAGGCGTTTGTTGTCAAAGTCAGGGGTCAGCTCGATGGAGGTGACGTAGTTTTCCACCACGCTCTCCAGCCACACCGTCTGCCAAATACCGCTCTGGGCCGTATACCAGATGCCGCCGCGGTCGTACTTTTGCTTACCGTAGGCATGGATGCCGCCGTCGGTCACATCGGTGACGGCTACGGTCAGGCGGTTCTCGCCATCCGTAAGGGCAGCGGTGATATCAAAGGTAAAGGGCAGGTAGCCGCCTTCGTGGCTGCCCACTTCCACATCGTTCACCAACACGCGGCAGCTTTGATCCACGGCGCCGAAGTGCAGCAGGACCCGGTCTTTCCGGAATCCCTCCGGCAGCGTAAAGGTGCGCTCATACCACAGCGTTTCGCCGCTTTGCAGCTGGAAATCGCAACCGGAGAGCAGACTTTCGGGGGAAAAGGGCACCACGATGGTGCCGGTATTCTGCTTGGTATATTCCTCGCCGTCCTGCACCGTGTAATTCCACACGCCGTTCAAATTCACATAGCTGTCACGGCGCAGCTGGGGGCGGGGATATTCACTCAAGGGGCAGTTTTTATCCAGCTGCTCACCCCAAGGGGTATACAGTTCTCTCATACACCAACGCTCCTTTCGCTCTTCTCACGGCGCTTGAGCAGCGCCACAGGGGCAGCCAAAAACAGCAGCACCACAGCCGCTGCCAGAAAGATTTCCGCCGTAGGCACCTGCTTGACAACGCCCAGATCTTCATAGGTCATACCGGTATTCTGGATCACCGCCACACCGATATAAGGGCCGGTGACCATAGGCAGCAGCACCTGGAACAGGATACGGATTCCCTGGAACAGACCGGCTTTCCCCTCGGGCGTATGGTCGCGGATCAGACCCTGGCAGCAGGCGGACACCACCATGCCGCCCGACATCATCACAATGCCGCCCACCAGAACGAACCACTGGGCACGGGCAAAGTACATCAGCAGCAAGCCGAGGCAGCCCACCAGCGCGGCGGGCATGAGGCAGCGCAGCTTACCCAGTTTGTCCACCGGCTTGCCCATCAGCACGGAGATCACGGAACTGACGATCAGCACACCGCCCAGCAGCAAGGTGTAATCGGTATAGCCCAGAAAACGCTGGATATAGATGATGAGGTAGGGCATATACACCTGTTGGCTCATGGAGTAGATGGCAAGACAGGTCAGCGACAGGTACAATCCCGGATTGGTGCGGATCACGCTGGGGCGCAGGCCGTAGACGATATTGGCAAAATAGGTGTCCTTGCTGCGCTGCAAACCCTGCGGCTCACGCAGGAAAAACAGGCCCAGCACACCACCCAAAAAGGTGATGCCGCCGATGATGAGGAAAAAAGTGCTCCAGTTTCCGCTTTGTGTCAGGCCGTCCAGCGCGCCGAAGACAATCAACATGGACACCAGCGGCAAAATCGCCAGTACCGTTTCCACGCGGCCACGGTTTTCCTCCACCGTCACATCGGTGACCCACGCGTTAAAGGCGGCGTCGTTGGCGGTGGAGCCAAAGAAGGTCATGACGCAGTCCAGCACTACCACAGCCATGGCCGCAGCATAGGATGCCTGCGCTGCCGGGAACATTTCGCCGATGTTTTCCACCGACACGAAGGCAAAGGCGGCCACGCTCAAACCCCACAGCAGATAGCCCACCACGATCAGCGCCTTTCGCCGACCGATTTTATCGCTCAGCGCGCCCATCACCAGCGTTGTCACTGTCGCGGTAATGGCGCTGGCAGACACCATAGCGGCGATCATAGCTGTATCGCCGGAGATGGTGTTGTAGAGGAACACGTTGAAGTACATGTTCTCGATGACCCATGCGATCTGTCCGAAGAGGCCGAAAATCAGCAGGGCAGCCCATGTACGGCCACCCAAGGCATAGGGAGCTTTTGTCTTTTTCATATTATCGTTCCTCCTGCTCCAGATTCCAGCCATACAGCGGATAGCGCTGAATGGCACCGAACAGTTTTTTCTTTAAATCGGGGTACTTCCCCTCCAACTGCTCCAGCAGCTCCTTGACCTCCTGCCGGCGGCTCTTTCCGTCAGCCGGACAGGGATTATGGACGATAGGCAGCTGCAAACGGTCAGACACACGGCGGATCTCGTCCTCGTGGCAATAGAGCAGCGGGCGGATCTGGGTCACGTCAGTACGGTCCAAATACGTCACCGGTTGGAAGCAGCCGATACGCCCTTCAAACAGAAGATTCATCAACAGCGTCTCCACCGCATCGTCATAGTGATGTCCCAGCGCAATTTTATGAATGCCCCGCTCCGTCAGCGCCGTATTCAAACTGCCGCGGCGCATCTTGGCGCACAGGGAACAGGGATTTTTCTCCTTGCGCTCTTCAAACACGATCTGGTACACCGGCACTTCAATGCGTGTATAGGGTACTTCCAACTGTTCACAATAGTCCGCAACCGCATCAAAACTCATGCCGGGCATGCCCATTTCCAGCGTAATTGCCTCCAACGTAAAGGGGACAGGCAGGAATCGGCGCAGCTGCGCCAGCGCCGTCAGAGCCACCAAACTGTCCTTACCGCCGGACACGCCCACAGCGATCCGATCGCCGGGTTCGATCATGTTGTAGTCCTCCACGCAGCGCCGCGCGAGGGATAAAATATGCTGCATTTGTGTTCCTCCGGAGAATTTTTCATTTGCGTTTTAAGAAAACAAGAGATAACGAGAGAAAACGGGAGAAAATCGCAGATGTTTATATTCTAAATGAATTTGATGTTGACAAGTGTTTTCCCTTATGTTATAAATATCCTTGCGCGATTTGGCGCACGTTGTTGCTATGATTTTAGCAAGAGCGGCTGAAAAAGTAAAGCAAATACAATATATAAACTGGAGGAAAAACACATGTCCACTTTTATGGAAAAGAAGGGCTCCTTCGAGCGTAAGTGGTACGTCGTTGATGCTGCTGATATGCCCCTGGGCAAGACTGCTGTCATCGTGGCTGACCTGCTGCGCGGCAAGGGCAAAGTTACCTACACCCCCCACGCTGACTGCGGCGACAACGTCATCGTGATCAACGCTGCCAAGGCTGTTCTGACCGGCAAGAAGCTGGATCAGAAGCTGTATCGCACCCACTCCGGTTGGGTCGGCGGCCTGAAGGAGACCAAGTATCGCACCCTGATGCAGGACAAGCCCGAGCTGGCCATGCGCGTGGCCGTTAAGGGTATGATGCCCCGCAACATCGTGACCAAGGACTCCCTGAAGCGCCTGCACGTCTACGCCGGCGCCACCCATGAGCATCAGGCCCAGAAGCCCGAGCTGGTTAAGTAAGGAGGAAACGAAGAATGTATCAGTCCAAGAATCCCTATATGTAC
>SVLK01000033.1 GCA_015067975.1 Oscillospiraceae bacterium | reverse complement strand
ACGATGGCGATCACCGGGGGGATCAATGCGGCCCAAGTTCCGTACAGGGCAGGAGTCATAAGACATTCATCCTTTCTTTTTTTGATTCTTGCAGTCTCTCCTAAAACAAGTTTTTTCTTGTTTAGTTACATAAGTATCTCATGTTGACCACAAATTGTCAAGCAACCTTTAAAAAATTCGGCGAATGATTCGGCAGACTTTTTGAACAAATTACGCCCTGTTTTTTCTCTGTTTTTACTAATTTTTTGACGATGCGATAATTTTTTATCGTGAAAACGTTTTCTGCTTTGCTGCGATAATACTTTTTTCTTAGGTGTATTTATATGCACAAAAGGCCGAAGAATATGTCTGCAGCCTTTTCATCACTTTAATCTCCTTCACGCATGCGGTAACCCACGCCTACTTCGGTAAATATATACTGCGGCTGACCGGGATTCTCCTCGATCTTGCGGCGGATGTTTGCCATATTAACGCGGAGGATCTGATTATCCGTGCGGGCTTTCGGCCCCCACAGTTCTCGAATGATAAAATCGTAGGTCATCACCTTGCCGGCGTATTTGCCCAGCAAGGCCACGATTTTATATTCGTTGACTGTCAACTTGGCATTTTCGCCGCCGATCAGTACCTGATGCTTATCGTAATCGATAGTCAGATCGCCGGAGATAAATTTGCCGGACTGGGCAATCTGGCCACTGGGCAAAGTAGTCCGAGTATGGCGGATCGCTGCACGAATGCGGGCCAGCAATTCAGACGTGCCAAAAGGCTTGACCAAATAGTCATCCGCACCGCAATCCAATGCATCCACTTTGTCCTGCTCATGATGTCGCGCGGAAACCACCACCACCGGCAAATTGGACCACTTGCGCACAGACCGGAGTACTTCCATGCCATCCATATCCGGCAGCCCCAGGTCCAACAGAATCAAGTCAGGACAGTGGGAGGAAATCATGGTCAAGGCCTCCTCGCCGCTGCGGACAACAATGGTATCATACCCATTGGTGGTCAGAATCATAGAGATAAAATTGCTGATGCTCTGTTCGTCTTCTACAATCAATACTTTATCCTTGATTTTCATCTTTTTCCTCCTTCATCGGCAGCTCCACACGGAAGCGGGCTCCGCCGTTTGCTCTGTTTTCTGCGCAGATTGTTCCGCGGTGCGCCCGCACAACAGTACGACATAAGGACAATCCAATTCCCATATTACGTTTGATGTCGCCGCGGGGTTCACCGCTTACCTTACCATCAAAAATGGTAGAAATTTTCTCCGGCGCAATGCCGCAGCCGTCGTCTTCCACAGTGATTGCAGCCCACTCTTCTCCAATGCGCTCCAAGCATACCGTAATTACCGAGGTGGTCTTGCCATGGATTGCAGCATTTTCCAGAAGATTATTGAGCACCTGCTGGACCAGCAGCGGGTCCATCGGAACCATCAACAACTCATCCGGAACCTTTACCTGCACTTGAATATTCGGATAGCGTCTGGAGAACTTAGCCACGGGAGACTCTACAATTTCTTCCAGTGCTTCCCATGTTTTGTGCAGCTGTGCTGTTGTTTCATTACCGCCCATACGGGTAATGGACAAGAGATTCTCCACTACCTGAATAAGCCATTGTGCATCCTCATTCGCATCGGTCAGCAAGGCACGGCGCTGCTCTTGCGTCAGCTGTCCGTTTTCTTCCAACAGCACATTGGTCGCTCCCACTATGCCGGTCAGCGGCGTGCGAATGTCATGAGAGACAGCCCGCAACAAATTGGCATACGTTTTCTGGCGCTCCGCCTCTCTGGTCATTGCTGCAGCGCGTCGGGCGCGGCTGGTGATCATGCCGGTAGCTACGGAGATAAACATCATAACAATAAACGTCAGCGGAAAACCGGTAACTACAAAGCTGACACGCCAATAAGGTTCTGTAAACGCATAGTCTACCGCCAAAACGCCCATAACTGCGCAAACCACGCTGAAAAGGTATCCTTCCGTCAGCATGGCAGTTAAGAACACGTCCAGCAAAAAAATCACCGCCACGTAACTGGTGTCATTCTCCGGATCAAAATGGCGCAGCAACAGACAAAGGGCAGACGTTAAAAGGAAAAGCACAATGGTAACCACACAGTCCCGCAGAGAAAACGTCACTTTGGGAGATGTCAGTTGATGCCGCTTCATCCAGCTTTCCGGCCACGGCATTTTCCACGTTTGCAAGCGCCGCCCCTCCCTTCGCATATATTTTTTTCATTATAACATATTCACTCGTCAAGAACACGCCAAAATGCGTAGTTTTTGGAGATGTAACTTCTTCCCCTGCACAATCGTCCGAAAAACGGCAAGACTACACACAATTGTGTTCCACGCCATATTCTTTCCAGGGAAAGATAATTGGCTTTTGGATCCGGTCACAGATCCGATTATCCTTCTGCTGACGCAAGCCTTCTTTCGCAACTGCAGCATATTGATTCTCGCGGTGCCGCTCTTTTCCTGCGCCGCTTTGATTCTTCATAATATCCGTCCCAAACGCAAGGGCACACAAGGGTAGCATCCCGCAAAGGGTTGTTGCCCCTTTTCTATGTCGGAATATGTCGCTTAATTATCCGCACACGCCTTGCGTTTTAATACTACTATATTATATAATATATTATTATGCGATTTTTTCGAAAGGCGGCGATAGGTACGGTCAAGCGTAAAAAGCGTCGAGCACTTCTTCTCGTCATCGCCGTGGCATTTGCAGCGGCAATCTGGTGGGGGAACAATGTGCTGCGCACAGAAGAGTACACCTTCTCTTCCCCCCGCCTTCCGGAAGGTTGGAGCGGCACCCGCATCGTACATTTGAGTGATTTACACGGTAAAACGTTCGGAAAGGACAACAAGCGCCTTTTACAGGCCGTAGCCGATGCACAGCCGGAGCTGATTGTGATCACCGGCGACATCGCCGATCAGCAAAGCGGATTGGATACCATCCCCGCCGTACTGGATGGTCTGACTGCTATCGCGCCTACCTACTATGTAACTGGAAACCACGAGTGGGGCGCTAAGTTTGTTGGCGAGCTGAAAGAACTGCTCGAAGCAGCCGATGTGCACTACCTGCGCAACGAATACGTTTCTCTGCAGCGCGGCGGCGACGAGCTGATTCTTGCCGGAATAGAAGATCCGCTGGGATATGCCGACCAAAAGACACCCACAGAGTTGGCAACAGAGCTATACGCAGAGCAAGAAGATCCCTTTTGGCTGCTGCTGGCACACCGAAACAACCACTTCTCCGGCGAATACTGTTTATTGGGCGCCGATTTGACTCTGAGCGGGCACGGACATGGTGGCGTTTGGCGTTTTCCGTTTACCGATGGGTTCATCAGCACCACGATGGAGTTGTTCCCATCATGGACCGATGGCTTCTATACCTGCTACTGCGGAAACTGTGACGCATCGCAGGTTTTTGTCAGCCGCGGCCTTGGCAATTCTCCCCGCATTCCCCGCATATGCAATCGGCCTGAAGTGGCTGTGCTGACACTGCAAACCACACCGTAAGAGGTTTTATATGAGAGAGTTTTTTGCAGGAAAATTTGATATTGCCGTCATCGGTGCCGGTCACGCCGGCATTGAGGCCGCGCTGGCTGCAGCACGGCTGGGATTGGAAACGGTTTTGTTTACCATCAATCTGGATGCCGTGGGCAACATGCCCTGCAATCCCGCCATCGGAGGTACCGGCAAAGGGCATCTGGTTCGGGAGCTGGACGCTCTGGGCGGCGAGATGGCAAAAGCTGCCGACAAAGCCTGCATCCAATACCGGATGCTCAACCGTGGCAAAGGACCTGCCGTGCACTCCCTGCGGGCGCAAGCTGACCGGCGCACCTACCAGCAGGTGATGAAACACACACTGGAACAACAGGAACATCTGGTGCTGCGGCAAGCGGAAGTGGTCGATATTCGGACTAAGAACGGTCATGTTTCCCATGTGGTGCTGCGCACCGGTGCTGTGTTCGAGGTAAAAGCTGCCATCATCTGTACCGGAACCTATCTGCACGGTCGCACTATCGTTGGTGAGTGCATCGAGGACTCCGGGCCTGACGGCATGCACGCTTCCGGGCCGCTGACCGATGCGTTGCTCCGGCTGGGCCTGCCGCTGCGGCGTTTCAAAACCGGCACACCGCCGCGCGTCAATGCGCGCAGCATCGATTTTTCGCAGATGGAAGTGCAATACGGTGACAAGGATCCCCTGCCCTTCAGCTTTACCACAAAACATGTTCCGAAAAATCGGGCCGTCTGTTACTTGACCTATACTACGCCGGAAACCCACCGCATCATTCTGGATAATCTGGATCGCAGTCCTATCTACTCCGGTGTGATTGAAGGTGTCGGACCGCGCTACTGCCCCTCCTTTGAAACAAAGGTGGTGCGCTTTGCCGACAAACAGCGTCACCAACTGTTCATTGAACCTATGGGGCTGGACACCGAGGAAATGTATATTCAAGGATTCTCCTCCTCCATGCCGGAAGAAGTACAGTTGGAAATGCTTCATTCCGTACCAGGCCTGGAACATGCAGTAATGATGCGTCCGGCTTATGCCATCGAATATGACTGCATTGATCCGTTGGCGCTGCAACCTACACTGGAAACAAAAACAGTACCCGGCCTTTACGGCGCAGGACAGTTTAACGGCTCGTCCGGTTACGAGGAGGCAGCGGTACAGGGATATGTGGCCGGCGTGAATGCCGCACTGCAGCTGCTGGGCCGCGAACCGTTGGTGCTCAAGCGTAACGAAAGCTATATCGGCACACTGATTGACGATCTGGTAACCAAAGGCACTAACGAGCCGTACCGTATGATGACTTCCCGCTCGGAGTATCGGCTGGTGCTGCGGCAGGACAATGCCGACCGGCGGCTATGTCACATCGGACACGCTATCGGTCTTGTTTCCGATGAACGCATGGCGGAAGTAACTGCAAAATATGCCGCGGTACAGCGGGAAATTGACCGTTTGGAGCACACCGGTGTGGCGGCATCCGAAGAATTAAACACATTGCTGGCAGCAAGAGGAACTGCTGCTGTCAGCGACGGTGCACGGCTCATCGATCTGCTGCGCCGCCCGCAGCTGACCTATGCCGATCTGCAGCACTTCGACCCCGCCGCGCCGGAACTGGACGGTGCCGTTCGGGAGCAGGTAGAGATCAGCGTCAAATATGAAGGCTACATCCGCCGCCAAATGAAACAGGTGGCAGAATTTGAAAAGCTGGAGCGGCACGCCCTGCCGCAGGATATGGATTACAACGCTATTCAAGGACTGCGCTTGGAAGCACGGGAAAAGCTGAGCGAGGTCAAGCCGTTGAATCTGGGACAGGCCAGCCGCATTTCCGGTGTTTCTCCCGCCGATATTGCCGCGCTGATGATTGCGCTGGAGCGGCACTGATTTTCCTTATACCAAGAGAAAAGAAAGGAAGAAAAATATGCTTCGTTTTCATCTGGCCGTATTGATGGCCAAATGTGCGCAGCTGGCACTGCGCCTGCTGGGCCGCAAAGCGACTCACGCCCCCGGTGTGGTGGCGCTGACCCTTTGCCCCCGCTTTTTGGAGGTAGCACCCAAGCCGGCACTGACCGTTTGCGTCACCGGCACCAACGGCAAAACCACCGTTTCCAACCTGATCGCCGATGCGCTGATCGCTGACGGCAAAACCGTGGTGGAAAACCGTGAGGGTGCCAACATTGCTCCCGGATGCGCCGTGAATCTGCTCAACGCACTGACCCTCGGCGGCAAGTGTCGTGTAGATGCCGCCGTATTTGAAGTAGACGAGCGCGCCTCCCGACTGATCCTGCCGCCGCTGCAGCCCGACTATCTGGTGGTAACGGGCCTGTTCCGCGATTCTCTCAAGCGCAACGCACACCCTGATTATATTTTCAGTATCATCGACACCTATTGTCCCGACAGAACCAAACTGATTCTCAATGCTGACGAGCTGTGCAGCAGTCTGTTAAAGCCGGACAGTCAGCGCACTTATTTCGGCATCGGACGCATGGACGGCGACCACGAAGAACCTTATCAGCTGGTGGCAGACCATACACTGTGCCCTCGCTGCGGCACGAAGCTGCGCTACGATTATCTGCACTATCACCATATCGGCCATGCCGCCTGCCCCCAGTGCGATTTCCGTTCCTTTGATGCCGATTTCCTTGCCGAAACAGTGGACACTGCAGCCGGTAAACTGACGGTGCGGCACGGTGATGAGGAAGAAGTATATCCGCTGATCAGCGATGTCGTCTTTAACATTTACAATGAAATGGCCGTGATCACGCTGCTGCGCACCTTGGGCGTAAGTGCCTCACGTGTCTCCGAACTGATCGGTGCGTTAAAAGTGCCCTCCTCCCGTCTGGACTCCAAACAGGCCGGCGGCGTGAATGTAGTCATGGCCATGAGCAAGGGGCAGAGCTGCGTTTCCAGCTGCCGCACCTTTGACATGGTGGCTCACGCTCCCGGCAAAAAGTCCGTGGTGCTGATGATGGACGACTACTACGACCGCAAGAAGAGCGTGGAATACATCGGCTGGATCTACGATGTGGACTACGAAGTACTCAACCGCGAGAGCGTCGTGCAAGTAGTGGCCGCCGGCCCTCGCTGCCTTGACCACAAGGTCCGCTTGCTGCTGGCCGGTGTGGAAGATGACCGGATCACCTGCTGCAGTGATGATGCCGCCTGCGCAAGTGTTATCGATACCGAAAAAACTGACACGGTATACCTGCTGTACGACACCTCCACCTATGATGTGGCCTGTCAGGTACGCAAGGAGCTGATTACTCTGCTGGAAAAGGAGGGCAAGTGATGAGAGTTGAGATCTTATATCCCGAGCTGTGCTGTCTGTACGGCGACAAGGGCAACACGCTGTTTCTGCGTCACTGCCTGCCGGATGCAGAGTTTATCACCACTACACTGAACGAAACGCCCGCTTTTTTGGGCGGCGATGTGGATCTCTGCTACATAGCCTCCATGAGTGAGCAGAGTCAGGAGCTGATCTTGCAGCGTTTGATGCCCCATAAGAGCACCATTGTTTCTATGATGCGCGAGGGCAAGTGCCTGTTCCTGTTCACCGGCTCCGCTATGGAGCTGCTGGGTCAGTATATCCAACGCGAGGACGGCAGCCGCGTGGAGGCGCTGGGCACTTATGATATCTACAGCGTGCGGCAGGCTCCCGACCGCTTCAACACATTGGTACGTGCTGATTTCCGCGGCACTACCCTGTTGGGCTACACCAGCCGCTTTGCTCACACTTTCGGAATTACCGAAGAAATCGCTCTTGCCAAAACCGATATCGGCTGTGGAGGCTGCACCGGCAGCTGCTGGGAAGGTATCTGCCACGGCAACGTAGTGGCCAGCTATCTGCTGGGCCCGCTGCTGGTGCTCAATCCTGATTTCTCCCGTTGGCTGCTGGAGCGGTTGGGCCGGAGCGGAGAGCCGCTGCCTTTTGAGGACGACCTGCGCCGCAGTTATCTGCAGCAGTTGAAAGAATACCAGCGCAGCGATCTGGAGATGGATTGATCTTACCTTTGTATATAAGGAGGACCGACAATGAAAACTTTGCAACGCACCGCCGCAGTAGTCCATCTGGATCGGCTGCAGGCCAACGTGAAAGCCATTCAGGCACGGCTGCAACCGCAGGTGGAAATGATGGCGGTTTTGAAAGGTGACGGCTACGGTCACGGTCTTGAGGGGCTTGTTCCCACACTGCAGCGTTGCGGTGTGCACCGCTTTGCCGTAGCCGTTTGGGAAGAGGGCGCTGCGCTGCGCAATGCCGGTGTCACGAATGAGCCGATTTTGGTGTTGGGTGACACATGGGACGATCAGCTGGAGCAGCTGATCCTTCACCGGCTGACTGCCACTATCTTTGCAGAAGAAACCGCCTGCAAACTGAATGCTTTAGCCGCCAAGCACGGAGTCGTACAGCCTGTTCATATCAAATTTGATACCGGCATGCATCGCATCGGCTTTGCCACCGATGACGCGGCGCTGGAAGCCATCGCCCGCATTGCTGCTCTTCCCCACCTGGCTATTGCCGGCGCGTTTACCCATTTCGCACGGGCAGATGAGTTGGATTGTTCTGTCACAGAACAGCAGTATCAGCGTTTTACGGGTGCCATTGATGCCCTGCGTCGCCGCGGTGTGGAGATTCCCTTTTTACATGTAGCCAATAGCGCCTCCATCCTGCTGCGGCCGGACGTGCATCTGCAGGGTGCGCGGGCCGGGGACATCCTCTACGGTCTGTGTCCCATCGACGAAACGCTTTGGCCGGAGATGGGCTTGCAGGAAATCCTGACATGGCAGACGTATGTGGCTTTGGTGAAAACCGTACCGTCCGGAAGCCAAATCGGCTACGGCGGTACCCACGTCACAAAACGCGACACGGTTATAGCCACACTGCCGGTAGGTTTCGCTGACGGCTATGATCGGCGATTGAGCAATCTGGGCTATGTGATGATCGGCGGCCAAAAAGCACCCATTCTGGGCCGTGTGTGTATGGACCAGATGATGGTGGATGTGACCGACATCCCCGGCGTACAGCGAGGCGACGAAGTTACGTTGCTGGGCGAGGGTATTTCCATTGCCAAAATGGCCGATTTATTGGGCATCAACGTAGACGAGATACTCTGTCACATTACCAAACGCGTACCCAGAGTCTACACGGGCGGCGAATAAGATAAAAAAAGATTCCTCCCAAGGGAGGAATCTTTTTTTATCTTTTCAGCTTTTTTACGATCCTTTGTACGGGATCAGAGATCAGACGCCGCTCGTAACGATCCATGCCGAACAGCCACATGGATGCACCGTACACCGCCACAAAGACGATGAGGATCAGGCCGATTTCGATATATCCCTGCGGGTGCAGGAACACAGCCATCAGCACAGCGACAACCGCCGGCAGGATCATTGCCGGTATGAGGTGGCGAATACGCATCCAGAAACGCGGAATATCCAAGCCAACACGGCGGTGATAGTAGCAGTTCATCACCAACATGCCCGCAATGGTAGACACCGCTGTTCCGATGGCAGCACCCAGCACGTTCCACTTCATGCACAGCGGAATACCCAAGCCAATGTTGGCAATGGCGATGCCCAGATAAACCAGTGAACTGAATTTATGCATATTCTTGGCGCGCAGGATCTCATAGCCGAGCATCTGCATATTCGCCCAAAGGGTTGCAAAAAACAGCAGCAGCGTCACCGCATAGTCTACGGCAAACTTGGCATCGCCGCCCCAGAGCACCACAAAGGTACGGCCTACTGCCGCAAAGCCCAGCAGAATACAGCCCAGCGAGATAAACTGCAGCCGACCCACGCGGATAAACAGTTTATCCAGTTCGCGGGTAGGCTGGCCTTCGGCCACGATGCGGTTGACACGGGGAATCAACAGATTGGAAATGGCCGTAGCAAAGGACTGGTAATAGACATTCAGCTGCGCAGCCACCGTATAGATGGTCACCGCGGTTGTGCCATGGATCCACGCCAGCAGCAGGCGTCCTACACTCCAGTTCAGATTGTCCACCAGAATGCCGATAAACACATAGAAAGTAAAACCGATCATTTCCCGCAGCAGTTTAAAGTCATACCGGCGGAAACTGAAAGGCATCTTTAGCTTAGCGAGGCAAAAGGCAACATTCACCACACCGCTGAGTACCGTAAAAATCAGAGCCACTACCGTCAGTGTGACAGAGCGGAAGCCTAAAATCAGCAAAGGAATCATCAGCAGAGGATTGAGCACCTGACGCAGCAGCAGCACTATTTTTTGGAACAGATACTGCTCGTTGATGGTCACATGGGACTCAAACACACTGATGGGGAACGTCAGTGCCGCATTGACCGTCATGATCCGCAGCAGCTTTTCTCCCAGCGCCACTTCCTCCGCCGTCAGCTTCTGGCCAAAAATCACCGTTCCGTGTCCGGAGAGCAAAAAGCCAATTCCCAGCAGCACCAGACCCAGCACCATATAGGTAATTAAAAACATGCCGTTGAGTTTGGCCATCTCCTGCCGGTTTTTTTCTGCCTTGGCACGGGAATAATAACGCACATAGGCGCTGCCCAAGCCAAAGCTCAGCAAGTTCAAATAGGAAATAATGGGCAGCACCGTCTGATAAACACCAAATTCACTGTCGCCCAAACGCTGGATCATAATCGGCGTATAGACAAGAGAGATGACAGTGCTCAGCCCCATGGACAAATACGACAAAATCGCGCCGATCTTAATCTGGTTGACCCGCATCTTCTCACTTCCTTTCTATACGCGGATTGCCTAAATAGTAATTTTACAGCATGAATCCTCGCCTGTAAAGAGGCGGCTCATTATTCCGTCGGATTTACCGCACTGGGCAAAGCACCATAGTGCTTTTTAAACGAACGCAAAAAGGAGGAGTAGTTGGTAAATCCCGCTTCAAAGCAGGCCTCCGTCACGCTGCGGCCACTGCGCATCAGCTGCCGGGCCAACAACAACCGCTTCTCCGTAATATATCCCAAAAGGGTATATCCCGTTTCCGCACGGAATAAATGCATCAAATAGTAGCGGCTAAGGAAAAAACGCTCTGCCAAAGCATCCACGCTCAGCGGGGATGTCAGATTAGCATTGATATAGTTCAAAATAGGCAGGATCTTTTCGTTTTCCTGCGCATCCTGCATGTAGAGGATCTCCTCCTCCGTCACTGCGCGGTTGAGCAAAATCAAAAACTCCAGTAGCTTTGTGCGGCGGTACAACTCTCCCCCAAAACCGGAGGGCTGCTCCGTCAGCTCACGGCAGACGCGGAACAGGCGGCTTCGCTCCACATGACGTAAGCGCAGTACATTGGTACCATGCTTGTGCGCCTGATCAAAGCAATGCTGTAAATCTACGTCCGGAAGATAGGATTCCAGAAAATCCGGCGCCAGATAGAGGATCACGCGTTCATAGGGTGCATCGTCCAGCACTTCCGGGTGGTGAATCTCGCCGGCATGGATCAATACAATATCATTTGGTTCCAAACGGAAGTTGCGCCCTTCCACACAGTAGTTTACACTGCCGCGCAGCAGCAGAAGAACCTTATAAAAATCATGGTAATGGAATGAAAATGTGCGACGGCCCGTGTCCGTCAGGTGAAAAATACGATATTCATCGTGCAGATAGCCCCTTTTCTCGTAGCTTTCCGGCATATACGCCCCTCCCCTCTCCTGCTTCTTTTTTCTATTATAGCACAATCCGCCACTTTGAAAACACTTTTCTTCTATAAGATGGCGACTTTATTTGTTATACTGCCCATATAAAGCGTATAAAATCTCTTATCACGCGCATTTGAAGACTCAAGGAGGTAAGTCACATGGAGCTTATCATGCAGATTAACGACTACATTAACGGCATTGTCTGGGGTGTGCCGCTGCTGGTGCTGATTTTTGTTACCGGCATTTACTACACGGTGCGTCTGGGCTTTTTCCAGTTTGCTCATCCCGTTTTCCTGATTAAGGACACGGTCGTCAAAGCGTTCAAGAAAAAAGACGATCCCAACTCCGCTCCCGGTGAACTGACCTCTTTCCAGGCAGCCATGACTTCTGTGGCCGCCATTGTTGGCTCCGGCAACATCGCCGGTGTGGCTACCGCCATCGTGCTGGGCGGCCCCGGCGCACTGGTGTGGATGCTGCTGGCTGCGCTGTTCGGCATGTCCACTAAGTTTGCCGAAGTCACCCTGGGCATTCACTACCGCGAAATCACTTCCGATGGCAGCACTGCCGGCGGTGCCATGTACTATCTGGCCAAGGGTTTGAAGCAGAAGTGGCTGGGTGTGCTGTTCTCCGTTCTGGTTATTCCCTATGCTTTTGTCATCTCCGCCGTGGTGGATACCAACTCCATCGCGCTGGCACTGGAAGAGCGTTGGGCTGTGCCTACGCTGGCCACCGGAATCGTGCTGGCTTTGCTGACTGCTGTTGTTATCTTCGGCGGTCTGAAGCGCATCGGCCAGGTCAGCGCCGTACTGGCTCCCTTCATGGGCGGTCTGTATATTCTGGGCGGTATTGCTGTGATCCTGCTGAACATCACTCAGGTTCCCGCCGCCATTGTTACGATTGTTCAGAGCGCTTTTGATCCTGCCGCTTTTACCGGCGGTGCTGTGGGCTCCATCTTTGTGTGCATGCGTTATGGTATCGCTCGCGGTATCTACTCCAACGAGGCCGGTCTCGGCACTGCCGCCATGGTGCACTCCGGCGCCAAGGTGGATCACCCTGTGGAGCAGGGTATGTGGGGCGCCATGGAAGTGTTCCTGGATACCGTGCTGGTGTGCTCCGTTACCGCGCTGACCATCGTTCTGTCCGGTCTGTATGATACCGGTCTGGACGGCTCCGTGCTGACCATGCGTGCTTTCGACAAGATGCTGCCCGGTAATGTGGGCGGTCTGATTTGCCTGGCTGCCCTGGTTCTGTTCGGCTTCTCCTGCCTGATCAGCTTCTACACCTATGCTGAGCGCGCTTCTGAGTATATCTTTGGCGGCAAGAGCAAGCTGGTTATTAAGATTATCTGGATCGGCATGATCGTAGTGGGTTCCCAGACCACACTGGGCTTCGCCTGGGATCTGGCCGACACCATCAACGGTCTGATGATTATTCCCAACCTGGTAGGCCTGCTGCTGCTGAGCAACGAAGTCGTCAAGCTGAAGAAGGATTACTTCCGCAATGTGGGTGTAACCAAGCAGTGACATATAAGCAAAAAAGATCTCCGCGCTTTCAGGTGCGGAGATCTTTTTTGCTTTCTGCATGTTTTTTTATGTGTTGAATTTTTAGCTGAACTGCGGTATACTGTTTTAACTTATATTGGTGTTTTGCGATATTTTGTCGTTTTTATGAATTATTAAAACCACACGAGGACTTATATGATGTTTCTAAGTAACCCAGCCCCCCGCCACTGGGGCCGACTGCTTCGTTCCGGCATTGTTATGGTTTTAGATGCAGCGTTGATTGTCGCAGCATTCTTTTCCGCTTTGTGGCTTCGCTTTGATTTTCAGTTTTCCTCTATTCCCGCGCGGTATCTCCACGCACATTTGAGCCACATTTTCTGGTGGGCTCTTCTCTGTGTGATTGTTCTGGCTGCCACAGGAAGCTATAACTGCATTTGGCGCTACATCAGTATTCGGGATCTGCGCCGGCTGCTTCTCGGGCATGTAACACTGTTGATTCCCGGACTGCTGCTGGTCATCCTGTTTCGGATCGATATGCCTCGTTCTTATTATGCTATAGGCTATCTGTTTAGTGTCATCGGTTCGATGCTGCTGCATGTTTCTTACCGCTTTATTTGGGACGCTTATGCTGAAATCGTCAGCCGCCACCCAAAATCGGTGGATCGCGTGATGATCATTGGTGCAGGAAGCGCCGCACAGACGCTGATTCGGGAATTTGCCGCCAATCCCGATTTGCATGCCCGCGTAGAATGTCTGATCGATGACAGTCCCGGTAAGCTGCGAATGTATCTGGAAGGCATTCGTGTTGTTGGCGACCGCGATAACATTATTTCTGCCGCCAAAAAATATAATGTCAACCGTATTATTTTTGCTATTCCCAGTGCCACTCCGGAGACGCGACGTGATATTTTAAATCTTTGCAGCAAAACCAAGTGCAAAATTCAGGTGCTCCCCAGCGTTTCTCAGTTGGTAAACGAAGATGTCAGCATCAGTCAGCTGAAGGATGTGGAAGTGCAGGATCTGTTGGGACGCGCTCCTATCTCCGTCAATCTGGAAGAAATTTACCGCTATATCGGCGGTAAAGTCGTTATGGTGACCGGCGGAGGCGGATCTATCGGCAGCGAATTGTGTCGCCAGATCGCCAAGAGTAAGCCTAAGCTGCTGGTTATTTTTGATGTTTACGAAAACAGTCTTTATGATATTCAGCTGGAACTGCAGCGCACCAATCCCGACCTTTCCTTGATTGCTCTGGTGGGGTCTGTGCGAAACACCGCGCGCATGGAAGACGTTTTAAGTAAGTACCAGCCTGATATTCTGTTTCATGCAGCTGCCCACAAGCATGTGCCTTTAATGGAAACCAGCCCCAACGAGGCCATTAAGAACAACGTTCTGGGTACTTACAAAACAGCAGTGGCAGCGGCCAACGCCGGTGTAAAAAAGTTTGTGCTGATTTCCACCGACAAGGCGGTAAATCCCACCAACATTATGGGCGCATCCAAGCGTCTTTGCGAGATGGTGGTACAGATGATGAACCGCCGCAGCAAAACAGAATTTGTGGCCGTTCGTTTCGGCAACGTGTTGGGCAGCAACGGCAGCGTGATCCCGCTGTTCAAAAAGCAAATCGCGCAGGGTGGTCCTGTCACGGTGACACACCCCGACATTATTCGCTATTTCATGACCATTCCCGAGGCAGTCTCCCTGGTGCTGCAGGCCGGCTACTATGCCCACGGCGGCGAGATCTTCATTCTGGACATGGGCGAACCGGTGCGCATCGCCGATATGGCCCGCAACCTGATCCGTCTGTCCGGATTTGAGCCGGATGTGGACATCAAGATCGTCTACACCGGTCTGCGCCCCGGCGAAAAGCTGTTTGAAGAATTGCTGATGAAGGAAGAGGGCTTGCAGAATACGGCGAACCACCTGATCCACATCGGAAAGCCTATCGAAATGGACGACGAGAAGTTCGCCGAGCAGTTAGAGCGTCTGCGCCACGCCTGTGAGAAAGAATCCGACGAGATCAAGACCATTGTGGCCGAGGTTGTGCCCACCTATCACCCGCAAAAGTAACTATCAGAAGGAGAGCGTGTCTGCTCTCCTTCTTTATACGAAAAAGAGGCGTCCCATTCGGGACGCCTCTTTTTTATTAATCGTTTGTACTGCTGATTTGTAATCAGTCGTTGTACATCTCCACCAGCTTCAGCAGGTGCTCGTAGCGAGCCTTAGCCTCATCCTCGTTAGCGGCGAACAGAACTTCGGCGCGCTCGGGGAATTCGCGGGTCAGGCGGCTGTAACGAGCCTCGTTCATCAGGAATTCCTGATAACCGCCGGCGGGAGCCTTGGAGTCCAGAGTGAACTTCTTCTCAGCAGCAGGATTGTAGCGGAACAGGTTCCAGTAACCGCAATCCACAGCCTTCTTCATTTCCTTCTGGCAGTTCATCATGCCACCCTTGATGGAGTGCATCTCGCAGGGAGCATAGCCGATGATCAGGGAAGGACCGTCATAAGCCTCAGCCTCGGTGATGGCCTTGATGGTCTGAGCGGGGTTGGCGCCCATGGCCACCTGTGCCACGTACACATAACCGTACTGCATGGCGATCTCAGCCAGGCTCTTCTTCTTCACTTCCTTACCGGCAGCGGCGAACTGAGCCACCTGACCGATGTTGGAAGCCTTGGAAGCCTGACCGCCGGTGTTGGAGTACACCTCGG
>SVLK01000032.1 GCA_015067975.1 Oscillospiraceae bacterium | reverse complement strand
ACAGCTTTGTCGGCAAGATTGACTTGCCCGAATAACCGCCCGACCTATCCGACACAATGGCCAAGTGCCGGATAGGAACGGCAAAATTTTTTACACTTCTATTGCTTCTTTATCACACACAAGCAAAAGCTGCAGGCTTATTGCTTGATTTAGTTTTCTTCCGTCCAAACAGCGACAGGCGCGTTGGCGTAGCGCTTTTTAAAAATTTTGCGGCGGAAAAGGAACAGGGTGTAAACGAACCACAGCGTAAAGAAAATAGCACAGGCGATCAGCGCATTGGTCATGGATTTACCGGCAAAACTCAGCAGGAACAGCAGCGGCGCAATCATGACCATGGCGGGGAAGTTGGACAGGATGTACAGGCTGGAGGTGGGGGTGCGCAGACCGGGGTCAATTTCTTTGGTGAGGATCATGCCGTTGGAGGCGGTGCCGGTGAGGGTACCGAAACTCATCAGGAAGAACTCATGCTCGAAGCCCTTGAAGCATTCCTTTGCCACCAGTCGGATATACACATAGGTGATCACAGTTCCCGCAAGGCTGAGGATCACGATGGGCAGAATGTAATTCTTGATGTCGTTGATTTCGATGGCTGCTACGCCGGCCACGATCATTAAGTCAAAGGAGAAACCGGAGATGCGGTCCATCTGATAGTTGTTGATGTACTCGCGGTGCATCAGGCTGTGCTTGCGCAGCTGCTTGACGCCGAACTTGATCAGCATAGCAGACAGCGATGCCCACAGGAAGTTGAAACCCCAGGCGATGCTGTTGGTGAAATCGGAGAGTACACCCAGCAAACACATAAATCCGAAGGAGAGAGCATAAGCCAGCGCCACAAAGCCCATCTGCATGGTGAACTTATCCACAGACTCGTTATCGGGAATCTCATCGCCGTTGGGGTTGGTCTGATCCACTACCTTGCCGCTGGGTCTGCTGCTGCGCACCTGCAGTTCGCCGCGTTTCTTGAAAATATTGATGTGCAGCACACCGAACACGGAGGCTACCACAAAGCCGATGGAAGCCAAAGACAGACCGAAGCTGCCGTTACCGGCAAACATCGTGGCCGGCGTGTTGGTAAAGTTAATGTCCCAGCTCAATGCATTGCCGGGTCCCTGACCAAAGGCCAGCGGCAGGATCAAACCGCAGATATAAGAGGTGATCTGTTCGCTGTTGCGAGTCAGCAGGAACAGAATCAGTGTAATTCCCAGACCCACAAACGCCTGCAGCATATACGTGCCGCCCTGCAATGCGCCGAATTCCAAAACCTGCGCGCGTTTGGTTTTATGGGTGCTCTTTTCGGTTTTCAGCGTCATAGCTGCAAAACCGATGGCCAGACAGTGGTAAGTAATTACCTGCATCAACCGGTTGTCGACCAAAACGAAGTTAAACTGCTTGGAGATGATGTTTAGCACCAGCAGCAACGTACCGCCCAACAGGGCCGAGGGAATCAGACACTTGCGAAACAGGGGGATCGTGCGGCGGAGAATATTACCCAACACCAGAAACAGAAGCAGGAGGCCGAGCTGCACCATAAAGGCCCACACAGCATCATAGTTTGCCAGTGTAAAATCCCAGCTGGAAGCATGGTTCATAGGATCAACTCCTTCTAATAAGGTGTATTACCAGTATATACATAGAAGCGCTTTTTGTCAAACAAAGAACGTGAACAGAAGAGCAATAAGGAAACAGGGGCTGCGAAAGCAGCCCCTTGTTTTACAGGATGGTCATCATCCAATAAATGACGCCATACACCACGCTGGCCACCGTGCCGAATACGATGACAGGGCCTGCCACCACGAACATTTTCGCAGCCATGCCCGTGACGATGCCCTCTGCACGAAAGTCGATAGCCGGTGAAGCCACCGCGTTGGCAAAGCCGGTGATGGGAACCAGCGTTCCCGCGCCGCCGAAGCGGGCGATTTTGTTGTAAAGATTCAGCGCCGTGAGCAAAATCGATAAAAACACCAGAGATACGGATGTCATGGTGCCAGCCTCCTCCTGTCCCAGCCCCAGAGCCCCCCAACCGGTCTGGATCAGCTGCCCCAAGGTACAGATGGCGCCTCCGATCAAAAAAGCCAGAACCGTGTCTTTGACGATAGGCGAAGGTGCCTGCTTTTTCGCTACATATTCCTGATACTCTTTGGGCGTCATGTCCATAGCGCTCCACTTCCTTTCTGTCGTAGTTTTCCCCCAAAAGGGAAAATCATACCTACTTGTCAAGTGCACGGAAAAAAGATATACTGTGGAAAAAGGAAACACCCAAAGGAGGATACGTTTGATGGCGGAAATGATCCATCCCTTCGGGCGAAAAGCCCGCCAACTGGCTTATATCGATCCGGAGCTGTGTACCGGCTGCGGATATTGTGCCATGTTTTGTATCACAAAATGTATTCACCAGCAGCCCGACGGTCTTTATCAGGTGGACCAGGATCACTGCATCGGCTGCCGTTCCTGCAAAGTTAACTGTCCTTTTGGCGCAGTGACCATGCTGCAGCCGAAACGGGAGGCATAAATGAAACCGAAGACGATTCGACCCCTGGGACTATATCTGCACATCCCGTTTTGCAAATCCAAGTGTGCTTATTGCGATTTTTACTCTCTGCCCCATAGCGAAGAAAAGATGGACGAGTATGTGGAGCGGCTGACGGCCCACCTGCTGGAAACGGCGCCTATGGCCGCCGGCCACACGGTAGATACCCTCTACTTTGGCGGCGGAACCCCCAGCTATTTGGGCTATGAGCGCATAGCGCAGCTGCTGCAGGCAGTGAAAAAGAATTACCGACTCGACCGCCATGCAGAGATCACCATGGAGGCCAATCCGGACAGTTTGTTTGACTGGAAGGCACTGCGTGCGCTGCGCCGCATGGGACTCAACCGCATTTCACTGGGCGTACAGTCCTCCGATGACGAGATGCTGCGCCGGCTGGGACGTATACACACATGGAAGCAAGTGTGTGACGCTGTAGAAGCAGTGCGCCGTGCCAAAATTCCGGATTTGAGCGTGGATCTGATCTACGGTTTACCGGAGCAGACCATGGAGCAGTGGAAAAAAACGTTGCAGGATGTACTGCAGCTGCAGCCGCAGCATATCTCCTGCTACGGTTTGAAGCTGGAGGATGGAACACCGCTGTGGCAGCAGCGCGATACGCTGATACTGCCGGATGACGATCTGCAGGCGGATATGTATCTCTATACCGTAGACTTTCTGGCCCAAAACGGCTATGAGCAGTATGAAATCTCCAACTTTGCACGGCCCGGACACGCATCGCGCCACAATATGAAATACTGGACGCTGAGTGAATATGCCGGGTTTGGTCCGGGAGCCCACTCCGATTTCGGCAATGTGCGCTATGCCTATGTCCGCGATTTGGAGCTCTATTTGAAAGGGAGGCTGATCCTGTCGGAATCGGAGACCATGACGGAGCAGGAGCGGGAACGGGAGTATTTGATGCTCTCCCTGCGCACCGCACAGGGAATTTGTGTTCGCGAGTTTGAAAACCGCTTTCGCCAGCGCTTTGATGTGCTGGAAAAGCTGCTGCTCACCTATGCCCGGCACGGCCTTGCCTGCCGCACGGAAGTTGGCTGGCGACTGACGCCGCAGGGATTTTTGGTTTCCAACCAGATCATTACTGCACTGACCGATGCGCTGGTGGAGGAAAAGCAGCGCCGCATGGCTAAGGCAGCTGCAGGGGATTACCGTATTGTATAAAGAAAAACGGACGCTGATGCGTCCGTTTTTTATATGCCGCTTAAGTCAAAAGGTGGGGTATATTCCGGTTTTGCAGAGGAGTCCTCCTGCAAAAAGCCGTCTTCGATACCGCAGTTGCGCATGTATTCCACCGCCGCGCGGTATTCACTGCGGCGCACCGTCCTCGCCAGCGCGCCTTCGGCGTTTGGCTGAGGGGTGTACTGACTCATTAGAGAGAAGAGAACCTGTCCGGGCCGGAAAGTACGCGCAACCCAGTCGATACAGGCTTTGGTGTTGTTCAGCTGTCCCGGCAGCATCAGGTGACGGATCACCACGCCGTGCTGCAGCAACCCGTCTCTGAGTACTACGTCACCTACCTGCTGATGCATGGCGCGAATGGCGGCAGTAGCCACTTCAAAATAATCTTCCGCGCCGGACAGCTCTTTGGCCAGCGCTGCATCGGCGTATTTTAAATCGGGCAGATAGATATCTACCTTGCCGCGCAGCAATTCCAACGTTTCAAGGCGCTCATAACCGCTGCAGTTCCACACCACCGGCACGCTCAAGGGTTCTTGCAGTGCCTGCAAAATCCACGGCGTGAAGTGGGTGGGTGTCACCAAATTGATGTTGTGAGCCCCTTGTGCAATCAGCTCCTCAAAAATTTCGCGCAGACGCTGCGGTGTGATTTCCTTACCAAATCCATCGGCAGAAATTTGGTGGTTCTGGCAGAAAATACAGCGCAAAGTGCACCCGGAAAAGAAGACTGTGCCGCTGCCGCGGCTGCCGCTGATGGGCGGTTCTTCCCAGTGGTGGAGCGCGGCGCGGGCAACGCGCAGTGCCGTGCCCATGCGGCAAAAACCATCACCGCTGCCGACGGTGCGTTCGGCGCGGCACATACGCGGGCAAAGTGTGCAGATCATGTCTTGCTGACGCTGAAGTCGGGGCCGAGATCGCCGCTCATCCAGTGGCGGCGGCACAGACCAATATACTTGTCGTTGGCGCCCAGCACCACCTGTGCGCCCTCTTTCACTACGTGGCCGGTCTCGTCGAAACGGGCGTTAAAGGCGGCCTTTTTGCCGCACCAGCAGATGGTTTTTACCTCTTCCAGCTTGTCGGCCAGCACCAACAGATGGTAGCTGCCGGGAAAGAGTTCGCCGCGGAAATCGGCGCGCAGACCGTAGCAGATCACAGGGATGTCGCAATCATCCACCAGGTGAGCCAGATAGTACACCTCGTCACGGTTGAGGAACTGAGCTTCGTCCACGATGATACAGGCGTATTTCTGCAGATCTTCTTCGCTCATCGCCTGCAGTTCATGGAAATAGACGCAAGGGTACTTCAAACCAATGCGAGAATAGACCATGTGATCGCCGTCCCGGGTGTCAATCTGGGGTTTGACCATCAAGGCATTCTGGCCGCGCTCCTCATAATTGAAACGTGCCATCAGCGCATTGGCGCTTTTGCTGGAACCCATAGCTCCGTATTTAAAGTAAAGCTGTGCCATCTCTCTTCTCCTCTTATGTTAATTCTTTTGTCATCCGTTCGAAGGCGGAGGGTACGGCTCGGCGTGTCCGATCTTCTTCATCGGCCCACAACCAGTCTTCGCAGCCTGATCCCTCCACTTCCACCACATAGCCGGTCATTTCCCAGCGGATGTGGGTGAAAATGTGGTGGAAATCCATAGACTTGATCCAGCGGCGCGGCGTTAGTCCCCACGCAGTCAACTGCGCCGCAGCGGCACGCTCGTCCAGCTTTCCTTCTACATGGGGATACTCCCACAAGCCGGCAAGTAGGCCGGAAGTTGGCCGTTGACGCAATGCAGCGCTGCCGCTGCGCAGCAGAAGGAACACCGTTTTCTCCTCAGTACGCTTTTTTGTCTTACTGATGCGTACCGGTAATTCCCGCTGCCGACCTGCCAAATGGGCAGTGCAAAAGGCGGCCGCGGGGCACTGGTCACACAGCGGCTCGCCGCCGGGCAAACAGACCGTAGCCCCCAGATCCATCAACGCCTGATTGAAAGCACCGGGGCGCTCGGAGGGTATCACCTGCGCCATTAAGGTGCGGAAGCGATGGCGCACGGAAGCGTCTAAAATGTTATCTTCGCTGCCGGTAATGCGGCTGGCTACGCGCAGCACGTTGCCGTCCACGGCGGGGATGGACTGGCTGAAAGCGATGGAAAGAATGGCCCCGGCGGTATAGTCGCCAATGCCGGGCAAAGCCAGTACTTCCTCGTAGGTTTGAGGAAAAGCACCGCGCGCGGCAATGATTTGCGCCGCTTTTTGCAGATTGCGGGCGCGGCTGTAGTAACCCAGTCCCTCCCACAACTTCATCAGTTGCTCTGTATCCGCAGCGGCCAGAGCGTCCACCGTAGGGAATACGGCCATGAAACGCTGGAAATAGGGGATCACGGCGGCCACACGGGTCTGCTGCAGCATGATCTCCGACACCCACGTGCGGTAAGCACTGACATCTTCGCGCCACGGCAGGCTGCGGCAGTTCCGGTCATACCACGGCAGCAGCGCGGAGGGCAGCTGCTGCAGTTGTTGCAAAGCGTTATCCATAAAATTATCCTTTATTAAATCTGGTGGCATAGCCGCAGCGACGGCACAATTCCTCACTGGGGCGGCGGCACGAAAATCCGTCGATCAGCGCTTGCGCCCGGGGAGAATGAATGATTTCATCAAAGGACTGAGTAAATAGGTTGCCCAAGGGAATTTGTCCGTCTCCATCCAGACAACAAGGGACAACCGTTCCGTCACACAGTACGGCGGCCTGTTGACGTAAGCCAAGGCAGAACTCTACGCCACAATCCGGCGCGGACATATCAGGCCAGTCAAACTTGGCGGCGCTCTCCAGATAAAGGCGGTCTTTGATTTTCAGATTGCCCCGTACATCGGGGGACAGCGCGCGGAGGTCTGTGTTTAAGGTAGAAGACAAAAGATCGATAATGCGATCATTTTCCGCCTGTGCGCCGCCCTCATTCCACAGCCGCAGCGCACAGATGACACCCCTTTGGGCCAGTACGGCGCAGCTTTGTGCTACAGAGGAGATATAATCTGCCAGATCTCCGGTACAATCATTGCCCTCAAAACTGTGAAGAGATACGCTGATTTTGTGCACTCGCTCTGCGGCGAGCAGTACATCCAGCTGCTTTGCAAGCAGCGTGCCGTTGGTAGTCAGGCAGACCTTGAACCCCATTTCAGCGGCGATTTTCAGCAGCTGTGGCAGCTGCGGGTGCAGCAACGGTTCACCCATGACGTGAAAATAGAGATATTCCGCGTGCCCCTGCAGCCGGGAGGCCAACTGTGTAAATTCCTCCACCGTTAAAAAGTGGCTTTTGCGGCGGGTGCCGGGACAAAAGCTGCAGCGGAGATTGCACACATTGGTGATCTCCAGATAAATGCGCTTGAACATGTCCTCGCCCCCTTGTTGCAGTAATGATATTGTATCATACCGGCGTGCGTTTGCAAAGGGAAAAGGAGGCCATCGGTATACCGATGGCCTCCTTTATTGCGTTATCCATAGAGGATCATATAACTGCCGCTGCCGACGGGGGCATAGGCGGTGATCACCAGACGGGTGTCGCGGGCAAAATCTGCCGGCATCGCTTCCGTCAGCCAAAAGTAGGCATAGCTGCCTTCGGGCGCGTAGATGCGGTCAAAGCTCTCATACAGCGACTGAGAAGACAGACCGCTGACGGCATAAGAAGCGTCTGAGCCGATGCCGCCGGGGAGCATAATGCTCACAGCAATGGAGGGCACAGCCTCGCGAATCTTTTGCGCCAGCTGCGTCAGTGCCGCAATACGGTCAGCCGGCGCGCTGGTGGGACTCAGATTGCCTTCCACGGGGAAACGGAACTGATCCAGCAGAATCTCGTCAAAACCCCGATCAGCGCACTCCTTAGCCAGATCGCACAGGTATTGCTGCGTCACTTCGCTGGCAGGATTGAGCCAGTGGCGGTTGTAATCATCGCTCCACAGAGAGCCGTCGTTATAGAGAATGGCGGCTTCGCTGTGCAGCTCGGCAAAAGCAATGTCGCACAGCGCGGAGATCCGCGCCACCGTATAGCAGGAGCTGTCCGTGATGACTTTCAAGTTGGAAAGGGCTGCTTCGCCGGCTTGCAGAATGCCTTGTGCCAGCGGTACCTCGCTGGGATAAGACAGCGTGCCGTCCACCCGCTTGATGTTGACCACCACGGCGGTTTTGCCGCTGATGGCTGCGGTAGGATCGCTGCTGAGGCAGCTATAGGGCAGCTCCTGCGCCTGCATTACCTGCAGAGGCGGCTTTTGAGGAATGACAGGGGTAGGATCGGACTGATCCTGCTCCTCATCTTTGTCTTCGTTGTCCTCACCGTACTGGATATTGATATCCTGCTCGGGGATATCTTCCGGATTGACGGTGTCCTCCTGCTTTTGCAGGAAGGGCAGCTCCAGCCGGACGGTGCCGTCAGCGTCGTAGACAATATACTTTTGCCCCAACAGATAGACCACGGCGGCCAGCAGGATCAGAAGGAGCAAAATCACCAACAGGACCTTGCCCTTAGCACCTCTGCCGCGGTATTGATGATAGCCTTTGGTTGTCGCCATAGCGGCAGCCTCCTTGTGTCAGAATGGGGGATATGTCAGGGCTGGATGGCGTTGAGCTGATCCACGCGACGCTGATGGCGGCCTCCCTCAAACTCGGTGTTCAGGAACACTTCCACCATGCGCAGAGCCATGTTGCTGCCGGTAAGGCCTGCACCCAGTGCCAGCACGTTGGCATCGTTGTGACGGCGGGTCATCTCAGCAGACAGAGAGTCGGTGCAATGTGCGCAGCGTACGCCGCCCACCTTGTTGGCGGCAATGGAGATACCGATGCCGGTGGTGCAGATGACGATGCCGTAATCAGCCTCGCCGGAGGCCACCGCGCGGCCCACTTTTTCACCGAATACGGGATAGTCCACGCTCTCGCGGCTGTAGCAGCCGAAGTCTTCAAAGTCTATATCGTGCTCTTCCAGCCAGATCAGAATGTCCTGCTTCAGCAGATATCCGCCGTGGTCACAACCGATTGCAATTTTCATAATTATTCTCCTCTCTTGTGTACACAAGCCTATCTTACGCCTGTGAGGCGTGGTTTACAGTGTGTGAAAAACAGGTTGGCCCTGTTGGTAGGTGGCGTAGTGCTGCCACCCCAGATCTTTAAGCAATTGCAGATTCTCCCGAACTGCCAGACCGATGTGATCGGTGATGTGGGCATCGGAACCGACAGTGATCAGATCGCCTCCCATCCGGCGGTAGAGCTGCAGCAGCTTGGCGCTGGGCAGAGGATCACCGCCGCGGTTGGTGTTCAGCTCCAGACCGATGCCTTTGGAGATCATGAGGGAGAAGATCTCCTCCACACGACCCATCCAGTCGTCAAAGGTCATGGTGATGCCTGCGTTATTCTTGATATAGCGCAGGGGGAGGGACAGGTGTCCCAGCACGTGGAACTTACCCCAGTTTACTAATTTGGCCGTTTCGTCCAGATAGTCATAAATAATGGCGCGGTAGTAGTCCATAGACTGCTTTTCCATCAGATAAAGATCGAAATAGTCAAACTTCTTGCTGGCGGTATGTACCGAACCGATGATGAAATCCAGCGCAGGCGCATTTTGCAGCAGGATATCGGCCCGTTCAAAGGAAATGCAGGCCTCGCCCAGCTCCGCGCCCAGCCGGATCATCAGGCGGTCTCCGTACTGTGCACGGGCCTCGGCCACCTGACGCTGCAGTTCTGGCCAGTCGAAGTCGGTGCGTGGTTCGTTGGTAAACCAGTAGATGGTATCCAGATGGTCGGTGATGCAGATTTCCTGCAGTCCGCGCTGCAGAGCAATCTCTGCAATCTGGGACACGGTCAGTTTGCCGTCCGGAGAACAGGTAGTATGCAGATGATAGTCAGCCAAATACATGGCGTCCACCTCACAGCTTGAACTTCTTGAAGAAACTCTTCTGCTTCTCGTAATTCCCATCGCCCAGCGTTTCACCGAACTTACGCAGGGCTTCTTTCTGCTCGCGGTTCAGATCCTGAGGCGTTTCGATGGTGACGGTGACGTACTGGTCGCCGCGTCCGCGTCCATTGAGCACGGGAATGCCCTTGCCCTTCAGGCGGAACACGGTGCCTGTCTGCGTGCCTTCGGGAATGGTGTATTTCACCTTGCCGTCGATGGTGGGGATCTCCAGTTCAGCGCCCAGCACTGCCTGTATAAAGGTGATGGGTGCTTCACAGAACACACTGGTGCCGTCGCGGCGGAACAGTTCGTGGGGCTTGACCATCACGGTGATCAGCAGATCGCCGGAAGGACCGCCGTTCTTACCGGCGTGACCCTGTCCACGCAGAGAAATGGTCTGCCCGTTGTCGATGCCGGCGGGAATGGATACCTTCACCGTGCGGCGCTTATGCACGCGGCCGTTGCCGTGGCAGGTGTTGCAGGGCTGATGGATGATTTTGCCGGTGCCGCCGCACTTGGTGCAAGGGGCGGTGGACGCAAAGACGCCCATAGGAGTCTGGCGGCGCATCTGTACCGTACCGGTACCGCGGCAATCGGGGCAGACCTCGGGGGTCGTGCCGTTGGCGCAGCCGCTGCCGTGACATTCGTCGCACTGCTCGGTGCGGTCCAGCGTGACATCCTTTTCGCAGCCGAAAGCAGCCTCGGTGAAAGAAACGGACACGCTCATGCGGATGCTTTCACCCCGCTGCGGGCCGTTGCGGCGCTGCTGGCCGCCAAAGCCGCCAAAACCGCCGCCAAAGAAACTGCCAAAGATGTCACCCAAGTCGCCGAAATCAAAGCCTGCGTCGCCGTAAGCGCCGCCTGCACCGGCTCCGTAGTTGGGATCTACACCGGCAAAGCCGAACTGGTCGTAGCGAGCCTTCTTGGTGGGGTCGGACAACACTTCATTGGCCTCGTTGACCTCCTTGAACTTCTCCTCGGCCTCCTTGTCGCCGGGGTTCATGTCGGGGTGGTATTTGCGGGCCAGCTTTTTGTAGGCCCGTTTGATCTCGTCCTCACTGGCACCTTTATTGATACCAAGGACTTCATAATAATCGCGTTTTTCCTGTGCCATGGATGCTTCTCCTAAACGCCACAAACAGGGACAGGCAATTCCTGTCCCCATCTGTGATGGAAATGTGAGTTACTTGTTCTCGTCTTCGTCGACGACCTGATAGTCGGCATCGTAATACTGACCGCCCTGTGCACCGGCATCGCCGGCGGCCTGAGTGGGATCACCCTGAGGAGCCTGCTGCTGATACAGCTTTTCGCTCATCTGATAGAACAGCTGGGTCAGCTCTTCGGTGGCGGCCTTGATGGCGTCGGTATCGTCGCCCTTCAGCGTCTCTTTCAGCTTGTCGATACCGGCCTGGATGGGGGCCTTTTCGCTCTCGGGGATCTTGTCGCCCACTTCGCTCAGCGTCTTTTCGGACTGGTAGACCATCTGGTCGGCCTGGTTGCGGATCTCCACCTTCTCCTTGATCTTGGCGTCCTCGGCGGCATACTGCTCAGCTTCCTTAACGGCCTTCTCAATGTCTTCCTTGCTCATGTTAGAAGAAGCGGTGATGGTGATGTGCTGCTCCTTGCCGGTGCCCAGATCCTTGGCAGATACGTTGACGATACCATTGGCATCGATGTCGAAGGTGACCTCGATCTGAGGTACGCCGCGGCGGGCGGGAGCGATGCCGTCCAGATGGAAGCGACCCAGGCTCTTGTTGCCGGCGGCCATTTCGCGCTCACCCTGCAGCACGTTGACTTCTACGCTGGTCTGGTTATCAGCAGCGGTGGAGAAGATTTGGCTCTTCTTGACGGGGATGGTGGTGTTGCGCTCGATGAGACGCGTGCACACGCCGCCCATGGTTTCAATACCCAGAGACAGGGGGGTGACGTCCAGCAGCAGCAGACCCTTCACATCGCCGGTCAGCACGCCGGCCTGCAGAGCAGCGCCCATAGCCACGCACTCGTCGGGGTTGATGCCCTTGAAAGGCTCGCTGCCGGTGAAGTTCTTCACGGCATCCACAACGGCGGGGATACGGCTGGAGCCGCCCACCATCAGCACCTTGGCCAGATCGCTGGGTTTCAGACCGGCGTCGGACATGGCCTGACGGACAGGACCCATGGTGGCGTCCACCAGATGGCCGGTCAGTTCGTTGAACTTGGCGCGGCTCAGAGTGACATCCAGGTGCTTGGGGCCGGTAGCGTCGGCGGTGATATAGGGCAGATTGATGTTGGAAGTGGTGACGCCGCTCAGCTCGATCTTGGCCTTCTCGGCAGCTTCCTTCAGACGCTGCATGGCCACCTTGTCGCTGCTCAGGTCGATGCCGTCGCTGCGCTTGAACTCGGCCACCAGATACTTCATGATGCACTGGTCGAAGTCATCGCCGCCCAGCCGGTTGTTACCGGCGGTGGCCAGCACTTCGATGACGCCGTCGTCGATCTCCAGAATGGACACGTCGAAGGTGCCGCCGCCCAGGTCGTAAACCATGATCTTCTGGGCATCTTCTTTATCCACACCGTAAGCCAGAGCGGCAGCGGTGGGCTCGTTGATGATGCGCTTCACATCGAGGCCGGCGATCTTACCGGCGTCCTTGGTAGCCTGACGCTGTGCGTCGGTGAAGTAAGCGGGAACGGTAATGACGGCCTCGGTGACGGTGGTACCCAGATAGCTCTCGGCATCGGCCTTCAGCTTCTGCAGCGTCATGGCGCTGATCTCCTGAGGCGTGTAAGATTTGCCGTCGATGTTGACCTTATAGTCGGTGCCCATCTCGCGCTTGATGGATGCGATGGTGCGGTCGGGGTTGGTGATGGCCTGACGCTTTGCCACCTGGCCCACCATACGCTCGCCGGTCTTGGAGAAAGCCACCACAGAAGGAGTGGTGCGGTTGCCTTCGGCGTTGGCAATGACGACTGCCTCGCCGCCTTCCATGACGGCTACGCAGGAGTTGGTTGTACCCAGATCGATACCGATAACTTTAGACATAATGTTTGCCTCCTAAAATATGATAAAGTGTATTTTTTATATAATGGAAAGGGGTGTTTACCCGGATAGACTTAGTTGGCGACTTTAACCATGGAGAAACGCAGGACTTTTTCACCCATGATGAAGCCTTTCTGGAAGACCTCCACCACGGTGCTCTCCTCGATCTCCTCGTCCTCCACATGCATGACGGCGTTGTGGCGTTCGGGATCGAAAGGTTTGCCCTGTGCCTCGATTTCCGTGACGCCCAGCTTAGCCAGAACATCGATGAACTGCTTGCAGATCATCTCCATGCCTTGCCGGTTAGGGTCGTCCTCAGCGAACTGTGCTGCGCCGCGCAGCAGGTTGTCGTACACATCCAAAAACGGCTTGATGGTATCAGCCTTAGCGCTGTTGTAAAGGCTTTCCTTTTCCTTGACGGTACGCTTGCGGTAGTTGTCGTATTCCGCGGCCAAACGCAGATACTTGTCGCCGCTCTCGGCCACCATCTGGGCCAGCTGCTCCATCTTCTCCATCTGTTCGCGGGTAACGGTGAAGGTTTCTTCTTTTATTTCCTCCTTCACCTCTTCGGCGGCCGGTTCGGTATTGACCTCCTCGGCCGGAATGTCCTTCTTTTCTTTTTCACTCATTGGTTGGGTTCCTCCTTGGCAGGTAACTGGTGGGGTGCGCCGAACATGCGGCTCAGACTTTCGGCAAAGTAGCTCAAGCGGGCCGCCACGGTGGCGTAATCCATACGCGTGGGGCCAACCACGCCTACCAGACCCCTCATATTATCTCCGATATCATAGCTGGCGATGACCACGCTGCTCTCCTTCAGGGCCTCGTTGACATTTTCAGGTCCGATCAGAATCTGCATGGGACTGTCGCCTGCAGGAATAGGCAGATTTTCTTTGTTGTCCACCATAAAGCTCATCAGCTCATGAGCCTTATCCACATCCCGGTATTCCGGGAACTTCAACAGCTGGCTGGTGCCGGTGGTAAATACCGACTGGTGAGTCGCCTCTTGCAGCAGCTCGCGGGCATAGTCACACACCTGATTGAGCAGCAAGAACCAGTTACCGCTGACCTGATCGGACAGATTCATCAGTCGTGCGCTGATCTCAGCGGCATCGATGGCGGTGAAGTGGGTGTTGAGCAAGTGGCTCATTTCCGGCAGAGCGTCCTGTGCCACCGGCAGTGTGACGCGCAGCAGCTGGCTTTTGACCCGGCTGTCTGAAAGCATCACAACAGCGATGCAGCTGTCCTCGTCAACGGCGATCAACTCAAAGCGGCGGACGCTGGCTTCCCGCTTGCCCTCCGTCATAGCGTAGGAGGGATAACCCACAAAGCGGGATACCATCTGGCCGGCCTGAGAGACTACTTGATCCACCTGCGCCATCTTTCCGCTGAGGGAGGCGTTGATGGAGGCGGTTTCCTCTGCCGACAGCGTGCGCTGCTCCATCAGCTCGTTGACGTACAGACGGTAGCCTTTGGGAGACGGAATCCGTCCGGCTGAGGTATGAGGCTGTTCCAGATAGCCCAGTTCCACCAAATCTGCCAACTCGTTGCGGATGGTGGCGCTGCTGATCTTGCCGGTCATCTTTTCGGCGATGGCTTTGGAACCCATCGGCTCGGCGGTCGCGATATAGCCGTCCACCACGATCTTCAGTATTTGCTTTTTGCGATCGGTCAATTCCATAGTACATCTCCGTTTAGCACTCTATTCTCTCGAGTGCTAAACGCAGTTTACCACCCCTTCCATAGATTGTCAATAGGTGCAACGGTAAACGATTTGTGAACAAAAAAAACGCCGCACCGGCAGGCGGTGCGACGGAAAATATAGAGGTCAGTGCCAAGGAATCCGGTCGCCTTCCAGCTGACAGGGAGACCAGCGCATGCGGTGCATGACCGGCAGGAGTGACTGTAGTACCCACACCAGCAGCAGAACCTGTACGGGGAAATACAGCGCATTTTTCCACGCGCTGGTGGTCATATAGTAAATGTAGCCTTTGCTGTAGAGCATGGCGCTCCAAAGAGAACCCAACAGCACGTTCTGCACATTGGTGATCAGCTTGGCAAAGATGATGCGCCAGACGGTGATGCGGGCGCGGTAGAAAAACAGGGCATAGATGATGCAGCCGGTGACGGTGGTGATCATATAACCCGGGAAATAGGGACCTCCGGAGTTGCCGAGAAAGAAGCTGAGCGTGTCCTCTGCAGCGCCGAAAACGATAGAAACCACCGGGCCGCAGACAGCGGCGCACAGTGCACGGGCCAAAAAGGTGATATTCAGCGTCAAGCCATCACTGAGCGGAATTTTGAAACGGGAGAGGATCATACATGCGGCGATCATCAGCGCAGCAAAAATTAGCTTGCGCAGATCCTTCAACTCGCTCACAGCTGTGCGCCAATAGCCTTTGGAGAACGGCGTGGAAAACAACATAAAAAACCTCCTCTGTATGGGCAGCCCAAACGGGTCAGCCGCACAGAGGAGTACAGGAATCAACTCCGGTATGCGGCAGCGGGATGCGGCCTCTGTACTGCACGGCAAACCGTTTCGTCCGACGGACAACTCCCCGTCCCGCCGGCACTTTGCAACACACAGAGACCTACTCTGCCTTATTGTGTCTATTATATGCCCCTTGCGCATAAAAGGCAAGGGGCAGGGCGGAAATAATCGAAAAGGGGCTGCGCCTTCAAAGATTGTGAAAAAGGAAATAAACGTTGACAATGACGTGGGAAAACGATAACATTCCACGTATAGACAACAAGTTTCTTCCCGAAACAGAACAGGAGGATCATTATGAACTATACCGAGATGACGGTTGCGCAGGCAAGCGCTGAATATGCACAGGTCAAGGCCCGCTACGAGGAGTTGAGCGCGCTGGGGCTGAAGCTGAATATGGCTCGCGGCAGACCCGATGCAGCACAGATCGCACTGGTGGCGGATATTCTGGATGTGATGACATCCGAAACTCCCTATATGGTAGATGGAATGGACGTGCGTACCTACGGCGAGTCCAACGGCATCTCTCCTGCCAGAGAGCTGTTTGCTGAGCTGCTGGGCTGCCGCCCCGAGGAGTGCTTTATCGGCGGTAACGCATCCCTGACGCTGATGTATGACACCATTTCCAAGGCATTTACCCATGGCCTGCTGCACAGCGAGAAGCCTTGGAGCAAGCTGGACAAGGTGAAGTTCCTGTGCCCTGTTCCCGGTTATGACCGCCATTTCAAGATTACCGAAACTTTCGGCTGTGAAATGATCAGTGTTCCTATGACCCCCAATGGCCCCGACATGGATGTGGTAGAAGAATTGGTTCGTGATCCGGAAGTAAAGGGTATGTGGTGTGTACCCAAGTATTCCAACCCGGACGGTATCGTTTATTCCGACGAAACGGTGCGCCGCATTGCTGCCATGAAGCCGGCTGCTCCCGACTTTTTGCTGATGTGGGATAATGCCTACTGCGTCCATGAGTTTGACGGTGCGTTTGTGGAATTCCCCGACATCATTGCGCTGTGCCGCGAGGCGGGAAATCCCGACATGGTAATTGAGTTTGCTTCCACCTCTAAGATCACACTGCCCGGTGCCGGAATTTCCGTGATGGCCTGCTCTGTGGACAACTTGGCCTATCTAACGAAGCTGATGAATGTGCAGATGATCTCCTACGACAAGGTGAATCAGCTGCGCCATGCCCTGTATCTGAAGAACAAGGAGCATACGCTGGAAGTGATGAAGCGTCACGCATCGGTGATGCTGCCCAAGTTCCAGTGCGTACTGGAGACGCTGGAGCGCGAGATTGCACCCCGCGGCATCGCTACCTGGCAGAAGCCCAAGGGCGGTTACTTCGTGTCGGTGAACACGCTGCCCGGTCTTGCCAAGCGCACTCTGGCGCTGTGCAAGCAGGCCGGTGTGGTGATGACTGCTGCTGGTGCCACCTATCCCTATGGCATTGACCCCAACGACAGCAATATCCGCATTGCCCCCTCCCTGCCTCCTGTGGCAGAGCTGGAAAAGGCCATGGAAATTTTCTGCGTGTGCATGCGCATGGCTGCACTGGAGCAGAAACTGGCATAAAGATGATAAAAAAGAACCCCGATGCACTGCTGAACTGCAACCCGTCAAGCGGACAATGAAAAAATATAAAGTTTTTCGCGACTGGCAACATCTGTTGCCAGTCGTTTTTTATGCAGCGAGAAATAGATTGTGCTTTTCGAAGGGCGTAAGAGCACC
>SVLK01000031.1 GCA_015067975.1 Oscillospiraceae bacterium | reverse complement strand
CGGGCGGGGCAGGTGTAGGTGCAGGCGCCGCACTCGATGCAGTCCATACCGTGGAGCTGATCGCGGAAAGCCTCCCAGTTGCCCTTCATCAGATACTTGTACATGAACACGGGCTCCAGACGGATGGGGCACACGCCGACGCACTTGCCGCAGCGGATGCACTGGGGCTCGGCCACATACTTTTCCTCATCCTCGGCGAAGGCCAGCATAGCGCCGGTACCCTTACCGACAGCAACCTCGGTGCTGTACTGAGCCAGACCCATCATGGGGCCGCCCATGATCAGCTTGTAGGTCTCTTCCTTCAGACCGCCGCAAGCGTCAAACAGGTCGGAGATGGGGGTGCCGATGGGGCACTCGATGTTCTTGGGCTCGATGACACCGCTACCGGACACGGTAACGATCTTGTTCACCACGGGCATGCCTTCGTACACAGCGCGGTAGATGGCGCAGGTGGTGTTCAGGTTGAAAATGCAGCAGCCGGCATCAGCAGGCAGCTTGCCGGAAGGCACCTGGCGGCCGGAGATGGCCTGGACCAGCTGCTTTTCAGCGCCCTGGGGATAACGGGTGTGCAGCACTTCCACCACCACGGGAGCCTGCAGCTCGGCGATGGTCTTGTTCAGCTGATCGGCAGCGTTCTGCTTGTTGGCTTCGATGCCGATGTAGACCTTGTCCACACCGAAGCACTTGGCCAGCAGAGCGGCACCCTTGATGACCTGCTCAGGACGCTCCAGGCAGGTGCGGTGGTCGCCGGTGATGTAGGGTTCGCACTCAGCAGCATTGATGAGCACATAGTCCACCTTGCCCAGACCGGAAGAGATCTTCACGTGGGTGGGGAAGGTAGCGCCGCCCTGGCCGACGATACCGGCATTCTTCACGATCTCCACCAGCTGCTCGGGGGTCAGGCTGTCGGGATCGGCGACGGGTTTGATGTCCTCGCACACGGTGTTCTGGAAGTCGTTCTCGATGACTACGGACATGAAAGTACCGCCCATAGAGAAGGGGCGGGGCTCCACTGCCTTAACGGTACCGGACACGCTCGCATGAATGGGAGCGGACACGAAACCGCCGGGTTCGCCGATCATCTGACCGATCGTTACCTTGTCGCCCACGGCAACCACGGGCTTGCAAGGTGCACCGATGTGCATAGACATGGGAATGACCACCTGAGCAGGTGCCTTGATCTGCTCGATGGCCTTTTCATTGGTTGCGGCCTTCATGTCATTGGGATGAACGCCGCCAAAGAAAGCTTGTGCCATTGTCTTCACCTCATCTTACTTCAAGGTGGCCCTATGCCACCACATACTGCGCTTAAGTATACAACAAATCGCGCTCATTGTCCAGTCCTTTGTCCCTATTCTTACGGATTTTTGACGTTTTGCGCCAGAATATCCCATGGAAAGAGCAGGTGTTGTGTTTTGAAAAAAGGCGTGATACAATATATATAATATAGCAAGTATTTATGTTTCCGCTGCGGCGGACAGAAAGGAGCAAACACATGCTTGATCGTGTGCAACTGAAAAAAGAGGCGAAGCAGATTACAAAAACTGCCTGTGTTTCGGCGTATCTGTTCACATTGCTATATATGGTGATCGTCAATGTACTGGATGCTGTCAACGCCTATGTGGGCGGCGATGTGATTGCGGCCATGCAGCTCTATTTACCGGACATGGAGGTTCCCCGCTTTTTCCAGCACGCCGCCGGATTCCCGCAGATAACGGTGCTGTTTGTGACGGTGATGGTGAGCCTGCTGAGCTCGGTGCTCCATGCCGGCGTGGTGCTGTACCATCAGGGAGTAAGACGCGGCGAGGAAATGCCCTTTACCACGTTGTTTGACGGGTTTTCCTTTGTGGGCAAGCTGATCTTGCTGGATATCGTGATGTATATCATCATCTTCCTGTGGACCTGCCTGTTTGTGATCCCGGGACTCATCGCCGCGTACCGCTACCGTTTCGCTGTGTATAACCTGTGCGAGAACCCGGATCTGGGTGTGATGGAAGCGCTGCGCATGAGTAAGGTACAGACCTACGGATATAAAGCGGATCTGTTTATATTGGACCTGTCTTTCTTTGGTTGGAGCTTTTTGTGTGCCTTGACACTGGGCATCTTGTCCATTTGGGTCGCACCGTGGATCATGCAGACAGAGATCGGCTATTTCGAGGAGATCAAACGCCGCAAGGGCGTGGGCAAGCTCCGGCAGGATGTGCCGAAAGAAGATGATTTTGGCAGCTGTGACGGCTTTGATGGGTTTTGAAAGGCAGCTGTCTCCCCCAAAAGAATATAGATTCACATAAAAAGAACGCGCTGTTGATAACGGCGCGTTCTTTTTTGCTCTTCCGGACGATATCATAAAAAACGATAAGCTGAGATAGGTTCTTGTTAAAATTTCGACATATTATACAGATGAGTCGTTAAAAATTTGTCATTTTTTCGCTTGTATTTGTGATTTTGCAGGTGTAGAATAATTGCGTTAAATAGAGCCTTTATCCGTGGTGCCGGAAAAAAGCTCGAGGCAGATTGCCTTACGTAACAAAAGCATACAAAAAACCCTGTGTGCAAAATGAAAAAGGAGAGTGTATTTCGTGTTTAAGAAAATCGTCAACGGCTGCGTTCGCGTAGTCAACAGATGGCTGCCGGATCCCTTCCTGTTCGCCGTCATTCTGACCATCGTGGTCTTTATCGCTGCAATGTTCGCTACCAACCTGGGCCCCATCGCTATGATCAATGCCTGGGGTGCTACCACCGGCTTTTGGTCCCTGCTGAGCTTCTCCATGCAGATGGCTCTGGTGCTGGTGTTGGGCTCCGCCATGGCTTCCGCAGCTCCTTGTAAGAAGGCTCTGCGCGCCATCGCCGGTCTGGCTCACAACAACATGCAGGCTATCGTGATCACCACTTTCGTGTCCGTGATCTGCTGCTGGCTGAACTGGGGCTTCGGCCTGATCGCCGGCGCCCTGCTGGCCAAGGAGATCGCCAAGCGCGTTCCCACCGTGGACTATCCCCTGCTGATCGCTTCCGCCTACTCCGGCTTCGTGATCTGGCACGCTGGTCTGTCCGGCTCCATTCCTCTGGCCCTGAACGGCGGCTATGTGGTCAGCGACGTGACCTACACTGCCACCACTCTGGATACCATTTTCCATCCCATGAACCTGATCATGTGCGGCGTGATCCTGATTGCTATGCCTTTCGTGAACTACGCCATGCATCCCGCTCAGGACAAGGCTATCACCGTGAACCCCGCTCTGCTGGTTGACGAGGAAGAGAAGACCTATGAGGTCAAGACTCCCGCCGACAAGATGGAGCATTCCAAGATCCTGTGGGTCATCACCCTGCTGTTCGGCTTTATCTACATCGTCAACTATTTCGTGGGCGTTGTGAAGGGTGGCCAGAACGTGGCTGCTGCTCTGAACCTGAACATCGTTAACATGATCTTCATGTTCCTGGGCATCCTGCTGCACGGCAACCTGCGCAAGTATGTGGACGCCATCGGTGAGGCCGCTTCCGGCGCCGCCGGCATCCTGCTGCAGTTCCCCTTCTATGCCGGTATCATCGGCATGATGACCGTCAAGGGCGAGGCTGGTGCTTCCCTGGCTATGGTTATCTCCAATTTCTTCGTGGCCATCTCCACTCCCGTGTCCTTCCCCGTCTGGACCTTCCTGTCTGCCGGTATCGTGAACTTCTTCGTTCCCTCCGGTGGTGGTCAGTGGGGCGTTCAGGGTCCCATCGTGATGCCCGCTGCTGCTGCTCTGGGTGTTGAGCCCGGCCGCGCTGCCATGGCTATCGCCTGGGGCGACCAGTGGACCAACATGATCCAGCCGTTCTGGGCTCTGCCTGCTCTGGGTGTTGCCAAGCTGTCCGCTAAGGACGTCATGGGCTATCTGGTCATCGTGCTGGTGTTCACCGGCGTGGTGGCCTGCCTGGGCTTCCTGGCTTGGGGCCTGATCTTCTAAGATACATAGAGTTTCTCAAATGCACCAAAAGAGGCTGTCCTCCAGGACGGCCTCTTTTCTTGCAAGAAAAAAGACACGGCGTAAGGCCGTGTCTTTTGATGTTTTGAGGGGTAATCACACACTTGCGGGTTCTTTTTCCTCAGCAAATTCGTCCACGGAGCCGTCAAAATTCTCTTCCAACAGCTCGGGGTGGGTGAGATAGCGGCGGAAATCGGAACAGAAAGCGGCGAATTCATGGCCGGAGCAAAAACGCTCGTCCATCACAATGCCCAGGGGCATGAGCTTCTTGTCATAGTTGCCGCTGACAAAGTCAGCCACCGGCTTACCCATGCAGATAAACACACCGGTGGTGCCGAATTCATAGCAATGGTGGTGGATGTAGCTGGTGCGGATGGAGGCCAGATTGGTGATGAACAAACTGGTATGGAAGGGCGAGAGGTCGATGATGAACCGGGGCAGCAGACCGTAGTGATCCAGTAAGGTAGCCAACCACAGAACAAAGCGGGGCAGCACCGGCAGCGAGAGCATGAAGCTGGCGAACTTGTCGGTGTTGTTGGCGTGGGTGGATTGCGTGTTCAGCTCGATCATCTTCTGCATCCGGTCGTAGAGCTTGAAAATATTGTCATTCTTTTCAATAAAGACCTTCAGTGCGGTCTGATCCGCCTTGCCGTCCGCCTGATTTTTCAGAACCATAAAGGAAACGCAGAAATGGTTGCGCTCGTAAATTTTGCGGTTCATCACAAAGTAGTTCACTTTGGGGTTTTTGAGATAGGCTTTATAGTAGGCCGCCATGATCACGCTCATGTGATCCAGTCGCTTGCCCTCGCGGCGCTTCTGGCGGATATACTGCTTGATGATCTCCTCATCAATGTATTCGGTGATGGTATTCTGGGCGTCGTAGCGTTTCGGCATAATGTAGGGCATGGCCGCCAAAATGGGCGAGAGCCCCTTGACACGTTTTCCGTCAGGACGCATAGCAAATCTCCTCTTTCTTCATGATAGAACCATTATAAGTGATATATAGCACAAATGCAACAGTTTTGGAGAATTATGTTAGATTGTGGGCTGTATTAGTAAGAAAAGGCGCAGGATTCTTTCCGTAATCCCCCCAAAGACCGTGGATCGCTGTGGAAAGATTTGTGCTTTACCTTTGGTGTAGGGTTTGATATAATAAAATATTATTAGTGTCACTATGCCCATGGGGAAGGAGGTGGAGTGCGGCATGAAATTTCAAAAGTGGAACATCGCGCCGATGGATCGCGATGCTGTGGAAAAACTGACGGAAGCAGGTTATCCGTGGCTGGTTTCGTCGGTGCTGGCACGTCGCGGCGTTACTTCTGCGGAAGAAGCGGCTGCATTTCTGGAGCAGGATCGCTCGCTGGAACACTCCCCTTTCCTGATGAAGGATATGGATCGTGCGGTGGAACGTATCAGCCGCGCTGTGACCAATGGCGAGCGAATCGCCGTATTCGGTGACTACGATGTGGATGGCATCACCGCCACCTGTATCGTGGTGGACTATCTTCTCTCCCGCGGCGCTGATTGCCTGCACTACATCCCCCGTCGTATCGAGGATGGATACGGATTGGGCCGCGACGCCATTATGTCGCTGCACCAGCGGGGCGTGAAACTGCTGATCACAGTGGATTGCGGTATTACCGGCGTAGAGGAAGTGGCTTATGCCCGCACGCTGGGCATGGATGTGGTTATCACCGACCATCACGAGTGCAAAGAGCAGCTGCCCGATGCGGTGGCTGTGGTAGACCCTCACCGCGCCGACTGCGGCTATCCTTTCAAGCATCTGGCCGGCTGTGGCGTGGCGCTGAAGCTGGTGCTGGCGCTGGGCGGCAGCGACCGGGAAGAGGCGCTGTTTGCCCGTTACTGTACGCTGGCTGCCATCGGCACGGTGGCGGATGTGATGCAGATGTCTGGTGAAAACCGCACCATCGTTTCCCGCGGTCTGGAAAGCATTGATCACTCTGACTTTATTGGCTTGCACGCTCTGCTGCAGGAGGCGGGTCTGGCGGATAAAGCCATCACCTCCGTACAGATCGGCTTTGTGCTATCCCCCCGTATCAACGCCGCCGGACGCATGGGTGCGGCGGACATGGCGGCAGATCTGCTGCTGTGCAGCGATCCGCAGCAGGCGGCTTCGCTGGCGCGTCAGCTATGCGCCTTAAACAGGGAACGCCAGAGCGTGGAGCAGGAGATCTATGCCCAGGCGTTGGGAATGATCGAAGAGATGCCTGCCGAGCAGCGCAGTGCACTGGTGCTGTCCAGTGACGAGTGGCATCAGGGCGTGGTGGGTATTGTGGCCTCCCGTCTGAGTGAAAAGTATTCCTGCCCCAGCTTTATGATCCATCTCAGCGGCAGTGTGGGTAAGGGCTCTTGCCGCAGCTGGGGCGGCTTTAATCTGTTTGCCGCGCTGGAGAGCTGTTCGGATCTGCTGTTGGGCTTTGGCGGCCATGAGCTGGCAGCCGGCTTTACCATCGAAGAGAAAAATATTCCCGCCTTCCGCACCCGCATGAACCAGTATGCCAAGGCATACCGCGGCGGCGAGGCGCCCATCTCCAGCCTGGAAGTGGACGTGGTTCTGACACGGCCGCATCTGGTGACGTTGGAAGAGGTGGAGGCGCTGGATGCGCTGGAGCCTTACGGCGCCGGCAACAGCCGTCCTGTGTTCGGTTTGCTGGGCGCTACGCTGGAGCGGGCGCAGAATGTAGGACAGAACCGCCATTTGAAGCTGCGCCTCAGCAAGGGGAATGCCCAGTTTGACGGCATTTTCTTCTCCGCGGTGTCCCAGACCTGCGGCGTAGAGACGGGCAGCCGTGTGGATGCGGCGTTCTATCTGCAGGTCAATGAATTCCGCGGCAGCCGCAGTGTGCAGCTGCAGATGGTGGATATCCGACCCTCATTGAGCTGCAGTGCCAGAGAAGAAGAGTCGCTGCAGCTGGTGGAGCGCTGTATGACAGGGCGGCCGCTGCAGCCAAAAGAGGCGGTGCGCCTCCTGCCCTCCCGGGAGCAATGCGTGCGTACCTGGCGTGCGCTGCAGAGCATGGTGCCGCCGGAAGGACTGCGGTGCGGCTACCTGCCCTTTGTGCGCCAGCTGGCCGCTGCTGTGCCCGGAGCGGACAGTTTTGCCCGCAGTGCCCTTTGTATGGAAATTTTCTGTGAGCGCGGACTGCTGGACTGCCATCGGCAGGAAGACGATGTGCGTTTGCTGCTGACCGACCAGGGAAAGAAAGTGTCGCTGGAAGATTCCCCCTATCTGCAGACACTTCACCACATACTGGATACTTCGAAGCGAGGTGGAACGAGATGACAATGGAAGAACGTTACCTCCGGCTGGAAGAGGCCATTCGTTCCTATAATCCGGGTGCTAACTTTGCGCTGATCCGTTCGGCCTATGAGTTTGCCGCCAACGCCCACAACGGACAGCTGCGTAAGGACGGCTCTCCCTATGTGACCCACCCACTGTCGGTGGCTTTGATCGTGGCGGAGGAACTGCATCTGGACAGCGAGTCCATTGTGGCTGCCCTGCTGCACGATACCATTGAAGATACCGGCACCAGCCATGAAGAGGTGGCCAAACTGTTCTCACCCACCGTGGCCGACTTGGTGGAGGGTGTCAGCAAGCTGAATCGTGTGCATTTCACATCCAAAGCGCAGGAACAAATGGAGAACCTGCGTAAAATGCTGATGGCCATGAGCAAAGATGTGCGTGTGATGCTGGTCAAGATCGCTGACCGTCTGCACAACATGCGCACGATGGAATACCAGACGCCGGCCAAGCAGAAGCAGAAATCCTTTGAGACCATGGAGATTTATGCACCCATTGCCCATCGACTGGGTATGCAGCGCATGAAGTGGGAACTGGAGGATCTGTCGCTGAAGTATCTGGATCCGGTGGGCTATCAGGAGATCACCGATGCGCTGGATGCCAAGGAGGCCGAGTACAAGGACTTTATGGAGCAGATCAATGCTCAGATCATGGAACGCGTCGGGGAGAGCGGCATTCAGGATGCCACCGTCTATGGACGGCTGAAGCATCCGTACAGCATCTACCGAAAAATGTATGCCCAGAGCAAGTCCCTCAACGAGATATTTGACTTGATCGCCTTCCGCGTCATTGTGGACTCAGTGGCGGACTGCTATAACGTGCTGGGCATCGTGCATGACCTTTATAAGCCGATTCTGGGTCGGTTTAAGGACTATATCGGCACACCCAAGCCCAATATGTACCAGAGCCTGCACACCACTGTCATGGGTGTGAGCGGCATCCCCTTTGAGGTGCAGATCCGCACCCATGAGATGCACGAGATCGCTGAATACGGTATTGCGGCCCACTGGAAGTATAAGCAGAACGGACAGGGTGGCGGTGATGAGAACAGCTATGAATGGGTGCGCCGCTTGCTGGAGAATCAGGAAGGTGCCGACGCCGAGGACTTTATCCACTCGCTGAAGGTGGATATGTTCGCCGACGAGGTGTTCGTGTTTACCCCCATGGGCGATGTGATCAACCTGCCTGCCGGTGCTACGCCCATCGACTACGCCTACTCCATCCACTCCGCTGTCGGTAACCATATGGTGGGCGCCAAGGTCAACGGACGCATCGTGCAGTACGATTATCAGCTGCGCAACGGTGACGTGGTGGAGGTGCTGACCTCTCAGTCCGCCCGCGGCCCCAGCCGCGACTGGATCAAGATCGCCCGTTCCAGCGAGGCCCGCAGCAAGATCCGCCAGTGGTTTAAGCGCGAGCGCCGCGATGAGAATATTGCCGCCGGCCGTGCATCCTTTGAATCGGAGCTCAAGCGCAGCGGTGTGACCATCAAGGAACTGACGGCAGAAGAAAATCTGCCGGCTATGCTGAAAAAGCTGAGCTATAACACGCTGGACGACATGTATGCCGCCATCGGCTACGGCGGCGTCACGGCGCTGAAAGTTGTTGGCCGCCTGCGCGAGGATATCCAGCGGATCATCCAGCGCCGGCAGGCGGAAAATGCCCCGTCCGCCGCCGAGCAGCCTAAGGTGGAACAGCCCAAACCGGAGCCGGTACGCCGCAAGGCGGTGCAAGGCATCGTGGTGGAAGGCATGAACAACTGCCTTGTGAAATTTGCCAAGTGCTGCACACCGGTACCCGGCGACGAGGTGGTGGGCTTCATCACCCGCGGCAATGGCATCAGTGTCCACCGGTGTGATTGCCCCAACGCCGCACCGGAGCGGCGAAAAGAAGAGGAAAAGGGTCGCTGGCTGCGTGTCAGCTGGGCTGAGCAGACGGAAGAAGCCTACCGCACTACGCTGCAGGTCACGGCCAAGGACCGCATGGGCTTGATCGTGGACGTGTCCACCATCCTTTCTTCTACGAAAACACGGGTGTGTTCTCTTAACGCCCGTTCCACGCCGGATGGCTTCGGCCTCATTGAGCTCGAGGTAGAAGTGCCCGGTTCGGCACAGCTCCAAACGGTGATCCGCCGGTTGGAGCAGATTTCCGGCGTCATGCGGGTCACCCGCCCTGCCGGCTAAGCAACGAAAAGGAGCAACGTTATGCGTGCAGTACTTTCCCGCGTGAAGAGCGCGTCGGTCACCGTAGACGGACAGGTGATCGGTAAGATCGGCCAGGGCTTTTTGATCCTGCTGGGCATCACCCATGAGGATACGGAGCTGCAGGCCGCCAAACTGGCCGACAAGCTGACAGGCCTTCGCATTTTTGAAGACGAGGACGGCAAGATGAACCGCGGCCTCGAAACGGTGAACGGTGAAATTCTGGTGGTTTCCCAGTTTACCCTATACGGCAACTGCCGTAAGGGTCGCCGCCCCGACTTTTTGGCGGCTGCCCGTCCCGAGGTGGCGATCCCGCTGTATGAAAAGTTTGTGCAGCTGATCCGTGATAAGGGCATCCACGTGGAAACCGGCGAATTCGGCGCTGAGATGATGGTAGAGTCCATCAACGACGGCCCGCTGACGCTGATCGTGGACACGAACGATTTGAACATTTGACGGAAAGGGTGAGCGCCATGAAGATCGATACCATGATGGTAGGTCCCATCATGACCAACTGCTATCTGCTGCAGGATGAGAAGCATCAGGTCTGCGCCGTCATCGACCCCGGTGAAGAGGGTGACCGCATCGCCGAGGCAGTGGAAAACTCCGGCTGCGCGCTGCAGTACGTGCTGCTGACCCACGGCCATTATGACCATTTCAACGGCCTTGAAGCACTGATGCGCCACTATCCCGACGTGCCGGTGTATATCCACCCCAAGGACGCGGTGGAAAACCTGCGCGGTGCCTATGCGCTGAAATTCCCCCGCCTCGATGAGGCGCACCAGCGTTGGTACGCTGAGGGCGATACGCTGCAGCTGGGTGAACTGACCATCCGCGTCATGGAGACCCCCGGTCACACCTCCGGCAGCGTCTGCCTGTTGGTGGAAGACGCCATTCTGGCCGGCGATACCCTCTTTTGCGGCTCCTGCGGCCGTACCGACCTGCCCAGTGGTGACTATCGGGAGATCCTGCTCTCTTTGGGTCGACTGGGCCGTCTGGAGGGCAACTACCGCGTCTATCCCGGCCATGACCGCGCCACCGATCTGGAGCGGGAGCGTGACACCAATCCCTATCTGCGCCACGGCATGACGCTGGCATAAAGGAAATCGTATGAAACTGCTATTTCGCGGTCATGACGACCGCTACGCGCTGGAGCAGAGCCTGCTGGCTTTCTTTCCCGAGGAACGTCCGGTGTACGAGCCGGCACAGCCGGAGGAGGACCACGCCGTTGTCTCGCTCCACGAAGGAAAAACTTATACCACCGCCACCACCCGCCTGACCTATCACGGCCAGACGGCGCGGGGCATGTCACGCGTGGTGCTGCGCGGTGTGGACGATGAATACGAGCGCGAACGCCTGCGCCAGAAGGCGCTGAAACTCAGCTTTTTCAAGGCGGCCCGTGAAATTACCGGCCAGACCCCTTCCTGGGGTGCGCTGACCGGTATCCGTCCCGGCAAGATCGCCGCCCGGTTTTTGGAACAGGGCAAGAGCGAGCGGCAGACCGACCGCATTTTGCGCGACACCTATTTTGTTGCGCCGGAGCGGCGGCGTCTGGCCATTGAAACGGCTAAAGCGGGCCTCAAGGCCAAAGCGGAGCTGGCTCCCAACGAGATCTCCCTCTATGTGGGCATCCCCTTCTGCCCCACCCGCTGCGCTTATTGCAGCTTTGTGTCCGCCTCGGTGGAAAAAAGCTTTTCACTGATGGAACCGTATCTGCAGGTACTGGAGCGGGAGATCACCGATGCTGCCCGTATGGTGCAGGAGACGGGACTGAAGATCAAGTCGTTCTACATGGGCGGCGGTACGCCTACCACACTGTCGAGTGCACAGATGGACCGGCTGCTTGCCCATTTGAACCGCAGCTTCGACCTGTCCGGCTGCGTGGAGTACTGCGTGGAGGCCGGCCGCCCCGACACCATTGACCGGGACAAGCTGCAGGTGCTGCTGGATCGCGGTGTGGACCGCATCAGCGTCAATCCCCAGTCATTGGAGGACCATGTGCTCTCCGCCATCGGCCGTAAGCACAGCGCTGCCGACATTGAGCGTACCATGGAGCTGGCCATGTCCATGAATTTCCCCCATGTGAACATGGATTTGATCGCAGGTCTCCCCGAGGACACGCCGGAGGGCTTCCGCCGCACGCTGGACAAGTGCCTTACTTACGGTGCGGACAATATCACCGTGCATACGCTGGCGCTGAAAAAGGGCAGCCGCATTTTGCTGGAGGGCAGCAAGATCCCCTCGGCGCAGGAAGTGGGTGAGATGTTGGATTACGCCAATCCTGCGCTGCGCGCGGCAGGCTTTGCACCCTACTACCTCTACCGCCAGAAGTATATGTCCGGCAGCTTTGAAAATGTGGGCTGGTGCATATCCGGCGCGGAGGGACTGTATAATATTTACATCATGGAAGAACTGCACAGTATTCTCTCGCTGGGGGCCGGCGGCTCCACCAAGATGGTGGATGCGGGGCGCGGCCGGATTGAGCGCGTGTTCCATGCCAAGTTCCCCAACGAGTATATCCAGCGGCCGGAAAAGCTGCAGGAGAATTTGGATTCGTTCCGTGCATTCCATGAGAATATGCTGAAATAAACGCATCTCGGGGCGAAAGCCCCGTGTTGCTTTTGCGGGAGGTGAGCCATCGGATGACAGAAAAACGACAGAGTTTTATGGGCGGTGCTGCGGTGCTGGCCGGCGCTGTGGCGGTGACAAAGCTGATTGGCGCACTCTATAAGATCCCGCTGGGCAACCTCTTGGACAAAGAGGGTATGGCTCACTTCTATGTGGCTTATAATATCTATAACCTGATGATGATCCTGTCCACCGCGGGACTGCCGCTGGCACTCTCGCGCCTCGTTTCGCAGGCACAGGCTTTGGGTCAGGAGCATCAGAAACGCCGCATTTTCCGCGTGGCGCTGACCATCTTTATGGCGCTTGGTGTTGCAGGCAGCGGCGCGATGCTGCTCTTCCCGCAGCAATTGGCACAGCTGCTGCAGGATTCGCAGGCGAAACTGGCCATCATGGCACTCTCGCCCAGCGTACTGTGCGTGTGCCTTCTTTCGGCCATCCGCGGTTATACGCAGGGACAGGGCAACATGGTGCCAACGGCTGCCAGCCAGATGATTGAGTCCAGCTGCAAGCTGCTGGTGGGACTGACGCTGGCGTGGCTGCTGCTGCGCGCAGGTCATGGCAGCGAAGTGGCGGCTGCCGGTGCGATCGCCGGCGTTACGGTAGGCTCCGTGCTGGCTTTGCTGGCGCTGACGGTATACCTGCTGCGCTGCCGCGACGGACGCAAAGGTCACGATGTACCCCAGAGCCGGCGACAGATCGCCCGGGAACTGCTGCGCATCGGTGTTCCGGTGACCATCGGTGCCGGTACCATGAGCTGCATCACGCTGTTGGACCAGATTCTTGTGATGGGCACGCTGCAAAACCGTCTGGGCCTGTCCGAGGCGGCGGCTACGGCGCTCTACGGCGAATATACCTTTGGTATGACGCTGTTTAATCTCCCCTCTTCGTTTATCTATCCTGTCACCGTCAGCCTGATCCCCACCATCGGTGCGGCGCTGGCGCGGCGGGATCATTACGGCGCGCGGCAAAGTACGGAGGCGGCGTTCCGCGTCACAGCGCTGCTGGCGCTGCCTGCCGGTGCGGGCTTGTCGGTGCTCTCCGGCCCGATTCTGGATCTGTTGTACCCGGCCGTACCGGAAACGGCTGCGGCTGCGGCCTATCACCTGTCGGTGTTGGGCATTGCCTGTATCTTTGTGTGCCTTGCCATTATGTCCGGCGGTGTGCTGCAAGCCTATGGCAAGGAATATGTGCCGGTATTGTCGCTGCTTTGCGGCGGCTTACTGAAAGTGGTGGCCAACCGTGCGCTGGTGGCAGACCCCGCCATCGGCATCAAAGGCGCGGCAGTGGGTACGCTGTGCTGCTATGTGCTCATCACGCTGATCAATTTGATCGCCATCCACCGCTGTGTGCCGCAGCGTCCGGACTATTTTGCCGTGCTGTGGAAACCGGTGATCATCACCGCCATCATGGCAGTGGTGGCGCGGGGCAGCTGGTCGATTTTGGATCGCTTGCTCCAAGGCAGCGGCATCGCCACACTGCTGGCGATTGCGTTGGCGGTGTTGGTATACGGTATCGCGGCGCTGGTGCTGGGTGCGGTGAAGCGGCAAGACTTGCTTGCACTGCCTAAAGGTGAGAAAATTGCCGATTTTTTGCGGATTTCATGAGGGAATCCCGATGTAACGGGAAAACCTCTTGCAATAGGAGAGTAAGTATGGTAAATTTTGAATTGAAATCTCATTACGGATATGAAGATCTGCTGCAGGTGATCCGCGTGCTGCGCTCGCCGGAGGGCTGCCCGTGGGATCGGGAACAGACCCATGAGTCGATCCGACGCGGTTTTTTGGAAGAGACCTACGAGGTCATCGAGGCCATCGAGAAGAAGGACACCGCCCTGTTGTGCGAAGAGTTGGGTGATGTGCTGATGCAGGTGGTCTTTCACGCTGATATTGAATCCGACGCCGGCCACTTCACCATGGATGAGGTGATCGACGGTGTGGTGAAGAAACTGGTATTCCGTCACCCTCACGTGTTTGCCAATGTGCAGGCCGATAACACCGAGCAGGTACTGGTGAACTGGGAACAGCTGAAACAGCAGGAAAAGGGACAGAAAACCGCTACAGAAACGCTGGAGGCTGTGGCCTCTACGCTGCCGCAGCTGTGGCGTGCCGAGAAGATCCAGAAGAAGGCGGCTAAAGCCGGATTTGACTGGGCGGATATTTCCGGCGCGCAGGACAAGCTGGAAGAGGAAGTTTCTGAGCTGCGCCACGCCGTGGAAGGCAACGGCTGCGTGGAGGAAGAACTGGGCGATGTGCTGTTTGCCGCTGTGAAAGTGGGCCGCTTTGCCGGTATCGATCCGGAGGAAGCCCTCAGCGGTACCTGTGAAAAATTTATCCGCCGCTTCCGCGCCGTGGAGGACAAGCTCCGCGCCGAGGGGCTGACCATGGAAGATGTTCCGCTGGAGCGTTTGACAGCTCTGTGGGACGAAACAAAACGTTCTTAAGGCGATCACTATCGTTTTGGGATAGATCAATGCCGCCTGCGGGTGGCAAGAACCAATGAAAATTTTTAGGAGGAATTACACATGAATAAGGCTGAATTGATTGCTGCCGTTGCCGAGAAGACCGGCATGTCTAAGAAGGACACTGAGGCTGTCATCGTCGCTACCCTGAACACCATCACCAACGCACTGGCCGAAGAGGAAAAGGTACAGCTGGTGGGCTTTGGCTCTTTCGAAGTGAAGAAGAGAGCAGAGCGTACCGGTCTGAACCCCAAGACCATGGAGAGCATTGCCATTCCCGCTTCCAAGGCCCCTGTTTTCAAGGCCGGCAAGGCTCTGAAGGAAGCCGTTGCCAAGTAAGCTGAGCCAACATCAGCCGGTGTGACATCCTGTCACACCGGCTTTTTGCGAAAGGAAGATGACGATGCGACTGGATAAGTGGCTGAAGGTGTCCCGTCTGATCAAGCGGCGCACCGTGGCCAACGAGGCCTGTGACAACGAGCGCGTCAGCGTCAACGGACGGGTGCAGCGTGCCTCCTACGATGTGAAGGTGGGCGATGTGCTGGAGATCCGTTTTGGCGCCAAAACGCTGCGGGTGGAAGTGGTCAGTGTACAGGATAATGTGGGCAAGGCGGAGGCTGCCGCCATGTACCGCGAACTGCCGCAGCAGGCATAATACGAACACGCCTTTCATACACATGCACTGATACTGCAATGTGTATGGGAGGCGTTTTACTATGGCTATGGAGATCAATAGCGGTCACACAATGATGGAGCATCGGCTGGAGTTGAAGGGTCGGCAGCGTTTGTTGGTGTCCGGTGTGGAGGATGTGGAGCGATTTGATGAGAGTTGTATCGTCATGTCCACTTGTGTGGGGGTACTGATCGTCAACGGAGAAGATCTGCATATCGGCAAGTTGTCGCTGGAAGGCGGAGAACTGCATGTAGACGGGAAAATCGATGCGATGATGTACGAAGAGCAGAGTGCGCCCCGTACGTCCTTGCTGGGGCGCTTGTTTGGCTGATGGAAAACTATGTGACGGCGCAGCTGACCACGCTGGGCTGGTCGATACTGCTGGGACTGCTGTGCGCGTTGGTATATGACGTCTTGCGCACGGTGCGGCTGCGCCGCGGCAATGCGTGGCTGATGCATACGCTGGATGCGGTGTATGTGGCGGCGGCACTGCTGGCGGTGATTTTAATGGCGCTGCAGCGGGGGCAGGGAGAACTGCGGCTCTACATGCTGCTGGGTATGGCGTTGGGTGCGGTGATGTATGTGGCGCTGCTGCGTCAGGTGCTGCAGCCGATATGGCAGTTTTGGGTGGATACAGCGACCGCATTTGCCCGTTTTATATGGTTTCCCATTGATTTCCTGTGGCAAATGGCGAAAAAAGTGTGGAGCGCGGCAAAAAAACTCTTTCATTTCTGGCAGAAATACGCTACAATGACCATGTATATGTGGAAGTATTTCCTGTTTGCCGGAAAAGAACGAAAGAGAGGGGGCAGCGCAGAGCGTGAAAAGAAAACCGCAAAAGAAAAACCGCGGCGGGATCATACTGCTGGTGGTCGTACTGTTGATCGGCGTAGTAGGTTTTGAAATGGCCGATGTCTTCCGTCAGATCTCCGCGGCTCGTGCTGAAGAGCAGGAATTACAGCAGCAGCGGCAGCAGCAGCAACTGGCGAACGCCGCGCTGCAGGAGGATCTCTCCCGCGCCGATGATCTGGAGTTCATCAAGGAACTGGCCCGTGATCAGCTGGGCATGGCCGAACAGGGCGAGCGCATTTTTTACGACGTGAATGACTGACGATCCGGAAGGAGCAAAACAGAGATATATGGAACTGGCGGTAGGGACGATTGTAAGCGGTAAGGTGACAACCATTACCAAGTTTGGCGCATTTGTGTCGCTGGGCGGCAACAAATCCGGCTTGGTACATATTTCCGAAGTGGCAGCTGCCTTTGTCAGCGATGTCCACGACTTTCTCACCGAGGGGCAGGAGGTACAGGTCAAGATCCTCTCCATCTCTCCGGAGGGAAAAATCAACCTGTCTGTTAAACAGGCTCTGCCTGCTGCGCAGGAGACCAAACCGCGCAGCGCATACCGACCCCAAAGTGCTCCGCAACGGCCCGCACAGCGCCATACAGCGTCCGTGGCAACCACGCCGGCAGCGCCGGTGGAGCAGTCCTTCGAGGACAAGCTCAAGCAGTTCATGACCATGTCAGACAGCAAGATGTCGGAGCTGAACCGCAACCGCGACGGTAAGCGCCATAAGAGAAGATAAAAACATTCACCCCCGAAAGAAAGTGAACTGCAACCCGTCAAGCGGACAATGAAAAAATATAAAGTTTTTCGCGACTGGCAACATCTGTTGCCAGTCGTTTTTTATGCAGCGAGAAATAGATTGTGCTTTTCGAAGGGCGTAAGAGCACCT
>SVLK01000001.1 GCA_015067975.1 Oscillospiraceae bacterium | reverse complement strand
GATCAGCGTGTTGCCACCGGAGATGGCCAGCGCCAAAAACGGAGGTTTCAGGTCAGGAAACGCCAAATAGTTGGCAGCAATATGGCCGCGGATGTGGTGCACCGGAATCAGCGGCACATTCAGTGCATAAGCCACAGACTTGGCAAAGCTGACGCCCACCAGTACCGCGCCGATCAACCCCGGAGCATAAGTAACAGCGACAGCGTCAATATCCTTTTTTGTCAAATGTGCATCTGCCAAGGCCTGATCGGTTAGGGCCGCAATGGCCTCCACATGTTTGCGCGAGGCGATCTCCGGCACAACACCGCCGTAGAGGGCATGCATATCCGCCTGCGAGAGAATGGCATCGGACAACACCGTGCGCCCATCCTGTACTACCGCAACGGCAGTCTCGTCACAGGAGGATTCAAAGGAAAGAATATTCATGCGTCAGTCTCCTCGTTGAAATACCGCGTCAAAATCAGCGCGTCCTCTTTAGGCAGATCGTAGTAATTGCGGCGGCGACCCACTTCCTCAAAGCCAAAACTTTGGTACAATGCAATGGCCGCAGCGTTAGACGGACGCACCTCCAGCGTCAAAAAGGCAAGCTTGTTCGCGCGGGCAAAGTTCATAAAAACCTCAATAATTTTGGCCGCGATACCGCAGCGGCGATACTCGGGAAATACCGCCACATTGGTAATGTACCCCTCGTCCATCATAGCCAGCAGTCCTGCATAACCCAAAACTGTGCCGGTTTCAGCATCCTCTGCCACCAGAAAGGCAGCACAGGCGTTGTCCAGCTCTTCGCCCAGCATCCGCTTGGACCACGGGCGGGAAAAGCAGATCCGCTCCAGCCGCTCCAACTCATCCAGATGGTCGACGGTCATAGGTACGATACGAATATGTTTTTCACTCATATTGTTACTCCTCCTCGGTGGCCCGTCCGTAGAGGAACACACCGGCAATCACGATCACGCCGCCCAGAATCACCGGCAGCGTGGGGATTTCCTGAAACAGCAGCAGACCCCAAAGAGCGGAAAACACAGGATCCAGCAGTTTCACAGTGGATATGTAGGCCGGGGGCAGATATTTCAGTCCCCAGGTAAAGACACTATGGCCCATCAGCGTACACAACACCGCCATTCCCAAGGCCGTCAGCCAGTTATTGACTCCGTAACCGCTCAGCGGCGTACCGCCAACGAGCGAAAGCACCAGCACCGTAAGGGCAGCGCAGCCATACGCCACAAAGGTATAGGTGGTGTTAGAGATTCGGCTGCGTACCGAAGCGCCGATCATGGTATACATAGCCAGCAGGAACGTAGATGTTAACGCCAGCGCATTACCCAACAGGCCGCTTTCACCGCCGCCGTCCGCCAGCGCCACCATCACAGCACCAGCCAGAGACAAGCCCACAGCAATCCAGCACTGGCTGCTCAATTTTTTGTGGAACACCAAAATGCTTCCCAACGCCACGAACAGCACCTCTGCATCGGACAGGATCACCGCTGAGGCAATCGAAGTATGGCGCAGCGACTCAAAAAAAGCGGAAAAGTGCAAACCGAGGCAGCAGCCGGCTGCCATCGTCAGCAGCCACTCCCGTTTCGTCATGCTTTTGAGTTCCTCCCGCCCTTTCAGCAGCACCGGAACTGACAGCATCGCCACGGCAATTACCATGCGGTAAAGTACCAGCACCATAGAAGGTGCCGTAGACCAGCGCACCAATACGGCAGAGGCGGAAATACCCACCACGCCAATTAAAACGATCAGTCGTTTCATTCCTTTGCCTCCAACCAGTTTTTCCCGCTGTGGGCCTCGGCGATCAGCGGAACCGCGAGATCCATCACGCTTTGCATTTCCTCCGCCAACAGACGCTCTACCCGCTCTGCTTCCTCCACAGGACACTCTACGATCAGTTCGTCGTGAACCTGCATGATCAGCTTTGCGCGCAGGTTTTCTTCTCTCAATCTACGGTGCACCCGCACCATGGCCAGTTTGATGACATCTGCCGCCGTTCCCTGAATGGGCATGTTCAGTGCCACGCGCTCACCGAAAGCACGCAGGTTGAAATTGGAGCTCTTTAGTTCCGGCAACTCACGCCGACGGTGCAACAGCGTTTCTACATAGCCCTGTTGCCGCGCTTGCTCCACTACCTGCTCCATATAGTGATGCACACCTGTGTAGGTGGCAAAATAGCGATCCATATAATCCTTGGCCTCTGTCACCGTCACACCGATATCCTGCGACAGGGAAAAGGCAGAAATGCCGTACACGATGCCAAAGTTCACCGCTTTAGCACCGGAGCGCATCTGGGGTGTCACCTCATTTTGCGGCACATGGAACACATTAGCCGCCGTCACGGTGTGGAAATCCGCGCCGGACAAAAATGCCTGCTGCATCACCTCATCACCGGCCATATGGGCCAGCAGACGCAACTCGATTTGGGAATAGTCCGCATCCACCAGCACGCAGTCCTCATCAGCTACGAACATACGGCGCATTTCACTGCCCAGTGCGGTGCGGGTGGGGATATTCTGCAGGTTCGGCTCGGTGGAGCTCAACCGCCCCGTAGCTGTCACCGTCATCTGGAAACTGGTACGGATGCGGCCGTCGGGGTCGATCACTTTCAAAAGTCCGTCAGCATAGGTGGACTTCAGTTTGCTGTACTGGCGGTATTGCAACACATCGGCCACAATGGGGTGCTGCCAGCGCAGCTTGTCCAGCACATCAGCATTGGTGGACCAACCGGTTTTCGTCTTTTTCCCGTGAGGCAGCTGCAGATCTTCAAAAAGCACCTGACCCAGCTGCTTGGGCGAATTGATGTTGAACTGTGTGCCTGCTGCAACATAGATCCGCTGTTCCAGCTGCACAATTTTTTCCGAGAGCATTTGGCCAAAATTGGTCAGCTCTCTGCTATCCACACGGAATCCAGCCAGTTCCATTTCCGCCAGCACACGGCACAGGGGCAGTTCCACTTCCGAAAACAGCTGCCACATATCCTTTTCGTGCAGTTTAGGCTCCAGTTCCTCCTGCAGCGCAGCGATGGAACTGCAATAGCTATAGAGGCTTGCTTCCGCCGCAGCCGTGTCGCCTAGCAGAGAAAACGCATCCTTTTCCAGATACAACGGTTTAGGTAATTCCTCATTGAAATAGGACACAAACAGCCGTTGCAAATCGTAACTGCCCGCCGTAGCATCCAGAAGATAAGCGGCCAGTGCCGTGTCGAACACAAACCCTTCGGCACACAGGCCATTATCCAGCAGCGTGCGGATCAAGTCTTTTACATTGTGGGATACCTTACGGATATCGGCAGAAAACAATGCACGCAGCAGTGCGTTCCAATCACCTTCGTAACGGTCAAAGGCCAGTTGTGCCATCACACCGCTTCTCTCGTCCACTTCACATTCTACCGCCAGCACGCTCAAATCCGGCAGTGCCAATACTGTCACCGACTCCGTCCTGCGCCATAATGCCAGCAACTCTTCCGCCTGCTGCGCATCAACCACCGTTTCCACGGTAACTGTATAATCACTATCTTCATCTTTCACTTCGCCGCCGGCGGGCTGCAAACCGTATTTGTCGATCAGTTTGGAAAATTCCAGCGTCAGGAACAAATCATACAGTTCCGGTTTAAAGGGGCGGCGCAGGTTATCCTGCGGTGCAAACTCCATAGGGGCATCGGTAACAATGGTTGCCAGAAACTTAGAGTGCATCGCACTCTCTTTCCCCTCTTCCAGCTTGCGGATTGCGGCAGGTTTCGCCTCCACTTCCGGCATGGCGGCATACAGCGCATCCACGCTCTTATAGCGCTGCACCAACGCCATAGCGGTCTTTTCACCCACACCGGGCACGCCGGGAATGTTATCAGAAGTATCGCCCATCAGTGCTTTCAGGTCGATCATATGGATCGGTTCAAAGCCGTACTGCTCGCGGAACGCATCGGGGGTCATATCTTTTGTGGTGGTTTGTCCCATACGGGTGGACACCAGTTTCACCGTGGTATGGTCGGTAATCAGCTGCAGACTATCCTTATCGCCGGTAACAATGACACAGTCCCACCCTGCCGCTTCGCAACGGCGGGAGATCGTGCCAATCAGGTCATCCGCCTCGAAACCTGCCAGCTCATAACGGGGGATATCCATGGCGTCCAGCACCTGTTTCAGGTATGGCAGCTGCATGGCCAGTTCCTCCGGCATTCCCTTACGCTGTGCCTTGTAAGATACATCCGCTTTATGGCGGAACGTCGGCTCACGGCGATCAAACGTCACGCACAACGCCTCAGGCTGCTCTTCATCAATCAGTCGCTGCAGCGTAGTAAGAAATCCGTAAATGGCATGGGTATACAGGCCCTGCCGCGTGGACAGCGGGCGAATGCCGTAAAAAGCGCGGTTGAGGATGCTGTTGCCATCAAGCACCATCAGTTTCATGGGGACACCCCTTCCGAAAAAAGTACATAGATAGTGTTATTATACGCGTTTATCTCCTAAAAAACAAGGGACTTACTCTTGACAGGTTGACGTTTTATGGTAGACTTCTTAACAGCGTTGTTTCGATGCAAAGAAAGGTTTTTGCTATGTTCTCATCGTTTTTGACTATTGGTCAGCAAGTGCTGATTCTATTTCTGCTGATCGGCGTCGGCTTTGCTTTGGGCAAGCTGCATGTGATGGACGCCCAGTTCTCCCGCTCGCTGAGCAATCTGGTGCTGACTCTGGTCGTACCGTGTATCACCATCGTGTCTTTTCAGCGTCCATTGGAGCAGGAAAGCTTATCTCAGTTCGGCACGATCATGGCCATTTCCGTCGTCGTTCATGCGCTCAATATGCTGTTGGCGCACGGCATTCTACGTAAGAAAGACGAGTTGCAGCCACTGCTGCAGTTTAGTGTCGTTTTTTCCAACTGCGCCTTTATGGCCTATCCTCTGCTGACAGCCCTGCTTGGTGCTTCCGGTGTCTTTCTGGGCAGTGCCTATGTAGCGGTTTTCAATGTGCTCACATGGACTTACGGTGTGGTTTTGATGACCGGTGACCGGCGACAGCTCTCTATCAAAAAGGCAGTGCTGAACCCCGGTGTCCTCGGCGTAGTGATCGGTCTGGCACTGTATCTGCTGCAGATCTCACTCCCTACCGTAATTCTCTCTCCGATGCAGTATATCTCCAATCTGAACACCCCCCTGCCTATGTTGATCGTCGGTTATCAGCTCTCGCAGGTGGATCTGCGTCACACACTGCGCTCTGTCCGCTGCTGGCTGAGCATGGTACTGCGTCTGGTGGTAGTTCCTCTGCTGACGTTGGGGATCTGCCTGCTCATAGGTACAGCGCCTTCCGTTACGCTGGCCGTAGTAATCACTTCCAGCGCACCGGCCGCAGCCGCATTGAGTATGTATGCCGCCCGATTTGGAAAGGACACAGAGTTTGCCTCCAGTATCGTGTCCACTCATACTCTGTTTTCCGCACTGACTATGCCTTTGATTGTAACGCTTGCCCAATATCTCCTTCACAATTGACAAAAGACCCGCTCACATGAGCGGGTCTTTTTTATTTGGAATTTGCCGTAAGCGGTTGGAAAATATCTACCTGTCCAAAAGTCTGCTGCCGCTCACCGTTCACAAGAATCTGTACTTCCCTGATATTACGCACTGAACACAGCGAACGTACTATGCCGTTGACGATTGTCCGCTGCATAGTCATCGATGCAGGCAACGCATAGATGCCGTCGGAAGAAAGATTTAAATAGCATACGCCTTCCTCCGCCCGGACGCTCAGCACTTTGAATTCTTTCGGCAAAAGCGGCTGCAATTTCTCATCCGTCGGGCCAGCCTGCAACGCCTCCAGCACTGCTTCCAACTGACTTTCACCTTCATGGATGGTCAAGATTCTTTCTTCCGCCACTAGATTGGTATTATCCAAAAAATACAGCTGCACAGCCACATTGCGTACCACATCTTCAGGGCTGGTCACCAGCACATCCTCAGCCCGGAAATAATTGTGGTCGCGATAGGCCAGATCTCTGCCGTTCACCGTGATGCGCACCGTGTAAACACCTGGAATCTGTACCAAAGAAAGCGCTACACAATAATCCGCCATGGTCAGTTTCATACCGGACATCTGCCCGTAAGCGGAGGAAAAATCCACCATCGCTGTACTGCCCACAACCTTACATGACTGCAGCCTCGTGCCAAAAGGCATCGGCATCCGGAAATTCTTGTCATTGCATCCGCCCATCAGCAGGCGCAGCACCTCTTCCACTTGAATCTGTACATTTTCTTCGCGCATTTCCTGCCAGTTTACCCGTACTGTACGGATCGCATCGCCGCCACTGGTCAGATCTGCTTTAGCCACAGGGCAATATAAGCTCAAAGTATCGGTTTTATCATCTCTTTCCGGCATTATGTTGCAGGCCAACAGCACTGCCAGTGCCACGCACAGCATAATCAGCACCGTCTTTTTCATGCCTCAGTCCCTCCTTCCGCCAAAGGAAGGCGTACCGTAAAGACAGTTCCCTGTCCACCGACGCGATGTGCCACCTCAATGGTTCCTTCGCGGCGCAGCACGGTGTCACGCACAATGCTCAAACCCAAGCCGGTGCCACCCACTGCACGGGAGCGCATCTTATCCACCCGATAAAAGCGGTCAAAAATATGATTCATATCTTCATCAGGGATACCCACGCCGTCGTCTTCCACACGAATCACTACGACCTGCTCCTCCACCGTCAGCTCAGTGTGGACAAAACCGCCGCGCGTGCTGTATTTGATGCCGTTTTCCATCAGATTATAGAAAATCTGGTGGATATCATCCTCTGTAGCCATAACTACCGCCCGATGGTCGGCGCAATAGGACAGCTGCACTTCTTTTTCTCTTGCCACCATGCGCAGCATGCGCATGACCCGTTCCAGCACCGGCGCTGCCTCCACCGGCTCAGCGCGCTGAATCGCACCGCTGTCCAATCTTGTCAGGCGCAGCAGATCTTCTGTAATACGGCTCAGCCGCTCTGCTTCCTGTCCGATGTCGGTGACAAATTCACGCACCGTTTCAGCATCCATATTCTCCGTCTGTAAAATAGAGTCTGTCAGCAGGCGTATACCAGCCAATGGCGTTTTCAGCTCGTGAGATGCATCGGAAACAAACCGGCGGCGCGTATTCTCTGTTGTCTGCAGCTTGTCCGTCAAGCTGTTAAACTCTGCCGTGATCTGCGCAATTTCATCGGTGCCCTTCTCTTCGGCACGGTGGCTGTATGCACCTTCGCGCACCTGTCGGATGGCCTGCAGCAAACCGCTGATACGTCCCGTCAGCATCCGCGAGAGCACCATACTCAGTAAAATCACCAGTACGGCGATCATACCGGAAATACGCATCAGGTTGGTCTGCAGGTTTTTGAACAATTCTGCCTGTTCTGTATCGTATTCATAGGCGTAAACCGCCCCCACCGTTTGATTATGGTAAACCACAGGGCATGCACCACGACTGAGGAATGCTTCACCATCATAGCTGCAGAAAAAAGCGTCATCGCCAGACAGCGCCTGCACAATTTCCGTGTAAAAGGCATAAAGACCCACGGCACTGCCGGTTTCACGGGAATCGTACAGTACCCGTCCGGCCGTGTCGGTAATCATAATGCGGCTCACACCCGTCTCCTCTACCACCGTCATAGCCTGACTGACGTTCTCCTCCGTCAGTTCCTCCAGTCCGGACAGTGCCGATTCAATCACTTTCACACTGCCGGACATGGCTGTCACCTTGGAGCGGAACACCAGATTCTGAGACACCAGCAGCGGATAGCTGTTCAAAAGAATCAGCACCGCAACGATGATGAGGATATAACTCATGCTGAACTTAAATTGTAGGCTGACTCTCCCCTTGGAAATAGTAACCAACTCCCCACTTGGTCATGATATAAGCCGGTTCTGCCGGCGTTTTCTCCAACTTTTCCCGCAAGCGGCGGATATGTACATCCACCGTGCGGTAATCTCCGGCATAGGCATAGCCCCACACCAGATTCATCAGGCTTTCGCGGCTATATACACGCCGCGGGTTCTTCATTAATAGTTCGATCAGGTCGTATTCTTTTGCGGTCAGATCGATGGTCTCCCCATCGCGAATAGCCACGCGCTGCTCTGTATCCAGCGACAAATCCCCCACCGTCAGCAGATTGCGTTCTGCAGTGCGGTTGGCTGCTGCCGCGCCGCCGCTGCGCCGCAGCAGTGCCCGAATACGGGCTTTCAGTTCCAAAATATTGAATGGTTTTGTTACATAGTCGTCGGCGCCGCAGGCAAAGCCCATCAGCTTGTCTGCATCTTCACTTCGGGCCGTCAGCATGATCACCGGCACGTCCGAGAATTCACGGATTTTCATACACGCATCACTACCGGAGAGAATGGGCATCATCCAATCCAAAATGATCAGATCAAAATTCTCGTGCCGCGCCAGTTCCACGGCAGTCGCTCCGTCATAGGCTGTTTGCACTTCGTAGCCTTCGTTCTCCAAGTTGAATTTAATGCCTTTGACCAGCAGCTTTTCATCGTCCACTACCAGAATTTTCATGGCTGTTCCTCCGTGATGATAAATTCGCGTATTTGCTTCACAGTTGCCTCACCGATTCCATAAATCTCCAGCAGATCTTCCGGCGTTTCAAATACGCCTCCGGCAGCCCGCCAATCCACGATTCGCTGCGCCAGCACCGGCCCGATCCCATCCAGCGTCTGCAGCTGTTCCAAATCCGCTGTGTTGATATTGATCTTCTCCATGGTGATTTCTTCCGCGCCTGCGCCTTTTTGCGTTGTCACCGTATACCACGGTGCTGTATCGCCTGTACGGTGCATAAAATACAGGCAGCACATTGAAAGCATAAAGATCGCCGTCAGCAGAAGTAAAAATATTTCAGTTTTTGTAGCTTTTCCCTCGGCAAGCACAGTTGACTACCTCTTATTTTTTGTTATAATTGAGATAGATTTGTGCGGTGTCGTCCAAATGTCCGGCACCGTTTTTTCTATGATTTGATTCATTATAGCACATATGGAGAAAAAGCACTATGAAAATTCGTCGCATTCTTTCTGTTTTTTTGCTCTCGGTTCTGCTTTGCAGCCTGTTTCTGACACCGGCCTCCGCATTGGAGAGCGTAGAGGTCAACGCTAAGGCTGCTTTGCTGGTGGACACCGCGGGCGATGTGGTTCTCTATGACAAAAATGCTCACAAGACCATGTATCCCGCCAGCATCACCAAGGTGATGACAGCACTGGTAGTGCTGGATGCGGTGGAATCCGGCAAGCTTCGCATGGACCAGATGATTACTGCCTCAGAAGGTGCTTTCTTCGATATGGAGCCCGACGGCAGCACCGCCGGCATCAAACCCGGAGAGACCATGAGCGTGAAAGACCTGATCTATTGCATGATGCTGGTCTCCGCCAACGAAGCCTGCAACATTTTGGCCGAAGCGGTTTGCGGCAATGTAAAAGACTTTATGGTTCTGATGAATCAAAAGGCCGAGCAGCTGGGCATGAAAGACACCCACTATGTCAACACCAGCGGTCTGCACAATCCCAATCATTACACTACTGCGTGGGATATTTATCTGCTGGCCAAGGAGGCACTGAAAAACGAAACACTGATGACCGTGTGCAACACTCTGGCCTACGAAGTCCCTCCCACCAATATGGCAGAAAGCCGTGAACTGCACACCACCAATTCTCTGATCTCCAACTGGCGTATCCTCGGCTATCTGTATGATGGTGCGGAAGGCATCAAAACCGGCACTACGGAAGAAGCCGGCAACTGCCTGCTCTCCTCTGCCGTACGCGGCGGCCGCCGTCTTGTCTGCGTCGTGCTGGGCTGCGACGGTCAGGGTGATGTGATCGAGTCCTATTCCGATTCCGCCCGTCTGTATGACTATGGTTTTGATCATTTCTCCATGCGCACCGTCCTCACTGAGGACGAAATGATCAAGGAAGTACCGGTAGCACTTTCTAAAGAGACCAACTACGTGGTGGTCCATCCCGCCCACGATGCTGAGGCGATTCTCCCCAATGACATTGATGTGTCCGCCACCTCTACTGACCTGACCCGCACCGTGACTCTTACTGCCGAAACAGCCCACGCCCCCATCGCCACTGGTGATGTGTTGGGTGAGATCACCATCACCTACGGCGATCAGGTGTGCGCCAAGGTCCCCCTGCTGGCGCAGTACGATGTTTCCGCATCCAAATTCCTCACCGTTAAGTATCAAATCATCCAGTTCCTGTCTATGCGCATCGTGCAGGCCGCCATCGGTCTTTTGGCTGTGTTGGTTCTCTTATTCTGGATCTGGTGGAAATTCCTGCGCCGCAAGCGCCGTTACGGCAAATCCGCCGGACGCCGCCATCGTGGCCGTGGCTACCGCGGGAGACACAGATAAAAACATCGGCAGGCGCACACAGCGCCTGCCTTTTTCCAAGGAGGGAGCTTCCATGAATACCCCCGTAATCCTGTATGAAGATTCGCATCTGGTAGTCTGCCGCAAACCGGTAGGCTATCTGTCCGAAGATGACGGAAGCGAAAAATGTATGCCCCGTTGGCTGCGTGAGCATTACCACGCTGCCGGCAAACCGGACTATATTGCCACCGTTCACCGTCTGGACAAGGTCACCGGCGGCGTCATGGTTTTTCCCCGCCGCAAGGAGATTACCGGCAAGCTGACCGCGTTGGTAGCGCAGCATCAAATCACCAAAGAATACCTGGCCGTACTGCGCGGACATCCGGAAAAAGAAGAGGATACCCTGACCGATCTTCTCTTCCGCGATGCCACCCACAACAAAAGCTTTGTGGTGCAGCGCATGCGCAAAGGCGTGCGGGAAGCCAGTCTTTCCTATCGAACGCTGGATCGCACCGATGCGCTGACTTTAGTCCGTGTACAGCTCCACACCGGTCGTACCCACCAGATCCGCGTGCAGTTTTCTTCACGCCAGCTGCCGCTGCTGGGCGATATCCGCTACGGCAGTAAAGATCCCGACTGCACCGCCGCTTTGTGGTCTTACCGACTGGCCTTTACACATCCTGTTACTAAAAAAGCAGTGGATGTCATGCTTTCACCACCTGCACAATACCCGTGGGACCTCTTCTCCTGCGAAGAACTGCAAAGATAAAAGCGAGGCTTGCGCCTCGCTTTTTATTATTCCGTTTTATAAGTTCCCGATTACTTGGCCAGCGCCTGTTCCAACGCTACGGCCAGCTGATCGGGACAGGAGGTGTTCTTGAAACCACAGCGAATGCCTTTCATCCGTTCAATGGCCTCCTCGGCGCGCATACCGCGCACCAGTGCACTGATGCCCTGCAGATTGCCGTTGCAGCCACCCAGCACCTGTACATCTTTAATTACGCCATCTTCCAGTTCAATTTTCATCATTTGAGAACAAACACCCTTGGGGCGATATGTATAGGTCATCTCTCTAATCTCCTTTGTCATATGCCCTTATTCCGCAGGGCTGTTTTTCATGAAACGGTTCAGTAATATAAATCTTGTTCTTTGTACGTATATCATACTGTAAAATGCGCCATATGGCAAGATAAAGCCGATACAACACTTAAAATCGCTTACGAATATTTTCGAAATCTCCCAAAACAAATGACACCACAAAGCCCACGACCATCAGCACAACGGACATCACCGATGCACCATTCCAACCAAGCTGACAACTCTCATTGAGCATATTGGGAATCATGGACAGAAATATTCCGAAAATCACGGAAAAAGTGATCGTATAAAACTTTTTGAAGAGGATACTCATGCCATAGGAAATAGCCACCGCACCCACAGCTAATCCACCAACCATTGGGATCAGTATGGACAGATCCAGCGTTGCTAAAGCAGTCACATACATTTCATACAAACCCAGTGTAGACAAGAAAACCGCCGGATCCACACCGGGTACAATGGCGGTCAGCGCTACAGCCGTGCCAAGGAACACAGACTGCAGCAAGGTAGGATCTGTTACCTGCGGAAACGCATTCGGGTTCATCCTGAAAAACCAAAAGCCAGCAAGCGCAGCCAATACGATCACCGGATAGCACCACCAGAAAAAGCCTTCCTTTTTTACTTCCTTCCACACCATGGGCAGCGTACCAACGATCAACCCCAGAAAGCAAAAACGCGTCGGCATCTCATAGTGGTTCAAGGCAAAATGAATGATTTTGCTGAACAGCAGCACACCTAAAAGCATGCCGACAACCAGAGGGAAAAGAAATCGTACTTTTTTCTTAAAGTCCTTCAGCAGTGTGCCAAAAGCCTCCAGCGTTTGCCGATATAAGCCAAAAATAATCAGCAATACACTTCCACTGAGACCGGGAGCAACGCCGCCAATTCCTACAACGATGCCCTTCAAAAAGCGTCCCATACAGATCTCCCTTCCATTTTCTTTGTTTTATATTGATTATATAATGTTTGTCAAGCAACCGTTTTCGCACAAAAACACTCCCAACAGATGATGTCATTCGCTGGGAGTCCTTCTCTTTTGCGTAAGGACGGTTATCCAAAGGCCGTAACTTACGCCTGCCGGCGCTTCATCTGTAATTGCAATCTGTCAGCGATCAGCGCGATGAACTCCGAATTCGTGGGTTTTCCCTTGGCGGAGTTGACGGTGTAGCCGAAATAGTGCTGCAGCGTCTCCAGATCGCCCCGATCCCACGCCACTTCGATGGCATGGCGGATGGCGCGCTCCACGCGGCTGGGCGTGGTGTTGAATGCCTTAGCCACCGCGGGATAGAGCACCTTGGTGACGGCGTTGATCACGTCCATGTCGTTGACGGCGATCATAATAGCCTCGCGGAGATACTGGTAGCCCTTGATATGGGCGGGAACACCGATTTCATGAATGATTGCAGTTATGCGACTCTCCAGCCCCGGTTCCTGCAGCAATTGTTCCTGCGGTGCGACAGCCTTACGCATCTGCTCCAAAAGCGACTGCTCCGAAACGGGTTTGGGCAGGAAGAAGTAGACACCCATGCTCATTGCGCGGCTGACCGTCTCGTCATTGCTGAAGCTGGACGTCACAAAAACGGTAGGAGCATTATCTCCCATCTTCTGCAACTGATTCAGTACACCAAATCCGTCCAGTCCCGGCAGAACTACATCCATGATGACCATCTGGGGCTGCAGATGGTGCACCATCTCCAGCAGCTCTGTACCGTCTCCGGTACTTCCCACCACTGTAAATTCCCCCGTTTTATCTATGGTATCTTCCAGCAAAATGCGGAATTCTTCGTTGGCGTCCGCCAAGATCACTTTTGTCAGATTTTCCATAAAATTCCTGTCCTTTTACTAAATTATTCACAGCGTCTCTGTTTCCGCAGGAAACGCACACGCGTCGCGGTTACTGTATATAATTTAGCACATTCGAACATATTTTTCAAGATATTTTTAGTTTAATTGACTATATTTTATCGACATAATCCGCACTATTAAAATTCAACACGATTCGACGTTTTTCAACATTTTTCGACATATTTGTAAAATAATGGAATTTATTTTACGAGCCCTCGGCGATATTCTTCATTAATTTCCCGCAATTCTTTCTCGCCGTCAATATAAGGCCGGTAAATATCTTCCACTCGCCCACCGCCCAGATTGCCGCAGCTATTACATCCATCGCAGCTGCCGCCACAGGCTGCCAATCCTCGGCGCACAATTTCTTCGCGTTGTTTGCGTGTCGTATCTTTGATCAAAATTGATTGCACACATCCCACCTCCTTTTCAAAAAATACAGCCGGAGATAGTATCTCCGGCTGTCGCGCAAATATAATCATTTTTAATCTATCACAATATCCAGTCCCAGTTCCTGCGGGCGGAAACGGGGACATACATTTTCCGATGATGTGATTACGGAAGCCGCCAGATAAGTACCAATCTCCACTGCCTCACCTAATGTCTTGCCATAAGTCAGGCCGATAGACACTCCGGCGCAAAAGGCGTCTCCGGCACCGGTGGTATCGATCACCTGCACGCTGCGAGCCGGACAGATGCCGTTCACTCCGTTGCAATCAGCATATACCGCGCCTGCACCGCCCATGGTGACCACCATAGCCGGAAACTGCGCCTGCAGCACCTTTTCCTGCAAAATCTCACGCATTTCTTCCGGGGTCACCGTACTGTAATCGTCCAAGAACAGCTGCCCCGCCTCCTGCTGATTGCAGATAAAGCAATCGAACTTCTGCAAAAAGTCACGGCGCTTAACGGCGATACTCATATTCGAAACCAGCGCAAACAGCTTTGTGTGATGCTTTTGCGCCAGTTCCAGCACCTTTTTGACGATTTCCTTATCCAGATCCACCTCCAGCACAACACCTTCAGCGGCAGCAAAGATCTCATCACCACGCTGTTCCAGCAGCTCAGCCACCGGCAACATATTGGGTCGTTTGGAAATAGAACCGGCCACGTCACCGCTCTCATCAAATACTGCCAGCCATGTACCCATGCCATCCGGAATGGTCATAATATAGTCGGTATTGACCTTGTGGCTGCGTAGTTTCTCTACTACCGCCGTGCCCATGGGCGTATCATCCACGATGCTGACAAATGTAGGCCGCAGCTCTGCATTGGCGATGTCCTCCACCACGTTGCGGGCCACACCGCCGTGAATGTATTCTACTCTTCCTGCGTTGCGCCCTGTGGGCAAATAATGGTCATTGGGAAATCCTTTGATATCCACAAATACAGCACCAATCACCACGATACTCATAGCCGTTCTCCTTGCATTTTAACTTTTGTCTATCATACCATATTTTTGTCGAAAAGCAATGAAAAACGCCCTGCCGATGTTTGACAGTCTATCCCCGCATCACTATAATAGTGTGCATAATGCAAACACTTACAAGGAGGCTCCGTATGCCCAACATCATAGAAATCGCCGATTTTCAAGCGCCGGAACTGGATGTTTATGCCCGATTGACCGAAGCGCAGCTGCTCAACCGTCACGAGTTAAAAAAAGGATTGTTTATTGCCGAAAGCCCCAAAGTCATTGAGCGGGCGCTGGACGCCGGCTATGAGCCTGTTTCTTTTCTCATGGAGCGCAAGCATATTGAGGGGCAGGCCAAATATTTGCTGGATCGGTGCCCCGAAATTCCCGTATACACAGCCGAATTTGATATCCTCACCAAACTGACAGGCTTTATGTTAACTCGCGGCACTTTGTGCGCCATGCGCCGCCTGCCCTTGCCCACAGCAGAAGATATCTGCGCTAAAGCACGACGCATTGTGATTTTGGAAAACATTATGAATCCCACCAACGTAGGCGCTATTTTCCGCTCTGCCGCTGCGCTGAATATGGATGCCGTACTGTTGACGCCCGGCTGCAGCAACCCGCTCTACCGCCGCAGTGCCCGCGTCAGTATGGGCACCGTCTTCCAGATTCCCTGGACATATATTGGGGAGGAAATGACCGACTGGCCGGAAAACGGCATGAAGACACTGCGCCGCATGGGGTTCAAAACCGCCGCCATGGCCCTCAGTGATAACTCTGTCAGCATTGACAATCCCGCGCTGCTGGCAGAAGAAAAGCTGGCCATCGTACTGGGTACAGAGGGGGACGGTCTGGCCGAAACCACCATCGCAGGCTGCGACTATACGGTGAAAATCCCCATGTCTCACGGCGTAGACTCACTGAATGTAGCCGCCGCCAGCGCTGTTGCTTTCTGGCAGTTAGGCAGATAAGATGCAAAAAGATGCGCACGATGTGCGCATCTTTTTTATGCTTCATTGACCAGCTTCCCGCTGATATGCTCCACTTCCAGCGCAAAGACCAGTGTATGATCTGCCGCCTGTGCAATCTCCTCTTCCACATAAGCAGCATCGGCGGGAAATTTATCGCAAAGCCGGCGGACATATTCCATAGCAACCGCTTCATCCTCCACCACACGCAAGCGACCGAATGCGATTACGCTGCGGATATTCAGTGACCAGTCTCCCTCTTTTCGGAAACCCTCGTCGTAGACACAGAAAGAAGCCTTGTCACAGCGTTTCATGGCGTCACTGCGATGTCCTTTCATGCCGCTGTGGAAGTAAAGATTTCCGTCCTGCTCGTTGTACCAGTGGTTCATGGGCATACCGTAGGGATACCCGTCATCTCCCTGCACGCTCAGCACACCGCGCAGCTGTGTTTTCAGCAACGCCACACATTCTTCGCGGGACAGGGCCTGCTTTTTTCTCTGCATTTCTCTAAACATACGCTCTTCTCCTTATTTCTCACGCTTTTTCAGCAGCCACCATCCATAACCTACACCAATGACGGTCTGCACAAGAGCAATGGCAATCATTCGCTGGTCACTTAGTTCCGGCGCCAATAAACTGGTGGTATTGACCGCAATGTGCGATATGATACACGGCCAAATGCTGCCGCTGACATAGAAGATAGCCGTATAGCAAAAGCCTATCGCCGAAGCATACAGCAGCTGCAGCAGCGTGTCAAATACCGGCGCACCCATCAGTAGGTTTACGATATGTCCTACGCCAAACGTCAGCGAAGAAACGATAATGGCAGCCTTGACCCCGGATTTACACATACCTTTAAACAGCAACCCTCGGAAAATCACCTCTTCCAAAAAGCCCACAAAGCACATACTAAGCACGAAGAGGATCGTTTCCAACGCCGGAAGGCGCAGCGTAATTCCGCTCCAGAAGTTGACGCTGGAAAGAATGATCAGGGGAATAAAATATAACATGTTTTTCCCATTTCTCCCCAGTTTACATAGGCCAAAGTAGGAAGAAAGCTTATATTTTCGAATAAACCCCAGCAGTACACCAGTCATAACAAAACCAAAAAGTACTGTCACCAGCTTCGGCATTCCCAGCTGCTCGGAGATCTGATCTGCATTGCCGAATCCTACTACATAGAGAATAATCCATCCCACAGCAAACCAGACCTCGTCTTTGTCGAACAGTTTTTTCATCCCCTCACTCCTTTCTGTTCCGTCTTTACATTGGATTATAACATAGAACAGCAGAAAAAACAGAGGCAAATCGCGCACTTGCCCTAACAATTGACAAAACAAGTTACTCTCTATAAAATATAGTTAATTATTGTCTGGGAGAGTTCTCTCAGGAAAGGACCGCTTATGAAATTTGAAGAAATGCTGTTGAAGAGGGAGAGCTGTCGTTCCTATGGTGACCGGCCGGTATCCAGAGAGGATCTGCTTAAAATTTGCGAAGCAGGCCGACTGACACCCAGCGCCTGCAACTCTCAGCCGTGGAAATTCATGGTTGTTGATGAAGCAGACGCCAAGCGCAAGCTTTGCGACGCGTTGGTAGTGGAAAACGGAAATTCCGGTGCGGTATGGAGAGAGGATTGCCCCGCCTTCATCGTATTGTTAGAGCAGAAGGCAAATCTGGTACCGATGGCCATGGAGCATTGCCAGGATTCACAGTGGTTTGCTCGGGGAGATCTTGGCATGGCCAGCTTGAATATGTGCTATCAGGCCATGGAACTGGGACTTTCCACCTGTATTCTTGGGTTGGTCGATCAGCAAAAACTCCACGCTTCTTTTGACATTCCGGAGGATCAGGACGCATATGTGGTAGTAGCCGTAGGATACCGCAAAACAGAAAAGCCGGCTCGGACGAAGATCCGAAAAACATTGGACGAAGTCGTGTGCATTAACAAGTGGAAATAAAACAACCGCGGTAAGAGCCCACACCAAACGGTGTGGGCTCTTACTCTTATCCTGCTGCCTCCAGCATGTTTTCGATGAAGATGCCGTAGCCTCGGGTCGGATCGTTGACGAGAACATGGGTCACCGCGCCCACGATCTTGCCATCTTGCAAAATAGGACTGCCGCTCATCCCCTGCACGATACCGCCGGTGATTTCCAGCAGCTGCGGATCGGTGACGCGAATGATCATGTTGCGCGTCGGCTGGTCTTTTCCGCAAAGCCGCACGATCTCCACCGCGTATTCCCTCGTCACATCACCACTGACAGTAGAGAGAATCGTTGCTGCGCCGGTGTGAATCTCACCGTTGCGCGCCACAGGATAGGCTTCCCCCAAAGGGAGAAAATTGTCGTCTGACACGGTTCCGAAAATACCGGCATCTGTATTGGCCTGCAGAGCACCCACATCCCGCTGCACAGAGAAATCACCTTTCAGCTCACCCGGATTGCCCTGCTGACCCTTTTTCACCGCCTTGACCGTGGTTTCCATGATAGAACCGGTGGACAGGGGCATCAAACTGGCCGTGTCCACGTCAGTAATGCCGTGTCCCAGTGCACCGTAAGTGTTGGTGACAGGGTCATAATAGGTCAGTGTGCCGATGCCCGCCATACTGTCACGGATCCATGCGCCCAAACGGTACACCCCGTCAACGCACCGCACCGGGACAATATCCACTGCCATGATCTGGCTGCCACGCTTTACCTCCAGTGCCACCGGTGTTTCACCGTTCTCCTGCAAAATGGACTGCACGTGCTCCGTCGACTGGATCTTTTCATCATTGATCCGGAGAATCAGGTCTCCTTCCTGTAAGCCGCAGTCCTCTGCTGGAGAAACACTCTGGCCATTTTGCTCCAGTTCCGATGTCTCCACGATCAGTACACCGTCAGCAAACAACTTGATGCCCACCGCCTTGCCCAGTGGGATCAAGGTTTGTTCACTTTCCTGTGCCCACGCAGGGGTAACGCACAAGCCGAAACACAACGCCGCAGCCAGCCACGCCGCAAATCGCTTGCGTTGTTTTTTGTTCTTTTCATACATCAAATCACCCCTATTTTCAAATCACGCCGTCGACGACAGCTTTACTTTGTGCAGTTTTTTCTCCTTTCAATCCGCTAAATTTAGGATATACTGGCCAAAAAACTTTTGTTTCCGCCTAAAAGCGCGCAAAAAAGCACCGCAAAGGAAATCTCTGCGGTGCTTGGTTTATTTTTCTTTTTTAAAACTTGCCGCGATTGAAAATATTGAGAATCTCTTCAAAAGACTTGTCCGCTTCGCTCTCCTCAGCGGCCTTTTCACCGACTACTTCATCCAGCGGTTCCAGAACAGGCGCCTGCTCTACAGGCTGAGGCATAAACTCGGAGTCGTCTGCCTTCTCCTCAGCAAAGCCGGTGGCAATCACCGTAACGCGGATTTCGTCATCCAACGTCTCGTCGAAAGTAGCACCGAAGATGGTCAGTGCATCGGGATGTACCGCCTGCTGCACCAACGTAGCGGCCTGCTCCACTTCCTCCAGACCGATATCCATGGAGCCGGTCACATTGATCAGCACGCCGCGGGCGCCGTTGATGGAAGTCTCCAGCAGCGGACTGGAGATGGCCATACGGGCAGCGTCCTCCGCCTTGCCCTTGCCAGCAGCGCGGCCAACACCCATATGCGCAAGGCCGGCATCCTTCATAATAGCGGACACGTCGGCAAAGTCCAGATTGATAAAACCGGTGTCGCGGATCAAGTCGGAAATGCTCTGCACGGCCTGACGCAGCACATCATCGGCGATTTCGAAAGCATTGGCAAAAGTGATCTTCTGATCGGTGGCCAGTTTCAACCGCTCGTTGGGAATGATCACCAGCGAGTCTACCTTGCCACGCAGTTCTTCAATGCCGGCCTCAGCAGCCTGCATACGACGGCGACCCTCAAAACCAAAGGGCTTGGTCACAACGCCTACAGTTAAAATACCCTGCTCGCGGGCAATCTCCGCCACGATGGGAGCGCCACCCGTACCGGTGCCACCGCCCATACCGGCAGTGATAAACACCATATCGGTATCTTCCAGTGCCTTAGCAATCAAACCGCGGCTCTCCTCAGCGGACTTCTTGCCCACCTCGGGATTGGAACCGGCACCCTTACCGTGGGTCAGTTTTTCACCGATCTGAATCTTATACGTAGCGCTGGAGGCATTGAGTGCCTGCTTGTCCGTATTGATGGCAATAAAATCCACACCCTTGGTACCGGAGCGCACCATGCGGTTCACTACGTTATTACCGCCGCCGCCGACACCAACCACCTTGATGCTGACAACATTTTCGGGACCTGTTTCAAATCCAAAAGCCATGTTGGTTCCTCCTGCTACAAGTTGTATATCAAAGACTGTTTATCTGTTCGTAACCCCAAGATAGAGTATTTATCATATTGTATTACGCTTTGCGTTCAGCGTCAAGTGCTCTTGGGCGATTTCCTGCGATTTCTTATGCTTATTCCGTAATAAAACGTGCTTCGCCGTCACGGGTCAGCTTCAGTGTTCCCCGCTCATTATCTTCCATTTTCTGGACGACCGCCTGCAGGAAGCTAAGTTTATAGTCAAAGTCCGCGCCCCACAAAAACTCCACGTTGAACCGGTCCAAATAGCGCAGCGTGATCACAGAGGCTTCCTCCAGATGGATCTCCTGTACATCGTTCAACATCCCCTTGGCACGCAAATGGCGAATGATCTCCATCATCTGGTTTTGCGCCACCTGTGTTTGTTCATCGGCAGTCAGCATAGCGCCGATCTGCGGATCCACCAATGTTACGCCTGTCACCTGCGTACAGCTTTGGGCTGCTTCCAAGTCGCGGAAATCGACAATTTTCCCGCTATCGCACACGATCCACGCCTTGCCGTCATACTGCAGCGCCACATTGCAGACACATTCCTGCACACGGATGCACAGCGTGTCGGGCAGGCGGCGGTTGATTTGTACCGACTCCACATAGGGCAGCGCGGCGCTGATCCTTTCCGCCACATCGTATTTGTTCATAAAGAACAGGTTATCCCCCGTCTTCAAGCCGCTGGCATCCAGCACTTCCTGCGTCTGGTAGCGGCTATTACCGGTGATTTCAATCTGATCTGCCTTGAAAAAGACCGCCATGGCTGCGGCAATAGCGCCTGTGATCAGCACGAGACACAGCACTTTATAGAGGAAGCTGAAGCTTCCCCGCCTGCGTCTGCGATTGCGCCTGTTCCGTCTGGCCATAGCGGCTCCTTTCTGTTTCTTTATGTATTCTCCCGCCGGATCACTGCGCCCAATCGGGACAGGTCTCCTACGATATCCGCGTATCCTCGTTGAATATGGTGAATCTCACCCACCTCGGTGATTCCTTCCGCCTGCAGGCCAGCCACCACCAGCGCAGCGCCACCCCGCAAATCCGTAGAATCCACCCGCGCTGCTTGCAGCCGCGGTACACCACATACCACTGCCACACGTCCTTCCGGACGGATATCAGCGCCCATACGCCGCAGTTCTGCCGCGTGACGGTAGCGGTTTTCGAACATATTCTCCACGAACACTGACGTTCCCTGACTGCGCAGCAGCGCTGCCATCACCACCGCCTGTGCATCGGTAGGAAACCCCGGGTAGGGGGATGTTCGTATCAGGCTGATCCCACGCAGTGGCCGGTCACTTTGCAGCCGCACAGAAGTTTCATCGCAGGTAATGCGGCATCCGGCCTGTGCCAGCGCTGCCGTTACAGTAGAAAAATGACCGGGGTCTACCTCCTGCAGGCAGATGTCTCCGCCTGCGCCTGCTGCTGCAGATAAATAGGTCGCTGCCACGATCCGGTCTGCGATCACTTGATGGTCACAGCCGTGCAGCCGTTTCTTACCCACCACATGAATGGTGGAGCTGCCTGCGCCATGGACATCTGCGCCCATAGCACACAAAAAGTTCTGTAAATCGCGAATTTCCGGTTCACGGGCCGCATTATGGATCGTTGTTGTTCCCGCCGCACCGCAGGCCGCCAAAATCGCATTCTCTGTGGCGCCCACACTGGGCAGCGACAACATCAGTTCCGATCCATTCATCTGTTCGGCATAGCAGCACAAGCTTCCACCGGTTTCCTCGATTTGTGCGCCCAATTGACGCAGCGCCGCCAAATGCAGATCGATGGGTCGCGGGCCCAGTTCGCATCCGCCGGGATAGGAAATTTTCGCCTGCCCACACCGGCTTAGAATCGCTCCGAGGAAAATCACCGATGAGCGCATTTTGCGCATTAACTGATCAGGAATTTCCCAACAGCACACGGTAGAGGAATCTACCAGCAAATCCTCGCTCTCCCACCAGACTCTGCAACCCAAATGGCGCAAAATCTCCATGGTGGTTTCTACGTCCTGCAGCCGCGGACAGCGCCGAATACGGCAAATATCGCCGCACAACAATGTTGCCGCCAAAATAGGCAGCACGCTGTTCTTCGCGCCCTGTACTGTGATTGCCCCGCTTAAGCGACGGCCGCCCTCCATTAAAATTAAGCTCATATCCGCGTTTCCGCCTTTCTCAGCTTTTTCAAGCTATCCTATGCGAAAACGCAGTGTAAGGTGAAAAGGAAACTTACAGCAGTTCCATCACCGTGGTATACAGACGCTCCGTAGCATCGCGGATGCCCAGTTCTGCCATGCCGTGGCTCATCGCTTCGCGCTTTTGTGCGTCGCTCAAAATGGCACTGGCAGTATCATACAACGCCTCACCGTTGGTTTCCGGTTCCAGTACCACCACAGCGCCGCCGTGACGTTCCAGAATCCGGGCATTTTTCTCCTGATGGTTATTGGTCACATAGGGAGAAGGCACCATCACGGCCGGCATGCCCAGCGCTGTCAGTTCGCTGACGGTGGACGCACCGCCGCGGCACATCACCAGATCGGCAGCTGCCATCACCGTAGCCATATCGTAGATATACTCCCGCACATCCAGTCCGTTGCCATTACTCAAACCACGATCGGCCATAGCAGCGGTCATTTTCTCCCATCCGGAAGAACCTACCGCATGGATGTGGTGGAACGGCTGGCCCTGGGCCACTTCTTTGGCAAAAAAGTCCAGCATCATTGCATTCATGGTACTGGCACCCAGACTACCCCAGAAGGAAACCAGCAGCGGACGCTCATCCGTCAAACCCAGTTTTTCGCGGGCCTGCTGGCGAGTCAACTCAAAGAAATCGCCACGTACCGGTGTGCCGGTCACCACGATCTTCTCCGGTTTTTGATAGTGGGCACGGCATTCCTCAAAGCCCACCATGATGCGGTCGGCAAAGTTCTCCAGCATCTTCGTCGTCAAACCCGGGACGATGTTGGATTCGTGCACCGCTGTAGGAATTCCCTTTTGTGCAGCGCACTTCACAATGGGATAACTGGCGTAGCCGCCAGTTCCCACCACCAAATCGGGCTGAAACTCCTTAATAATTGCCTTAGCCTTGGCAGGAGCTGTCATCAGATTTTTCACGCTCTTCAGATTATGCACCAGCGAGGCCGGCTTCAGTGAACGGGAAAAGCCGGAAACTTCCACACTGCGGTACTCGTAGCCTGCCGCAGCAACCAGTTTTTTCTCAATGCCACGGGGCGTTCCCACGAACATCACCTGTGTATTGGCATCCTTTTTCTGCAAATAAGCAGCCAGCGCCAGCGCAGGATTCACATGACCAGCCGTACCGCCGCAAGTAAAGATCACTCTCATTTTCTCTATCTCCTTACCCATTCCTGGGTGCCGGTATTTGACGGGAAACGCTCAGTACAATGCCCATTTCCACCAGCTGCAAAGCCAAAGCCGTGCCGCCATAGCTGAAGAAAGGCAAAGAAATGCCAGTAGCGGGCAGTAAGCCGGTAACAACGGCAATGTTCAAAAAGGTCTGCAAACTGATCTGGGTCATTACGCCCACCACCAACAGCGTGCCAAAGCGGTCACGGGCATGGAGAGCGATCCAAAAACCGCGCAAAATCAGCATCATAAACACCAAGATGATGATGCAGGCGCCAATCAAACCCAGTTCTTCACAGACAATGGCGAAAATAAAGTCGTTATGCTCTTCCGGCAGGAATAGGAATTTCTGCCGGCCTTTGCCGAAGCCCACACCCAGCAAGCCGCCGGAGCCAATGGAGATCAGGCTTTGCACCATCTGGTAGCCGGTATCCTGCGCATCCAGCCACGGGTCCTTCCACATCAGGATACGACCCTCGCCGTAATGGAGAATTCCTGCCTCTACCAGTTTTACGTACAGTACTGCTACGGCGCCCACGCCGCCGAAACCAGCGGCCACCAACCAACGTTTCATGCCGCCTACTACCATCAGCATAATACCGATGCCCATAATGAGGATCGTACCGGAGAGATGGGGCTCCAACATCATCAAGATGGCAAAGCAACCCAGAATCGGCACATACGGCAGCAAGCCGTCCCGCAGATCCTCCATTTTTTCTTTCTTTTTAGAAATACTGTCGGCAAAATACACAATTACCGCCAGTTTGGCGATTTCCGAAGGTTGGAAGGTAAACACACCTTCAATGCCCAGCCAGCGGGTGGCATTATTGATGGTAATGCCGACACCGGGAATGATCACCAGAATCAGCAAAAACAAAGAAAGCCCCAACAGCAGTTTGGCAGCACCGCGCCAACGCTGGTAATTTACTTTTCCTACCACCAGCATAACCGTACCGCCAGCCGCCGCAAAAAATGCCTGCCTCTTCACATAATAAGCGGCGTCGCCCGACTCGTAAAGAGCAGAGGGGAAGCTGGCAGAAAACAGCATCACCAGGCCAATGGCCGTTAACAGCAGGGTCAACAGCAAAAAAGGCAGATCCATCGAGCCCTTGGCCGCTTCAGCGCTTTTACGTGCCACGGCACGGCGGCGCTCCGACTGCTCCCGATAGGCACGGTAGTCCTCGCGTTCCATGCTTCCCCTCCTTTCTCAGTTATTGCATCACGAGCCTCAGATCATATAACGTCCCATGACGCCCAAAAATGCCAGCACACAGAAAATTGCGCTGACGGTGGAAAACACCGCCACGATCTTCTTTTCATTCCAACCGCACATTTCAAAGTGATGGTGCAGCGGTGCCATTTTGAAAATGCGCTTGCCGTGAGTCAGTTTAAAGTAGCCCACCTGCAGAATATCGGACATCGTCTCACAAATGTAGACGATACCTACCAGAATCAGCACCAGCGGCATATCATAGGCAAAAGCCAGTGCCGCCACCGCACCTCCCAAGAACAGCGAACCGGTATCACCCATAAATACCTTAGCCGGATAGTGGTTATAAATCAAAAAGCCGAACAATCCACCCACCATAGCACCGCCGAAGATACCCAACTGCTCATACTGGCTCCAGTAGCCGCCCAGTACGGCGAAGAAAACTGCTACAGGAACAGTCACGCTGGAAGAAAGACCGTCCAAACCGTCAGTGATGTTCACGGAGTTCACCGTGCCCACAATGACAAAGGCCGCAAAAACCAGATACACTACCCAATTGAGCACGATTTCGGTGTGCAGGAAGGGAATATACAGATTGGGACTCAGCAAGCCTTCAAAGCGCATCAGGCACAAGAAAGCGATGGCAGCCGCCAACTGCAGTAAGAACTTCTGTACGCCGGTCAAGCCTGTATTCTGCTTATGCTTGATTTTCTGGTAGTCGTCGATATAGCCGATCACACCAAACACCAGCGCAAAAACAAACACATACAGATGCGTATAGTCGCCCTGCAGCATACCGTTCCAGCCGAGCACCAGAATGGTGATACCAATGCCGATGATGAACATCAAGCCACCCATGGTAGGGGTGCCCTGCTTGTTCATATGCCATGTAGGGCCAATCTCCTTGATGCTCTGCCCAACCTTCAGTTTCACCAGTGCAGGGATCAGCAGTTTTCCTGCCACCGCCGAAATAATCAGGCTGATCACAGCTGCCAGAATAATTTTCATACCGTTCTCCTCTCACCGCCACCCGGCGGATTCTCTTTTGTATCGAATGTCTCCTCAGCACTTTTGCGTCAAAACAGAGGCGACTATTTCTCTCTCGTCCAGATGATATTTTTGATGACCGATCTCCTGATAATCCTCGTGGCCTTTACCGCACAGAACGATCACATCGTCTTTTTGTGCGTGCTCCATCGCCCATCGAATGGCCTCTGTCCGGTCTTCCACTACGGTGTATGGCGTTGCCGTATCCTGCATGCCTTCGAGAATATCTTCGATGATCCGCACCGGCTTTTCCGTGCGGGGATTATCGGTAGTGACCACCGCGAAATCCGCAAGTCTGGCAGCAATCGCTCCCATCTGCGGACGTTTTGTCCTGTCGCGATCTCCGCCGCAGCCAAACACAGCCACTGTTCGCCCCTTGGCAAATCCGCGCACCGCGCTCAGCACATTTTCCAGTGCATCCGGCGTATGGGCATAGTCAATCAGCACCGTATAGGGTTTTCCCGGCGTAGGAACCACCTCCATACGTCCCTTAGCGCCGCTGTCATACTGCAGCACGGAGGCACAATCATCCGTGGCCACACCGAGATTCCAGCATGCGGCAATGGCGGCTAACGAGTTATACACAGTGAATATCCCCGGGATCGCCACGCGAACCGGAACACTTTTTTCACCGCGCAGCACATAATTCACATGGTCACTGTGCAGCGACACCTGCATTGCCTGCAGCTCCGCCTCTTTTTGCACGCCGTAAGAAACGCGGCGGCAGGTACACCCTTCCAACAGTTTTTCACTCCACGGGTCATCTTGATTATACACCGCCAAATCGCAGTTTTGAAATAGTTTTGCCTTGGCTGCGCAGTAATTCTCCATCGTTCCGTGAAAATCCAGATGGTCCTGCGTCAGGTTGGTAAACAGCGCTACAGCAAACTGCAATCCGCGCACCCGCTCCAACATCAGCGCATGGGAGGAAACTTCCATCACCACGTGGCTGCAGCCGGCATCCACCATCTGCCGCAGCAAACGCTGGATCTCGTAGGATTCCGGTGTGGTGCGCTCTGTGGGCAGGGTCTCTTGGTCGATCACATTGTGGATCGTACCAATCAGTCCCACCTTGGCACCAGCCTTCTGCTCCAGGATCCGTTTGATCAAGTGCGTCGTGGTGGTTTTTCCGTTGGTTCCGGTGACGCCCACCAGCGTCAGTTCTTTCCCCGGATTTTCAAAAAATGCGGCAGACAACTCTGCCAGTGCGCGGCGGCAATCCGGCACCACCACGCAAGGAATTTCTTCAGGCAAAGCGCTTTGACAAACAACGCATACCGCGCCGTTCTCCAGCGCCTGTGGAATAAATCTGCTGCCGTCCTGTTTTTCTCCGGCAACAGCTACGAACAAGTCACCGGGTTTGGTGATCCGGGAGTCGTAACTGATACCACCGATTTCCGTTTCCGGGTCGGCATAGACGGCTGTTACACTCGTACCAATCAGCAGATTTTGTAATCGCAAGCAGCGATTTCCCCTTTCATCACATTTAGTCGCTCACGGCGGTATCGCCCAACTGAGCAGTGATGACAGTTCCGGCCGGGACTTGAGCACCCACATCCTCCGATTGGCTCAGCACGCAGATGGTGCCGGAGCTGGAGCTGGTAGTGCCGGTAAAGCGCAGCAGTAACCCGGCATTGGTGGCTGCCACATTAGCCTCCGCAGGTGTTTTTCCAATCAGCGGCGGCACAGTACACAATTCTTCCGTCTTTTCTACACCGGCGTACAGCACCACAGTGGACTTTCCGGGGATCACAATGCCGCCGGACGGAGTCTGGTCGGTGACTGTATCGCCTTCGCCGATGATCTTATAGCTGAAGCCTTTCTCCTGCAGTCGCGCAATGGCCTCACTGACACTCAGATCAGTCACATAGGGCAGCGTCGCATCTGCACCCAGCAGTTCTTCGGCAGAGTAGGTTGGTTCAATGCCCAGATACGGCAGGATCTCCGACATAATGGCACTGGCTGCAGGAGCCGCCATGGCGCCGCCGGAGGGATAGGTACCGGTGTCGTCCGCCGGTTCATCCAGCGCCACCAGCAAAATCACTTCCGGATCATCCGCCGGAGCGAAGCACACGAAAGATACGACCACCTCGCCGGTTTTGCCTTTATCGGCTGTGCCGGTCTTGCCGCCGATGCGGTAGCCGGTCACCTGTCCGTTACGGCCTGTGCCGTCACTGACGACATATTCCAGGCACTCACGTACCTTAGCGGAGGTCTCTTCGCTGATCACCTGCCGCACCGGTGTATTGTCGTGCTGGTAGACTACCGTTCCGTCGTCGGAGAGCACCTGCTCCACCACATAAGGAGCATACAGGTAGCCGCCGTTGACGCAAGCAGCCTGTGCTGCGATCAAAGCGATGGGTGTCACATTGAAGTTCTGGCCAAAGGCGTAGCAAGCCAAGTCCAGATCTGTAAAATTCTCCTCTTTAATGAAAATGCCGGTGGCCTCACCATCCAAATCCACACCCGATCCGCCCATCAGGCCGAAAGAGTCCATATAGTCATAGAACTTATCCTGCCCCAGTTTCAAGCCAAATGTCACAAAAGCAGGGTTGCAGGAATGGGCCGCCGTTTCGGGCAGCGTCTGGGTCAAATGGGTGCCGGTACAGTGGATGGTCTGGTCATATATGCTGATAGATCCGGTGCAGTGGTACGTGGTGCTCATATCGATGACACCCTCTTCCAACGCTGCCGCCAAAGTAATGATCTTGAAGGTAGAGCCGGGTTCATAGGTGTCATTAAGAGCCTTATTGCGCCACTGCAGCATCTGCATATCCGCCAGCGATGCCGTTCCCTCTTCAATCGCCTGTTTCAGCTTGGCATCCTGAATGGTACTGAAATCATTCAAATCGTAGTTGGGATAAGATGCCATGCCCAGCACCGCACCGTTCTTGACGTTCAGTGCAATGGCCGTTGCCCCCTTGGCTGCATTGTACTTATCTACGATCTCTTCCAGATTCTTCTCCAGATAGTACTGTACCGTGGTGTCGATAGTCAGGATCACATCGTTGCCGTTTTGCGCATCATAGTACTTCTCATAGGCGTACAGCATATCGTTGCCCGCACTGTCCTGCGCCGTCACTACCAGGCCGGTCTGACCCTCCAGTTCCTTCTCATAGCGGGCTTCCAAACCGTAAAGGCCGGTATTGTCATCGCCCACAAAACCGACGATATGGGACGCCAGAGAGCCATAGGGATAGTAACGTTTGGCATCGGTGACCAAATAGACACCGCGGATCTCATGGTCATTGAGGAACGTGCGCACTTCATTGGCCACATCTTCATCGGCACGCAGTTTCAGCACCTCATACTGAGAATAGGTACGGTCCATTTTCTGGTAAATACTCTCCACATTGATTTCCAGAATGCGGGCCAGATTTTCTGCCAAAAATTCACGACTCCATGTGGTCTCTTCGTCTTTCAACTCTTCTTCCAGTTCCAACGGTGAGAGGAAAATGGTTTCCGCTGTGGCAGAGATGGCCAAGATGTTGCCGCCGCTGTCGTAGATCGTGCCGCGGGACGCCGTGATCTCCGTACTGCGGGTCTGCTGATTCAGCGCCATTTTCTGCAATTCCTCATGCCGCACAATTTGCAGCTGATACAGCTTGGCAAACAGCAGCAAAAATACACCCACACCCATCACCAGCATCAGCACGAAAGTTCTGGTCTGAATAATGCGGTTTACGCGGCGAATATGGTCGGATTTTCTGTTGGGTTGGTTAGCCACGATTGTTCCTCCCGTAAGCTCTGCACCGGCTCAGTGACATCTTTCGTCATCTTTTGAAACAGCCGGAATGTCAAGCAAGGAGCAAGAAGTCACCTTCTTACTCCTTGCGCATGTTCACTATATGGCACCTGTCAGCTGAAATATTCCAGCACCGACAGCACACCGCCTTCCACGGAGGCGAATACCTTGTCCAGCACACCGTCGTTGCCGGCAGCATACACCACTGCCTGATCCGGAGCACCCAGCTCCACATACTCGATCTGTCCGGCAGAGGGTTTGCTCATGCCGGCTGCCTCTGCAGCCTCTTTCACGCTGGCCATCTCAAAGGTCTGCTCATACTTGGTCAGCAGCGCCACATGCTCAGTATTGAGCGTATCCAGATCGCTCTTGATTTCCGCTACAGAAGTAGACAGTTCTGTCAAGTGCACATGGCCCATCAGCAGAACCACCACCATCGCTGCCAGCACAGCAATGCTGCCCAGCAGCAGGGGAGATACCTGCGCTTTCGGCTGCGCCGCCGCCTGCTGGCGAGGACGCTGTACCACTTCCGGTTCACGGCGTCGTTCACGCTCCGGCTCCATACGGCCGGCTTCTTCCAGCGCCCGTTCTCTGACCAGTGCATCCAGATCATATGCCAGATTGCCGTACACGGGACCGGTAGGTTTTCTCTTTCGCTCTGCCATGGTCAGAGACTCCTTTCGTAAAAATTATACCCTTATACCTTTTCCGCTACACGCAGCTTTGCGCTGCGGGCACGGTGGTTATATTCCAACTCCGCTGCCGTGGACACGATAGGCTTGCGGGTGATTAATTTCATTTTGGGTTGCTTGCCGCACACACAAACCGGAAACTCCGGTGGGCAGGTGCAGCCGGTAGCCAGACGCTGCATCGTTTTTTTGATGAGTCTGTCCTCCAGCGAATGGAAGGTGATCACTGCCAACCGTCCACCACGGTTCAGCCGCTCCGCAGCAGCATCCATCATCGGCTCCAGCTCGTCCAGTTCTCCGTTCACAGCAATACGAATTGCCTGAAAACTGCGTTTGGCCGGATGCTGTTTTTCCCGCAGTGCTGCAGGGGGCATAGCCCGCTTGATCAGTTCCGTCAGCTGCAGTGTTGTTTCAATAGGCTGCGCTTCACGTTCACGCACGATGTGCTTGGCGATGACAGGTGCATAGCGCTCCTCGCCGTATTCGAAAAGGATCCGTCTTAAGTCTTCATAGCTCCAGCCATTCACCACATCCCATGCTGTTAGTGAGGCGGTGCGGTCCATGCGCATATCCAGCGGCGCATCCTGCATGTAGGAAAAGCCGCGCTGCGCATCGTCCAGCTGCGGAGAAGATACGCCCAGATCGAACAGCATGCCGTCGATCTTGTCGATGCCTAACCCATCCAAAACTTCATGGATCCGGCTGAAATTGCTGTGCACCAACGACACACGATCCATATACTCGCTCAATCGCTGCCGGGCAGCCTCCAGAGCCGTTTCATCGCGGTCTACACCGATCAGACGACCACCGGCACTCAAGCGCTTAACAATTTCCAACGAGTGTCCTGCACGTCCCAGTGTGCCGTCCAGATAAATACCATCAGGTTTGATAGCCAGCGCGTCCAGACATTCGTCCAGCAGTACCGGTTTGTGGCCGTAGGACTGATCCTCGGCTGCGTTACGGTCAAATGCCATCTCTTACAGCCCCATCTCTTCCATTGCCTGCTCCAGCTCACCGGAGGCAAAGGCGGCCTCTTCCATCTCAGCCCAGCGCCGGGCGTTCCAGATCTCTACGCGGTCAAAGCTGCCGATGACCACTACTTCTTTATCCAAAGATGCATACTGACGCAGCTTGGCAGGCACGAGAATACGTCCCTGCGCGTCAGGTTCACAGTCCGCCGCATAAGCGAACATGGGGCGCAGCTGCTTGACCTTGCTGTAGGACAGCTCCTTCAGCTTGTCCATAAACGCATTCCAACTCTCATCGGAGTACACCGACAGGCAGTGATCCTGTCCGATGGTCACATGGAACTTCTCGCCCAGTTCTTCGCGCAGCTTGGCAGGGATGAACAGACGACCCTTGGCGTCGATATTATGTGCATACTGACCTGTCACTCCTGCCACCTCCTTGCATCGCTGTTGCGGTCATTTTAGAGGAAACCATGGGATTACCCCCCACTTTTGAGGGCACTATCCCCACAATCCCCCACCTATGTGCTGAGTATACCGCATTTCAGATTCGATTGCAAGGAATTTTTTCTCAGCAAACCTCTCGCTTTCTCCTCCTTTTTCGTGCTTTTTCCATCTTTTTCCCGCATTTGGAAAACATCTGTTCCATGTCGAAAAAGCGCAAAAAGAGCCGGAACACTATATATAGTGTTCCGGCTCTTTAAAAGGCCACAAGATATTCTGTTGGTAAAAAATGGTCTTTTCTGCCCTTCAGAGCTCCGTCAAAACGCACAAAGAAAAGACGAAAATTTCGTTATTTTTGTCCGTCCCTTATTCGCCGTTCTGCTTGCCTTGCAGCTGTTCCTGATTGGCCTGCATCTTCTCGGCAGAGGCAGCACGGAAACGGATGCGGGATTCCTTCACCTCATCCAGCGCAGCCTGAATGGCTTCCTCCGTACGGCGCAGAGCATCCTCGGTGTAGGTGTTGGCCACATGGTACAGTTCCTTGGTGCGCTCTTCCGCACGGCGAATAATGTCGTTGCTCTTGGCGCGGGCCTGCTGCATGGTTTCGCTCTCGGAAACGATGGTTTTAGCATCCAGTTCTGCCTGACGCAGCATCTTCTCCACTTCCTTCTTGGCAGCGGCAACATATTCATCACGGGCACGGATCAGTTCCTGTGCCTTCTTGACTTCCAGCGGCAGCTTGGCGCGGATCTCATCCAGCAGGTCCAAGGCCTCATCGCGGTTGATAATGCATTTGTCAGAACTGAAAGCGGCACTCTTGGCCTCATCGATCATGCTGTAGAGCATGTCCAGTAAGCGCTGAACGTCTTTCTCTTCCATGGTAGCTCTTTCCTTTCTTTCATTTCAGGCGCGACAGCCTTTGGCTGCTTCGCATTATTTTTCTTTTTAGCGGCGCTTGGCCAGTTCTTCGGCCACCGGCGCGGGCACATACTTTTCCATAGGCTGACGGTAGCGGATCATCTCGCGAATCATGGTAGAACTGAAGTGCTGATAAGGTGCACTGGCGGACAGAAATACCGTCTCCAGATCCGCACACAACCCCTTATTGATGGCAGCCATTTGATACTCCTGATCGAAATCTGTTGCGTTGCGCAAGCCCTTCACCAGTACGCGTGAACCTTTTTCCACCGCATAGTCAGCCAACAGACCACACCACAGTTCCGCTTCCACATTGGGAATGCCAGCCACAGATTTGCGGATCAACTCCAACCGCTCCTCTGCCGTAAACATGGGATTTTTCTTCTCTGCATTCACCATCACGCAGACATACACCTTGTCAAAGCAGGCTGCTGCGCGGCGGATGATATCCATATGTCCCAGCGTGATGGGGTCAAAGCTGCCGGGATAGATTGCAATCTTCATGGGTCTCAGACCTCGTTTCCGTCTCGGTGATACACCGTCAATTTAATTTTGCCATAGCGGTATTCCCGATACAGCCGGTAAGGCGCCGCCACCGGAGACAAAACCTTTTCCGCGGCACTCTCTGCCACAATTATACCATGTGCACGGCAAATGTCAAACGTCACAATGCGCTCCAATGCCTGATCCAGCAGATCCGAGCCGTAAGGGGGATCCAAAAAGATCAAATCAAACTTCTCGCCGCTGCGCAAATAGGCCAGCGCTTCGCCAGCATGTACTTTCGCATTTTCGCTCAGCTGGCACAGTTCCAGATTCTCCCGTACCAGCTTCACGGCATCCATGCGTTTTTCCACAAACACTGCCTCCGCTGCGCCGCGGCTCAGCGCTTCAATGCCCAGCTGGCCGGTTCCTGCGAACAGATCCAGCACACGGCGACCCTCAATATCAAACTGGATAATGGAAAACAGGCCTTCTTTCACCTTATCCGTGGTGGGACGGGTATCTGTGCCCATCAGTTCTTTCAATCGTCTGCCTCTGGCAGATCCGGTAATCACTCTCATGGTTTATCCTCGGGGGTCAAAGCGCTCGAAAATCACCAGATTCCCAGCCTGCTCCGACGCCTCCATCTCCTCTTTTGTTGTAATGGTCCAGTTGATCTCCTGCACCTTAAACACCTTACGGCACCACTGCAGGCACAGGTTATTCCGATCCTCAAAGCGATAGGCAATGAAATCGGGTTTGGTCAAAAAGTTCGTCAGCAGATGCTGCAGCACAAACAAAGTCAGCTTACTCTGTCCGCCGCCATCACCATGGCGCAAAAATGCCTGCGACAGCTGCCCGCGGCAAATCTCCGGCCGGTTTTTCTTCAGCCACATCAGGCAGCGCGGATCAAACGACTCGATGCAGTAGCTGACACGGTACTGATCCAACATTTTGCAAGCCGCCTCAGCCAGTTCATTGTAATTTCCCCGCTCAGCTTTCAGCTCTACGATCAGCGGCATCTTTCCTTCAAACAACTCCAGCACCTCAGAAAACAGCGGAATCTGCTCCTGCGTCCCCTCCAGGCGGTACTGTTTCAGTTCTTCTGCCGTCAAATCCTCCACCAGCACATCCACGCCGGCTGTACGCAGCAAGCTGGCATCATGAATTACCGCCAGGTTACCGTCACGCATCAAGTGCACGTCCAGTTCTACACCATAAAAGTTGGCAATGGCGCGGCGGAATGCCGCCATGGAGTTTTCGGGGGTCTGTGGCTTATCGTGATACCCGCGGTGTGCGTAACGAAAGGCGCGCAATGTTTTCCACTGCGGATGCCCTCTGCGGCACTGCAAAGCCAGCAAAAACAGTTCCAGCAGAACAATAGCAGCCAAAACCATCGCCAAAACGATCATGTTCCTCAGTCCTCCATATCCTCCAGCGCATCCAGCCCCCTTTTCGCCTCGGGCTTACTGTCACCGTGGCGGACAAAACGCATGGTCACAAATGCCAACGCCACAAAAACGGTGGCATAGGGGAAGAGCACCGTCATACCCAGCTTGTCCATCAGGAATCCGGAAACCATGGGAGTCGCCACCTGCGCCGCCATGGAAGCCGTGTAGTAAAAGCCGGTATATTTACCCACATCACCGCCGGAGCAAAGCTCCACCACCATCGGGAAAGAGTTCACGTTAATGGTGGCCCAAGCGATACCAGCCAGTGCAAAAAGTGCATTCATCAGCATGGAGGGACTGTCGGCACGCATGAAAGATGCCACGCCAAATGCAGTTGCCAACATGATAACACCGGCCATAATGGTCTTTTTACGACCCACCTTGGAGGCAACCATACCTACCGGCAGGTAGGAAATAATGGCGGCACCCTGTGCAATGATCAGTGTCAGGTTGTAGTCCTTATGCAGGATGTTGCTGGCATACACAGAATACTTGGATGTCACGGCGTTATAGCCAAAGAACCACAGCACGATACTCAGCAGGATAAACAGCAACGACCGCTTCTCTTCTGCCGTCAGGCCGCGCTTTTCAGCCTGTTCCTCATCTTCGCTCTGCTCTTCAATACCGTACTTGATGCTGTCTGCGCGCATCTGGGCAGCCCATTCTTTTTCATGTACACACAACAGGAAAATCACCAGTGCTGTCAGCATAATGGCTGCCACCACGGCAAAGTAGGCCGTATAGCTCATCAGGGCGTTTCGCACTGCCGATGTGGCAAACACCATACCCAGCACCAGCACCAGAATACCGCCGGCGCTGCCCATCAGGTTGATGATGGCATTGGCTTTACTGCGCAGCGGCTTCATAGTCACATCCGGCATCAAGGCCACCGCAGGAGAGCGGAACGTGGCCATAGATACCAGCACCACCAGCAGCAAGCCCACAAAGAAAATCAGTGTAGTGGGACTCTCCGCCGTTACCTGCCAGGCATAGGCCTGTCTGGCAGGCACCACATAGGCGGTATAATCGGGGTTAGTCGCCTCTGCGCCTTCAGCGTCAAGGATCTTGCTGCGAATGGCTGCAAACTCATCTTCGCTAAACTTCTCACTCAGCACGAATTTCTCGCCGTCCGGTGTCAGAAGCGTCGCATCCTTCTGGGAGTCATAGATGACCTCCAGCGCTGCAGGATCGTCGATCCGGGACACGGCAGAAATGTTCTTCAGCTGCGCATTATCCACAAAGCTCAGCGCAATCAACGACACAGCGGCCAGCAGCGTACCCACCACGATAAAAGGTGTACGGCGTCCGCGCTTGCCGTTGTGTTTGTCGGAAATAGCGCCAAACAGCGGCAGCATAAACAGAGCCAGCACATTATCCATGGCCATGATGATACCCGACCAAGTCTGGGACATACCAAACTTATTGGTCAGGATCATAGGAATGGAGTTGTCATAGGCCTGCCAGAAGGCACTGATCAGGAAGAAAGCAAAGCCCACCAGAATCGTCCGCTTATAATTGAGTCTCATACATTTTCCTCCAATTTGCGATATAGTTCGCTGATATGATCCATCACCCATGTAGGGTAAACCTGATATGTTTCGATGTCCGCCCGGGTCCCTTCACCGGACAACACGAACACGGTGTCGATCCCGGCGTTGACACCGCAGGCAATATCGGTGTAAAGCCGGTCGCCCACCATCACTGCTTGTTCCGGAGTAAACCCGGTGCGCTGCAACGCCAGATAGACCATCTCCGGCTGAGGTTTACCGATCACTTTCGGGCGTTTACCGGTGGCGCGGTAGAGCATTTCGCACACACTGCCGCAATCCGGTACACTGCCGTACCACGTAGGGCACACCCAGTCGGGATTGGTAGCTACAAAATCCACGCCGCGGCGCAGCAAGATACAAGCGTCCTCCAGCTTTTGGAACGTCAGCTCCGTATCAAATCCGCACAGCAGCACATCAACATCATCTTCCAACCGGTCAGTCACACAAATTTCCGCGTCCTGCAGCTGGCTATAGAAAGAGTGGGTGCCAAACACATAACACTTTTTTCCCGGCAGTTGTTGCTTCAAATAAGCAATCGTAGCATCTACCGAGGTGAGAAAATCCTCCCGGGTAGTTTCGATGCCAAATCGGTGCATTTTTTCTATATAACCCTCCACGCCGCGGGAGGAATTGTTTGTCAAAAATAAGCACCGACCGCCGATGCCTTTCACAAATTTGAGAAACTCCGGCACTCTGTCGAACAGGCGATCACTCAAATAAATCGTACCGTCCATATCCAGCAAAAACAGCCGTTTTTCTTTCAGTTCTGCCACCGGATTCTCCCCTTTGCTCATAAAAATACAGCCTAAGTATACCACAACGCCGCTCTGCTTGGCAAGCAGAGCGGCGTTGTTCTACCGGATTAATTACACTTTTCACGTATTTTCTCGACTGATGGGACGGCGGTGCAGCAGCGCCTTCATATCTTTGGCGTTAAATGGGATCAACGGATACAGGTAGCCTTTCCCCACCAGAGGTTTCGTCGTACCTACCAGCAGCAGTATTCCCACAACACCAAGCACAAACCCCCAAATGTCCAGTGCCCATATCAGTACCAGCAGCGCCATGCGGCAAAGCTTAAAAGCGTAGCCCATCTCATAACTGGGCTGAGCGTAGTTGGCAATGGCTACGAATGCCATATACACCAGCACTTCTGGTACCAACCAGCGAGATTTCACAGCGAAGTCGCCGAGTATCAGCGCGCCCAGCATACTGAACGAACTGCTCAGCGCACTGGGCGTATTCAGCGACGCCAGTTTTAACAGATCTATGATCAGTTCCACCAGCAACAGCTGGACAATCAGCGGAACATAGTACTCATCTTGTATCAGCAGAAAGTGCAAATCCGCATGCAGCCGCGTGGCGTCCTTCACCAGCAGATACCACAGCGGCGTAATGAATACCGTCATCACCAATACCACTATGCGCACCATCTGCAAATAAGTGCCTACCAGCGGCGGAAAATAGTAGTCATTGATCTCTTCTGCAAAACGAAAGAATGTGGTGGGCAGGATCATCACCGCCGGCGTGTTGTCCACCATCACCAGCACATCCCCCTCCATCAAGCAGGCTGTCGCTACATCCGGCCGTTCCGTATAGCGCACTTTGGGAAACGGGCTGTACCACTGTCTGGGAGAAATCGCTTCCGCCAAGCTCTCTTGACTCATAGCAAGAGAGCGCACATCGATCGCGTTGATTTTCTGGCGCAGTTCCTCCACCAGTGCCGGATCAGCCTCACCGTCCATATAACACAGGGCAATATCTGTTTTCGATCGTTCGCCCGCTGTCAGCCGCTCCAAGGTCAGCTGCGGACTGCGAATCCTCCGGCGCAGCAACGCGGCGTTTTTCATAATATTCTCTACAAATCCATCATGACTGCCTCGCAGAACTTTACTGGTATCCGGCTCTTCTACAGAACGTAGAGGAAACTGCTTCGCCTCCAGCAGCAGTCCTCCATGATAACCTTCAATTACAAGTAACGTTTTCCCTGAAAACACTGCCGTTATCGCTTTATCCCAATCGGTTTCCGTTTTGGCATCACCCGTGCTGACGTATCGTTCCAAAAAAGCCTGTAAATCCGGTACAGTTTTCAAAGTTTGAATGGGGATCCAGGTAGCAACCATTCTTTCTATCATAGCATCTGCTGCATAGCCATTGACTACCCAAAGTCTGGCTCTTCTGTCACCAATGCGCAAGTCGCGGCCAACTATATCAAAACTGCGTCCTACACCGAGTTGTTCATCCGTCATCTTTACAGTCTCATCAAAACTTTTCATTGCCATCTGCGCCCGCCTCCTTTTCATTAGTATGGAGCGCCCAAGACGTTATTATGCAAAAACGCCCAAAGGAGTATCTCCTCTGGACGTTTTACAAGAATGACAGATAAACGTGCTGCATTTCTTATTCTGCCGCTTTTTTCTTGCGAAGAATTCTGTATAGCAGTGGGCTCATTGTCAGCAGATAGGCACCACCGCCGCAAAGAACTGTCACAACAAAGCGAATCAGCACAGAGTTGATGGTAAACGTTTTCAAGCTCCAGAAAGCCGCCAGCGCGCATACACAGCCGCCGACAACATACCACGGAACGGTTTTAAGCAACGGTTTAATGCGGAAAAACGAGTTACATCTGCAGGCCGTAATCACATTCAGCACACCGCAAATAATCGTCGACATACTGCTGGCAAAGGCCACACCCATAACACCATAATAAGGGCACAACACCAAGCTGAGCGCAATGTTGACACCTATGCCAATGGTGCTGTTGATCATCGGCGTTTTCGAATTCTGGTAACCGTACTGAAAACGGCTGAACAGTTCACTAAGCACCAGCGGCGCAAACATCACAGCATAGCCGGAAAGCGCAGCCGCTGCAATGCGCACATTTTCTCTGGTAAACGCGCCGTGGCCATATACGATCGTTACGATGTCCTCAGCACAAATTACCGTTAGTACGCTGATAGGAAGAAACACCATCACCAACAGCAGTACAGACTTGGAAACCATATCAGCAGCCTGCCGATCCTCCCCCTTTGTAATATGGGTTGTAATATACGGGAACAGAATCGAGCAGAAAGAAACCACAAAGGTAGCCACCAGATTAGACAGCACCGATGCATAGCTCATGGCAGTTACCGTTCCGGCTTCTAAGCCGGAAACCAGGATCTTACCCACGGTTTCGTTCACGTAAACCATGGAGTATCCCAAGAGCAGGGGCCCCGCCATTTTCATCAAACTTCTCACATGAGGATTATGGAACGGATTTCCTTCTCCCTTACCCCAGTAGCGACGGGAACAAAGTCCCATAAACACTGTGTTCCACAGCACATAAGTCACAAAAGCCAGAGCCAGAACCTGTGGGCCAAGACGGCCTCCCAGCAGAAGTACCAGCGCAATCAAAATCACACTTTGGTTTAATCCTTCCAGTTCACCGGGAATAAACCGCTTATTGGCGCTAAGTAAGCCATGCGACACAGACAGCCACACAAAACACATCAATGCCGGAGCAAATAAGCGTAAATAGCCTGCCAGCTGCAAGCGCACTTCATCCACGTAGGACGGCGCAATAATGCCTGCAATCTGCGGAGCAAACAGCATTACCAGCAGGGCAAGCGAACCGGCAATTACCGTCAGCACTTTGCCTAAATCTGCAGCAAACCCCCGTGCATGCGCCTCATCTTTGTGTTGTGCATTCAAGTACACCGCCACAAAAGAGGTCAGCACCGTTTGTACCAGCAGATATTTGATGTTTCCGATGAATCCCTCGGCCAGATAAATGACATCCGTTTCAATAGTAGCGCCAAACACATTAGCCGCCACCATTTGCTTGGCAAAGCCCAATAGTTTTGATAGGAGGATCACACCTGTCACAGAGAAAATGGACTTGAATAATTTGTTGTTTTTCAGCTTTAGCATACGATCTCCTCTATGTAAGATGCTTTACAGCCACATCGTTTATTTTCTGCGCTCGCTCTTTTCTGTAAATTTCAGCGGAATGGCCAAGCCATAGTCAAGGGCACAGAGCAAAACCGCACAAAAGAAAGCCAGACACACATAGGCACCACGAGTCGCCGAAGCGATGGCAGTAATCCGGCAGCAGGCAATCATAATGCCGCGGATCACCTGCCGGTGCAGAATTTTTTCCGGAACAAAGGCATTCCCAATGGCTCTTTGTCTGCAAAGCACGCCAACAATTCCATCAGTAAAGGCATCAGCGTATATGCAAAGTCATGTAGTTCAAATAGCCGAAATTGCGGCCATAGCGGAACGGATTGCAATTGAACAGCGCGCAGTTCATATAAATCACAGCTGCAGGAAGCGCAAAAAAGACAAAGGTGCGCAAAAAAATCCATGCTTCAGCCAAAGAACCTTTTTGTTCTTCCCCTGCGCGATTTGCCATATCATGTTTACAAAAAACCTCTCTTTTATCCGAACCGCCCGGTAAAATCAGTAGATGCAACACCAGAGAGCGGCAGCTTTACCGGCTTGCCGGTAGCGGCAGACTGGTAAATGGCGAGAATCATTTCCAACGCATTACGTCCTGCTACAGCATCCACATAAGGCTTACGGTCATTTACAATGGCATCCATCATGTCGGCAAACAAACTGGTGTGGCCGTTGCCATACACATTGGAGGTCTGCTCCTGAAGTCCTTTATTCTTCTGATCCTTTTCGCCTTCGTCGGCAAAGTCCCAAACGTCAATATTGTTAGTGGAAGTTCCGCCAATTTTGACAGTACCGTTTTCGCCAAACATATACAACGTCTCTTCCAGATTCTTAGGATAGACATTGGTAGTTCCTTCAATCGTTCCAACTGCACCGTTCCTGAACTTCACCACTGCCATGCCCACATCTTCACATTCCAGATAGTCATGGAACTGCTGCAGCGTTACGCCGTAAATCTCATCCACCTCATCGCCCATCATCCAGCGCAGCAGATCAATTCCGTGAATGCACTGGTTCATCAGGCAGCCTCCATCCTGCGCCCAAGTGCCACGCCAAGGAGCCTGCGTATAGTAACCTTCGTTGCGATTCCAGCGCACATGAATAGAACCGTGAGACAACCGTCCAAAGCGGCCGGCTTCCACAGCGCGGCGCAGCTCCTGAACGGCAATATTGAACCGGTTCTGGTGGCAGGCAGAAACTTTCACACCCTTGGCATCGCTGCGGCGAATGATCTCCTCAGCGTCGTCAATGCTCATTGCCATGGGTTTTTCGATAATGACATTGATGCCGTTGTCAATACAGCACAACGCAATCTCGGCATGAATACCGCTCTGCGTAGCAATACTGGCCAACGTGATGTCATTCTCCGCGATCATCTGCTTATAATCAGTATAGCGCTTGATGGATGCGTCATTCTCCAGCCCATGCTTGGCCAGCAGCACTTCCATTGCCTCCGGCAGCACGTCACATACCGCCACGATATTCAGCTTATTATTGATAGCTGCCTTTATATGGTTGGTTGCAATACGGCCACAACCGATCAGCGCATAATTCATGACATTCTCCTTAGTCCTTCAGTATTTCCTCGTAGAGTGCAAAGAGTTTCTTTTCTTCTACGCCCCAGTTGAACTCTTCCTTCACCGCACGGCGGCCATTTTCGCCCATACGCCGCATCTCTTCCGGATGTTCCAGCAAATAACGGATCACCGCCGCCATCTCTTCTACATTCTCCGGATCCACACACACACCAAACTGGTACTGCTGCATCATTTTTTCGTTATACGGAGCACGGGACAAGATAACCGGCAGGCCCAAGGCCATGTATTCGTATACCTTGGTGGGCATATTGTCATAGCGGTTGTACTGGCTTACATTCAGCAGGTTTGCCATGCCGATCCGGCAGTGCATCAGCAGTTCTCGGGCCTGTTGGCGATCCAGCACCCCCAGATACTTCACATGGCTGTACTCCTCCATGCTCTCCAGCTGCGTCTGATATGCCCTGCTGTCAAAATTACCGCCCAGATACGCTGTGCAGTCCGCTGCCGCCGCTGTTTTCACAATGTGGGTAATACCGCGATCATGGTTCAGTCCACCTAGATAGCAGATACTTCTTTCATACTTTTCCAGATTTGGGTCATAGTGATCATACATTTCGTTCAGCAGCGCCACATTATTGACAATTGCAATATGAGGGCACATGCCTTCCATGGGATTCTTCCCCTGCAGCAGGCAGGGAAAAACCAATCCGTCGATCCGCCGCAGTACATAACGCTCCAGCGTGCCGTAGGCAAAGGCAATCAAGCCTCTGCACCAACGAGGCAGATAGCCCTTGATGGCAAACAGCTCCGTATAACGCTCGTGGCTATCAAAAATCACTTTTTTCCCTTTGCGCTTCAGTTTCAGCGCATACAGCAGCAGTTCCGGATCATGCAGATGGTAAATGTCCGCATCTACATTCAGGGCTGTTTCATAAACCTTTTTAGAAAAGCGGAACATGCGCTCTTTCCGGCTGGCAGGAATCGCACCCACACCAACGATATGCACGCCGTCTTTTTCATAGCTGCCACCCTGCTGCACCAAAGACACATCGTATCCCGCGTTTGCCAAAGAAACGCATTCCTTACGAAAGATTCGTCCGTCTTCCGGCGGATGTACGCTGGTCACATGGCAGACTTTCTTCATTTACAGCACCTCAATATTCTCTTTGTTGACAACATTCTGCGTCACATTCTTGCAGTCAAACACAGGAACGCCCACATTTGCCACCATTTCATAGTCCACAGGCGTATGTGCTGTGGTAATGCAAATCAGATCATACTGACGCAAAACCTCGGGATTGATCTCCGCCAGACCGCCATACCATACGCCTTTGTTACGGTACTTGGGAATAAAGGGATCATAGAAATCCACATTTGCGCCGGTCTTATGGAATTCTTCTATCACATGAACAGCGGGGCTCTCACGATAGTCGTCGATATCCTGCTTATAGGCAACGCCCAGCACCAACACCTTAGCACCGTTGAGAGCCTTCTTATAGCGGTTGAGGATCTTGCCGGCACGCTCCACCGTATATTCAGGCATACGGTCGTTGATCATCATAGAGGCTTCGATCATGGAAGTGTGGAAGCCGAATTCACGTGCCTTCCAGCTCAAGTAATAGGGATCCAGCGGGATGCAGTGGCCACCCAGGCCTGGGCCGGGATAGAATGCCTGGAAACCATAGGGTTTCGTCTTGGCAGCATCGATGACTTCCCAAATGTTAATGCCCATCTTGTGGCACAAAATGGCCAATTCATTCACCAAGCCGATATTAATGTTACGGTAGGTGTTCTCGAGAATCTTTTCCATTTCTGCCACAGCGGGACAGGATACCGTGTGTACATCGCTGTCCAGAATCGCAGAGTAGACCATAGAGATGACTTCGGCAGCGTCTTTGCCGATAGCACCTACCACCTTGGGCGTGTTGCTGGTCTTGTAAATCAGGTTACCCGGGTCAACACGTTCAGGAGAGAAACCCAGATAAAAGTCCTCGCCGCACTTCAGACCGCTGCCTTCTTCCAGAATCGGTTTCAGCAGTTCTTCCGTGGTGCCGGGATAGGAAGTAGACTCCAGCACCACCATCGTTCCCTTGGTCAGGTGCTTGGCGATCTCGATGGTAGAGTTCTTCACGTAGCTGATGTCGGGCTGCTGATGGGCATCCAGAGGTGTGGGAACGCAGATGGCGATGAAGTCTACATCACAAACCTTGGAAAAGTCCGTAGTAGCACTGAGCATGCCGCTGCTGACCAGTTCCTGAAGATCGGCATCCACCACATCGCCGATATAATTCTGACCGGCATTGACCATATCCACTTTTGCTGCCTGCACATCAAAGCCGACGGTTTTGAATCCATGCTTCGCCTTGTCCACTGCCAAAGGCAGACCCACGTAACCCAGTCCGCAAACGCCCATGGTCAGCGTCTTGTTTTCGATTTTTTTAATCAGCTCCTGTTTCATGGACATACGCTTCACCCCTTAATGGACTTTTTCAAATTTTTCATAAACACTTCGTGATCAATGGCAAAATTACCCGTAACTGCCTGTCCGTCCTCCACATCGCGGGAGACCACAGCGCCCATATTGATGCGGGAATTATCACCTACGTGAATTCCGTTGCGTACTGTGCAGCCGTAACCCACCCAACAGTTTTTTCCAATTTCCGTGCGTCCACCGATGCCGGACAGACCAACAATCATGCTGCCGGCACCGATCTTCACCGCGTGGGAAATCTGCACAAGCATATCGATCTTGCAGTAGTCACCTACTACTGTGTCATCCCAAGGATAGAGTGCCTTGTTGATGCAAGTATTTGGCAATATTTCCACCTCTTTGCCAATCACCACACCGCCGCAATGCTCCACACCAAACAGTTTCCCATCCTCTTTTTTAAACTCAAAATCAGGGAAACCCAGTTTGACACCCGCACGAATGATAGTATTGTCGCCAATCGTCACATTTTCGCGGATCACCGCATATTCCTCGATGATCACATTGTCACCAATGACCACATTACTATCGGCAATGATGGCAGTGGGATGGATCATACAATTGGCACCCACCACCGTCTTTTCTTTTTTTCTGGCGTACAGTTCCTGCGCAGAAAGGACGTTATGCAGGCGGAAATATACAATGCGCGGGGCATCCACAATGCACACACCGCGGTCTTCCGTCAGCAGTTTCGGGGCCAATTCCTCGGTGGTAATTACCATGGAAACATGGTCGGACACATCTTTAATGGACTTTTCTCCATCCACAAATGTGCAAAACGGCGTTTCAAGCGGTGAAATAATCAACCCCAGAGTTTCAAACTCCTGTTCATTTTGCAGCGAAAAAGCATATTGCGGCAAATAGGCCGGCAACAATTCGCTCAGTTTCATACGATTTCCGCCTTTCCTTTGATTACAGTACCTCCAGCACTGCGTCGATTACCAACTGCTGTTCCTCTGCCTCCAGATAGGGATGCATCGGCAGAGAGAAAGTTCGGGAACAGTAGTCTGTAGCGTTTTTGAATTCCTCACCGTAAGCAGGCTCGTTTTTGAAAACGGGCAGCGCATGCTGCGGCGTAGGATAGTAGATCATGTTGGGGATTTTCTTTTCCTTCAGGTGCGCAATGACCGCGTCACGTTGCTGCGTATCAGCAGCCAGCGCCGCATACTGCGCCCACACACTGATGCAGCCGTCCATCACGAAAGGTGTCACACACTTACCGGCAAAAGCATCGTTATAGCGACCGGCCACCGTCTGACGGGCATCCACTTCATACTCTGCCAAAGCCTTAAACTTAGGCAGCAAAATGGCAGCCTGTAACGTATCCAGACGAGAGTTCATACCCACGCGAATATTGTCATATTTACCGCCGGGGCCTTTGCCATGCACGCAAATGGATCGGCACAGATCAGCAATATCATCATCGTCGGTAAAAATAGCACCGCCGTCACCGTAGCAACCCAAAGGCTTGGCCGGGAAGAAAGATGTCGTCGCTATCTGGCCAAACGCACAACATTTCTTACCTTTATAGGAGGCGCCAAAACTCTGAGCACCGTCCTCAATCAAAAACAGGCCATATTTTTCGCAAACGGGAATGATGGCATCATAATCACAGGGATTGCCCAAAATGTCCACGGCGACAACGGCCTTAGGCGTCAGTTTCCCCTCGGCCAGCACGGCCTTGATCTGGCGTTCCAGACTCTCTGAGCAAATTGTATAAGTGTCCGGAGTAATGTCACAGAATACAGATGCTGCACCAAACATCTTGGCCGGCTCTGTAGAAGAAATAAAGGTCATATCCGGGCAGAACACAGCGTCACCCTCGCCCACACCGGCGATCATATAAGCCACTTGCAGCGCATCTGTACCGTTAGCGCAGCTGATGCAATGCTTGCGTCCCACATACGCTGCCAGCTGCTGCTCCAGTTCTTTCACCTGCGGGCCGCTGATAAACTGTCCAGTCTCCAGCACCGCCTGAATATTGGAGTCAATTTCATCTTTTAGCACACGATACTGCACTTTCAAATCAATAAATTGCATCTATCGTTCCTTCTTTCGTAGCCTTCCCATTTCGTGGCATTATTCGCCCACGATCAAATTCACCAGCGATTCATAGCTGGTCTTTCTGTCAAATCTTTCTTCGGCACAGGTACGCGCACCGCGCCCCATGCGCTCTCGCAGGGCCGGATCATCCATCAGCTGCTGCAGTTTCTGCGCCAAATCTGCCGGTTCCTCGCTGCGGCAGTTGAAACCCATATCGTACGTGTCCACCAAATCGCGGTATTCCGGGCTGGTTTGGGTGTTCAGCACCGGCCGTCCGCAAGCCGCATAGTCGGCATGTTTATTGATAATGCTGGCCGCAGAGGATCCAATAATCGGGTTGACCACCATATCGCAGGCTCTGATCCAACCGCACATCACATCATAATTCAATCTTCCGGTAAAGTGTACAGGCAATTGCTTTTCTTGGGCATACGCTTCAAATTCCGCTTTGCGGGGGCCGTCACCCATGACCACAAACTCCGGCAAAGCATGTCCCTGTTGGCGAAGCAGATCCAAAGCATCAAACACGGTAATCAAATCGTAGCTGGTACCCAGCGTACCGCAATAGCCCAGCCACAGTTTCTTTTCTTCCTTGCGGTCCACAGGATTAGCCGCCGCGTGAGCATCAAAGTCTTCCAGTCGGGTACCTAAGAACACGCAGACACCGGAGGTACATTTCCGGTTCACCCGCAGCACCCGATCCACATAAGTACGGGACACCGCAGCCACGCCGTCAGCGGTAGCATACACTTTGTCGGCCATCCACTGCAGCGGTGCAAAAGCAATATCGCTGATAACGGGGATATTGAGCACCATTTTAAAGGCTTCCGGCCACAAGTCCTGTACATCTACTACAAAACGCACTCCGTTTTTCCGACAGTACTTTGCAGCTTCCATCGGGCCTGTCAGCGAAGGAACCGCGCAATAGATCACATCTGGTTTCTTCCGCTGCTGCAAATATTTCTTTACGTTTTTTCCCCATGTATAGTGGCTGGCAAAACGCTGCAAGCATACATTTTTAGGGTAACCACTTTCATGGAGCATCGTTACACGGTAGCGCAGTCCATCCCTCATCGGAGGGCGGTAAGCCTTTTCTCCGTGGTCGAAATCGCTGGTGACGATCTCCACGTCATGCTCTTTTGCCAACATTTCCGCCAGATAAAGAAACCGTCCGTTTCCTTTCCCGCTCATGTCGCCGCAAAAATTAGCCAAAATAACGATGTCCATATATTTCTCCCTTATGCTCTATATCGCGGGAAAAAGCCGCTTTCCGGCAAATCTGTTCGCATTTCCACCAGTTCCTGATACTTTTCTTGCGAAAAAATCTTCTTGCCAATATGATAGCGAAGAGGTTCTTCCCGATAAAAGGCTCTTTTAAATTTATACAAACTATCTTCTCCGGAACCTACGCCACCGCCCAGATGCAAAGAGCGGCATCCATTAGCACAGCCCCACAAAGCCGCTTCGTACAACAGCAGATTCGTCGGTGCCAAATGCTGATAGTCTCTGCGGGACCCGGAAAGATGGTAGTTCATATAACCATTGGCACTCAGCATAATAGAGGCCGCGATGATCGTGCCATCCTCCATCTGCGCATAAAATATTTCTGCATTTTCCGGCAGATCACAGCGCACACTCTCGTAAAAATCCGGCGCAAAATAATAGTAATCCGTAGCATGATCCTTATCCATAGTGGCATTGTAGATCTCTCGGAACACCTGATAGAGTTCTTTGTTGCTGCCGTGGCAGATTCGGATGTTGTTTTTCTGTGCCTTGCGGATCATATTCCGGTTTTTGCTGATGATATTTGTCCAGATGGTCTCATTAGACGTAAGGTCCATAGCGATGGTATTGCCCAGCGCAATTACCTCATATGCTTCCTGCGCAAAAATATGGTTTTTCAGCACCGGATGAAACCGGACAAACTCACTGACAATCGCGTGCTCGTTGCACCACGCTTCATATGCGGCATATAAGGCTGTGCTGTCCCCGTCTCCTTCCAGTAACCAGCCTCCGTAACCGTAGGGAGTTGCCAGATCGAACCAACGTCCTTCCTCCAGTTTGCCGGCAAACTGAGGTGCTTTGGCAATGTCCCGCTTCATCACCACGTTGATTCCCCGCAAGCCGTCTCCTTCATAGTAAAACAGCAACGGCTCGCCATCACCGTGGATTTGAAACGCCTTCACATAGCCGCTCAGATAATATACATCATAGGAAGCCATAGAGCGCACCGCCGCATCCCACTGCGCGGTTTGTTCTACAGAGTACACCATCAGCATATTTGTTTACCTCTTTCTAAACTCATTGACCACACGAGCAATGCGCTTCATATCCTGCACTGTATAGCGCTGGTCACATATCAAGCTCAATTCCTGCTGATAAATTGCCTTATCTTCTTCCCTGATCTTGTGGTCGGCGGACAACGGCCAGTGCACCGGGCAGTAAATCTCCTGTTGGATCAATTCCCTGCGCAAGCCGTCACGCAGGTCTTCCGGAACTCGGATAGGCACAAACAGCGGACAATCTTCCGCCTGCAGCTGCGGGAATACCGCAATATCCGCCAGTTCTCTCAGCAAACAGGCAGCATTTCCTCTTCGGCGCAGCTTCATCCCGTCAATATCCAACACTCCGGCCAATTGGATATCTCTTTCCTCTGCGCCCAGCGCGCCGGACTGTTCCAGTAACTCTTCCGCTGCAGCAAAGGTCTGCAAAAAATCCTTATCTTCTTTTTCACCGGCCATATAGGCGCGCTTGGCCTCCATCGCCTGTTGGCGCAGCAACGCATAGCCGCGGTCGTCTCCCTGTTCGGCAGGCAGTTCTCGACCGTCCGCCGTCCAGGCAAAGCCGCCCGTCCAAAAGCCGGCCCATTTACGCAGACTGCCGAAATAATAGTCGGCATCTGTGTGGTTTTTTGCAAATACAGAGTGCGTAATATCCCGGATCACTGTTCCACGGTATCCGGGCAGTTCCTGCTGCCGGATATAACCAAAGTAGTCCATAACCAAAACGGCATCTGTTTTCAGATTTTCCACAGGTGCAAACGCTGAATAGAATTCCACATTCACACCTGCGTCCAGAAACGGCCGAATCATGCTCTCGCACAGCCAAGAAGGCAATGCCACAGATTTCCCGCCCCAATCAGCAATGATCGACTGCAGGGCACAGCGTCCCGAAAGAAACCAGGCTGTGTGCTCCGGAAAATATCCGTTATTTTCTTTTTTTACAGGAATTTCCCAGAATTCGCTGCCTATCTCATTTCTGCCCATATGGTTTCCAACCCATTTTTTCTTTTGCTTCAAAATAGTCCTCGCGCAAAACACCGGTGTACTGTACATCATAGTACTGTCCGTTGCGGTAAACTGCCTTGCGCTGGATTCCCTCCACCTTAACGCCGCATTTCTCGTATAGTTTCTGGGAAGGAATATTGTATTCAATGCAGCTTCCGTCCAACCGGTTCAGCTGCAGTTCCTCAAAGGCATACCACTCCAATGCCATCACAGCGTCTTTGGCGTACCCCTGTCCTTTTGGTGCATCGCTCTTGAGCTTGATACCATGAAATCCTTTGCGATTTTTCCAGTCGATGTCCACCAGATTGATCATGCCGATAGCCTCGTGGGTATCCAGCGTTTCGATAATAAAGCGGAGATTCTTATTGTCCCCAACCACGCGCTCATACCACTTCATCTGTTCATACTGAGAAATGGGAAAACTCCATCCGCCAACCATCCGCTCAATATCAGGATCATTCACCATTCCCCGAAGCATCTCCATGTCCTGCGGTTCCATAGCACGCAACATTACTTTTTGTCCGTAAATATTCATATGTTCTCCTTCCCCGCCCGTTCAATATGCAGGCTTACCGGTGCAGCTTCCGCTTGTCCAATACCCTCTCTGAAAACCACTTTTTTTACAGTTTGCAGAATAATTTGAACATCTCTTTTCAGACTGATATTCTCTACATACTCAATGTCATAGGCAAATTTTTCTTCCCAAGTTAGGACATTTCTGCCGTTTACTTGCGCAAGTCCAGTCAAGCCAGGTCTTACGTCATGCCGTCTGCGTTCTTCTTTCGTATAATAGGGCAGATACACCACGGCCAGCGGTCGGGGACCTACAATGCTCATATCTCCCTTGAGAATATTAATCAATTCCGGCAGTTCATCCAAGCTTGTAGAGCGAAGAATCTTTCCAAATCGTGTCAGTCTCACCGTATCGGGAAGCAATTCTCCGTTCTCATCTCTTTCGTCCGTCATAGACCGGAATTTATATATTTTGAATATCTTTTCGTTCTTTCCGGGGCGTTCCTGTTGAAAAATCACTGGGCTTCCCAGTTTGACACGGACCAAAACCGCAATTATCAGCATGGGGATGGCCAATACTACCAAGCCACACGCCGAAAGAACAATATCCAAAAACCGTTTGATTACATTCCGATACATCAGGCAAAGCACCCCTTGATTACTTCGATAATAACATTCTGCTCTTCCACAGTCATCTTGTTGTCGCTGGGCAGGCACAATCCGCGGTGGAAAATATCCGCACCCACATTCAAAGTTTTTCCGTTGTCAATGTAGGCATCGCTGCGGCATCGACCATTGCCCTCGGCCGTAACAAACGGATTCATACGGTAGATAGGCTGCATGTGCATAGGCTTCCAAATGGGACGGCCTTCTGCATTGATCGCCGTCAATTTTTCCAAAATCTCCGTGGGGCAAGTCTTCCCCGGCTCTTTCACATACAGCGCCTCGGTCTCGCTGCGCACCTGTTTGCACATGGCGTCTTCGTCGATCAGCAGGCAGGACAGCCAGAAGTTGGGTTCCATGATATCTTCCATATAAGGATTCATAGTCACCGGCAGATCTTTAAACGCCTCTTTATAGCGCATGTAAATGGCTTTTTTCTGTGCAATGTGTTCTTCCAGATAGGGCAATTGTCCACAAACCACACCGGCAATCACATTGCTCATACGATAATTGTAGCCCAATTCCTCGTGCTGATACCACGGTGCATTTTCACGGCTCTGCGTAGACCACTTGCGGGTCTTGTTGGCCGCCTCCAGATGATCGGTCAGCAGCATACCACCGGACGAGCCGGTGATGATTTTATTTCCGTTAAAGGAAATGGCATTATAAGCACCGAACGTGCCGGTCTGGACTCCCTTATAAGTAGCTCCCATGGACTCGGCGGCATCCTCCACCAGCACAGCCCCATGGACATCGCAGATGGCACGGATCTCATCCAGCTTGGCAGGCACACCGTACAGGTTGGCCACCACGACTACCTTTACCTCCGGATACAGCTCAAAGGCCTTTTCCAGCGCCTCCGGATCCATGTTCCATGTCTCGCGTTCGCAGTCAATGAATACCGGAACACCGCCCTCATATACCACAGGATTCACCGTAGCATCAAAGGTCATATCCGTGCAAAACACCTTATCGCCGGGTTTGACTCCGGCCAATTTCATGGCCAAATGCAGCGCCGCCGTACCAGCCGACAACGCTACCGCATATTTGCATCCGATCTTTTCACAGACAATACGTTCTACTTCATTAATATTCTTTCCAACGGTAGACATCCAGTTGGTTTCATAGGCTTCCGTCACATATTTCAGCTCGTCTCCATGCATAGTAGGAGACGACAACCACACTTTTTTTTCAAAAGCTTTTACTTCCATAAAGAATCCCTCTTTTTCCGCCGAAATTATCCTTATTTTCAGGTAAGCATAGCTACTCGCAATTATACAAATATCATTTTACATTGATACCTATTATAATGCAAGTTCCTTTTAGAGGAATGCTTTAGGCATTCCGTTTTTTGCTTTCTCTTTCCTGACAACAGGTTTCCTTATTCTTAATCATTCCCTAAAAAAACAGGTCGTCTGCATTTTTGCAGACGACCTGTTCTTTTAGGGACTTAATTGATATTTGTTGCTATTAAATGGTCCACAGCTCCCGATTGCTGCTGGAAACACAAAGTGCTCCGGCACGCAAGGCAGCCATCACATCCCGCTTACTCTCCAGCAATCCACCCGCAATCAGCGGAGTCCGCAACTGTGTGCTCAATTTGCCGATAGCAGAAAAAATCGTACCGGGCAATACCTCCACCATGTCCGGTCGGCCTGTTTCCACCTCGCTTTTCAAATTGCTGAGTGCTTTGGAATCAATGACAAATACCCGCAGTACCGACAGCATCCCCAGTTCCTTTCCGCGGCGAACAATATGGGGGCGCGTAGAGATAATTCCGTCGGCACCACATCGACATAAGTAGTCAGCTGCTATTTCCTTTTGGGCAAGACCGTAAACCAGATCTGCATGAATCACAGCTTTTTTGCCTGCATCATGCAGCTGCCGGATTAAGGCCTCAATACCGAGAATATCTCCACACAGCACGAACACAATGCGACCGGGACAAGCGACACACTCCTGTATCTGTGCCGCATCTTTCAGCGCCGGCACCACCGGTGTCTCTTCCATCAAGCGAATCAAAGCGTGCGCCATCTCCTAACCTCCCACAACAAAAACCACTTGTTCGTATGGTAACACGAACAGGTGGTTTTTTGCAATCATCATTTACTTTTCTGTCACATTCCTCGTAGCGATCAGGGCAGTACCGGTGTCAGCAATATCGGCAAGTACCACATCGCCCAACACAATCGGTGCATCGATTACAGTGTCCGACATGACAGCTGCCACTTCCATCACCTTATGCTTGGGTACAGGTACACTCGTCCGTACGGAAACCACCGGCGCACTGCCGTTTCGTACGCGTATTGTGCCTGTCACCATGCGCTCTGGCGTGGTGCACTCCTTGCGAGCATAGTCGTCGCCGCGCTTGCAGGTATTGCCCTGCACGTTTGTCACTGCACCATTTTCCAGCGTTGCCGTCAGCAGGCAGCCAAGAGGGCATCCAATGCAGGTCAGGATTCTCTCATTCATTTGCTGTTGCCCTCCTCTACGCAGAATGTCACCGTATTGATATCTTCCGGAAGATCCGCACGGCGCAGCACCACTTTTTCCATTTCACCGGGTGCCAGTACCCGTTTAGGAATCCGACGCAATAACCGCTCGCCGGCATAGACGCCAATAGCCGCATCCCGATAAGGGTGTCCTACGCGAAAACGCACCGTAACGCTCTCAGCCATATGATCGCGGTCAATGTAACTGGGTACCGTGTAACGCACGCCGTTTACGGCACGCAGTTGGATCTTTGGGCCGCAAGCATTTCCCCGCTGCAGATACCTCGCCGCACTCTCACCGGCCTGCGCCGCTTCCTGGGATACAAAGTCCACCAAATCATGTACATGCAGCACATTGCCGCAGGCAAAAACGCCGTCCACAGAAGTGGACAAATCATCGCCCACCACAGGGCCACCGGTAATGCCGCTGAGCTGCACACCAGCCTGCACCGACAGCTCGTTTTCAGGCAGCAACCCTACAGACAGCAACAAAGTGTCACAAGAAATGTACTGCTCCGTTCCGGCCACAGGGCAGCGCTGCTCGTCCACCCGAGCCAAAGTGACCCCCTCCAGCCGCTTCTTTCCATGAATCTCCACCACCGTATGGCTCAGCAGCAACGGGATGTCAAAGTCCTCCAGGCACTGCACAATGTTGCGCTTGAGTCCGCCGGAATAGGGCAGTACCTCAGCCACCGCCTTGACCTTGGCACCTTCCATGGTCATGCGGCGCGCCATAATGAGGCCGATATCACCACTTCCCAAAATCACCACTTCCCGGCCGGGCATCATGCCCTCCATGTTCACAAGGCGCTGTGCCGTACCGGCAGACCAAACGCCTGCCGGCCGTGTACCGGGAATATTCAGCGCGCCACGAGGCCGTTCGCGGCAACCCATGGCCAGAATGACCGCCTGCGCCTTCATCTGCTGCAAGCCATCAGCGCGGCTGGTAGTTGTCAGAATCTTCTCCTCGGAGAAATCCAGCACCATGGTATTGAGCATGCAGGGGATCTCTCGCTCTTTGACCTGCTGAATGAAACGCGCCGCATATTCAGGACCGGATAATTCCTGCCCAAAGGTGTGCAGGCCGAAACCTGCGTGGATGCACTGGTTGAGAATACCGCCCAGCTCCCCGTCACGTTCAATAATCACAATGTCGCGCACGCCTTTGTCATAGGCAGCAACAGCCGCAGCAAGTCCGGCCGGACCGCCGCCGATGATGGCCAGTTGTACTTCACGCATCATTCCTGCACCTCCTTGGTCTCGCCGGTCAGCAAACGGCTCTCACCACCGCTCTTGGTCAGTTTCGTATACGCTTCGCCCAGTTCCCGTGCCAGAATCTCCATCACGCGGGGCGCACAGAATCCACCTTGACAACGCCCCATTCCGGCACGAACACGGCGCTTTACGCCGTCCAGCGAGCGGGCACCGCGATGGATCGCTTCCACAATTTCGCCCTCGGTGATCTGTTCACAGCGGCAGATGATCTGTCCATAGGCAGCATCCTGTTCGACTAGTGCCTTTCGCTCTTCAAAAGGCATATCTTTCACCGGTGCAATGCCGCGGCGCACAGCAACAAAGTTGCTTTTTTCTTCTGCATCCAACTTTTTTGCCACCAAAGCAGCCAAATAGCAGCCAATAGCAGGAGCCGAGGTCAGCCCGGGCGATTCGATACCGGCCGCCTCGAAAAAACCATCGGAACTCTCACCAATGACAAAGTCGTCAGCACCCTCGGTAATGCGAGCGCGCAGACCGGCGAAACTGGTGATCACGTCGCGCATGGGCAGGTTAGCTACGCTGCGTCCTGCCATAGCCGTGGCAGCGGCCAGCCCCTCCGCCGTAGTCGCCGTGCTCTCGCGACTCTCCTGATCGGCCGCCGTAGGGCCAATGATCAGATTGCCGTGCACCGTAGGCGATACCAGCACACCCTTGCCCAGCGCACCGGGCAGTTGGAAAATGGTGTGGCCGACTAAATGACCATCCTTGCGGTCCAGCAGGCAATACTCACCGCGGCGGGGCACGATGGTAATCTTGTTGGCGCATAGCTGATTGTGCAGATCATCGGCGTATACACCGGCTGCATTGACCACCGTGCGGCTATAGATCACGCCGGTATTGGTATGTACAGCAAAGCCATTCTGCACGCGCTCCACGCGCTCCACGCAGGTGTCAAAGCGGAACTCCACGCCGTTGGCCGCAGCATTTTCTGCCAGCGCGTAAGTCAGACCGAAGGGGCAGATAATCGCGCCGGTGGGAGCATACAGAGCCGCTGCCGCCTCCGGAGACAGCGCCGGTTCCATAGCATGCAACTTCTCTCTGCCGATGATTTCCAGTCCTTCCACGCCGTTCTCTACCCCGCGCTGACGCAACAGCTCCAGCTTGGAGATATCCTGCTCGTCAAAACACAGCACCAGAGAACCGCAGCGGTTGTAGGACACATCCAGATCATGGCACAGCTGCTCCATCATGCGGCTTCCCTCCACATTAAAGCGTGCCTTCAGCGAACCGGGCAGGGCGTCAAAACCTGCATGCACAATGGCACTGTTTGCCTTGGAAGTGCCGGTGCAGACATCCTCTTCTCGCTCTACCAGACATGTTTTTAGCTGGTAGCGGCTCAGCTCTCTGGCAGTGGCACAACCCACTACGCCGCCGCCGATGATCACTACATCATACATTCCGTTTCTCCTCCCACAAAAAAATCATGCAAAAACAGGAGCGGAGATCTTCCGTTCCGTTTTTGCATGACTCAAACTCTCATTGCATCTATGTTCTATTGCAGTAAAAATATCACTTCTTGTCAAAAAAGTCAAGGGGGATAACGGATATTTCAACGTTCAAACTAACTTTTCGAAGTGGTAAAAAGTGTCGTCTTCGCCTGTCTTCCGCATGCAAGAGGAGAGCATCTTGTAGGATGCCGCATTTTCCTTGTAGCACTTAGCCACCACCCGTTCCAGCATCAGTTTGTAGAGCGCCCACTCTGCCACCGCAGCAAATGCCTCCGCGCCGTAACCTCGTCCTGCATATTCCGGAGCGATGCGTGCACCCAGCTCCGCGCCACCGCGCCAGTCCAGATTGTAGAGCACTACTTCACCAATGCACTTGCCATCCAAACGAACGGCAAAATTTACCGCGCGGCGGAACATAAAGTCCTGCCATGCCACATCCAGAAAATAGTCCTCTGTCAGTTCGCCATGCAGATCCTTGCGGTAATCATAGCCCCACCAGCGATTACGGTCATCGTCCAAACATAGCCGATTATAGGCATCCTGATCTTCTTCCCGCAGTCCGTCCAGCGTCAGGCGCTCTGTTTTCAAGGTAGGGATCGCCTGCAGATTGTCCAGCTGCGTCTCGATCTCCAGCTTCACCTTTCCCGCCAGTGACGCCGGCAAGTACTGCAGCTTGGAGGTACGCAGCCCCTTGTCACAGGCATCATCCTCCCGATTGAGCCAGCGCACATTGCCGCCAAAATGTTGGGCAAATGCCTGCACTATAGTAGGATAAGCTCCCGCGTGGGAATAGAGCGCCTTTTCAATGTGCACCTGCAGTGTATCACCGCATCGCTCGCCCAAGCTTACTGCTACCAACCGACCATCCACCAACAGCCCACCGGCGCAGTACCAGCCTCTGTCCAGTGAGGCGAACATCTCCTGCGCGTGAGACAGCTCTTTGCGGGCCATATCGTTATCCTGCTTGCGAAATTCCAACGCATAGTCCTGCCAGAATTGCCCGATCAGTGCATGGTCTGCCGCCGTCAGTTCCACAAACTGTGCGTCAGGATAGTTCTTGCGGAATTTATTGATATGGTTGCGCTGTCCGCTGTATTTCCGTCCGGCAAAATTAGCCAAATCCTCTGCATGGTAAAGGTAGTCTTTCCATGTGCGCTCATTACTCATGGATAAATAGGGGTAGCGGCTCACCAGCTGCCATGCCTTCTCCTCCGGAATGGGAAAAAAGCACAACCGGATCCCGTTTTCCGTACACCACTGTTCAATCAAATGCAGTGCTTCTTCCACGTCACCCTCCGGTCCGGGGATCGGATAGTCGAACTGGCAATGTCCTTTGGTGCAGCTCTTGACGATCAGACAGCCGGCTGCTTCAGCAAACTCGGCATGCAGCCACTCGCGCCACATCAACTTTACACCCAACGAATATTCGCACAGATGATAGTCGCAGTTTTCATAATACTTCCGGACAGTATCCGCCGTTTCCGGCGTAATAAATTGAAATTTCAGCATAGGTTTCCTCGTTGTTTATTGCTTCATCAGTTTCTCTTTCACAGCTTGTCCCGTAGGCGTAGCTGCCAAGCCACCCAACGCCGTTTCGCGCATTTCCACCGGCATGCGGCGGCCCACATCGCCCATAGCATCGATCACCTCATCCACTGGAATACGGCTCTCGATCCCCGCCAGCGCCATATCCGCAGCGCTGACAGCGTTCATCGCGCCGATCACATTGCGCTTGACGCAGGGCACTTCCACCAAACCCGCCACCGGATCGCAAACAAGGCCCATCAGATTCTTCAGCGTCATGGCCACTGCATGACCGATCTTTCGCCCATCACCGCCGCGCAAAGCTACCAGTGCGCCGGCCGCCATAGCAGAAGCACTGCCGATCTCCGCCTGACAGCCGCCGGCTGCACCGGAAATCGAGGCCCGGTGCGCAATCACCGCGCCGATCCCGCTGGCCACATACAGCGCTTCCAAAATCTGCTGCTGGCTCAGCTTTTCCCGATGGCACAGCGGCAGCAACACGGCGGGTAATACGCCGCAGGCACCTGCCGTAGGGGCTGCAACAATGCGCCGCATGCAGGCATTGGATTCTGCCATGCTCAGCGCCTGCGCGATCACTTCTCCCATATAATCTCCGGAAAGATTCTTGCCTTTCCGGTTGTACTGCCGCATTTTCAGTCCGTCACCGCCGACCAGACCGCTGACACTACGCCGCGAACCGGTATAACTGTCGGCCGCCTCTTCCATTGCCTGCCACACCGACAACATCTTTGTCATGGATTGCTGACGACTTACCTGTCGCTCGGTCATGTCCTCTTCCAGTATCACTTCCCAGAAGGGCTTTCCTGTTTCTTCGCTGTTGGTAATGATCCCTTGCATCGAATCAAGCATCGTCGTCCTCCTTATCGTAATACGTTACGGATAAAATACTGTTCAGCCGGCGCAGCGTATCCACCTGCAGCGGACGCAGATGCTGATCCGTTTCGATCACCATCAGCGCATCGCCTCCCCGCTTATGGCGGCAAAGACTCATATTGGCCACATTGATGCGCATCCGGCTCAGCTGTCCCGTCACCGCCGCAACGGCACCATAAGCATCCTGATTACGAATCAGCAGTGTATTATAATTGCCGGTAAAACTAACAGTGATTCCGTCCAGTTGGTTGACCATAATCCGCCCACCACCCAAAGATGACGCCTGCATCTGCAATCGGCGTCCGGTTTTATCCCATACTTCTACCACAGCTGTATTGGGATGGGCCTCCCGCAGATCAACAACATCAATGGTATACTCCATCCCTGCTTCTTCTGCCACTTCAAACGCCGCAGGAATGCGCAGATCGTCCGGCTTCATACCCAGCAAGCCGCCTACCAGCGCCCGGTCAGTGCCATGTCCCGCACCGGTTTCGGCGAAAGATCCGTGAAGATGGATCCGGGCTTTCACAGGCTGCTCCCCCAAAAGTGCACGCGCCATATAGCCGATACGCGCTGCACCGGCCGTATGAGAGCTGGAGGGGCCGACCATAATGGGTCCTAAAATATCAAAAATATCCATATAACGCGTCTCCTTCCGGAAATCACAGGATGAATCCACCCGCATTATCCCACATTCACTTTTTTCTGTCAAATAGTCTGCCCCATTTGGGGAAAAGAAAAAGTCCGATTGTTTCCAACCGGACTTTGATTACGTTATACACTCAGCAAACCCCAGTGCATCATCAGGCACACGATCAGGAAAAGTGTTACAATGGATATCACGCTGGACCAGACCACCAGCTGCGTTGCCAGTTGTTCATCGCCTTTCATCTCCCGGGTCATGACCGCACAGGAAACCGCCAGCGGTGAGCCGAACAAGGCCACCAGTGCCGGATACTCCTCGCTGCCGCAATGCAGCAGCGGTGTATACGTGCTCAGCAACCACGCACCACCTACGCCGATCAACGGTGCAATCAGCGTGCGCCACACCGTACCCGTCACAAGCTCTTTCAGCAGTCCCTTTACCGCCGAGAACTGGAACTGCCCACCCAATACCAGAAGCGCAAAGGGAGTAGTAACCGATTTCAAGCTGGTCAGCACGCTGAAAACCGAAGGGAGATCCCGTTTCAATGAAAAAAGCAGTTTTCCCCATTGTATCAGCTGCATCTCCCGCAGTACAATGCACACCGCTCCCAACGCTACACCAATGATCAGCGGATTTTTTGCAATGTCCGTCACGATTTTCTTGATGCTGGGTTTCACTGTTCCCTCACCGCTGAATGTGCTCAGCGCAATAACTGCCAGCACATTGAACACCGGGATGCTCACTGCCGACAGCACCGATGCCAGTGCCACTGCCGCATCACCCCCCAGTGACGCTGACAGTGAAAGCCCAATGATCGCAAAATTACTGCGAAACGCACACTGCAGCAGCACACTGCGCCGCTGCGGGATGGGGGTCACTGCCATAGCCATCGCCAAGCCCAAAAAGAAAATCAGCAGTGTTACGCCCACACAGTATATCACGATATCCCACCGGATCTGTGCGAAAGACCCGATCCCATACACATTGACAAACAGCATCGCCGGTAAGCAGACGCGAAATACCAGCTTATTGCCGATCAACAAAAAGCTTTCTGTGAAAAAACCGCTGCGCCTCAGTAAATACCCCAACAAGATCAACAGCACAATCGGCAGCACTGCGCCCAACGCCGTTGTCAGAATTTCCGTAGACATTCCCGCTTCTCCTATATTTTCATATCTGTACGCATCGGCAAGATCACCTGCAGCGTAAAGAGTCCACCTCTTGCCTCGAACGAGCAGTGTCCATGATGCTGCTGGGCAATGGCAAGGATACTTCTGCAGCCATAACCGTGTCCTGCCTGTCGGGAGACAGGCACTCCATCCTGCATCTCAACAACGCCTCCATAGGGATTTTTTACCTCTATCAGCAAATTGTTTCGTTTCATGCCGCAGTAGAGTTCCACCCAGCGTTCCTGCTCCTCCATCTGTTGGGCAGCATGCAGCGCATTTTCCAGTGCATTGGACAGCAACGAGCAAAGCTCCGTATCGGATATTGTAATGCTCTTCGGGATCTTTGCATTGACGCTCAAGCGCACCTGATTGCGCTCCGCTTTTGTCAAAAAGGAAGAGCAAAGCAAATTGATCAATTCGTTCTCGCAAAACCGCTTGGGTGTTATTGTCTCCACATCGGACTGCACTTTTTGAATGTACTGCTGCGCCTGTTGTGTGTCTCCAACTGACAAAAAGCCACTGATCGCTGTTAAATGGTGGCGCATATCGTGCTGGTAGATGGCGGTCTGCGTTTCCATATGACGTAGTGCTTCCAGTTCTGTGCCGGACTGTTTCAATTCTCTTTCCAGCACAGAACTCTGCAGTTCCGCCTGCATCCGTCGCTGCGTTTGCGCATGATACGCCACAAGAAACAGCACATAGAAAAGGATAATCGCCGTAGGGAAGAATTCCGTCAAGGCCGGGATCCCCATGTATAGTGCATTGGAGTAAATGACAGTAGCGTAGTCAAACACATAATACACACAGGGCAGGCTGCCAAACAGCACCAAGTTCTGCCGGGAATAGGTCATAGCATCGTGCGCAATACGAACAAAATAGCGCCACAGCAACCAAAACGCCAAGAAGATCGCCAACATATAGCCGATTTCTCCCGTCAAAGCGGACCCGCCTATTCCTATGATCAAGAGCTTGACCCAGCGCGGAAGCTGGCAGCAGAGATATGCGGTGCAAACACTAACCAGGGCCACACCAAATTTCTTTTTCAGCACAAGCATCAACGTCAGCACCAACGGCAGATGGATGACCAAGGGGTAGATCCGTCTTGTAACATCAATGCCCCACAGCAGCCAACAAAGCCCTTGCAGCAGGAAAAAGAGCGGACAAAGAAGATATACCAGTTTCTTTGCCTGATTATCACTCCATCCACCTGAAATGTGCACGCTGAGGAACAAACCATAGAGCAGCACTAAAGCGTAATTGATCACACTCAGCATCGTCAGTACATCCATTGGTTTGTCCCTCCTTTCGATATTTTTTAATTATACCATACAGATTCTGCGCATACCAGTTTATATGTCGCATTTCTCTGCAATATTTCTTTCATAGCCAACATAAACCCCAAAGCTTTACAGCTTTGGGGTTTATGTTTCGCCTAACGGCACTAATTTGCAGAAGGGAGAAAAGATTTCAGCGATTATTCGGTGACGTAAGCATAGGCGAACTCGTGAACCTGGTTGAAGTTCAGAACCAGACCATCGACGTTGGAGCCAACACCGGTCAGCAGAGTATCGATGTACAGGGGGATCATAGCGCCGTATGCGCTCAGATAATCGCCGATCTTGCCGATCTTCTCAGCACGCTTGTCATTGTCCATCTCGGAGCAGACATCAGCCAGCATCTTATCCAGCTCGGGATCGTTGGTCAGAGAGCGGTTGTTACCAGCGGTGGAGTTCCACAGGTTATCCAAACCGGCGCAGGTGGTGGACCAGTTCCACTGGGTCTGATAGATGTGGTAAGCCTTGCCGGCCAGCAGCTCGACGGTGGTGGTGGAGTCTTCGCTCTTCAGCACCAGGTCAACGTTGGCCAGAGCCCACTGGGCCTGCAGGATCTCATAGAAACCAGCCATAACGCCAGCCTTGTAGATGAACTCGATCTGCAGCTTGTTGTTCTCATCGTAGCCAGCTTCCTTCAGCAGAGCCTTGGCCTTCTCCAGATCGTACTCATAGGTAGCAACGTTGGGATCGTGACCGAACATGGTGGGAGCAATGCAGCCCTGAGCGGGAGAAGCATAACCTTCGGTCATAGCGATGATAATGTCTTCCGTGTTGGTGGCATAGTTCAGAGCCTTACGAACGCGCTCATCCTTGAAGAAGTCGGGGCCCTTCTCGCCCATGTTCATAGCCATGTACAGCAGCTTGGAGGAGGGCTGCTGAATCAGCTCGACGCCCTCATAGTCAGCAATATTGGGAGCTTCAACAGCAGGGACTTCCAGGCAGATGTCGATTTCGCCGGTCTGCAGACCGATCACGCGGGCACCGGCCTCAGCGATCTTACGATACTCGATCTCCTTGGACTTGGGAGCCTCGCCCCAGTAACTGTCGTTACGGGTCAGAACCACGGACTCATCGGGCTTGAAGTTCTCGAACTTGAAGACGAAGGGGCCGGTACCAACCATGCCGCCCTTTTCAGCGTCGGCCTCAATGGCCTTCTTGTTCAGGATGCCCAAGTTGGGAGAAGCCAGGCCCTCCAGGAACTCAGCAGCGGGGCTGTTCAAGGTGATCTTCAGGGTGTAGTCACCGTCAGCTTCCATCTTATCGATGTACTTCAGTCTGGTCTGCTGGAAAGAGAAGCCCATACCACGCTCATAGGTGTAGATAACATCCTGAGCGGTGAACTTTTCACCATTGTGGAAGGTGACGTCGTCACGCAGCTTGAAGGTGTAGGTTAGGGAGTCAGCATCAAAGCTCCACTCAGTAGCCAGCTCGGGCACCAGCTTGTTGTTCTGGTAGTCGAATTCCACCAGCTTGTCGTGGGTCATGCTGTAGGTATGGCCGCACCACAGGTCGTTGTTGTTCTGGGGATCCAGAATGCTGAGCATATTGCCGTTGGCAATAACCAGACGATCCTGAATGACGGGGTCGCCGCTGGGATCCTTGCCACCGTCGTCAGTCTTGCCGCCGCAAGCGACCAGAGACAGGACCATGATCAGGGCGAGAAGCAGAGAGATTACCTTTTTCATGTTCTTTCTCCTTTTCTTATTTTTCCAGCTTAGGATAGTTATTTCTATGATACTCTTTTCTCTCTTTACGTGTCAATATTCGAGGTTTTTTCTGCGAATTGCATAAAACAAATCCTCTTTTTTGTGAACTTTAGCTGCACAAAATTTGGTCATTTTTGTCATTTTTATAATCTGTGCACTTTTTGTTCCTGTTTTCACTTTTTCTGGTAACCGTATTCTTTCAGCTTTACCAACAGTCCGCTGCGGCTGATGCCCAGTTCCGTGGCAGTGCGGCTTTGGTTTTCTCCGTTTTTATACAGCACCTCCAGAATGGCCCGTTTCTCAATCTCATAGAGCGTTTTAGGTTCGTCCGCTGGCACAAAGTGGGATTCCTGTGCCGTTCCAACGGCTTTCAGCAGCCACTGGGGCAGGTCTTCCGGCTGCACGTGATCACCGGTGCACATGATCGCTGCAAACTCCACGATATTTTTTAGCTCGCGCACATTGCCGGGATAGTCATAGGTTAGCAGAATGCGCTCCACCTCCCTGGTGGCACCGCGGATATCCCGCCCCTGCTCGCGGTTGATCTGGGTGAGGAAATGGCTGATCAGCAGTGGGACATCCTGCTTGCGCTCGCGCAGCGGCGGCAGGTTGATATTGACCACATTCAAGCGGTAATACAGATCCTGGCGGAAAGTACCATCCTGTACCATTTGCCACAAATCTCGGTTGGTGGCCGCCACCACGCGGACATCTACGCTCCTGCTTTCATTGCTGCCCAGCGGTGTAAAATGCTTTTCCTGCAGCACACGCAGCAGCTTACCCTGCAAAGACATGGGCATATCGCCAATCTCATCAAAGAACAGCGTACCCTTATCTGCCGCTTCAAATTTGCCCTTTTTGTCGACGATGGCACCGGTGAAGGCGCCCCGCTTGTAGCCGAAGAACTCCATCTCCAGCAGGCTTTCCGGAATGGCGGCACAGTTCACCTCAATAAAGCTCTCGTCCTTGCGCTCACCCATAAAGTGTATCGCCCGGGCAACCAGTTCCTTGCCGGTACCGCTCTCGCCGGTAATCAGCACCGACGTGTCCAGCATTTTCAGCCGCTCCACCAGATCGTAGACCTGCACCATGGCCGGACTCTTGCCGATCATGCCGCCGTACTGGTATCGGTCCTGCAGCTCCTCGCTAAGGTAGGCAACTTTCTCGTTCAGAGTGCGGTAGTTCAGACCTTGCTGGATAAAGATGTTCAGTTCTTCCAAATCCAGCGGTTTGGTAATATAGGTGAATGCACCTTTTTTCATGGCATCCACCGAGGAGCGGATGCTGCCATGGGCCGTCATCACGATGACGATAGTCTGGGGATTGCGCAGTTTGATCTCTTGCAGCAGCGCCAGACCATCATCCCGCCCCAGAAACATATCCAGCAACACCAACTGATAGTCCCGCTTATCCATTTCCTCCAATGCCGCTCTGGCAGACATGACGGAAACAACATCATAGTCTTTCGACAGACCGTATTTCAGTGAAACACAAATACCGGCTTCGTCATCAACGATCAGAATTTTCGGTTTCATGTTCATCCCTCCCGAATTCGATTTGCACTTCTGTATAGACACCAACTTTACTGGTAATGGTCAGCTCCCCATTATTATCCTGCGCAAACTGCTTTGACAGTGTCAGTCCCAGACCGGTACCCGTTCGCTTGGTGGTGAAGAACGGATTGAGGCACTGTTCAATAGCCTCCGGCGACATACCCATGCCCTCGTCGCGAATACTGATTAGACTGCCGCGTCCTCCCTTACGCAGGGAAAGGGTCAGCGTCAGTAGCGCGTCCTCCGGCAGGCCGGACAGCTTTTCTGCCATGGACTCCATACCATTAATAACAATATTGATCAGGATCTGCCGGATCTGATCCCGGTTACCCACAATTTCGTGCCCGTCGTCGATGGATTCCTGAATCACGATTCGCTTGTTCTGGTTGGAATTTTGGGCGAAGAAGTAGATCTCCCGCGCCACCTCGCTCAAATCAACAAGTTCCCTGGCACCGCGAGCGGGCTTAGCATAGCTGATCAGGCTTTCTACCAGTCGATTGATGCGCTCCACTTCCGCAGGAACATAGTTAACAAAGTCTTCCATAAACTGGGGATCAGAGTCAGCATCCCGCAGTACCTCCACGAAGGTTTTGATGGAAGTCAACGGATTCTTGATTTCATGGGCAATGCCCGCCACCACCTGGTTGAGACTGCGGGTCTTTTCTTCCTCAAATTGGGCATTTCTCCGGGCTTCCTCGTCGGTGATGTCCTCCACCACCAGCAGCACAGCCCAGACTTTCCCCGCCTTGAAGATCCGCTGCAGACTGTAGCGGTACCGGTATTGCTTCTCGCCCCGCTTGAGCATGATGGTCTGCACACCTTCCATGCCGCTGCTTTGATCGCGGAACAGGCTCTGGGTATCACAGGAACGGAGGATCTCGCCGAACACCGGGGTTCGATTGATCTCCTGTCGATCCAGTTTTCCCTCTCCTCCCCATTTTTGGGCCAGAGAAGCTGCACTATCGTTGCTGAGCATAATATGACCGGTCTCATCAAAGAGCACCATGGCCAGATGGGAATAGCGGATCATGCGGTTACGCATATCGCTCTCCGCCTCCAGCTGCTCCATGTGGCGGCGGATCTCCTGGTTGGCGTTTTGCAGCGCCAGCGTCTGCTTGTCCACCTGCTTACGCAACGCCCGACGGACATTGGACATGATGATGGCATACAAACCCACCACCATGACCGCAGCAATCAAGACCAAAACCATCCAGCGCATGCGGATCAGATTCTGTTCCTCCGCATCGCTCTGCTTCCATTTCTCCCGGAGCTCACCGTAAGTATCTGATGTTCGCAATCGGGCAATCTCTCTATCCATGGTCTGCAGCAGCTGATAGTCGTTCTCCACCACCTGCAGCGCAAAGGCCAGCGTTCCCACATAGTTGTTGGAAATGACATAGTCCTCTTCATGCTCCGTACCGGAGATGTAATAGAGGGCGCTCTCTTTCAGCACCACGGCCGTATCCGCTTTGCCGGAGAGCAAAAATTCCACCACCTTCCGCTGGCTGGATACGGCAAAGGTTTTCGCCGGAGAAATCTGGGTGGAAATAGCCGGTGTAATGGTCGCCAGCTGCACAACAGCGTCGCCGCGAACATTCCCTTCTGCATTCTCCGGCGTGTTCCGCGTCACGATGCAGATCGCCTCATCGGACAGGGTCTCCGTGATCCAGGCCTTATTCTCCAGTCTGGTGGAAATGTTCAGCACCAGATCCACTTCGCCTTCGTTGATGGCATTCTGACAGTCTGTGCTGGTTTCCATGGGATAATATTCCAGCTCGTAGCCAACACGCTGGGCAATGTGCTCCAACATGTCAATATGCAGACCCACTACATCGCCCCGCTCATCCACGAAATGATATGGTGCCTGATGCGTGTTAAACGCCACCCGGATACGGGTAGGGATCGCCTGTGCCCGCTCCACCGGTAGCACCGATAATGCCAGCAGTAACACCGCCAGCAGGCAGATCACTCTTTTTCGCATAAGCCCCTCCCTTCCCCGGACGCTCCGATATTCTTTCTGTTCGTCGCGTGTCTTCGACAAATTATTTCTTATATTCTACCGCGAAAAAACCGGGATGCCAACCGTTTATCATCAAAAGAAGAAAATTTTTTCGTTAGGTGCAAAAAATCCCGAATGCTTTCGCATTCGGGATTTTTCTGGAGGTGACACCCGGATTTGAACCGGGGAATGAGGGTTTTGCAGACCCTTGCCTTACCACTTGGCTATGTCACCATATATGAGAAACGGAGCTTTCGCTCCGGTTCTCATTTTTCTGGAGCGGGCGACGAGGCTCGAACTCGCTACCTCGACCTTGGCAAGGTCGCGCTCTACCAGATGAGCTACGCCCGCAAGTGGTGCCTCCGGTCGGAGTCGAACCAACGACACGCGGATTTTCAGTCCGCTGCTCTACCAACTGAGCTACAGAGGCATATTGGCGACCGAGAAGGGGCTCGAACCCTCGACCTCCAGCGTGACAGGCTGGCGTTCTAACCAACTGAACTACTCGGCCAAATGTGGTGGGAACAACTGGACTCGAACCAGTGACCCCCTGCTTGTAAGGCAGGTGCTCTAACCAGCTGAGCTATGCTCCCGTCCTTGCCGCTCTCGCGAACGGCAAGGATAAGTATACTAAATTAGAGCACGCCTGTCAACAGTAAATTTTGATTTTTTTCAAGTTTTTTCTTGGCTTGTCTTTCGTCACTTTTTCTGCAAGCCATCGATTAACTTCTGCAGTTCCTCGGCAGAAAAGTCATATACTGCATCGCAGAATTGGCAGGTCAGCTGACAGCTTCCCTGCTCACGCAGAATATTCTCCAGTTCCGCCGTACCCAGCGAGATCAGCGCCCGCTCCACACGTTCGCGGCTGCAATAGCACTTATACTCAATAGGGGAACTCTCCAGAATACGAATGTCGAAGTCGGACATCACCGTACGCAGCAGATTCTCCGGATCAGGATCAGCATCCAATAGGGTCGACACATTCCCGGCTGCCATAATGCCGCCCTCTACCTTAATAATGGTATCCTCGTCAGCACCGGGCAGCAGCTGGATCAGATAACCGCCAGCTGCACGCACACTCTGATCACGTTCCACCAGCACACCGAGGCCGCAAGCGGTGGGGATCTGCTCAGACTCCACGAAATAGGCCGCCACGTCCTCGGCAATTTCGCCGCCCAGCAAGTCAATCGTTCCCACATAGGGTTCTTTCATCTGCAGATCCTTGATCACCGTGATCGTACCCTCATTGCCCACAGCGCCGCCTACATCCAGTTTTCCATCGGTACGCAGCGGAATATCTACGGCAGGATTGGTCACATAGCCGCGCACATTGCCGTCCGTGTCGGAAACGGCCAGTACCGTGCCCAACGGCCCGCCGCCCTTGATCTGCAGCGTCACACTGGCGCCCTGTCCTTTCAGCGCATTGCCCATCATGGATGCCGCCGCCAGCGTACGGCCCAGCGCCGCCGTACCTACCGGCAGTGTCTGGTGGATCTGGCGTGCCCGTTCTGTCAATTCGCGGCTGGATACAGCGGCAGCCTTTACAAAGCCGTCGCTGGAAATAGCTCTTACAATACGATCACTCATGGATTTCTTCCTCTTCCTCCTGTTTCACCAGCAGCGGTGCAAACTTACGCACTTGGTTGTTCACCACAAAGCCCATACCCAGCATCACAAGACCGGCCACATGTACCGTCTCAGACGCCACACTGCACAGGATCATCACTACGCCCGCAATAAAACTCGCAGCACATAAACCGCCCAAAATACCAAAAAACATCTTTACTTTGGGGGGAATCTCAATCAATTCCTTCCCTTTTATGTTTTTTCTCAGCACAAAAAGGCCATGACCCAGCAGCACCAGAGTCATCACCGTCATGCCCCAGAATCCTTGATACGTCATTCTTACAACCTCACACAGGAAAAATAAATGCGCTGCTCGCCTGCAGCGGGACGGCGCATCTTCATATCGCCGTAAGTGCGGATCTCACCAAAGCCTGCTTGCTGCAGCCATCCGGTCAGCTCCTCCACCGTATAGGCACGCTCTTTGTGGATCTCCAGTGTGCGCTCCCAGCTGCCGTCATTTTGCAGTTGAAACAGGTCCATATAATAGGTGCACAGGCCGCGATGATACTCCGGACGCCACACGCAATAAGTGTCCTCCGTCTCATCTAAAAAGACCTGTCCGTCCAAAGCGCGCAGCTTCTCCACCGTATTGATGTCAAAAATCAGCACACCACCGGGCGCAATGAACAAGCGCAAACGTTCAAACGTGCGCTGTACGTCCTTGGGTCTGGTTAGATAGTTCAAGCTGTCCAAACAGCAGATGGCCGCATCTACCGTACCGTACAAATCCAGTTCCGGCATGGATTGATGCAGAAAAATAGGTGCCACGCCCTCTACGCTGCCGCTCTTCTCCATCGCTGCAGCCAGCATCTCTTCCGAAGCGTCTACACCGATCATCTCATAACCACGGCCGGTCAGGATCCATGTCATCGTGCCCGTGCCACAGGCCAGATCCAACACCGTTTTTACGTCGATCCGACTGCGCGCAAACAGCTTTTCCAAATAGTCTGCCCGTTTTTCATATTCCACATCGCCGGTCAGTGCATCGTAGGTACCGGCCAGCGCATCATAGCAGCTCATTCTTCGCTTTTCTCCTTCATGCGCTCCAGTACGCATTCATAGCCGCCTGCACCGTTGAGCAGTGAGCGGTTGACACGGCTGATGGTGGCGCTGGATGCACCGGTCTCCTTGAGGATCTCGCTATAGATCATGCCTTCATCCAGCAGTGTTGCCACCTCGTAGCGCTGCTCCATGGAGCGCAGCTCAGAAATGGTGCACAAATCCTGGAAAAAGTTATAGCACTCCTCTTCCGTTTTCAGCGTCAGAATCGCACGGTACAAACGGTCTGTCTTTGCCTTCTTCGCGATCTTTGACTTTGCTACTCTTGCCATATGATTACCTCCATCTTCAACTGTATCGTCGAGTTTGGGATGTCTTTACATTTTCGCTTTCATATTTTACCACTTTATTTTGTGAAAGTAAACCGTTTTTTCAAAATTTGCAACTCCTTTTTATCGGTGCATATACTCACAGGAAAGGAGGTTTTCTCGTGTCCGATACCGTTTCGCTCTGTCCGACGCTGACAGATGTTTCCTTCTGTGAAGACGGTCTTCCCTTGCTGCGTGTCGATGCCCAGCTTCCGCAGATCACCGGTCGCCATGCCCGCCGGTTCAACCGATATTATCAGGCCTGCGCCGCTGCTTTTGAAAGTTGGTGTCGCTACAGCATATTTCCGCAGGCACAACAGCTCTACCGACAGGCTTTGCTCAATGCAGCACCGCTTCCCCAGTGGCACGCATCGCTGCAAAGCACGATTACGCTTCAAAAAGATCACCTGCTCAGTCTTTACACAGATACTATTCTCACCGGTGCACAGCAACGCACGCTCATCCGCCGTGCCGATATATGGGATCTGCAGCGCATTCTGCCTGTTACTGTGGCCGAGTGCTTTCCGCCCCACACACCATGGCGTTCCTTGCTGTTGGGCGAGGCGGAGCAGCAGATCCGCCAACAGGAGGCGCAAGGCATTGCCGCATATGATCCCCTGTGGCGAAAAAAACTGCGGCGTCATTTCCGGCCGCAGCAGTTCTATCTGGCAGATGATGGTCTGCATTTTTTCTTTTCGATGCGCACCATTGCCCCTGCCCTGGAGGGTATCCCTACCTTCTGCGTACCGTATAACGAAGAAACAGGGCCGTTTCTGCCCCAATAGAAAGGCGGCTGCCGCAGCAGCCGCCTTTCTTCTTTTAAATTGCAAAATTGCCGTCCAGAAACACAGGGATCTCCTCGCCGCTCCAGGTCGTGCCGATGATCTTCAGGTCTTTTGTTCCGATCATAAAGTCCACATGGGCATCCGAATCGTTGAGTCCCTTCTCTTTCAGCTGCTCTTTGTCCATATCCCGTCCGCCTTCAATGCAGGGATAGGCCTCGCCAAACGCCATGTGGCATGCAGCGTTTTCGTCAAACAGCGTGTTGTAGAACAGCAGATTCATGTTGGAAATCGGACTGTCGTAGGGTACCAGTGCCACCTCACCGAAATAGCAGGCGCCTTCGTCAATGCTGATGGCCGCCTTTAAGAATTCCTCGCCCTTTTCTGCATGTGCCTCTACGATTTTTCCGTCTTTTACCACAAAGTGGAATCCGTCAATGATGTTACCGTCATTGACCAACGGCATAGCTGCGTAAACCACGCCATTGATACCGCTGCGCAGCGGTGCTGTGAACAGTTCTTCCGTTGGCATATTGGCCACAAAGGTCTGGCCGGATTGCGTCACATCGTCGCCGCTCTCCCAGATGTGTCCTTCCGGCAGTTCCACCGTCAGATCTGTGCCGAGACTGTTGGTGTAATGCAGTGTTTTGAAACGCAGCGCATTCATCTTTTCCTTGCGTTCAGCCAAACGGTCAATATGCTCCTGCCAACGCTGCGCACTCTGGCCGTCACCGTTGATGCGCATGGTGTAGAAAATGGCATCCCACAGTTTTTCAACTGCCTCTGCCGCCGATACCTCGGGGAATACACGCGTCGCCCAGCTGGGAATAGGAATAGATGCAATGCACCAGGGAAAACCGCTGCTCATCTGCAGGCGGTAAAAGTCTTTCAGTGCCTTTCCGCTGGCGCGCTGAGCGCGTACCAGTCGATCAGGATCCACACCCTTGAAATTCTCCGGATCTTCCGCCGCAATGGCAAGATACGCCGCACCGGCATTGGCATAGTCATTGAAAAAGTGGCGACGCCATTGAGGAACTTCATCGAAAATCTCACTATCTGCCCGCAGATACTTTTCCCGCGCCATCACATCATCGTGCCAGTTCATTACCACTTCACGGCAGCCCACGTCATAGGCCGCCGAGGCACACATCCGGGCAAAAGGCGCGCACTCCACCGGCGAGGAGATTACCAGTGTCTGCCCCTTCTGCACGTTCAAACCTACCTTTATTAAAAGTGCCGCATATTCACGCAGTTTTGCTTCCATAACGACATCCTCACTTTCCCGTGTTTTTCTTTATTCTATCCGCTTTCTGACCAAAAGTAAACCCCGCCTTTCCCAATGGGAACGGCGGGGCTGCTGTTTTTATTTACTTAGCCAGAATATCGGTCAGGTCATCCAACCCTGTAATGCGTGTAACCACGACCACATGGTCTCCTTCTTCAATGCAGGTCATACCACCGGGTATGATTGTTTCGTTATCGCGCACAATGGCGGCCAGCAGCACGCCTTTGCGCAGTTTCAGATCCTTCAGCGGAATGTGCAGCATCTCTCGGCTCTTACCGGTAACACTGAACTCCAGCGCCTCTACTGAGCCGTCCAGCAGACGGTACAGGCTTTCCACGGCGCTGCCTTCGGAATTGGCCAAAGCGCGCACATAGCTGGTAATCTGGTTGGCCACGATATTCTTGGGACTGATGATGCTGTCGATGCCTGTATCGTGCACCAGTTCCATGTAATTGGGCCGGTTCATCTTCGCCACCACCTTAGGCACGCCCGCATGCTGCGCCGTCAGCGCCATCAGCAGGTTTTCCTCGTCGCGGCCTGTCAGAGCCACAAAAGCATCCACGTCGAAAATGCCTTCGCTTTGGATCAGTTCACGGTCTGTACCGTCACCTTCAATGATCATGGCACCGGGCAATTCATCGGCCAGAATCAGACAGTCCTCATGCTGCATCTCCACGATCCGTACGCCGGCATTGATGCGGCGCAGTTCCCACGTCAGATACATAGCAATGCGGCTGCCGCCTAAAATGGAGACATCCTTGACCTTCTGCAGCGGCCGGCCCATACCCTTAAGCATTTTGCGCACTTCGTGCTTGGCGCCTACCATGTACATCCGGTCACCCGGTTGAGGTACAAAGTGACCGTCGGGGATCACATATTCTCCGTCATGCTCCGCAGCACAGAACAGCACCTCGGCAATTCGTTTGCTGTTAAACTCGCTGAGGGGTACACCGGCAAGGGCATCCTTGGAAGAAACAAGGAATCCGATCATATCAATGCGTCCGCGGGCAAACGGCTCTACGGAGAAGGCTGCCGGGAAACTGAGGATCCGGGCAATTTCGCGGGCCGCCGCCAAGTCCGGATTGATTACCATGTCCAGCCCGATCTCCCGCTTCAGCATATCCGCATCGCGTCGATAATCGGTATTGCGCACGCGGGCAATCGTGTGTTTGGCACCCAGTTTCTTGGCGATCAGGCAGCAAACCAGATTGGTCTCATCGCCGTTGGTCACAGCAATCACCAGATCCGCATCTGCTACACCGGCGCTCTTCAGCACGCTGATGCTGGCACCGTTACCCTCCACACACATGATATCCAGCGCGCTGTCCGCCTTCTGCAGTGCAGAAGCAGCCGCGTCTACCATAACTACATCATGATCTTCCATCGCCAGCTGACTGGCAATAGCATAGCCCACTTTACCGTTGCCCACAATGATAATTTTCATACCCGTGTTCCTCCTTCGGCCCCTCTTTGACCGATCTGATCTGTTGTCACACCGCAGTACGGTATTTTCGCCGCAGGACTGCATTCAGTTCCGCGCCCATAATCAGTACCGCACTGCTCATATACAGCCACAGCAATGTCACCACAACTGTCGCAATAGACCCATATAGCTGCGTGTATTGTGCCACATGCTCCACATAATAAGAAAACGCCGCAGACAATACCATCCACGCCACCAGCGATGCCATCACACCGGCGGCTACTTTCCGCAGCGGCTGCCGCTTGCCCAACGCCAGCATATACAGTACCGCCAGCGCGGCAAACATTACCAATCCCAGCAGGAAAAAGCGCAGATAATTCCACAAGTCGGCAAATCCCGCCGGCAGGTGCAGTACTCCGGCCAAAACTTCCAGTGCCCGCCTGCCTACCGTCATCAGCACCATGGCCGCACTCCATGTGACCACCAGCCACACAGTGAACAGCACCGTATGCACACGATGGCGCAGTGTCCTGCGCATCTCTACTGTGCCAAACGCACGGCGCATAGCCGCAAGCAGACAGTCCGTTGCTCGCATAGGAAACCACACGGAAAAGATCAGGCTGAACCACAAAAGTCGGCGGCTGTAGTGAACCGTCACATACGAAAGATAGCTGCGCACGACCCGCTCCACATCCTGTGGTAAAAGTGATGCAAACAACCGCAGCACACTTTCCTCATCCACTTCCAGCGCACCCAGCAACGCGCTGAAAAAAACCAGCAGTGGAAACGCAGCAAACACCAGATAGTAAGTCAACGCTGCGCTGCTGCGGCCCACCCCGTGCCGCTGATAGCGGCGCAGCAACTGCCGTGCGGTTTTCCACACGCCGCCATCGGTAAGAATCTTTCGATTATTCTGCTTCATTTTACCACAAACACCTCCCAATGGGAAGTTTATTTTCGCCAATGTATTTCCGTATCTCCGAAAGCATAGTTGCTCCTTCCCTTCATTTCCAAAATTTTCCGGTAAAACTGACTAATTTCGACCCCATTTTTTTCTCCGTTTACGATAAAAGTTAAATTTTTTGAAATTTTCAAATTTGGACTTGGAGATTTTTTCCATTCGTGCTATAATGTGTTCCGTTCGGGATGGGCGTACCATGATAAATACGCAGGATTTATAAAGAGGGTATGTTTATGGATAATCTAACCAAAATTGTTCGCACGGAAATCGCGCGGCAGTATAAGAGCGTGCGGCAGTTTGCCTTTGCTGTCAATATCCCGCTGTCTACGATCAACAGCGCCCTGCATAACGGTATTGGCGGCTCTTCTTTTGATACGGTCGTACAAATCTGCCAAACACTGGGCATCAAAGCCCTTAGTGAAGACGCATCTTTTTATCTGACCGAAGAAACCCAGAAGCTGGTCAATCAGTATGCCCAGCTGGATGATTACGGACGCCATACGATTTCTTCTGTTCTGCAGGTAGAATATGCCCGCTGCACGGAATTATCCGCGCCCCACGAAGATGTTTACGATATGCCCAGCGTCAACGTTTCAGCTGACAGCAAAAAATAAACAGCGAAACTCAAGCCGCACCTTGTCGATGGCAAGGTGCGGCTTTTTCATATTCTTGGTTATAGATACATATAAATGGAGCAAAAAAGAAAGGCAGGACTCCTGTATGCGCCATTTCTCTCCCCACATTCTGCTGCTGCGCCGCCGCCACTTGGCGGTTCTGACTGCGTTGGTTCTATCTGCCGCCATTTTCTATGCTGTAGCTTATCCCACATTTGTCACCACCTCCGCTTCAGAGCGGCAGCTGCCCATCTACTCGGTGGAACGGGCGCAAAAGCTGTGTTCTATTTCTTTTGACGCCGCATGGGGCAATGAGGACACACAGCTTCTCATTGATACGCTGGCAAAGTACAATGTCAAAACCACCTTTTTCGTGGTAGGTGACTGGGTCGATAAATATCCGGAATCCGTCAAAGCGCTCTCTGACGCAGGACACGAGGTAATGAACCATTCTAACCGTCACGATCACTATAACTCCCTTACCACAGAGGAGATCATCGCCGATGTTACCGCCTGCAATGAAAAGATCGCTGCCGTTACCGGTGTTACTCCTACCTTGATCCGCTGTCCCTATGGCGAATATGACGACCATGTAATCTCTGCCATCCGCTCTATGGGCATGGAGCCGGTACAGTGGGATGTGGACAGTCTGGACTGGAAGGACTACGATGCCGATACCATCTGCAAGCGGGTGACCGGCAAGGTGCAACCGGGCAGCATCGTGTTATTCCATAATGCCGCACTACATACTCCGGAAGCACTGCCCACGGTGTTGGAATGTCTGATCCGCGACGGCTATACTGTCATCCCCATCTCACAGTTGATCTACACTGAAAACTACACTATCGACCACACAGGCAGACAGTTCGCCTGTGAAGAGAACAGCAACTGACGCAAAAAACGATCCGCAGCTGCGGATCGTTTTTTGTTTACCTTTATATTCTTGCCACGCCGGTCTTACGGGCAGCTTCTGCCACGGCAGCGGCTACCGCAGGACCTACACGGGGATCGAAAGCTGCGGGGATGATGTAATCCTCGTTCAGTTCTTCCTCAGAGATCAGATCCGCCAACGCCTGTGCAGCAGCCATCTTCATCTCCTCATTGATGTCGCTGGCACGCACATCAAATGTACCGCGGAAAATGCCGGGAAATGCCAGCACGTTGTTGATCTGGTTGGGGAAGTCGCTGCGTCCGGTAGACACCACCTTGGCGCCGCCGGCCTTGGCATCGGCCGGGAAGATCTCCGGCGTGGGGTTGGCGCAGGCGAACACGATAGCATCACGGTTCATGGTCTTTACCATCTCCGTGGTCAGCGTACCGGGCGCGGAAACGCCGATAAACACGTCAGCACCCACGATCACGTCGGCAAGGCTGCCCTGCTTCTTTTCAGGGTTGGTCACCTGTGCCATCTCTTCCTTGATCCAGTTCAGGCCCTCGCGGCCGGCATAGATGGCACCGCTGCGGTCACACATGGTGATGTTCTTAAAGCCTGCGCTCAGCAGCAGCTTCACGATAGCAATGGCGGCAGCGCCGGCACCGGAGGTAACGATCTTTACCTCTTCCTTCTTCTTTCCCACCACCTTCAGTGCATTCTGCAATCCTGCCAGCGTAATAACAGCCGTACCGTGCTGGTCATCGTGGAAGATGGGAATATCACACTTTTCCTTCAGCTTGCGCTCGATCTCAAAGCAGCGGGGTGCGGAGATATCCTCCAGATTTACGCCGCCGAAAGAGCCGGACACCAGATACACCGCATTCACGAACTCGTCTACATCTTTGCTCTTGATGCACAGAGGGAACGCATCCACATCGCCGAACGCCTTGAACAGCGCGCATTTGCCCTCCATGACGGGCATACCGGCCTCAGGCCCGATATCGCCCAGTCCCAGCACAGCGCTGCCGTCGGTGATCACGGCGCACAGGTTGTGGCGACGGGTCAGATCATAGGACTTGTCCACGTCTTTCTGTATCTCCAGACAAGGCTGAGCCACACCGGGGGTGTAAGCCAAAGACAAATCATCCTTGGTCTTGCACGGTACCGTACAGACCACTTCGATCTTGCCCTTCCATTCATTGTGCAGACGCAGAGATTCTTTTGCGTAATCCATTGTATATACCTCCCTGTATTACTTGCTCTTTTCCAGATAAGGCAGCGTCGCGCCGCCGTAGGGCATGGCGATCACGGTAGCGTCTGCCCCGTACTTCTCCATAGCCGCATCAAATGCCGCCTGCGCCGACGGCTGGGGATTGAGGAAAATGCTGCGCACAAACGCATCGTCCATCTCGCTGATAAGGTCGATATTGGCGCGGTCCAGCACCATACCAATGGCCGCAGCCTTGTGGCCGCCCAGTTCAAACTGCTGCGAGATCCTATCCACCATACTATGGGCTGTGGGTGCACTTGTCAACCATTGTTCGAATTTTTTGCTGCCTAATCCCTCCGGGCAGGCACCCATCAAAATGATGGTACCGCCATCACGCACGGCGTGCTTGGCGTTGTCCAGTGCCTTTTGCACCTGATAGAGATTGGCGTCCTTGGGTGCACCCCCCTGCGACACCAGCACAATGTCTGCCCGCTGCGTCAGTTTCTTGCGGTACATCTTATCCAGATACGCGCAGCCCACGCGGTGTGCCTGCGTCACATCACCGGCCACCGCGTAAACAATATGCTTATGCTCATCCAGCACCGCGTTGACGATATAGTCGATCCCGCAGATCTCACCGGCCTCCTCGATATCTGCCCGGACTGGATTCCCTTCCAGCTTGCCGGCACAGGCATCATTGGACACCATCATGCGGTGGTTCTGCTGGATGGCTGCCGGTGTGGATACACCGGGCATAATGGCCTTGGCGCCGCCGGAATAACCTGCAAAGTAGTGAAACTCGATATTGCCCAAACACACACGCACATCTGCCTCGGCAACGCAGCGGGTGATATCCACCGGCGTACCGGCCTTTGTCACGCCCATGTGCACGCAGTCGTCCACATCGCTGTCCACGCAGCGCACCTCGGTATAGCAGCGCTCCCCTACCAGCTTGCGTTTTTCCTCCTCCGTATGCTTACGGTGTGATCCCAACGCCAGCACCACGGTGATATCTTCTTTCAGGATCCCGCCGGCATACAGTTCATCCAGCACCGCCGGCAGCACATCATAGCTGGGCAGCGGACGGGAGATATCGCTGGTGACCACTGCCACCGTCTGTCCCGGACGGACGATCTCGCACAGCCGCGGCGCACCGATGGGATGATCCAATGCATAGCGCACCGCATCTGCTCCACGCCGTTCATGAGCAACAGGATTGGACTCCAGTACCGCCAGCAGATTCTTTTCCGGCACTTCTACGCTCTGTATTCCGTTTCCGTATCCAAATTCCAGTTTCATGGCGATTCCCCCCTTAATACACACCGTTCAAGCGGTCGTACAAATTCTTCAGCGCAGGATAGAGATCCATGTAGATGCCGAACATTTTGTCATAGACTTCTGCGTTGGCCGCATTGGGCGTAAAAATCTTCCCGCCGTCCTGCCGGCTCAAATCGGAAAAATCCTGCTTCAGCCCCAAGCCGATCAGCGCGCAGTAGTAAGATCCCATCGTGCCCACATAGCGGGGATTGTCCGGCACGCGAACAGGCATTTTCAGTATGTCAGCCATCATCTGCATCCACACATCGCTGCATGCTCCGCCGCCTACCACGCTGATCTGCTTGGGCGGGCAGCCATGTTGCGCGATATACTTTTCCAGTGAGCGGCGGTGGGAATAGCAGATACTCTCCAGCATGGCACGGACAAAATGCTGCCGCTGATGCTGCTCCGTTACGTTGAAAAACACCGACTTGGCGTTTTTAGCCAGCGGTGGCGGCTCACCGTTGAGCCAATGGGTCACGATCAGCCCATCGCATCCCGGCGCCACCTGCGCCATTTCACGGTCCAGCAGGGCATAAATCCCATCACCCAGCCGCTCTCTTTCCTCTTTGTAAAAGCGGTTGATCACCCACTCATAGGCACGGCCGCCGGTGGTCAGGCCAAACAACGCCCCTTGATTTTTGTCATCCGCCGTAAACCAGGAACTGCTGTAATTGTCAATCCGGTCGCTCAACAGTTCACCAAACCACGAAGACGTGCCCAAATAGATGTGCGCTGTGCCTTCGGCGCGGCAGCCGCTGCCCAGATATACTGCCGGCAGATCACCAAATCCGCCGAACATAGGCATTCCCGGCCGCAGTCCCAGCTGTGCCGCCCCCTCTTGCGTCAGATAACCGGCACAATCGGTGCAGGCAATGCAGGGCGGGAACTTGTCCTTGTCCTCCGCCAGTCCCACCTTTTCCAGCACCTCGTCATACAGCTGCTGCAGTTTCGCATTGGGCGAATGGATAAAGTCATCGGAACACTCCGTACACAGATTTCCGGTGGCACGGTACTTGAAATAGTCATTGATGCCAACGATATGTTTCGCCTGCGCCCATACCTCCGGTTCGTTCTCTTTCAGCCACATCAGCCGCGTCCAGTAACCCTGCGCATGCTCTACAAAGCGTCCCATCGTTTCATTGAGCCGCTTTGCCTGCTCAATGGCGCGTCCGTCCATCCAGATAATGCTCTTACGGATAGGTTCTCCGTTTTCATTCAGCGCGATCACATGTTTCCACGGCGCACTGATCACGATGCCGCCAATTTCGGAAACATCCACATCGTCTGCCGCCACACAGGCGCGGGACGCCTGACATACTGCATTCCACATCTGGTCGGCGTCCTGCTCCGCCCAGCCGGGATGAAGCTGCGTCAGCTCGCAGGGCGCTCCGGCACTGCGCATCTCTTTTGTTTCACAGTTGATCAAAATCGCCTTGACGGCAGTCGTGCCCACATCAAAGGCAAGAATATACCGCATAGGATCTGCTCCTTTCGTTTATCGCAGGCAAACCGGCTGAGAAATATGACTCTCGTCGATTTGCTGGAAGGGATAGAGTGGCTGCGGCAACCGTGTATAGGGCAGCTCCGTCAACACATGTCCGGCCGAACCGGGTGTAGCCACCGTGTGGATCTGCGCCGCCACTCCCTCGTAACTGGCACGGAACGACGCACAGGCCTTGACACACACCAGACGGCAATCGGCAGGCTCGATGCCAAATCCACGGAAGAATTGAATATCCCGCTCTGTCTGTCCACTGCGGATCACCAGAATCCGGATCTTACCCGCGCGCAGTACGGCACACGGACCGATATGGAATGTCATTCCCTTTTCTGCCGGACCTGCCGCTACGTAATCGCCCTCATGCAGGCTTTCCACTACGGCATCTTCCACCAGCACCGGCTGCGTCAGCCGCGGCGCCAGGGTGCCGCCCAGCCAGAAATCTGCTCTGCCGCCCACGCCCAGTGCAAAGGCTTTATCCACGGCAGCAGGGTCTGCCACCGTCACCGCCGCACGCAGCACATTGCGGTGCGGCAGCAGCTGCGCGATCGGCACAGCGCTGTCGCCGCGGGATCCTGCACCGCTGCTGTCGGCAGAGTCGGCCAGAATCACCGGCCTGTCCTCCGGATTATCCAACGCCGCCTGAATCCCTTCCCGCAGCGTCATCATCGATGTGCCTTGCAGCACTTCACGCAGGGTAAACTCTCCCGCGGCCAGCATAGCTGCCGCATCTTTCGCTGCCCGCTCCGCACAGGCAGTCACCACCACCGATGTGGCGATCTGCGGCACATCCAGCCAAGGCTGCGCCTGAAAAATCGTAAAATCGCTGATTTCCCCTTGCTGTACCATTTCGTGCCCGCGCTGCATCAATGCGTGCAGCTGCGGATCGTTGGTGGTGTAGCCGCTGGCCGGCGCCAGCATAGGGATCGTGACCCACGCCGTTTTCAACGTCTCCCCGCTCAGCTTGCGGCACAGCAACTGCGCCGCACGGCGGCCGGTTTCATAAAAATCGGCATGGGGATATGTGATATAGCCACAGATGAAATCCACCTGTGCCATGACTCTCCTTGTTACATTGGCATGCATATCGCAGGCCACAGCAATCGGCATCTCCTGTCCTACAACAGCTCGAAATGTCTCCAGCAAATCGCCGCAGACATCGTCGGAGTCCTCGGAAATGGTGGCCCCGTGGAAATACAGCAGTAAGCCATCCACATCTCCCGCCTCGCGCAGCCGCTGCAGCGCATTTTCGCGGAAATAGTCCACTACCTCCCGGGATACAGGGCCACCGCTCTGGGCGGTCATGCCGATCCCACCCACCGGTGTATATCCCTTCTCTGTGAGTACCTCCACAAAGGCGCGGATGGTCTGTCCGGCCCGTCCGTCAGGATGCACCAGATCCTCGCCGGTACGGATGCTCTTTCGAAACTCCTCCATTCCCATGATTCCGGGACTGAAAGAGTTGCTCTCTTCTTTAAACATGCAGATATAGATACGTTTCATACGCACCTCACTACTCGAAATTCCGCTCATTTGAAAGTAGGGAGTGAGCCTTTGGGCCGGCCCACTCCCTTTCGTCAATCATACACTCTGCGCACGAATTATTCAATACCCATGTAACTCTTGCGGATGGCTTCGTTCTCCATGAGTTTTTCGGCCACATCTTCGATGACGATGTTGCCGGTTTCCAGCACGTAACCTCTGTCCGCCACTTCCAGCGCCACATTGCAGTTCTGCTCGACCAGCAGGATGGGCACACCGTCCTGATTGATCTTCTTGATGGCTTTGAAAATGTCCTCTACGATGATAGGAGCAAGGCCCAGACTGGGCTCATCCAGCATCAACAGCTTGGGCTTTTGCATCAGTGCACGGCCCACAGCCAGCATCTGCTGCTCACCGCCGGACAGCGTACCGCCGTCCTGCTTTTCACGCTCTCTCAGGCGAGGGAACAGGTCAAATACATATTCCAGATCGTCTGCCACTTCCTTGGACTTCTGGGGGCGCAGATACGCACCCAGCATCAGGTTCTCCCGCACGGTCAGCTGGGGAAATACTCTGCGGCCTTCAAAGCAGTGGGCAATGCCCTTGGCTGCGATTTTATGAGGAGGCAGACCCTTCAGGCTCTCGCCCATGAAGTTGACCTCGCCCTTGGTAATGCCGCGATAGATACCGGAAACCGCCGTCAGTGTAGTGGTTTTACCGGCGCCGTTACCGCCCAGCAGCGTTACGATCTCACCCTCTTTGACCGTCAGCGAAACACCGTGCAGTGCCACGATCTCACCGTATTGAAAGTGCAGGTCTTTGATTTCAAGAATCGTGTCTTTCATTGTCATGCATACCTTTCTGTTAGGATCACCGCCGTTTCGCATATGCAGATGCGAAGCAGCAGCCCCGGTCACTTCTGGGCGCCGCCCAAATAGGCCGCGATTACCTCAGGATGATTCTGGATCTCTTCGGGCGTACCCTCTGCGATCTTGTTGCCGTGGTTGAGCACGCAGATTCGGTCGCACACAGCTGTCACCAGCTTCATGTGGTGCTCCACCAGGAACACCGTATGGCCGCGGTCACGGATCTTCTGGATGGTTTCAGCCAACACATCCTTTTCCGACAGGTTCATACCGGCGGCAGGCTCATCCAGCAAAATCAGCTTGGGGTTGCTGACCAGCGCACGGGCGATTTCCAGTCTTCTCTGGTCACCGTAGGGCAGGTTGGCCGCCTTCACGTTGGCAAACTGGTCAATGTTCATGAACTTCATCACTTCATGGCATTTCTCCAGTGCTTCCTCATGCTCCTTCTGGGATTTCTTGCTCTTGATAATGGCATCCCACAGCGTGGCGTTGGTCAGACTGTGACAGCCCACCATTACGTTCTCCAGCGTGGTCATTTTCTTGAACAGGTTGATGTTCTGATAAGTGCGCATGATACCTTTGTAAGCGATCTCATTGGAGGGTTTTCCCTGAATCTCTTCGCCGTTGAAGATCACCTTACCGGAGGTAGGGGCATAGAATCCGCTGACAATGTTGAACAGCGTGGTCTTGCCGGCACCATTGGGGCCGATCAGGCCAAAAATCTGACCTTCCTTTATTTCGGTGCAGACATTGTTGTTGGCCACCAGTCCGCCGAACTTAATGGTAATGTTTTCAATTTTCAGCATTGACTTGGCCCTCCTTTTTGTTCTTCTTTTTCAGCTTAGCTACGACACCGCCCATAGACTTGAAGATACCCACAACGCCGTTGGGCAGGAAGAACAGAACGATCAGCATGAACAAGGCGTAAACCAGGCCCTGATACAGCGCCAGCGACTGGAACACTTCCTTGACCAGCAGCAGCACCACAGCGCCGATCACAGGACCTTCCACCGTGCAGATACCGCCGAAGAGCAGCATGGTCATGAACAATGTGGACTGCGTACCGTTAAAGGTCTCGGGGCTGATGAAGCCACGCACATAGGTGTACAGACCACCAGCCAGGCCGGTCATAAAGGCACTGATGGCAAATGCCATGACCTTGTACTTCTTAATGTTGATGCCCAGGCCCTTGGCAGCCACACTGTTTTCACGCAGGGCGATGAACGCGCTGCCCACACGGGAGTTGATGATGCGTACCTTGACCACCAGCAGCAGCGCCAGCACCAGCCAGATCAGAATGGCGATCTTGATGTAGGAGTCAAACTTGAAACCAAACAGGTTCAGCTTGGGGATGTTCATCAAGCCCAAACTACCGCCGGTCACCTTGCTCCAGGAGTTGATGATCAGGTAGACGATCTGTCCAAATGCGATCATCAGCAGCGAGAGGAAGTGTTTGACCAGCTTGGACGCGGGAATGGCAATCAGTGCACCTACCACCGTAGCTGCAACTGCACCCAAAATCAGCGCAATAGCTGTGGGTACGCTCAGCTTCAGCGACAGCAGCGCCGTTACATACGAGCCGATAGCAAAGAGGCCGGCATGACCGAGGGAAATCTGTCCGGTGTAGCCGAACAGCACATCCAGCGCCGTTGCCACGATGGCGTAAACGCCAAACAGTGCAATGATAAACGCATAGTAGTTTTTCTGAGCAAACAGCAGCAGCGTCACTGCCAGAACCGCCCAGAAAATCACGGAAGATAAATGATTCTTAATTTTCATTTTCATCATTGCCACCTCCCTTATTCAATGACCTTTTCTTTGAAAAGGCCGGTGGGGGAGATCACCAGAATGATGATCAGCACAGTGAAGGAGATAACGTCTTTATACGTAGTGGTGATAAATGCAGAAACAAACGTCTCCAGGAAACCGTAGAACACACCGCCCACCACGGCACCGATGATGTTGCCGTAGCCGCCGGTCACGGAGCCGGCGAAAGCCTTTTGGGCGATCATGGCACCCATGGTGCTGTAAACACCGTACACGGGACCCAACGCCATACCGATAACACCGGCCAGCGAAGAGGCAAGACCCCAGGTCACATCCTTGGTCAGTCCTACATTGATGCCCAGCGCACCTGCGGCAACCTGATCCTGTGCAGAGGCACGCATTGCCGTGCCAAACTTGGTCTTGTTCAGGAAGATGAACAAACCAACACAACTGAAAACCGCTATGCCAAGCACCAGCAGGTTCTCGGGGGCCACATGGGCGCCGGCGATTTCCACGCTGGCAGTATTGAAGATAGCGGGAAAATACAAGGTATAGGGAGTCCAAATCAGGATAGCACTGTTTTCCATAGCCAGACCCAGCGCTGCAGTCAGCAAAATAATGTAAGAGAATGCTGCACCTTTTTTCAGCAGCGAATCAATGAGGTATCTCTGGACAATGATGCCAAAGATAAACATAACGATAAAGGTAAGAACAAAGCTCAGCCCGATGTTCAGGCCCAGAATACTGTAGAAGGTCAAACCCACATAAGCACCCAGCATCAGGAAGTTGCCCATAGCCAGGTTCATCAGGCCCGACGCCTTATAAATCAAACTGTAACTCATGCCCAGCGCAGAGTAGACCGAACCGATCATCAGCGCAGCGACCACGAGTTTAATAATCAACGAAAGGTCCATACTTTTGTCTCCTCGCAATCAATAAAGTACCGCACGTCCCCACAGGCAGCGGGTAAGATACGGGGGATGGACTTCTGTACGGAGAAGTCCATCCCCGTTTGTATCACCGTGACACAAGACATGCGATAAGTTCCAAGCTGTTTGCTGTGAAGTATGTCTTCGCAACAATGCTCAGATAAACTTCATCGAACTTGTCTTTCGTTATCGGACATGTCTGAAACCTGTCAAATCTTTACTTAGCCAGGAAAGCCTCCAGAGCAGCCTTATCGTACTCCTGAATCTTGCCGTCCAGGATCATCCACTTGGAGGTGTTGGCCAGACCGTCACCGGTACCGGCAGTGAAGTCGAACTCACCGCCCAGGCCAACGAAGCCCTTGATGCCCTTGAAGGCCTTCATGATGGACTCGCCGTCATTGATGTCCTCAGCATTCTTCAGAGCCTCGACCACCAGGCAAGCCTGGTCGTAGCCACGATAGAACTGGTCGCAGTAAGGCATAGCACCGTAGGTATCAACGCACTCCTTCAGAACCTTGCGGATCAGTTCGGTAGCGCCTTCCTCAGCGGTGGCGGGAACAACATAGGTAGCAGCAAAGACAACGCCGTCAGCGGCAGCGCCGGCAGTGTTCAGCATCTGAGCGTCGGTAGCACCTTCGGTGGTGAAGATCAGGCCCTTGTAGCCGTTGGCGCGCAGCTGCTTGGTCACCATAGCCTCTTCGTAACCAACACCGTAAACGATCACAGCCTCGGGATTGGCAGCGATAGCCTTGGCAGCAGCGCCGGAGAAGTCAGCCTCGTTGGACTGGAACTTGATGTCAGCGATCAGCTCGATACCGTTCTTTTCGCAGGCAGCGAGGATGGAATCGCGGCCGGACTGACCAAACTCAGACTCAACGGACATCAAAGCGACCTTCTTGTAGCCGAAGTCCTTGATCTGGGTAGCCATGGTAGAGATGGGCAGGGTGCTGTTGGAGGTGGCACGGTAGGTGTAGCTCAGACCGATGTTGGTCCAGGTTGCGCCGGTACCGGTACCGACCTGGGTCACCTTGGCAGCCTCAGTCACGGAGGAAACAGCCAGGATGTTGCCGGAGGTAGAAGAACCGATGATGATCTTCACGCCATCTTCTTCGATCAGACGGGTAGCTGCTTTCACAGCACCTTCAGACGTGCCGGTATCATCGTAGGCCTTCAGCTCGATCTGCTTGCCATTGATACCGCCGGCAGCGTTGACGGCATCGATGGCCATCTTCACGCCGTTCAGCTGGTCCAGACCGGCAGCAGCCGTGGGGCCAGTCATGGGCATGTAGCAGCCAACCAGAATGGTATCGGCAGCGTTAGCCTTGCCGCCGTCGTCCTTGGCGCCACAGGCAACCAGAGACAGGATCATAGCCAGTGCCAACAAGAGGGTAATCAGCTTTTTCATAAATACGTCCTTCTTTCTTTTTTATTTTTTGCGGGGTATGTATCATTTCATTCACAACGGCGTGTGAACAGATACCGTGATCATTCGCACAGTTCCAAAATGGCAGACATGCCCTGACCGCCTGCTGTGCACAGGGTGGCCAGACCGTAACGGGTACCGCGGCGCATCATTTCATACAGCAGCGTAATGGTGATACGCGAACCGGAGGATCCCAGAGGATGACCCAAGGCAATGGCACCGCCGTTGACATTGACGATCTCCTGATCCAGTCCCATTTCCTTGAGTACTGCCAGACTCTGGGCAGCGAACGCTTCGTTCAGCTCCCAAAGGCCGATATCTTCCTGCTTCAAGCCGGCACGCTCCAGTGCCTTGCGGGAAGAATAGGCGGGTGCAATACCCATGATGCGCGGATCCACGCCTGCACTGGTACAAGCCAGAATCTTAGCCATAGGCTTGAGTCCCAGTTTCTTCACATGCTCTTCATCGGCCAGAATCAGTGCACTGGAACCGTCGTTGCGGCCGCTGCAGTTACCGGCCGTCACCGTACCGCCATCTTTGAATACCGGCTTCAGCTTTGCCAGCTTCTCCAGCGTGGTGGCGCGGGGATGTTCGTCCACTTCAAAGATAATGTCTTCACCCTTGCGCTGAGGGATGCGCACCGGCGTGATCTCATCTTTGAACTTGCCTTCGGCGATGGCCGCCGCGGCACGTTCCTGACTCTGCATGGCAAAGGCATCCTGCTCCTCGCGGGACACATGATACATCTCCGCCAAATTTTCTGCCGTGATACCCATGCCGAAAGAGCCGTAGATGGAAATGGGTTGCGATCTGGGCTGGCTCTCGGTGTTGGGGTCTACCAATACCGCATTGCCCGCCTTGTAGCCGTAACGTGCACCGCGCAGATAGTAGGGGGCATTGGTCATGCTCTCCACACCGCCTACCAGCACCATGCCGGACTCACCCACCTGGATCTCCTGCACACCGTTCTGGATGGCCTGCATGCCGGAGCCGCACTGGCGCATGACGGTGTAAGCAGGCACTTTCTCGGGGATGCCGGCCAGCAAAGCCGACACACGGCCGATGTTGGCGGCGTCTGCCGTCTGCTTGGCCTGACCCACGATCACCTGATCCAGCTCACCGGGGTCAATGCCGGCGCGTTGGATGACGTCTTTCATCACGATGCTCAGCAGCTCATCGGCCTCAATGTCCTTCAGCGCACCGCCCATCTTGCCCACCGCTGTGCGGCAGGCTGCAACAATATAAACATCTTTCATTGTCTGTACCTCAAATGATCTTCTTTTCCTTCAGCTGCGCCAGCTGTACCTCGTCCAATCCCAGCATCTCGCCGTAAATAGCGGCGTTGTCCTCACCCAGCAGCGGGGAGGGTTTGCGAATGGTGGTGGGGGTATCAGAGAACTTGATGGGTACGGCCGTGCCTTTCAGCTTTCCGACTATGGGGTGCTCCACTTCGGGGAACATCTCACGCGCGCCGGCAATATGCTCATCCACCACCACATCGCTGGTATCGTTCAGCGGGCCTGCAGGGATGCCGTTGGCATGCAGCAGTTCAATCGCTTCCTTGGCCGTCACCGTAGTGGACCACTTCTCCACCTCGATCTGCATCTCATCGTCATTGGCCGCACGATCCACCACCGTCAGGAACCGGGGATCGGTGATCAGTTCCGGCCGCTTGAGCACGTTGTTGCAAAGCAGCTCATACAGCTTCTGATTGCCGCAGCCGATGATAAAGTCCTTATCTTTGCCGCGGTAAGAACCGTAGGGGCTCAGCAGCGCGTAGTGGTTGCCGTTGCGCTCGGCCACCTTACCGGTAGCAAAGTAGCGCATATTCTCCACGGTGGTCAGACCCACCACAGAATCTACCAGTGCGATCTCGATCTCCTGTCCTTCGCCGGTATGCTCTCTGGCATACAGCGCCGCCAGAATACCTACCACCAGATTGATACCGGAGCTGGCATCGGCGATGGAAGAGCCTACGCGAGTAGGAGGACCGCCCTTATGGCCTGTCAGGCTCATGATACCACTCATAGCTTGCGCCACAATGTCGTATCCGGGCTGATCGGAGTAAGGTCCGTATGTGCCGAAGCCGGAGGCTGAAGCGTAGATGATCCGGGGATTCACCTTGCGCAGTTCCTCATAGTTCAGTCCCATCTTCTTCATGACGCCGGGGCGGTAGTTCTCCACTACCACATCGGCCTGTTCCACCATCTTGAGGAACATCTCCTTACCTTCGGGAGATTTCAAATTCAGCGTAACGCCGTACTTATTGCGGTTCAGGTTGGCAAAAAATGCGCTGGCTCCGTTTTGAGTAGGGCCCCACATGCGAGTATCATCACCCACATTGGGCTGCTCGATCTTGATGATCTTGGCGCCCATATCACCCAGCCACATGGTGCAGTAAGGACCGCAGAATACGCGCGTCAAATCCAGCACCGTAATGCCGGACAAAATTTGCTTATCCACGTCATCGCCTCCTGCTTTAGTTCTTGCCGCCGTCAACCACCAGCGTGGTTCCGTTCACATAGCTGGCCTCCTCGGATGCCAGGAATGCATAGACATTGGCCACCTCGGACGGATCACCAAAACGGCGCACCGGGATATCCTTCAGCTTCTTCTGCTTGATCTCCTCGGGAACCCCGGCAAACATAGCTGTCATGATGGATCCGGGTGCTACAGCATTCACCGTAATGCCATACTTACCCAGTTCGCGGCCCATGCAGCGGGTCATGCCCATGATGGCCGCCTTGGAAGCGGCATAGTTGCTCTGGCCGAAAGCACCGTTAAAACCGGATACGGAAGCGGCACTGACGATGCGTCCGTAATTCTGCTCCATCATGGTGGGGATCACCGCCTGGCAGCAATTATATGTACCCTTCAGGTTGACATCGATCACCTTGTCAAACTGCACTTCCGTCATTTTATAGAACTGGGCATCCATCACGATGCCGGCATTGTTGATCAGAATATCGATCCTGCCGAACTCCGCCTTCACCGCAGCCGCCATCTCGTCCAGCGCCGCACGGTCGGTGATATCTACCTTGAAGCCCTTTACTTTGCCGTACTGTGACAGCTCCTGTGCCGCTTTTTGCACAGCTTCTTCCGATACGTCACAGATCGCCACACCGGCGCCTTCTTCCAGGAATTTCTTGGCCGTGGCATAACCAATGCCGGCAGCCGCTCCGGTAATAATTGCAACTCTGTTTTCTAAACGCCCCATAACGAATCCCTCCATTTCGACATTTCACGAGGTGTCTGTAGGGTCAGTATACGGCTTGTATCGAAAAAATAAAATTACATATTCCGTTGACTTTCTTAATCTTTTATTTAATAATCTGCATCTCTTTGTCTTATTTTAACATTTTTTCCAGATTCTTTTTGTTTATTATGCACAAATACATGCTTTAAGTATAGTCTTTTGCCGCGGCTGTGTAAACCTAAACTTTTTGTTTGCCAAATGTAAGAGGAAAATGTTAAACAAAAATTGCATTTGTAATTTACTTTTACATAAGAGAATGTTAATATTCCTTTAGAAGGGTGGGATCATTATGACAACACTGCAGCTGGAGTATTTCCTGCATCTGTCGCAGACACTGCATTTAACACGCACCGCAGAGCACTTCTATGTTTCGCCTCCGGCCATTGCCGCCAGTATCCGCCGGTTGGAAAGCGAACTGGATACCACGCTGTTCATCACCCACGGCCGGTCTCTTTCGCTGACAGAATCGGGTAAAATTTTTGCCCGTTACGCCAACGAGATCCTCAGCCTGCTGGCCGCGGCACAGGAGGAGCTTTCCGCCGATGCGCAGGCACAATCCAACACTCTGTCCATTTCCATTGCCAGTCCCGTGCTTTGGTCCAAGCTGTTCCGCGCCTTCATGCAGCGCTATCCCGACATCAAGATCAACAGCACATTGACTACTACCACGCAGCTGAGCAGCCCCGAAATCGTGCAGAGTTTCGATTTCATTTTCTGCCCCTCTTCCGACCTGGATTCTCCCGCTTTTGAGTCAATTCCCCTGCCCGGCAACACCGCGCCGTGTCTGGCAGTACATAAGAATCACCCCTTTGCCAACCGCACCAGTATCAGCCTGTCCGAGGCAAAGGACGAACGTTTTATCGCTTTGAGCCGCGGCTATTCCTACCGCGCCTATTTTGATACGCTGTGCCAGCTGGCCAATTTTACGCCCAATATCGTACTGGAATGTGACTTCCACATCCGCGCAGACATGCTGGCCGCGGAATACGGCATTTTGCTGACCACCAAGCAGGTGGCAGAGACCAATATTCTGGGCGATGTCCGCTATGTGGATATTTCCGATCCTCTCTTCGCCCGTACCATGCTCTTCTCCCGCAATAAGCGCACCCGCCACAAAACCAGCGCAGACCTCTTCTATAATTTCGTCCGTCAGTATTATGAGTTGACCGACGAGGAATAACACTTTCCTATATATAGATATAAAAAAGAACGGCACAACTGTGCCGTTCTTTTTTATATCTCTTTTTGTTCCAGCGGAAATGTCATCTGCGCCTTAAACAAATCGCCGTCCACCACGATGGAAAATTCACCTTTCTGCAGTGCCGTCAGGCTGGCCGCAATGCTCAGCCCTAACCCGCTCCCCTCCGTGGATCGTGAACTGTCACCGCGAACAAACCGCTCCGTCAGTTCCTCACCGGATACGTCAAGGGGATATTGCGAAATGTTCTTTACCGTCACCACCGCGCTGTCCTGCAGTACCTCTGTGATCAGATAGACTCTGGTACCGGGCATGGCGTATTTGCATACATTGCTCATCAGATTATCCATCACCCGCCACAGCAGCTGTCCGTCAGCCAAAATGTGCGGCGGCTCCTCCAACAGCGTCAATACCGGCTGCAGCTGCTTTTCTGCCAGCCGCTGTTCATACTCGCCGCAGGCCTGTGCCAAAAGCACATTCAAATTGGTGGAGGTAAAATGCACCGCCATATTGCCGGTGGCCGCTTTGGATGCCTCCACCAGATCCTCCGTCAGTTTACGCAGCCGCGCCGCCTGCCGTTCCAGCACATCAATATATTCCCGCGCCGTTGGATCGGTAACCTCGGTCTTTTTCAAAAGATCCACATAATTGACGATGGAGGTCAGCGGCGTTTTGATGTCGTGAGACACATTGGTGATCAGTTCCGTTTTCAGCCGTTCGGACTTGGTACGCTCCTCCACTGCTGTCTGCAGACCGTCCTGTATGGAGTTGAGATGGTCTGCGTGCTGCCGTACCGCCGGCAGCAGTGACGATACCTGTATCTTTCGGGAAAAATCACCTTTGGCCATCTGTTCCCCGCCCTGCAACAGTGTCCGGATATCCAGCATCATGTAGAGGATCAACAGCACCTCCACCAGCCGCACCATCGTCCAGATGCTGATGGTGGTCATACGGGAATCCCACGCCAGAAACAGCAGGTCGACGGCTGACAATGCCAGCAGGACTGCCAGCGTACTCCACAGAAGCGGAATAGAGCGCAGCGTACGCACAATCGCCGCAAAAAAGGTGCCCAGATAGCGTCGCAGCAACGCATAAATACGCCACAGCATGGTATTGCGCCATAAGGTGCCGCTCTTCACGCGCGCCGCTACAGATGGCACCAGTAAGGCCGCCATCACCGTGGTGATCAATCCGCAGACAAATGCTATCTCGCTGTCGTAACTTTCCATACCAAGCATAAATGCCACCAATCCGGCACACAGATAAATGTCCAGCGGGATCCGGTCCAGCCATGTCAGGTAGATTCCCTCATGACCCTCCCAGTGTCCGGCAGAGCGCAGCTGAAAAGAAAGGCAGGGCAGCAGCACCACCAAAAAGAGCAGATTGCATAAAATCGCACCCACGTTCCAGTAGAGCCACGCACTAAAAAAGGTAAGACAGAACAAAACGGCAGACACCGTCATACCGACGAATGTGACCGCCTTTCCCCATAGCTTGTCCAAATGCTTTTTCACCGTACATCACCATCCATCTTATAGCCTTTTCCCCATACAACCTTCAGGTAGCGGGGATTGGCCGGATCGATTTCGATTTTCTCACGGATATGGCGCACATGTACCGCCACCGGATTGTCGGCAGCCGGTGCCTCGTGCCAGACACGGCGGTAAATCTCCTGCGGTGAGAACACCTTGCCGGCGTTCTGCATCAACAGGCGCAAAATATCATATTCAATGGGCGTCAGATTGGCTTCCTCTCCGTCCACCGTCACCGATTTGGCGTCATCATCCAATGACACCGAGCCGATGGTAATGGCCGTGGGACGAACGCTGCCGCCGCCCAGCATAAGATAGCGCCGCAGCTGCGATTTCACGCGGGCCAGCAATTCTACCGGATTGAACGGCTTTGTCACATAGTCATCGGCGCCTACATTCAATCCCAGAATCTTGTCGGTATCTTCTCCCTTGGCCGTCAGCAGGATCACCGGCAGATTGTGGTGCTCACGCAGTTTTGTCATCGCCGTAATGCCGTCCATCACCGGCATCATGATGTCCATCAGTGCCAGATGGATATCCTCTCGCTCAATGACCTCCAGTGCCTCAGCACCGTTGGAAGCCGAAAACACCCGATAGCCCTCTGCCGTCAAATAAATGGTCAGTGCCGAGACGATATCCTTTTCGTCATCGCACACAAGAATATTGTACATGCCTAAACCTCCCGGAAAAGTGATTTACTGCCCCTGCCAGCGGAAATGTCCGGTAATTTCCTGCCGGCGGATCTGGTCGCGCTCCACAGCGTCTTCAATGGGGTTGCCGTGGTGAATAATAAAAGGAATTCCATGGCGGTTGCGCCGATCGGAGCAAATGGCAATGTGCTCTCCACCGTCAAACACCACAATATCTCCGCCCTGCCACTGCTGCGGGTCGTCCAGTTCGTTGGTCAGCACCTGCGCATGGCGGCGGAAAAAGGTATCCAGCGTACGGACACGACGAAAGTCGATATTGCTGTCCTGCGTTTGGATAAAAGGATAGGCTTCCCGGTTTTCGCTGATATCACTGTCCACCAGATCTTTCAACTCATAGCCGGCAGCCCGGAACGCCTGCCAGATCACATCGGTGCATACGCCCAGCCCGTCGTCCGGATAGCCACCGGCGTAATATTTACTGCGGTAATGGGGGGCGGTCGCAATATAACTGCGCGCACCTGCCACTATATCAGTCCAGTCCTCCACGCCGTCTTCGTCAGCATCCACCGCGCTCTCCATTCGTATCAAGCCCAATTCTTCTGCCGTGTAATACCGCTGTGGCAGGAACATCGCCCCGGCACAAAGCAGCACCGGCAGCATCCATAGCCAACGGTTTCGTTTGCGTTGCCTTTCAGCCATGGTTTCCTCCTTTTATGATACCACGATGTTAAAACGGAAGCAATTCCTTCCCCTTGCGCCGGCGAAGCTCCGCCGCGCTGACACGGTGCTCAATGGGCTTCCACTCCACCTTACAAAACAGTGCCCACAAAGAAATCGGGATGTAAGTCGCCATAAACAGCGGAAACGTAAAGATGTATCGAATCTTTTTTCCCCACGATGTATGAATGGCATGCCACTCGCTGCAGGTCGTGATCGCGCCCACCACAAACAGCGTGCCGTACATACCCAGCAGCAGTTCCGCTACCGATTGCACTGCCACAGTCACACTGCCGCCGGAAAGCAACCCCATAACGATCATCGTCACGCTGCATACGAAGCTGATAGAAGACAGTACAAAGGCAGGCATAATGGCCATCGCCATGTCAAAGCAGGCAAAATTGCCTCGCAGCATTCCCCGTAGCAGGTCTTTGCCGTAATGTCGGAACACCTGCAGATATCCCTTAGCCCAGCGCATCCGCTGCCGCCACGACTGGCGGAAAGAGGTAGGCTGCTCATCATAGAGTACCGCGCCGGGGCAGAAGGCCACCTTGCGTCCGCGGGTAATGTGATGCACGGAAAACTCGATGTCCTCCGTCAGCAGGTGAAACGGCCATGACCCCATTTCCTGCAGCACTTCCCGGCCGAACAAAAATCCGGTACCGGATACGGCACAGCTGGTATTCAGCAGGAATCGGGCATGGTTAAGGTAGCGGCTCTCCCGTAAAAACCACAGGGCATATCCGGCGCTGATCCAGTTATCGCCGTAATTTTTACTGTTGCGGTAGCTGGTAACGATAGAATGCCCGTCGGAAAACGTTTCGTTCATGCGCTCGATATAATCCGGCGCAAGAATGTTGTCAGCGTCAAAAACAAAATACCCGTCAAAACCTGCGGGATAGTCCCGCTCCAGATAGTGCAGCAGCGTCTGCAGCGCATAACCCTTGCCTATTTTCTCGGTGTTATACCGCTCATAAACCGTAGCACCGGCCACCCGTGCGATCAGCGCCGTATCATCACTGCAGTTGTCTGCCAATACAAAAATATGAATTCTCTGCCCATCGTACGTTTGGTTGTGGATACTGGCAATCAGGTCACCGATCACAGCCGCCTCGTTGCGTGCACAAATCAGCACGGCATAGTCATTGCAGCGCGCCGCGGTATGGGGTTTTCCCTTTTTCAGCCACGCGACGGGAATATAGAAAAACTGATAGGCGTAACAGATGAGAAACAGTACGCTTACCGTAAAATTGATCCATTGTAAGGTCTCCATACGGTCTCCTCCTTTTCCTGTGAATGCGTCCCCTTACGTCTTAAGTGTACTAATCCAATTAGTACACTTAAGCTAACACACAAGACTCCCGCTGTCAATCTTTTTCTGTGGGCTTCAGTATAGAAAAAAATACCTTAAGAAAAAAGACGGCGAAAGTTTAAGATTTCTTTAAGTTTTCCTTTGCAACTATCCGCTTTTTCGGACAGAACTCTTGATAGAATGAGTACAACAAAAGAAAGGAGCACTTTCCTATGAATAAATTCTTCGACTATTTGATGGAAGACCTTCCCGATTGCGTCATCCGTGAGCTGCTGCACTATATCCGCCGTTTTGCCTCTGCCGTAGCCGGTGATGTCCCGGTGGAAGGCAAAATGGGCAATTATCGCTTCTGTGCCAGCCGCTGCGGTGAGGAGCAGGTGCGGGTGCATTGGGTGCAGGTAGGTCGCCAACAAATCTGTGTTGACGCTGTGGTATAAGAGGCAGCAGTTGACTTTTTCGGCATCAAGGCATAAAATATGAATGTATAGCGCGATGCCGTAGCTGCTATATTATTGAAATAATGTCCAGCGCAGGCGTCCGGAATGGGAACGCCTGCGCGTTTTTTTACTGAGAAAGGACGGATCATGCCACAGCAAACCGAAAGAAACCATCCGTTGAAAAAGAAGAAAAAGAGTCTGTTGCGCCTGCTGTTCAGCCGCACAGGATTAGTGCTTCTGATCCTGCTGGGCAACATATCTCTGCTGCTGATGCTGGTACTGCGTTTCCGGGAGTATATGACCCACTATGTCAGTGCCTCTGCTGTTTTGAGCATCATACTGCTGCTGGCGCTGATCTCCAGCCGCGCCAATGCATCGGTCAAGGTCACATGGCTGGTCATTTTTATGATTCTGCCCGTGTTCGGTGCGCTTTTATATCTCTATACCCAAAGCGATTTTGGTCACCGTGCGTTACGCGACCGCTTGGATCAAGTCATAGATAAAGCCCATGCTCCTCCGGCAGATTCTACCGTAACGCAGGCCTTGTGCGCTCAAAGCGCCGGTGCCGCAGCATTGAGTCGCTATCTGCAGCGCTGTGGCTTTCGTGCCTATGCCAACTCCGCTGTTACCTACTTCCCCTCGGGTGAGGCAAAATTTGCTCAGATGCTGCAGCAGTTGGAACAGGCACAACATTTCATCTTTCTGGAATACTTCATTGTGGAAAAAGGTGACATGTGGGATAGCATATTAGACATCCTGCAGCGCAAAGCCGCGCAAGGCGTAGAAGTACGCGTCATGTATGACGGCACCTGTGAGGTAGGACGTCTCCCCCGCGGCTACGATAAGCAGCTGAAAAAAATGGGCATCCAATGCAAAGCGTTCGCACCGCTGATGCCCTTCCTCTCCACCCATTATAATTACCGTGACCACCGCAAAATTCTGGTGATCGACGGTCAGGTAGCCTTCACCGGCGGCGTCAATCTGGCTGACGAATATATCAACCGCGTGGATCTGTTCGGCCATTGGAAGGATACCGCCGTGATGCTCCGCGGCGAAGCCGTACGCGGTTTTACCCGCATGTTCCTGCAGATGTGGAGCATCGACACCAAAACCGAGGATTTTTCCCCTTATGTGGATCTGTCCATCGCTCCGCCGGAGGATTCTGCCGGTTTCGTCATTCCCTACGGTGATTGCCCGCTGGACGCGGACATGGTGGGCGAGCGGGTATACATGGATCTTCTCAACCGCACGGAAAATTATGTGCATATCATGACGCCGTATCTGATTTTAGACGGCGAGATGGAAACTGCGCTGAAGTTCGCCGCCGAGCGCGGTGCCGAGGTAGTTTTGATCGTACCGGGCATTCCTGACAAAAAAATCCCCTATGCACTGGCCAAAACCCATTACGCTTCTCTGATGGATTCGGGTGTGAAAATCTATGAGTACATCCCCGGATTTATCCACGCCAAAAGCTTTGTCAGCGACGGCTGCGAGGCGGTGGTAGGCACCATCAATCTGGACTACCGAAGTCTTTATCACCATTTTGAGTGCGCTGCCTATTTTTACGGTTCACCGGCCATCGACGATATGGAACAGGATTTTCAGCAGACGCTGAAAAAATGCCGCCTTGTCACACCCCTATCCCTAAAAAAAGAGAAATGGGGTCGCCGCCTCACCGGCTTTGTCCTCAAGGCCATTGCACCGCTGCTGTAACCGCATAAAAAATCCCCGACCTTAAGGTCGGGGATTCTTTCATTCATATTGCGCCAGCGTTTCGCGGCACCAGTCGGTAAACTGTTCCGCTATCGGCTGCGGCGAGAGAAGCTTTGCCTGCTTGCCCAGCTGGAACAGCCAGCCGAAGAATGTGGGTCCTACTTCCACCGGAGCCGAAACTTCCAGCAGGCCCTCGCCCACGGCATGCATATGCGCATCTGCACCGAATCGGTCGATGATCACATTGATCAGTTTCTCTTCAAACTGCAGCCGCACCATTGTCGTCTGGCCGTTGTACATGTCAAAGATGGTCTTGGTATAGGCACCCAGATCGAAATTCTCCGGCAAGGCGCAGCGCTTTTCCTCCAGCACGGTCAGGTTGCTGATGCGGTCTACGCGGTAGTGACGGTAATCACCCAGCGCTTCATCGTAGGCTACCAGATAGTAGTGCCGATCCACGCACAGCGCCACCGGATCGGTGACATACAGCGCTCCGTCATGGCGATAAGCTTTCTGTCCGTCTACCGTCCAGTCAAAGTAACGGAAAGAGATTTTTTTATTCTCATTGATGGCCGTGTTAATGCCGTCCACCGCATAGTAAAGCGCCTCGTTCACAGTGCGCACCCGGTTCATCACATACACCTGCCGGCGCAGCTGCCGTGCTCCGTGGCGGCTGGTGAGTTTCTCCAGCTTGGCGATCAGTTCCATGCTCTTCTTTCCTGTCAGGAACGGAGAAGCCTGTACCACATCGATCAGCAGTTTCAGCTCCGGCAGCTGGAAGTCGCGATCCTCCAGATAATATCCGAAGTGCTTCGTCTTGGTCGTCTGGATGTCTATGCCAAAGTCCCGCAGCAGTTCAATATCCCCATAGATGCTTTTCCGCTCAGCACTGATCCCGTTCGCCTCCAGATGATCCAAAATCTCCTGCAGCGTTTTTGGATGGTTTTCGTCTGATTCCTGATACAGGAATTGAGCAAGATAGAGCAATTTCAACTTTTTGGCAGCCATAGCACGATCCTCCTGTTGAAGATAGGTCGATCATACCATAAAAAGCTGCTTTTGGGAAGTATCGCCAGCGCTATTGTGCCGCTTTATGCAAAAGCGCATAGAAAACCGCCTGCTGCGTACCGCCGGATACTGTAATGGCACTGCTTTCCAACTCCTGCACCTTTTTGCCAAGCATGCTGTCGGCAAATCTTTCTGCGCGGCGGCACCAGTCCTGCGCCGGATAGAAGTTTGCTGCCAGCGGTGAGGCACGGCTGATGGTCGTCAAGGACGGCTGCGCCGTCGAAAGCTCCACGCCAATCAGTCCTTCCGGTGTCACCGGCACCTCAGTCTCCAGCGCATCCAGTAAGCACGAGGTGACCACGCCGTCACGCCATGTGACAGCTGCAACATCGGTGCGGAATGCCGCATAGCCATCCTCTCCTGTGTCCAGACTGGCACTGCGGCTCTCATCACTGTGGGACAGTATCGCCAGTGTCAGTCGATCCTCCACCTGCGCGCCTTGTACCACCGCCGTCTCCGCCGCCATGGCAATCGCCTGTAAGATCCCATCGGTGGAAATCGTCACCGAAGACGCCACATCGCCATGGGACAGTTCTTCTACCTTCCGTCCCACGGCATAGCGGGCAAAGGCATCAGCCTGTTCCCGCCACTCGCTTCCAATAGCCGAAGCCTTGTGCATGGCATATTCGTCTCCCAACTCGTTTTTGCTGGCAAACGCCTCCTCTTCTTCCTGCAGTGCGCCGGTGGCATCAAAAGGAATCACCGCGCTGACACCGTCAATACAACATTGGCGGATCACCCCGTCCTGATCCAAAGTCAGCGCCACATATGTTACCTCCGTATGCGCTGCGCCGGGAAAATCCGGCGTGGCATTCATGCTTTTGGCGATATTCCCCACCACCGCAAGCCCGGTTTTTACCTCCTGCACCGTGGTATCGATCACAGGATCCTTTTCCTGCACCTGTGCCTGCTGCACCGTTTCCGGTGCTTCGCTGTCGGCACAGCCGGCCAGCAACAATAACAGCAGCACAATCCATAATCGTTTCATCATAACCTCCGTTGTGGGAAATCACCCACCTTTGTGCCCGGAGTTTACCCAAATATAGCAAAAAGTAAACCGTCCACCTGCAGAGCGGACGGTTTACTTTCAGTTTTGAAATTGGATATGTTCTTCTTTGCGCAGCGGATAGCTTACCACTTCCCGTCCCTCCAAGTCTTCACGGTACATATCCACCGCATGGAGAGAACGGTTATCATACGTGGTGTAGTAATACACTCCTGTGTCAGTGTTGCAGCAGCAGGAGTAAACAGTCAGCTCATAGCTGCCGTCCTCCAGCTGCACACAGCCACGCTGCTGTTCCACGGAGGTAAGAATGTGGAAAAACTGGCTGATGCTCTGCATCTCACTCCCGTCACATACCGAGTTGAGCTTAGTGAAAGCCGCACGCACAAAGCGGGAAGCGGAACTGAGATCTCCGGGCAATCCCATGGCACCCATGCCGCGGCTGAACGGCGGCAGCTCCACCGCAGCACTGAGCCTGTTCTCTACCTGATGGCGGCTGAGATACTGGTACTGGGTCAGGTTGTGCAGGTGGAAAGAAAAAGGCGGGTTATTGGTCAGCACACCTACCGGATTTTCATGGATATACAGCCCCTCCGCCATGGATTCCACCACCAGCGCACCGGTTTTGTCGGCCACGATCCAGTGCAGGGGCGATGCCGGCAGCTGCGCCGAAAAGTTCTCTTTCCAGATATTGATCCGCTCCAAAAGTTCTTTTGCCTCCGCCAGCGTGGCGCACTGTCCCAGCAGCCACGGAATCAGTTCAAAGGGGGCAATATTGTCCTTTCCCTCGGCATATGGATGGTAAACAGCGTTGCCGGGAAAGTTCAGTCCTGCCGCGCTCAGCCCCTTTTCATTGGTGGCCTCGTAGTAGAGCGGATAGCCATCCTGCACATAGGCCATGCCGATCATAGCATAGTGCCGCTCCAGCTGCATGCCGCTGCGGAAGCAAAACGGATAATGGCGCGGCGTCACCGCCACCGTTTCATGATAGGAATATTCCAAATCCAGATTGCGGCCAAAGTAGTGGTGATCGGTTTGATAAGAAACCGCCGTACACATAAAAAAGACCTCCTTTTTCCTTATCTTGTGCATAGGCAAAATTTTGATACAGTTATATGATATCACCATTTTTTCTATTTGCAAAAAGGACGACCTTGAGGCCGTCCTTTTCCTCTTATGGATATAAAATCCATGCTGCCAGTGCCATCTGCACCAGCAAGATAGCAGGCAGGCCGAGGCGAAAATACCAGTGGTTCGTCTTATGGCGGAACAAATACATACCGGCAAGAGCACCTACGCTGCCTCCGATGGCGGGCAGCAGAAAGAGCGTTTTTTCGCTGATGCGCCACTTCCCTTTTCGGGCACGGCGCTTATCGCTGCCGTATACCAGCAGCGTTATCACATTGATCAGCAGCAGATACAGCCACAGCCAGCGCATATTTCTCCTCCTTTATACAGTTTTCGGCGCAGAAAACCTGCATTTTCTGCGCCGAAACAGTTCTTATTTCTCCAGATTGCTCAGCTCGCAGGCGGTCTTGGCAGCCAAGCGGGCGTTGTTGTACACCAGCTGGATATTGGAGTCCAGAGAGCTGCCGCCGGTAAGGTCCTTGATCTTAGCCAGCAGGAAAGGCGTGGTGGCCTTGCCGTGGATGCCCTGCTCCTCTGCCTCGGCCACAGCCTTTTCAATGGCAGCATTAATGACATCGTGATCCATAGAGAACTCCTCGGGAATGGGGTTGGTCACCAGCATGCCACCGCGCAGACCCAAGGCGCGCTTGACATGAAAAGCCTTGGCCAACTCCTCGGGCGTATCCATGCGGTAGTCCACACCGAAGCCGCTCTTACGAGTATAGAAAGCAGGCAGCTCTTCGGTACCGTAACCCAGCACGGTAACACCCTTGGTCTCCAGATACTCCAGCGTCAGCCCCAGATCCAGAATAGACTTGGCGCCGGCGCAGACCACCATGACGGGCGTCTCGGCCAGTTCTTCCAAATCGGCGGAAATATCCATGGTCACCTCAGCGCCGCGGTGCACGCCGCCGATACCGCCGGTAGCAAAGATCTTGATGCCGGCCATGGCGGCGATCATCATGGTGGTTGCCACCGTGGTAGCACCGTCCACACCCTTGGCCACCAACACAGGCAGATCGCGGCGGCTGGCTTTGGTCACACCGTGGCCGGTTTTACCCAGATAGTCGATCTCCTCACGGCTCAGGCCGGCCTTCAGGCGGCCGCCGATGATGGCGATGGTGGCGGGCACAGCGCCATTATCACGGATGATCTGCTCCACGTTCAGCGCCGTCTCCACATTCTGGGGATAGGGCATACCGTGGGAAATGATGGTGGATTCCAGCGCCACAACGGGACGTCCTTCGTCCAGCGCAGCCTTTACTTCGGGGGCGATGTCCAAGAACTTATTAAACATGATATTTCCTCCGTTAATTTAATATATTATTTTAATTATTTATTATCTTGTACTATTGACCGCTGCAATACTGCATCTGCGCTCATATCCGGATTAATGGTGGCAGTACTCTCCATAGCGATGGTGGATGCCGCCAGACCAAGGCGGGTGGTCTCCTCCAGATCAGTACCGCGTAGGTAGGCCCATGTGATGGCCGCCATAAAGGCGTCACCGCAGCCGGTGGTATTGACCATTTCGCCGGGGATCACCGGTAGGTGAACGCGGGTATCAGTGATGCGGTCGGCGGCATAGACACCGTCAGCACCCAGCGAGATGAACACGCGGTGCAGGCCCGTAGAGAGCAGCACATCGGCCGCACGGCGCAAACTATTCTCATCACGGATCTCCACACCGGAGAGCAGCTCGGCCTCGATACGGTTGGGTTTGAGGGTATGGAGCTTTCCCAGCAAGCCTTTCAGCTTGGTAGCCTTGACGGTGGATACCGGATCGACAAACAGCGGAGCACGGCAATTATCACACAGCCACGCAATGCTCTCGGCGGGAATGTTGGTGTCCACCACCACGATCTGGCTGCCATCCAGCAGTGCGCGGCGGGAGGACAGCAGTTCCGGCGAGATATGGGCACAGATATCCATATCCGACACCGCCAGCGCCATATCGCCGCACTCGTCATTGATAAAGAGATAGGTAGAGGTATGGCCTCCCGGGATCACCGGCGAAGCCGTGACATCAATCCCCAGTTCGGCACAGGACGCTGCGATCTTCTGGGCATAGAGATCGTCACCCAACGCTGTCAGCAGCCGCACGTCCACGCCCAACAGACTCATGTTATGGGCAATATTACGTCCCACGCCGCCCAGGCTCATGCGCACACGGCCGGGGTTGGAATCCTGCGCCACCAACGGTGCATGAGACCAACCGCCGATGTCCATATTCACACCACCCACCACTGTGACATAGGGGGAGGTGTGGACAATATAGCCCTTGCCGGTAATATAACCCTTTTTCATTAGATTGGAAATATGTACCGCCACGCTGGAACGCGTGATACCCGCCCGCTCTGCCAACTCCTGCTGGGAGATCATGGGGTCGTCCTTGATCCAGTTGAGGATCTGTCGCTCGCGCTGTGTCATCTTCTCACCTCGTAAGCAAAACTTTAGATTCTAATCATAAGCTTATGATATCACGTATTGTTTCCTTGTCAAGGTTTTTCTCCGGCTTTGCGGAACAAATTTGCAGCTCGTACTGTCTAAATAAGCAAAGGAATTTGGGAGGTGCCTACATGAAAAAGCATGTGTTCGTGCTGCTTGTCGCTCTGTTTTTGCTGACCAGCTGCGGGGAAAAAGATTCCGGAAATGACCTTTCCAAACCGCCGGAGCTGACGGTGGTCTGCGGTGAGGCGTCTACAGAAGCGGTCAAAGGAACCTTTGAATGGTCCTATCCGCAGAAAGACGGGACAACCGCCCACATCATCGCCGATGCGCTTCTTCCGCTGGAGATGGAAGAACTGCTGACGCCGCTGGTCATGAAACCCAGTCCCTTGTCTCATATAGATCCACGCACGGCCTATCTGATTTTTGACGGGCCACTGCCGGATCGACTGCAGCTTTACCGCTGGCATGATGACCAAGGTGACACATACACCGTACATCTGGAGGCAGAAAAAGTGGAGATGGGCAAGGTGAACGGCAAACGCATCTTCGCCTTTCAGGTACAGCTGAGCGAGGAATACGGCATCTACGAGGTATTGGCTCAATGGAAGGACGGGGAACACGAGGGCGGCGAAGTGTCCTATGTCTTTGCCGCGGAGATGCGACTTCCGGAATTACAGAGCATCGGATGAGCAAAAGCTGCTGCAAGACTTGTTTTTCTACTTGTCAATTACAGAAAATAAGGATATAATATGAAATTACTGTATAATGGTTACTGCTATGGGCAGTAAAATAAGGAAACAACAGGTGAGAAACATGAACTTGACGAAAATTGCGGCCATCTTTGCCGACAGTGAACAGCTGGGCGGTCAGACCGTGACCGTGGGCGGCTGGGCACGCACCATCCGTGACATGAAGACCTTCGGCTTTATCGAGCTCAACGACGGCTCCTGCTTCAAGAATCTGCAGGTGGTCATGAGCGCCGAGGATCTGGCTAACTATAAGGAGATCGCAGCCCAGAATGTAGGCGCTGCACTGATCGTGACCGGTACTGTGGTGCTGACTCCCGGCGCCAAACAGCCGCTGGAAGTAAAGGCCGCTACCATCGAGGTGGAGGGCAAGTCCACCCCCGACTATCCGCTGCAGAAGAAGCGCCACAGCGTGGAATTCCTGCGCACCATTCAGCATCTGCGTCCCCGTACCAATCTGTTCTCCGCCGCTTTCCGCGTGAGAAGTGTGGCAGCCCATGCCGTTCACTGCTTCTTCCAGGATCGCGGTTTCGTCTACGTGAACACACCCATCATCACCGGCAGCGACTGTGAAGGCGCCGGCGAGATGTTCCAGGTGACTACGCTGGATATCAATAATCCTCCCCGTCTGGAGGACGGCAGCGTTGACTGGAGCCAGGACTTCTTCGGCAAGCAGGCCAGCCTGACCGTGTCCGGTCAGCTGAACGCCGAAAACTTTGCCATGGCGTTCGGCAACGTGTACACCTTCGGTCCCACCTTCCGCGCCGAGAACTCCAACACCCAGCGCCATGCCGCTGAGTTCTGGATGATCGAGCCGGAAATGGCGTTCACCGATTTGGCCGGTTACATGGACAACGCCGAGGCTATGATCAAGTACGTCATCAAGACGGTACTGGAAAAGTGCCCCGATGAGATCAATTTCTTCAACTCCTTCGTGGATAAGGGGCTGAAGGAGCGTCTGGTGCATGTGGCTTCCTCCGACTTCGGCCGCGTCAGCTACACTGAGGCGGTAGAGATTCTGGAGAAGTGCAACGACCAGTTCGACTTCAAGGTCTACTGGGGCTGCGATCTGCAGACCGAGCACGAGCGTTACCTCACCGAGCAGGTGTACAAGCGCCCCGTGTTTGTGACCGACTATCCCAAAGAGATCAAGGCTTTCTACATGCGCCAGAACGAGGACGGCAAGACTGTGGCCGCAGCCGACTGTCTGGTGCCCGGTGTGGGCGAGCTGATCGGCGGCAGCCAGCGTGAAGAGCGCATCGATGTGCTGGAGGCCCGTATCAAGGAGCTGGGCATGAATCCCGAGGACTACTGGTGGTACTGCGATCTGCGCCGCTATGGCTCCTGCCGCCACGCCGGCTATGGCATGGGCTTCGAGCGCATGGTGATGTACCTGACCGGTATCTCCAACATCCGTGACGTGGAGCTGCACCCCCGTACCGTGGGCAACGCCGAATTCTAAGATTATTCCGCAAGGGACGCTTTCAAAGAAGCGTCCCTTTCTTTTTGTGAATTTGATAAATTTTTGTCAAAAGGTGTGGAAATTTAAGAAAACATTTGCTATAATAAACGGGTGGTTTTCCACACCCTGCCGCCAAGTTTGCGGCAGACAGCAAGGAGGCTATGGATACATGGAAAAAGAACTGAAGCGGCACTATACACTGATCGTTGATTTCCTCGGTCATGTGTTGGGCCCGGACTATGAAATTGCCCTGCACGAACTGAACGATGATTCCAACGAAATCATTGCTATCGCTAACGGGGAACTGACCGGACGTCATCTCGGCTCGCCTTTGAGCAATAAAATGCTGGAATTTGTGGCCGGCCGCATGTACGAAACGCAGGACTACGTGCTGGGTTTTGAATCCACGGCCGCCAACGGCAAGAAGATGCGCTCCAACAGTATGTTTATCAAGGGGCGCAACGGCGAACTGGCAGGTCTTTTGTGCATCAACTTTGACTCCAGCCGCTATGAGGAGCTGGCAGGTCACGTGATGGATCTGTGCGGTGGTCTGATCGCTCCCGGCGTCAAGAGCGGCACCAGCCTGATTGCCGATCACAACGATCCCTCGGTGGATGAAGTGAAGCGCGGTTATCCCACCTCCATCGCCGGCGCTACCGCCAGCATCGTTTCCTCTGTGGTGTCCAGCTATCCGGTGGATGTGAACCGCCTGACGCAGGACGAAAAGATGGAGATCATGGACATCCTCAACCGCAAGGGCGTATTTCTGCTTAAGGGTTCGGTAAGTTATGTGGCCAAGGAGCTGCACAGCAGTGAGGCCAGCATTTACCGCTATCTGGGCAAGCTGAACAGCAAGGGACAGGAACTGTAAAAGCAAAAAGACGACGGGACGGATTTTCCGTCCCGTTTTGTTGCTTATGTCACAGATATGTGCATGTTTTCCCGATATAATGAGAAAACTATCTGGGAAAGGAGCAACTTTGATGAAAAAAACTCGTTTTCCCGCCGTTTGCGCTGCTTTACTGGCAGTCCTTCTTTTATCCGGCTGTGCACGGCCTCTTCCGATAGGAACAGCAGGCATCAACCCCGGTCCCGATTCTGCACAAATCAGCTTGGAACAGGCGCGTAAGACTGCTTTGGAGCATGCAGGTGTCAAGTCCAGCGATGTCCGTTGGGACAACAGTGAACTGGACTTTGACAATGGCCGTTATGTTTATGAACTGGAATTCAAGTCCGGCAGGACGGAATACTCGTATGATGTAGATGCCGCTACCGGACAAATCCTCAAAAGCGAAAAGGACTTCGATGACTAAGTTGTCCCTACAGAAACCTCTGCTTCGGACGGAGGTTTCTTTTTTCATTGACACAGCCGCCTTGGGGGCAGTACAATAAGGCATATTCGACACAGTTATATAAGGGGGATTCCTGTATGAAGATCGGTCTGTTGGGTTTTGGTGTTGTCGGCAAGGGCGTGTACGATCAGGTGCAAAAGCGCGGCGATATGGAAGTTTCCCGCGTGCTGGTGCGCCGCAGCATTGAAGAGATCGCCGCCATCTCCACCGCCAACGCAGAGGATATTTTTAACGACGCTTCCATCGACACGGTGGTGGAGGTGATGGGTGGTCTGCATCCCGCTTTTGAATACATTTCTGCCGCGCTTTCTGCCGGCAAAAACGTAGTCACTGCCAACAAGGCTGTGATCAGCGCCTATTACAGCGAGCTGACGGCGCTGGCTAAGGAAAAGGGCGTAGCGCTGCGCTGCACCGCAGCGGTAGGCGGCGGTATTCCGTGGCTGGTGAATCTGGAGCGTTGCAAGCGTCTGGACACGGTGACGGAAGTGAGCGGCATCATGAACGGTACCACCAACTACATCATGGATGCCATGCATGCCGCACCCGTAGCTTTTGATGCCATTTTGAAAAAAGCACAGGAGCTGGGCTATGCCGAGGCCGATCCCAGTGCCGACATTGACGGCGATGATATCCGCCGCAAGCTGACCATCTCCGCCAACATTGCTTTCGATGCCAAGTTGGATGAGGAGTCCATTCCCATGTTCGGCATCCGCACCGTTACCGACGGCGACATTGCCGCTTTCCAAAGCCGCGGCTATGTATGCAAGCTGATCGCCACGGCACGCAAAACGGAAAACGGCGTAGCTGCATGGCTGGAACCCACGCTGGTGGACAACCATGCGCTGGAGGCTGCCGTACCTGCCAACTACAACCTGATTTCCTTCCAGTCGGAATATCTGGGACGGCAAAGCTATTTCGGTCAGGGTGCCGGACGCTATCCCACCGCCTCCAATGTGGTGCAGGACTGCATCGACATTCTGGGCGGGCAGCGTTCGTTCTATGCCGACAAGTCCGAGCCGATGCTGCCGGATAACAGCGGTGTGGCACATCGCTACTATGTACGCACCTGCGCGGCTGACGCATGGCTGGAGAGCATCACCGAAGAAACACTGGGTGATGGCGTGGTAACAGGCGCTGTCAGCGTAGCAGAAATGCTGGCATGGGCCAAGGCGCATCTCAACAAGGACAGCAGCGCCTTCATCGCCGCTATCCGATAATATTTTGATAAGTATAAAAGAAGGACGCCTGCGGCGTCCTTCTTTCTTATTTCTCTACTTTGAAAATGTAGCTGTCGCCATCAACGGCATCGGTCATATCCGCACCGGTAACGGCATATTCACCGTTAATATAGAAACCCCAATAGGTGGCATCCTTTTCATAATCGGCGACAATTCCGTTGACTTCCTTGATATAAAGGCCATAAGGTCCTTCCTCACCGCTGAGCACCTGCAGGGCCTGCAGGGCCTCGCCCACTGTTTTCTCATCGGTCTTAACGGTGAAGCTAACGGACTTACCCTCGCCGTCCACCACTTCCACAGCAAGGCTCTTGCTTCCTTCGCCGATGGTGGCACCGTCTTTGACGGTAATGGTCTGGGCAGGCGTATCGTTTTTCCCTGCGTTAGTGCAGCCAACAGAGGCGATGACGACCACCAGCGTCAGCAGCAGCGCACCCATTTTTTTCATATTCTGTTTCATTGTTTTTCTCCTTTTTCACGAAAATTTTTGCGGGTACGGGCAGATATTCTTTTTCTTCTTTTCCCTCCTTTGCGCCGCAAAAAAGTCGTGGCAGAGCGAAACTCTGCCACGACCGTTTTTTTCGTGTTGACCTTCGTCCGGTATCGGAAAGATACCTTCGCTCTCGATCATCGTCGGTTTTCTGGCTTGTGCATTGGAGAGCCGATAGCTCTTACGTCAGCCGTCCTACCTTCTCAGTTTCCCAATGGCCGCCTCACGGCGCGGACGACAAACTCCTGCACTTACAGCAACGGTTATGCTCCGGACTCCAACCGGATTCCCTAATTTCAACGCCTGCCCACAGCGGACAGTCTTCACGCGAAACACGATGCAGCGTATGAATTTGTATCCTTATGATACCGCCTTCCCCCTCTTCCTGTCAAGTATTTGCTGTGCGCTGGGCTCATACATATAAAAGAGTGCAGCATAGGGAGGTTATATCATGGCAGAAAAGCTTCGTACACTCCGGCGCTTGCTGATCCCGGGGTTCGTGTTTCAATCCATCGTTATTGGAGGCGGCTATGGCACCGGTGCCGAGATCATGGAATACTTTCAAAAAAACGGTTTCGTAGGCGGTCTTTTGGGCATCGGTGTCACGCTGCTGCTCTGGTCTGCGCTCTGTGCCATCACTTTTGAATTCAGCCGCGTATTCCGCGTCTACACCTATCAGGGGATGATGCATCTGTTGCTGCGGCGCGGCGCAGTCTTTTTTGAAATCAGTTATCTGGCCATGCTGCTGATGGTATTAGGCGCTGTGACTGCATCCGCCGGTGCTACGGCTCAGCAGCTGCTGGATGTCCGACCGGAATACGGATACTTGCTTTTAGCCGCATGCACTGTTCTTCTGAGTGTAAAAGGAACTGCCGCCATCGAAAAGGCACTGTCGGCGTGGTCTTACGTGCTCTACGCCGTCTATCTTCTCTTCATGGTGCTATGCCTATATCGGTTCGGCGATGCTATTGCCGCGCAGCTGCAGCTGCCGGAGATTGGCCGCGGGTGGGCAGTCAGCGGTGCCAAATACGCATTTTACAATATAGGATGCGTGCCCCTGCTGCTCTACACGCTGCGCGACTGTCAAAATCGGCGCGATGCCATACTTTCAGGACTCCTGAGCGGGGTGATCGGCGCCGTTCCGGCGGCACTGCTGCTGGTGGTTCTGTCAGGCGTAGAGGGAACACTGGGCGCAGAAGTCCCGGTAGCTGTGGTGTTCGAGGCGCTGGATCTGCCTTGGCTGTATTGGACGTTCGAAATTGTGTTATTCGGAACGCTGATTGAAACAGGCACCGGATACATCAAGGCGCTGGATGACCGGATCTGTGAACGCCGGGCATCCGTACCACCGTTATTCCACGCAGCGCTGGCCATCGCACTGTGCGCTGCCGGATATGGTGTGGCACAGATGGGACTGAGCCGTATTATCGCCAAAGGATACAGCGCCATGAATTGGGCATTCCTTCTCACCTATGCCCTGCCCATGACCACCCGCGGCGTATGGATGATTCGAAATAAATCAGATAAGTAAAAAGCGCGGTGCTCAGCACCGCACTTTTCATAATATGTTCTTATCAGTCCTGATGGACTTCCACGATAGCACCGCTGCGGAATGCCGCCAGCAGCGACAGCAGGTCGTTGATCTGTTCTTTCAGCAGGCGGCCCACGTCGGTATCAGCAATCTTCTGGCGCTTTTCCATACGCTCAAAAACGCTGGAGGTGGAACCAATATCAATGTTGTCATCAATGGCATCGGCCTTGCCGGCAAAAGGTTCGTGGGCGACCAAACGCAGACAATTGGAATTGTAGATCAGCGTATAACCGGCAATACCCGTCGTTCCCTGGTAGGCCTTGCAGAAGCCGCCATCGATCACCAGCAGCTTACCGTGGCCCTTGATGGGGCTCTCGCCTTTCTTGGACTTGACGGGAACATGACCGTTAATGATATGGCAATGCTCACCCTCCAGGCCGAACTCTTTCAGCAGCCGGTCGCAAATCTCCGGATCCTGATACAGGGTGTAGTAAGCGTTCTTGGGCTCCGTCCATGTATCCTCGTCGGCAATAAAGCGGCGCTCAAAAGTAGTCATGCGGTCACGGCCAAAGATAGGACTATTGCGGCCACACCACAGCCACCACAAGAAGTCCATGCCAAACTGGCGCTCGGGAGAACCGGGTTTATTGTAATAGGCACGGCGAGCGGTGGCATCGGCATAGTCAAGGAACTCCTTGCCGCTCAACTCATTGCAGCCGATGGAGAAGCGCAGCAATTCGCCTTCTGCAGACATGGGAACGCAGCCGTGGAACAGCACGTTGCCGTTATACACCCGATACAGGCTGCCTTTGGAATAGAGGAAGCGAATATGGCGCTGCAGTTTTTCACTGTGGCGGAACGAGCGGGTCAGCGTGGCGATCAATGCATCTTCTTCCGGCGTCAGCTTATAAGGATCTTTAGGATCCACCGTGGGGAAGTCGGTATCCAGCATGGGATAGGTCTTGTCACCGATGGTAATAGTCTTCTTCTCGTAGTCGATTTTATCCAACAGCAGACGGTCTTCCATACCAAAGCTGGGATTGCGCAGGATCTTCTGTCCCTCCAGCTTAAAGAGGATCATCGTGATGGCTTTATGCATCTGGGCCACCAGCCGCTTATCTTTTTCCGTATAGTCCTTTTCGTCGTCACCGGTAAACTTGATCTTAAAGCGGGAGATATCGCAATCCTTATATACCTCGCTGGCGAACACGCTCAGCGGGCGCAGGGAAATACCGTAACCCGTTTCAATGATCTCCAGATTGTTATAACGCAGCGAGTTGAGCAGCACGGTGGCTACCAGCGTACGGGAACCGGAGGCTGCACCCATCCACAAAATGTCATGGTTGCCCCACTGGATATCCACGCTGTGGTACTCCAGCAGCGAGTCCATGATGATATCGGCACCGGGACCGCGGTCATAAATATCGCCTACCAAATGCAGGTGGTCCACCGCCATACGCTTGATCAGGCCGCACAACTCCACCAAAAAGTTGGCTGCGCGCTCCAGATCAATAATGGTGGAGATGATGTTTTCGTAATAGTCACGCTTGTCGGTGTCCTCATAGTGGGTGTGGATCAGCTCATCGATAATATAGGCATATTCCGGAGGCATGGCTTTACGCACTTTTGAGCGGGTATATTTGGAGCTGACCAGACAGCACACTTCGATGAGACGGTGGAAGGTAATGCGATACCACTCGCGCATATCGGGCACAGTGCGCTCGATCTCCTCCAGCTTTTCCTCAGGATAGTAGATCAACGTGGCCAGCTGATCCCGCTCCATACGGGTCATGGTAGTACCGAACAGCTCATCCAGCTTTTCACGCACCACGCCGGAGGCAGAGTTGAGGATATGCTGGAATGCCTCATGTTCGCCGTGTACGTCGGAGATGAAGTGTTCTGTACCCTTAGGCAGGTTCAAAATAGCCTGCAGATTGATGATTTCCGTGCTGGCGGCTTGTACATTGGGAAATTGTTTGGCCAGCATTTTCAAATAGTGCAGATGTTCCGGACGATAAGTCGCTTGTTTCGCCATGGTCATCCTCCTTCTGTGCATAATGCACGATGCCGCGGCGCACCGCCGCAGTTTAGTTGGCAATATAATACCACACCGCGCGCAAAAAAGAAAGCATCTGTCGGCAGAAGAATGGCATTTTGGCAAATACTTGGCGCGGTACCATGATAAAAAATACACGTGTCGACATACAGACATTGACACTGCCGCCGCAACTCTTTAAAATCAAGTTGATGAATTCCAAAAACAGGTAAGGAGCACGTCATGAGAGAACTGGATGTAACGATTGTGCGCCGTGCAGTGGCGCAAATGGTGGTAGAGGCCAACTGCTGCATCGGCGATACCATGATGCAGTGCCTGCAGCGTTGCCGCGATGCAGAGGAAAAGCCGCTGTCCCGCAGCATTCTGGACAAGATCATTCTCAACGATCAGCTGGCCGAAGAGCGGCAGGTCGCCATGTGTCAGGACACCGGCATGGCCATCTTCCGTGTGAAAGTGGGACAGGACATTCGTTTTGTCGGCGGCAGTCTGGAAGAGGCGATCCAGCGCGGTACAGCAGAAGGGTACTGCGACGGATATCTGCGCAAGAGTGTGGTAAATGACCCTCTTTTCGAGCGCGTCAACACCCGCGACAACACGCCGGCCATTATCTACTATGAGATGGTCGATGGCGACAAGCTGGACATTACCTTTGCCCCCAAAGGTTTTGGCAGTGAGAACATGAGTGCCATCAAGATGCTCAAGCCCGCCGACGGTGTGGACGGCGTGCTGGATTTTGTGATGCAGACAGTAAAAAATGCCGGCCCTAACCCCTGCCCTCCCATGGTGATCGGCGTGGGTATCGGCGGCACTTTTGAAAAGTGTGCACAGCTGTCCAAATTTGCACTGATGCGCGAGGTAGGCAGCCACAACGAAGATGCACGTTACGCCGCGCTGGAGAAAGAGTTGATGCAATGCATCAACACACTGCACATCGGCCCTGCCGGGTTGGGTGGCAATACCTCGGCACTGGGCGTGCACATTGAATACTTCCCCACCCACATTGCAGGCTTACCGGTAGCGGTGAACATCTGTTGTCACGCTTATCGCCACAGCCATGTAGTACTGTAAAGGAGGCACGCACATGATCCGTTTACAGCTTCCCCTGCGCCGCGAGGATATCGCCTCGCTGCGGGCAGGTGACGAGGTGCTGCTCAGCGGCACCGTTTATACAGGTCGCGACGCCGCCCACAAGCGGCTGTATGAGGCCATGCAGCGCGGCGAAGAACTGCCGGTGGATCTGCGCGGGCAGCTGATTTATTATGTCGGTCCCGCGCCGGCCAAGCCGGGTCAGCCCATCGGGCCTGCCGGACCTACCACCAGCTACCGTATGGATCCTTACACGCCGGCGCTGCTGGATGCCGGCATGGCCGGCATGATTGGCAAGGGTCAGCGCACTGAACCGGTGCGGCAGGCCATCATGCGCAACGGCGCGGTGTATTTCATCACCATTGGTGGCGCAGCCGCACTGATCGCCGACAGCATCCGCAGCAAGGAAACCGTGTGCTACGAAGACTTGGGCACGGAATCCGTCTGTCGGCTGGAAGTGGAAGATTTCTACGCCATCGTGGGCATTGACGCGCAGGGCAATAGCATCCTTTGATACGAAAGAAGGGAGCGTATGAAGCAGCATAGTCTGCTCGCACCACCGGAGTTTTATAAAAAAGCGTGCCGCATTGTTCTCCCCATCTGTTTTCAGCAGCTGCTGAATCAGGGTGCAGGCTTCCTCGACACTTTGATGGTCAGCTATGTGGGCTATGTCAGCGCCGTAGCAGTGGCAGGTGACCTAAGCAATCTGCTATTCTTGTTCGGGTTTGGCATCAACTCCGGTATCAGTGTATATGCCACGCAGTTTTACGGCATTCGTGACTGGAAAAACTTAAAGCGTTCATTCGGCCTGTTTATGATGCTGAATTTCTTTGCTGCGTTACTGTTCTTCCTGCTGGCACAAATAGGCTGTACTACACTGCTTTCTTTTTACAGCAAGGACACCTCGCTGGTAAGCATGGCATGGGAATATCTGCAGGTCAGCTGCTACTCATTCTTTTTCGTAAGCCTGACCAACGCCTTTTCCTTCATGTACCGCTGTATTCAAAAAACCGTGGTTCCCATGGTAATCGGCATTTGCGTAAATGTCATCAACGCAGTGGGCAACTATCTGCTGATTTTCGGCAAGTTGGGCCTGCCGGAACTGGGAGCACGAGGTGCTGCACTGTCCACCGTGATTGCCACAGGATTGGGTTTGGCAGCGCATATCATATACGCCATTGTTACACATCAGCCGTTCCTTGGCACATGGCGCGAAATGGCCAACTGGCCGTTCAGCTTCATCCGCCCCATGCTGCGGCGGATGCTGCCGATTATGGCCAACGAGATGTTGTTCGGCTTTGGCGATACCATGTATATCAAAGCCTTCGCCCTGCTGGGAAGTACGGCGCTGGAGTCCTACAAGGTGGCCTATTCCATTCACATGATCCCTTATGTGGTGGCCATTGGCATGGGCAACGCCTGCACCATTCTGCTGGGCGAATGTCTGGGGCGGAAAGAACTGCAGCGTGCCAAAGACACAGTACGCTGGCTGCTGCCCATCTCCGCAGTGGCATCCGTGGTACTTTCCGCGTTTTTGCTCCTTTTGGCACGGCCGGCCGTCAATCTGTTCTCCCTCTCCTCTCAGGAACTGGCACAAAGCACGATACTGATGGTTCGGCTCTTTTCCCTTCGCATTGTATCACGTTTGTTCAACGTAGTATTTCTTTTTGCCATTCGCGCCGGCGGCGACACCGGTTATTTGATGTTTCTGGACTGTGGCCTTGTCTGGCTGCTGGGTATTCCCATCGCTTTTGGCAGCGTTTTGCTGCTGGGCGTATCCACCCTGCCGGCATTGTTCCTGTTGGTACAGATTGAGCAACTCGTCCGGCTGCTGCTGGCCATCCGGCGCTATCGCAGCGGAATATGGCTGCGAAACTTGACGGACGAAGTGGATTAACCGTTTCAGCAAAAGACCGTCGCATGCTTAAAACGCATGCGACGGTCTTTTTGATTTGTTATTCCGGTAGATCTCTGCTGTCAAACAGCAGCTTTATATAGTCCTTTTGCAGCTGGGTATACAGCAGGCGCGACACCGGCAGATTTTCACCGGAAAATGTACGCACACCGGCGGGCGACAGTTCCGCTACCTGCAGCATATTCATAATGTAGCTGCGGTGGATCTGCATAAACTCCGGCCGCTGCAGCAGCTGTGGACCAAACTGGCGCAGCGTACCGTAGACCTCTTTCACATGGCCGTCCGCCATATGGAAGTAAAGATGCTTACTGTTGACCTCCACATAGACCAGTTGGGAGAACAAGATCCGCGTCACCGTAGCGCCGCACTTGATGGTCATTCCCTCTTTCGGCCGATGCTCCGCCATTGAAATACGGTCCAGCAGCGCAAACACTCGCTCCTCTTCCACCGGCTTGAGCAGATAGTCCAGCGCCTTAACGCCGTAGCTTTCATAAGCAAAACCGGGAGCCGAGGTGAGAAATACGATATGGGCAGCGTCATCAAATTCGCGGATTTCGCGTGCTGCATCCATGCCGGTCAAACCGGGCATCAGCACGTCCAAAAAATACAGGTCAAAATGTTCCTTTCGAGCCGCGTCCAGCAACGCATCCGCATTGTCAAATGTCTTACAGCGCAACACTGTGTGCCGCGACTGCTGCCAGCGTTCCAGCTGCTCTTGCAGCATATCCAGTTCCTGCCGCTGGTCATCGCATAGTGCAAGGTACATATCGCCACGCCTCCCATCTTTTCTTATATTTTAGCACACACTTTTTCCCTCTGCTACCCCCGGCCACTGCTTTTCAAGGCGCAAAAAGCCCACTTTTAGGACGTTGTCGACCCGTTTCTTCCATTTTTTGCTATGATATAAACATATAGTATCCGTTTTTCCGGAGTAAGGAGTCGCTAATGGACAATAACAAACAAAGCAATATCAGCCGCCTCGGTGAAGGGACTGTTTTTGAAGGGATATTGCGCTGCAAGGGCGATGTGGAAATTGCCGGAGAATTCAAGGGAGAGCTCCATGTAGATGGCGCTGTGATCCTGCACGCTGATCTGCACTCCGACATTGCAGCCAGTTCTGTCCGGCTGGTGCGCGGCACGTTAACCGGTAATGTTACCAGTGCGGGTATGGTTTCCGTCAGCAAAGACGCTGCTCTGCACGGCAATGTTACGGCATCCCAACTGGATTTGGGCGGCACTTTGGAAGGTGATGTGACTGTCAGTGGCAGCGCCGCTCTGCAAAGCAGCGCGTGTCTGCGCGGCAGCATTCGCACCCCCTCCATGTCCATGCAGCAGGGCGCTGCAATAGACGGGCACATTGAGATGAAGTGAATCCGGTCCGGATGGCAGTGCTTTCTCGAAGAACTGGCGAACAAAATAAAAAGTTTTGCATGAAAAATTTTTGGTGGGAAAAACTTCCCACCAATTTTTTTATGTTTCTTCACTAATTGTTTCACATTTCACAATGTTTGGTAAAAATTTTGTGCACTTTCGAACAAATATCTTGCTATGCACTGAGGTTTGTAATAAAATGGAATTAATTTAGAATTGGCGTTTTGCCTTACTAAATGAAAAGGAACAGAATAGAAAAAGAAAGGATTTAAAACAATGGAGCTGCTTGTTATTGTTGCCCCCGTGTTGGGTCTGGCAGCGCTGGCCTTTGCGTTTTATCTATCCCGCAAAGTGTCCACGCAGGATGCCGGTACCGACCGCATGAAAGAAATTGCTGCATTTATCCACGAAGGTGCACAGGCTTTCCTGATGGCTGAATATAAGATCCTCGTGGTCTTCGTCGCCGTTCTCTTCGTGGCAATCGGGCTGGGTATCGGCTGGCCGACGGCACTTGCCTTCCTGTCCGGTGCACTGTTCTCCACGCTGGCCGGCTATGTCGGCATGAATGTCGCCACCAAGGCTAATGTCAGAACTGCTGCCGCCGCTAAGGATTCCGGCATGAACAAAGCCTTGTCCATCGCCTTCTCCGGCGGCGCCGTGATGGGCATGTGCGTGGTAGGTCTGGGCCTGCTGGGCTGCGGCTTGGTCTACCTGCTGACCAACGATGCCGGCGTGCTGTCCGGTTTCTCGCTGGGTGCCTCCTCCATCGCCCTGTTTGCCCGCGTGGGCGGCGGCATCTACACCAAGGCTGCCGACGTCGGCGCCGATCTGGTGGGTAAGGTGGAAGCCGGTATCCCCGAAGATGACCCCCGCAACCCCGCCACCATCGCCGACAACGTAGGCGATAACGTAGGCGACGTGGCCGGCATGGGTGCCGACCTTTTCGAGTCCTACGTTGGTTCCATCGTTTCTGCCATTACGCTGGGCGCTGTAACGTACAGTTTTACCGGCGTCGTATTTCCCCTGCTGCTCTCCGCTGTGGGCATTGCTGCCGCCATCGTCGGCACCTTCTTTGTGAAGGGTGATGAGAAGTCCAGCCCCCACAAGGCCCTGAAGACCGGTACTTATGTAGCCAGCGGTGTTGTTGTCGTTGCCTCTTTGGTTATGAGCTGGCTGTTCTTCGGCAACATGAAGTCCGCGTTTGCTATCATCTTTGGTTTGATCGTAGGCGTTCTCATCGGCGTCATCACGGAAGTCTACACCTCCGGTGACTACCGCTTTGTCAAGAAAATCGCCCAGCAGTCCGAAACCGGTTCTGCTACCACCGTGATTTCCGGTCTGGCTGTGGGTATGCACTCCACCGCCGTGCCTATTCTGCTGATCGCCGTGGGTATCATCGGCGCTTACATGGCTGACGGTCTGTACGGTATCGCACTGGCCGCTGTGGGCATGCTGTCCACCACCGGCATCACCGTGGCCGTTGACGCTTACGGTCCCATTGCCGACAATGCCGGCGGTATTGCCGAGATGTCCGGTCTGCCTAAAGATATACGTAAAATCACCGACTGTCTCGATGCCGTGGGCAACACCACCGCCGCTATGGGTAAGGGCTTTGCCATCGGCTCCGCTGCGCTGACTGCTCTGGCTCTGTTCGTCTCCTATGCAGAGGCTGTCAAACTGTTTGATACCGGCATTGATCTGCTGAACTATAAGGTCATCGTCGGTCTGTTCATCGGCGGTATGCTGCCGTTCTTCTTCTCGGCACTGACCATGGACTCCGTTTCCAAGGCTGCCTATAAGATGATCGAGGAAGTACGCCGTCAGTTCCGTACCATCCCCGGTATTCTGGAAGGCACCGGTAAGCCTGACTACACCTCCTGCGTGGCCATCTCCACCCAGGCCGCTCTGCACGAAATGCTGGTTCCCGGTATCCTGTCCGTGATTGCTCCTCTGGTGGTTGGCTGTCTGCTGGGCACTGCCGCTTTGGGCGGTCTGCTGGCCGGCGCTTTGGTCACCGGTGTGCTGATGGCTCTGTTCATGTCCAACGCAGGCGGCGCATGGGATAACGCCAAGAAGTACATCGAAGAAGGCCATCACGGTGGCAAGGGCAGCGAAGCCCATCGCGCAGCCGTGGTGGGCGACACCGTAGGCGACCCCTTTAAGGATACCTCCGGCCCCTCCATCAACATCCTCATTAAGCTGATGACCGTTGTGGCTCTGGTCTTTGCTCCCCTGTTTCTGCTGATCAACTCCGGTCTGGGCCTGCTGTAATACACAAAAAGGAGAGTAAAAGTATGCATATTTACGAAAAAGAATTTGATTTTGTGATCCAGCGCGCCAAGTCTCTGGACCGTCCCGCCCGTATGGTGGTCGCCGGTGCCGACTGCGAAAACATCATGAAGGCCGTGTTCGAGGCCGAGGCACAGGGTTTCTGTCAGCCAATTCTTGTCGGCGCCAAAGAGCGCATCATTACTATGCTGAAAACCCTTGGTTTGTTCGAGCGCAGCTATGCTATCAGTGATGTGGCCGACTACGAAGTTTCCGACCCGCACAATGACTATCACCCCTACATGAAGCGTGCCGTTTCTATCATCAATGACGGTTTGGGTGATATTCTGGTGCGCGGCAACACTTCCACCCGCAACTTTTTGATGCCCATTCTGGACAAGAGAAACAATCTGACAAATGGTCTGGTTTGCGAAGTGGCTCTGCTGAAGGTTCCCTACTACGAAAAAGTGCTGGCCCTGTCCGATGTTTCCGTGCTGATCAACCCCTCCGAAGGTCAGCGCAAGAAGGTAGTCAAGAACATCGTCGATGTTCTCAGCCATCTGGGCATCGAGCGTCCCAAAATCGCCGTTCTGTCTCTGGTAGAAAAGCCCAGCTTTCATATGCGCGACACGGTGGAAGCACAGAACATCGTGCGCTCCCACATTATGGAACCCATTGCCGACTGTGAACTGGTCGGCCCCATTCCCTGGGATCTGATCGTCAGCAAGGAAGCTGCCCGCCTGAAGGGTTACGACAACCCCTTCTGCGGCGAGTTTGATGCTGTGCTGATGCCCAACGTTATGGCCGGCAACACCGTGATGAAGGTGCTGACCATGTCCGCCAATGTCAACGCCTGCGGCGTTCTGGCCGGCACCCGCGTACCCGTGGCCATCACCTCCCGCTCCAGCATGGAAGAGCAGGTCTTCCTGTCTCTGTGCGTTGCCGCAGCTATGCTTACCGAGGTTCCCGAGAAGTAATCTTTTAATCAAGCTTTTTAAGGCAGTTCTATATGGATAGTACCACTGCTATTATGATCCCGCTCACAGACCTTGATCCTTTTGTAATCCTCGATCTGCAAAAAATCAGCAAAGATGTAGATTATGTTGAGTCCGGTGGAAAAAGCATGTGTGAGTCCGGAATTGCGAAAAAAACGAACAAAAAGAAAGGCTCACGAGATGTGAGCCTTTCTTTTTGCTTTTGGGCGTCAAGTATAATTCTCCTCTCCTTACAAACAATAACAAGGCAAGATAAAACAAGGAGAGATTCATATATGAAAGCAACCGGAATTGTACGGCGCATCGATAATCTTGGTCGGGTAGTGATCCCCAAGGAGATCCGCCGCACCATGCGCATCCGTGAGGGCGACCCCTTGCTGACAACATTAACACCAATCGAAGGGTTCCGCTGGGCGATACATAGTCTTGCACAAAGAATAATAACGGAGTGATATTTCACTCCGTTATTTCTATTGATGTTTTGAAACATTGTACCATTGGCAATCTTCACAATGCTTGTCTGCTTGTTTAATATCGAATGATTGTGGCAATAGTTCCATATCCATACTATCTTCGCGAACCTCTTGTACTTCATAACATCCGCCAGGACCGCCCCAATATATATTACAATTAAGTAACGGACACCAATGCTGGTCTTCTGGATGTCTCATATTTTCACCGCCTTTGTTTTATTATAGCATTGCGATTTCAAAATGTAAATCCTGCGGTATAATCTCCTGCCTTTTACAGATACTAACAGCGTCATTTGTAAATTAAGGAGAGGTTCATATATGAAAGCAACCGGAATTGTACGGCGCATCGATGATCTTGGGCGCGTGGTGATCCCCAAGGAGATCCGCCGCACCATGCGCATCCGTGAGGGCGACCCGCTGGAAATTTACACCACCCGCGAAGGCGAAGTAATCTTCAAAAAGTATTCCCTGATTGGCGGATTGGAGGATTTTGCCGCACAGTTTTGTGATACCCTTAGTCGTAACACCAATTTTACCGCCGCTGTCACTGACCGCGACACAGTCATCGCCATTGCAGGCGCGGGAAAGCGGGAGCTGTTGGGCAAGCAGATTTCCTCCGAACTGGAAAAAATCATGGACGAGCGCAGCATTTATCGCTATCAGGGAGAGAGCCGCAGCGTCTTCGTATCAGACTCCCACGACAAATACGCGGTATCTGTGGCAGCACCTATTCTCTGTGAAGGAGATGTGCTGGGGCTGGTCGTGTTCCTGTCCGCCGAGCCGCAGGCCAGTGGAGAAACCGAATACAAATTGGCACAAACCGTAGCCGCCTTTTTGGGTCGCCACATGGAAAGCTGACCTGTAAGACCGCCCTATGCATGATTGCACAGGGCGGTCTTGTTCTCACTGCGCAACTGTGCTATACTTAGCGCAGCACAGAACGAAGGGGCATATACTATGATTTACATTTTCGACTTTGACGGTACACTGGTAGATTCCATGGAAATCTGGGCAAATCTGCACGCCAAGCAGCTAACGGATGCAGGAATCCCCGTTCCGGAAAACTACACGCAAATCATTACCCCCCTCGGCAACATCAGAGCCGCGGCGCTGAACATTTCTATGGGCGTCCCCGGCACGGTGGAAGAATATCTGGACAAGCTGAACCGGATATTGCTGGATGCGTATTCTTTCCGGATTCCTCTCAAACCCCATGTGGAAGAAACACTGCGCGCCATGCGGAATGCAGGCCACCATCTGCATGTGCTGACCGCCTCCCCCCACGAATTTCTCGACCCCTGCCTGCGCAACCGCGGTGTGTGGGATCTGTTTGAGAACGTCTGGTCTATCGACGACTTCGGCTATCCCAAGTCCGAAACGATCATCTATCAGCTGACGGCACAGCAGCTGGGTGTCAATGTGGAAGATTGCATTTTCGTGGATGACAACCTGACCGCCATTTCCACGGCAAAAGCTGCCGGCATGCAGACCGTGGGCATCTACGATAAATCCTCTGACAGCGACAAGGAGAAAATGCAGGCTACCGCCGACCGGTATGTGTTCGATTTTGCGGAAATTTGATAATCTACATAAAAAAGAGACAGCCTTGTAAGGCTGTCTCTTTTTTATTACGAATCATTCAGCGTCTTCCACCGCCGAAACCGCCACGGGAGCCACCACCGAAACCACCGCGGGAACCGCCACTACTGCGGCTGCCGCCACCAAATCCGCCACGGTTGCTGCCGCCGAAGCTGCTTCTGGAAGAACTGCTACGGCTGCTGCCACCAAAGCTATTTCGGCTTCCACCACCGAAACTGTTGCTGCGGTTGGGCGTGCTGCGAGGCGGAGTATTGCGGGGCGGACGGTATCCGCCGCCTGCAGGCGGTCTGGGTGGAGGCGGTGCAGGACGTCTGGGAGGCACAGGGCGGCGCGGTCTGCCCCAGAATACGGGATAATAGGGAATGCCCGGCGTCACGATCACGCGACGGCGATAGCGGGTGTAGCGCACGCGGTCCAGCAGCATCCAAACCACAAAAATGGCCACGATCAGCATCACTACGCCAAAGAGATTCACATCACTGCTTCCGCCGCCGGCATAGCCGCTGTCCCAATTGGCATCACTGCCGCTGTTCAGGCTGCTGACCGCCTGTGCGTAAAACACATCGGCCTGACGGAAAAACGCCGTTACTGCCGCATCAAAGTCACCGTCATAGTAATCCTTTTCAATGGCAGTTTGCAGCTTCTGCTGCTGCGTATCCATCATGGCATAGTTGGCACTCTCGCCCAGCGCCACATAGTAGTGGCTGTCCTCCACGAGCAGCAGTACCATATCGTTGGGGCCCAGGCCCCACTTTTCGCCCAAAGCAAAAGCGTAGTCTTCCGCTTCCCAGCCGGTCAGCGTATCCACCGTGGCCACCGCCACCACTGCATAGTACTTGGCATCCCAGCTATCGTTATAGTCCTCGATCAACTTTTCCGTGTCGCCAGACAGCAGATTAGCCTCATCGCAGATCCATGTGCGATATTCTACGTCCAACAGTTTCGTCGGCTCTGCCGGCTTTTTGCTGATACCGTATACACTGGATCCCAGAATCGCAAGGATCAGCACCACCAGTGCAACACCGCGTTTTTGAAAAAATTTCATCGTTCTTCTCCTTTCAAGGAGGTTTCTCCGGAGTCATGTTCCTCCGTAACAGATTTTAGCCGCGCAGCTCCAGCAGCTTGGCCTTCAGTTCGCCCTCAATGCGGCCCAGTTCTGCCTCGGCGCTCTTGCGCTTGGCAGCACCCTCCTGCTGAATCACCAGCACTTCATCCAGCGTAGCAATCAACTGCTGGTTGGTGTGCTGCAGCGTTTCGATATCCACGATGCTGCGCTCTGCTTCCTTGGCAGTGGCAATGGTGCCCATCTTCAGCGCCTCGGCGTTCTTCTTCAGCAGCTCGTTGGTCATCTCGGTGACAGCGCTCTGTGCAGCGGTCGCCTGACGGCTGTGCTCCATGCCCAGTGCCAGCACCATCTGGCTCTTCCACAGCGGGATGGTATTCACCAAAGAGGACTGGATCTTCTCGATCATCAGCGTGTCGTTGTTCTGCAGCAGGCGGGTTTGAGGGCCCATCTGGACAGATACCATGCGGGTCAGTTCCAGATCGTGCAGCTTCTTTTCAAAGCGGTTGCACAGATTCACCAGATCGTTATAGGCCTGTGCATCCTCAGCCAAGCCGCTCTCCTCTGCCTTCTTGCGCAGCTCTTCCACCTCGGTGGCCCGCACTTCTGCCAGACGCTTCTTGCCGGCCAGAATGTACATGGTCAGTTCCTTGTAGTATTTCAGGTTCAGCTCATACATCTGGTCAAACATAGCCACGTCCTTGAGCAGCGTGATCTGATGCTGCTCCAAAGACTGGGCGATCTTGTCCACATTGGCTTCTACCTTGCTGTACTGGGCTTTCATCATTTCCAGACGGTTACCGGCCTTCTTGAAAAGGCCCATAAAACCCTTCTTTTCCTCCGTGGCACCAAAGCCCTTCAGCTCCACCACCAGCTGGCTCAAATCTTCGCCGATCTCGCCCAGATCCTTGCTGCGCACATTGTTCAGCGCATTCTCGCTGAAGCTGGCCACGCTCTTCTGCGCAGCTGCGCCGTACTGCAGGATCATATTGGTATCACGCACATCGATCTTTTTGGAGAATTCCTCCACAGCCTTGCGCTCTTCCTCGTTCAGCAGCTTTTCGTCCATCTCCACCGGCTCGATTTTCTTCTCCTCCACAACAGGAGCTTCCGGGACTTCCGGAGCATCCGGAGTCAACGTCAAAGTGGGGATCGCTTCTGCAGCAGCAGTCTCCAAAGTCAGTTCAGGGATCTTGTCGGTCATTTTCGTTTCCTCACTTTCAAATTATTTTTCGTTAAAGCTCCAGTTGGATTCCACCGGAGAGGTCTTCTTCGTCTGTTTCTTCTTTTGTCTGGGTGCGATGGATGGCATCCTCCACCAGACCCTCCCGGGCCATCATGTTATCCAGCACCGTAATATCGGTAGAAATATCCAGTGCCTCTGCGCCGAACAGGCTGTCCAGCTGCTTTTCAAAGGCCTGCACGATGGTCTCCATCATCTTTTCCACCCGGTTCATGGTGCCGCTGATGTTCTCACCGGACACTCCCTGCGCACTCATACGGTCGTAAGCATTGAGCAGCTTAAGGGTAGTGGGCAAGTAATAATTCATGAACTTGCGGATCTGGGGCAGCTTCTTGGGGTCTTGCTGCACCTGCGCAAAGATTTTCCCGCTGAGAGATTCCAGCTTCCGGATCTGCTCGGAGATGGTCTCGTCCTGAATGTTGTCATCCAGCCGTTTCATCTCGCTGATGGCCATTTTACCGTCATTGAGCATCTTATCCAGTTCTGCGTTCCCGGTGGACTGCGGTTTCTCCTCTTCCTTCACTTCCTCCACAACATCGGGGCACAGTGCCTTGGCAATGAAATACACCACAGCCGAGGCCGCGATCACCACCAGAAAGTGCCCCAACCGATGCAGCGGAAACAGCAGCGCATACAGCACCCATACAACCGCCGCGGCGTATAGCGGCGCCGCCGATTTATGCACAATTTTTTTCATATATCCGCCTCCTGTTTCTGACTACACAGTTTGCTTTTATTATGTTGTATTATACTAGATGCATGCCTGTCGGTCAAGAAAAAGCAACGGTGCGAAGCCACGCTCCGCACCGTTTTTCGTTTCATTCTGCCATGCCGCGTTGCTGCGTCACCGGATCGGTAAATACCGGCAGCTGCGGCGGTTGGTACGTCCACCACACAAACAGCGCCAGCGCTCCTGCCAATACTGTGCCACCCAAAATCTGCCAAAACAGGCCGCAGAACCACCGCCGGTCCAGCACAAGCCAGCTGACGCCGAAGGCTGCCAGCACAGCCAGCTGAAAAATCACAATATTGACCAGCGAAATATTCTGCCCTGTCACACCGGTATAGCCGTAGTAGAGTAACGGGATTGCCGCCACACCTATCAGTAAACCTGCTGCCCGGGCGGCCAGCACCGGAAGGCGGCTGCGCCGCAGCACGATGAATTCCACCAAGCTCCAGACGATCCATGGTACCGCCAGCAGTTTCATGTGTTCCCAAGGGGATTCATTGACGCCGGAAACGGCTGCTGCAATCGGATTTTTGCCGCTCCATTCATACACAAAGTGCAGCAGGTTTCCCGCTGCCAGCACCAGAAGAAGGCCGATTACTTCCCACTTCTTCCACCCATGATCCGTCATCGCATTTTTTCCTCCGCGCAATTTTCACTACGAAGAGTTTACGCAGAAGCATCTGTCTTTATGCAGGAAATGCCAGAACTGCTACCTGAGCCGGTGTTTCAGCCGTCACTTCCAGTTCACTGCTTTCCAAGCGCTGCACCTGCTCCGGTGCAAAACGCGCAAGGAAAGGCTCTACCGTGTCGATCGGGTCGAATCCAAAACCTTCACCGCGGTAATGCATGGGAATCACGATGCGCGGCTGCAGCTGTGCCACGGTCTCCGCCGCCAAGGCAGCATCAATGGTAAAGAAACCGCCCACCGGGATCATTAACACGTCACATCCGCGCAAGCTCTCCGCTTGTGCATCGCTGAGAGGATGCCCCAAATCCCCCAGATGTACCACGCTTAAGCCCTCTGCCGTCAGCTTGTGGATCTTATTCGTTCCGCGCAAGCTGCCCTGCTGGTCATCATGGAACGTATCCACAACAGACACACAGAAGGGATTCTCCTTCCCCTGCCGCAGTGTCAGCTCCTGACAATAGGCATGGTCAAAATGATCGTGGCTGCACAGTACACCGTCCACCGTCACAGCAACATTCCGGCAGCCCGGCACCTCACTGTACGGGTCCAGCAGCAGCTGATATCCCGCCGATTCCACCACAAAACAGGCATGTCCCAACCAGGAAATATGCATAAAATCCCTCCTCGGTGTATTTTTTTCATCATAGCATAATCCACCTTTGGCAGCAAGAAAAAAGCTTTATCCTATAAACACCTTTTCTTTCTCTTTGCATCACTGAAAGTTAATATCCTTCCCCGCCTTTTTCACTAAAAAATGCGAAAACAGTTGCATTGTCGTACGTCAACAGGTAGAATAAACATACAATGACAACGAGGAGGACTTTCTCATGACTTATCAGGAAATTCTGCAGCAGGCCCGCGGCAACATGGGTCCGTACTGCAAAGCTTGTCCCATCTGCAACGGTATGGCTTGCAAAAATTCCGTCCCCGGCCCCGGTGCCAAGGGTCTGGGTACCGGCGCTATCCGCAACTATCAGAAGTGGCAGGAGCTGTGTGTCAACATGGACACCATCTGCGAAAACAAGGATGTGGACACCTCTGTAACCCTCTTTGGCCGCCAGTTCGCACTGCCTGTATTTGCCGCTCCTGTGGGCGCTCTGCAGATGCACTATGGCGACAAGTATAATGATCTGGAGTATAACGATATTCTGGTTTCCGCCTGCGCCAAGGCCGGCATTGCCGCCTTCACCGGCGACGGTGTGAACCCCGCCGTGATCCAGGCTACCGCCAAAGCTCTGACCAATGCCGGTGGCTGCGGCGTACCCACCATCAAGCCCTGGAATATCGACATCGTGCGCGAGAAGATGAATCTGGTAAAGCCCGCCGGACCTTTCGCCATCGCCATGGATATTGACGGTGCAGGGTTGCCCTTCCTGAAGAACATGACACCTCCCGCCGGCAGCAAGACCGTGGAAGAGCTGGCTGAGATTGCCAAGATCGCCGAAGTGCCCTTCATTCTCAAGGGCATCATGACCGTTAAGGGTGCGCTGAAGGCTCTGGAGGCCGGCGCCAGCGCCATCGTGGTTTCCAACCACGGCGGCCGCGTACTGGATCAGTGTCCCTCCACCGCTGAGGTTCTGCCCGCCATCGTTGATGCCGTGGGCGGCAAGATGACCGTTCTGGTGGACGGCGGCATCCGCAGCGGTATGGACGTGTTCAAGGCTCTGGCACTGGGTGCTGACGGCGTGCTGATCGGCCGTCCCTTTGTGAACATGATTTACGGCGGCGGCGCCGAGGGCGTGCAGGTGTACGTGGATAAGCTGAAGGCCGAGCTGGCCGATACCATGACTATGTGCGGTGCACACAGCATCGACGAGATCAGCCGCGACATGATCTACGGTTATTGATCCCTATGGTGGATCTAACACTTCCCCAAATCCAGAGCATTACCATGGGTGCACTGGACATCCGTGAAGATGCTGACGGATTTCACTTCTTCCGTGCGCTGCCTGTACAGGTGGAAGCTTTTGGCGCAGCCAACCCCGAGTTTCTGCTGAAAATTGCCTGCACCAGCGGCATCCGGCTGGATTTCTACACCGATTCCTCCCTTTTGGCAATGCGCTGGTGCAACACCAAACTTTCCTCCGCCCGTACGTTCTCCTATTTTGACGTGCTGGTGGACGGTGTGTTGATGCTGCATAGCGGCACCATGGACTGCGTTGTCCAGCCGAATGGCAGCTTCTGCCTGACGCTACCGGAGGGGATGCACCGCGTGCAGATCTTTCTGCCGCTGCTGACCGATGTGACGGTTTCCGCCGTTACTCTGGCTGAAGGTGCCACCGTCATGCCCTACCGGGCCGGCAAGCGCATTCTGTTCCACGGCGACAGTATCACCCAAGGCTACGACGCCCTGTTTTCCTCCTGCAACTACGCCAACCGGCTGGCACGGTACTACGATGCCGAGATCCTCAATCAGGCCGTGGGCGCTGCCTGTTTCAATCCGGAAGTGCTGCAGTATGTGGGCGAATTTGATTTTGTCGTGGTGGCCTACGGCACCAACGACTGGCGCGGCAAAACCATGGCACAGATCTCTGCTGATACCGCCGGTTTCTTCGCCCGGCTGCAGACGATCTACGGTCATCTGCCCGTCTTTGTCATTTTGCCCATCTGGCGCACCGATATCAACGACGGCGAGTTCTGTGCCGGTGACTTTATGGAGTGCCGTGCACTGATCGGTCGCTTGGCTACTGCCCATGGATTCCATGCGCTGGACGACTATGACCTGCTGCCCCACGATACCCGCCTGTTTTCCGACGGATATCTCCACCCCAATGACATCGGTTTCGATCTATATGCCCAACGGCTATGCCAGATGATCGATGAAAAGCTGAATCGCTGAGGAGAATCATCATGCAACTGACACTGGAGCAGATCCGCTCCATTACATTGGGCGCACTGTATGTGCGCCAGACGGAGGACGGGTTCTGTTTTGACCGTTTTACTCCCACACAGGTGGATGCCGCATGGCGTCAAAGCGCGGAATACGGTCCCCGCACCGGCGCCCCCAGCAGCGTGTGTTTTGATTTCTACACCAACGCAAGCTGGTTTGAACTGACGGTTCACAAAATGGTGCCGCTGACCGATCTGCCCTTCTACGGACTGGATGTATGGGTCAACGACACGCTGGTGCATCATGCCGGTGCCGAGCACTTTGCGGCAGATACCGTTGACACGCTGCACCTCAACCTGGACGGAAAAGAGAACCGCATCCGCGCTTATCTGCCCACTCTGGTGACCGCCGCCGTGCGCTCGGTTTCTCTGTCTGACGGCGCAACCATCCGTCCCTATCGGCCGCGCCGCCGCATCCTGATGCACGGCGACAGCATCACGCAAGGTTTCAACGCCAGATACCCCTCTTCCTGCTACGCCAACGCTTTGGGTCGGTATTACGATGCCGAGATTGTGAACCAGGGTATTGCCGGTGCCTGCTTCTTCGCCGATGTGGTGGAACGGGTGGGTGAAGATTTTGACTTTATCACCGTGGCCTATGGCACCAATGACTGGCGCAAAAAAGAAGGCGCCGACATCCCTCCGGATACCGATGCTTTTATGCGCCGGTTGAAAGAACTCTATCCCAACACACCGGTCTTCGTGATCCTCCCTCTGTGGCGCTCGGACTTCCTCTCCCCTTACCGGGCAGGCGATTTCCGCCAGTGCCGTGCACTAATCGGCCGCCTGGCCAGAAAGCGGGGGTTCTATGTGCTGGATGACTTCGACATGGTTCCCCACGACAAGCGTTTCTTTCATGATGAGCGGCTCCATCCCAACGAGTACGGTTTCTACCTCTATGCCCAGCGTTTGACGGAAATGATCAACGAAAAGCTGGCTTTACAGTAAAAAAATGCCTGCAGCATAAGCTGCAGGCATTTTTTTCGGACTTAATTCAAGCTGTACGGACTTCCTTTTTCTTCATCACATGCTGGAATGCAATGATCGCAACCACCACGACCAAACCGATAACATCCGTCAAGCCACCGGGAATCATCATGCACAGACCGCCGACAGCCATCACCAGGCGCAGCAACATCGGAATGGGGCGCACCAGATGACCATTCATTGCCGCAGCAATACCGAAAATACCCAGTACAGAACTCATACCAATCTGCAACACCGGCCAGAACCCGGTGACGCCTTCAAACAGCATGGCAGGGCTGTAGGCAAAGATGTAGGGCACGATAAACGCTGCGATGGCTAGCTTTGTGGCAGTAAAGCCTGTTTTCATGGGGTTGGATTTTGCAATGGCGGAACCTGCATAAGCGGCCAGCGCCACAGGAGGCGTAATATCTGCCACGATACCGAAGTAGAACACAAAGAAGTGGGCAGCCACAGCAGGCAGACCGAGCTGAATCAGGATCGGTGCGCAGGTGGAAGCCATAATGCAGTAGTTGGCGGTAGTGGGGACACCCATACCCAGCACGATGCAGCACAGCATAGTCAGCACCAAACCGATAATAATGTGGTCACCAGAGAGGGTAACTATGGCATTGATCAAGGTAGATGCCAAACCGGTCACCGTGATGCAGCCGGCGATCAGGCCGGCCATACCGCAGGCCACAGCTACTGTAACAGCACCCTTGGCACCGGCTTCCAGTGCCTCCAGAATCTTTTTCAAAGTCAAGCGCTCATCCTTATTCAGGAAGCCCACCAGCATAGCAGCAGCAATAGCCACAGCAGCGGAGAACTGCATGGTACGCAGACCGGAGGACACCAGCCACACCAGCAGCACCAGCGGGATAATCAGATAAACCTTCTTCACCAGAGAACCCCAAGCAGGCAGTTCACTCTTGGAGATACCCTGCAGGCCCAGTTTCTTGGCCTCCAAGTGCACTGCGATAAAGATACCGGCAAAGTAGAGAACGGCGGGAAGGATGGCCTTGACAGCTACCTGCATATAGGGCAGATCCATATACTCGGCCATCAGGAAAGCAGCTGCGCCCATGATGGGGGGCATGATCTGACCGCCGGTAGAAGCAGCAGCTTCCACAGCGCCGGCAAACTCGGGCTTATAGCCGGTGCGCTTCATCATGGGAATGGTTACGCTGCCGGTAGTCACCGTGTTACCAACGGAAGAACCGGACACCATGCCGCACAGAGCAGAGGAAATCACCGCCACCTTGGCAGGGCCGCCGGAAGACCAACCGGCCACTTTATTGGCCAGAGAGATAAAGAAGTTGGCAATACCGGTGCGCTCCAGAAATGCACCGAAAATGATGAACAGAACGATATAGGTATAGCACACGTTCACCGGCGTTCCAATGACACCGGAGGTGGTGTAAAACAGCTTATAAATGATGGTATGCAGGGACTGATAGAGATTCTCGCCAAAGCTCATAAAGCCAAAGTTCCAGCTCATCTGGTTGTAGAATGTATACACCAGCAGCACGCCCACCACGCACAAAATGGGAATACCCACGCAGCGGCGGCACAACTCCGCCAACGCCAGTAGACCCACAACGCCGATAATCACATGATGGACTTCAATAAGAGTCGCCAGCTTGATGATGGTCATGGCGTTGAAAGCATAGTAGAGGAATGCACCGGCACCCAGCACCATCAGAACAATGTCGTACCACGGCACGTAGTTCACTTTCATAGAGCCCTTCTTGGCCGGATAGGTCATGTAGCCAAGAATGATGATAAAGGCCAGGAAACGGGCCAACTTGGTCTCGGGCAGCTCCACACTGAACAGCGTCATGCCAATGCAGTAGACAGAAAATACCGCCATCACCCAGCGCAGTACGATCTTGGGCACACCTTCCCAGATACGAGTAGCAGACTCACGGTCATACTTGCGCATCACCGCGTCGATATTGGCAGTCATCTCCTCGCTGCCAGCTGCCGCGGTATCTACCACGGGAACTTCTTCCACTTTCTTTTTGAACAACTTCATGAGGATCTCTCCTTACTTTCCTTGATCTATACTCCTCAGTATACAAGGGGCCACACCCATCGGGTATATCCTCTTGTATGCGGAGGAAATCTCTCTTGAAACGTGCGGGACTACGGCGGACAAGCGTCCGCCGTAGTCTCTTTGATGTTATTTTCTGTTAATTTCCCGTTCAGCTTTTTACTTAGCGGTGGGAACGGTGATATTCTTCTCTGCGAAGTACTTGGCAGCACCGGGGTGATAAGGCACGGAGGTAACGGAAGTTGCGAACTCCAGGCTCAGCTCACCGTACTTGGCATGGGAGGAAACCAGATTGGTGTAGTTATCGAAAATGTCAGCAGTCAGAGCATAGATGGCATCCTCGGGAATATCGTTGCGAGCCAGCACAACAGCGCCCACAGCCACAGTGGTCACGTCCTCGGTCTGGCCATTGTAGGTACCGGCCTTGATGATAGACTTGCTGTAGTAGGGGGAAGCCTTCAGCAGCTTATCCACGTTGGCATCCTCGATGGAAACCAGGTAAGCAGTCTTGGTGGTAGCCAGTTCCACGATAGCAGTGGTAGGAGCACCGGAAACCACGAAAGCAGCGTCAATCTGGCCATCCTTCAGTGCGTTGGCGCTATCGCCGAAGCCCTGATAGGTGGGGATAATATCGCTCTCGCTCAAACCATAGCAACTCAGAACATCCAGAGCGTTGAAGTACACACCGCTGCCGGCAGCACCGATGGACACACGCTTGCCCTCCAGATCGGCCACGGTCTTGATGCTGGGGTCGCAGGTCACGATCTGCACCTGCTCCATATAGAGAGCCGCCACGGTGGAGAAGCAGTCAACCTTGCCGGTATCCTTGAACAGGTTGGTTCCTTCATAAGCGTAAGCCATCACGTCGGACTGGCAGAAAGCCAGCTCAGCGCCCTTCTTCTCCAGTTCCTGGATGTTGGCCTGAGAACCTGCGCCCACAACACCGATCACTTCGATACCCTCGGCATTGTTGGTAGCGTGCTGTGCAATGGTACCACCGAAAGCGTAGTAGGTACCGCTTTCACTGCCGGTAACAAAACGCATCTTTACGACCTCATCGTCCTTGTTGCCGCCGCAGGCGACCAGAGACAGGACCATCAGCAGAGTCAGCATCAGTGCAAAAAACTTTTTCATAGTAAAATCGTCCTTTCTTTCGCTTCGTTACCGAAGCGTGTTTTACGATGGTGCTATTGTAACGCATTCATTTTCATTTTGCAAGTGTATTTCATAAAAAAATGCACGGCATTTACGCTTTAGCGCAGCAACACATTTGTTTAATTTGTACACCTTTCATTTTATTTTCTTTAATTTCGTGATTATTTAACTAATCTAAATTCTTAATATAACAAAAATTTACGATTCATTTTGCAAGCTTTCCCTTCAAATTTTGCAATTTATCCGTTCCAGACTTGCATTTTTGCAAGTGTGCCCCGCATTTCTCCCGTTTAAACGAAAAAACCGCCGAAAGCGCTGCTTTCGGCGGTTTTTGGTTTTGGTGAAAATTACTTGGCAGCTTTGCTGTCCACTACATCGCGCAGCAGAGCAGCAAATTCCTCAAAGGACATAGCACCCAGATCACCATCAGCACGGTGACGGGGAGAAACGGTGGCATTTTCCACGTCGCGGTCGCCCACGATCACCATGTAAGGCACCTTCTCCAGCTGACCCTCGCGGATCTTCTTGCCGATCTTCTCGTTGCGGTAATCCACCTCCGTGCGGAAGCCCATTGCCTCCAGCTTGGCGGCCACTTCGCCAGCATAGTCGGCGGCACGGTCGGTAACGGGCAGCACCTTCACCTGCACGGGAGACAGCCAAGTGGGGAATGCGCCAGCAAAGTGCTCGGTGATGACGCCGATGAAGCGCTCGATGGAACCCAGAACCACGCGGTGGATCATAACGGGGCGATGCTTCTGACCGTCTTCACCCACATATTCCAGTTCAAAGCGCTCAGGCAGCTGCATATCCAGCTGGATCGTACCGCACTGCCAGGTGCGGCCCAGAGAGTCGGCCAGATGGAAGTCCAGCTTGGGACCATAGAAAGCGCCGTCGCCCTCGTTGATGACGTAGCTCTTGCCCATCTCTTCCACGGCGGTCTTCAGCGTCTCGGTAGCGAAATCCCAGTCCTTTTCATCGCCCATGTGATCCTCGGGCATAGTGGACACTTCGATCTGATAGCTCAGGCCAAAGACGGAGTACACCTCGTCGAACAGCTTCACCACGTTCTTAATCTCATCCTTCATCTGATCCCAGGTCATGAAGATATGGGCATCATCCTGCGTGAAGCAGCGCACACGGAACAGGCCGTGCAGCGCACCGGACAGCTCGTGGCGATGCACCAGACCCAGTTCACCCACGCGCAGAGGCAGGTCGCGGTAGGAGTGAGGCTCACTGGAATATACCAGCATACCGCCGGGGCAGTTCATGGGCTTAATGGCAAAGTCCACATCGTCGATGACAGTGGTATACATATTGTTCTTGTAGTGACCCCAGTGGCCGCTGCGCTCCCACAGCTGACGGTTCATCATCATGGGAGTGGAGCACTCCACATAGCCATAGCGCTTATGCACCTGACGCCAATAGTCGATCAGCGTGTTGCGCAGCACCATGCCCTTGGGCAGGAAGAAGGGGAATCCGGGGCCTTCGTCGCGCAGCATGAACAGGCCCAGTTCCTTGCCCAGCTTGCGGTGGTCGCGCTTCTTGGCCTCTTCGATACGGGCAAGATACTCATCCAGCTCATCCTTCTTGGGGAAGGCTACGCCGTAAATACGCTGCAGTGTCTGGCGGTTAGAATCACCGCGCCAGTAGGCGGCGTTGCAGGCAGTCAGCTTGATGGCATTGCCCTTGATGCGGCCGGTGGAGTCCAAATGAGGACCGGCGCACAGGTCGGTAAACTCACCCTGCTTGTAGAAGCTGATAATAGCATCCTCGGGCAGATCGTTGATCAGTTCCACCTTGTAGGGCTCGCCCAGATCTTCCATAAACTTGATGGCCTCGGTGCGGGGCAGTTCAAAACGCTCCAGCTTCAGCTTTTCCTTGCAGATTTTGCGCATCTCGGCTTCCAGCTCAGCCAGTTGGGTCTCGGAGAAAGGCTCAGCAGTGTCAAAGTCATAGTAAAAGCCGTTGTCAATGCTGGGACCGATGGCCAGCTTGACCTCGGGGTGCAGACGCTTCATGGCCTGCGCCAGCACGTGGGAGCAGGTATGCCAGTACGTCTTGCGGTATTCCTCGTTTTCAAAAGTGTAGATGTTTTCGTCAGCCATGGGAATGATCTCCTTTCATTGTTTCGGGGCAAAAAGAAAACTTCACCCCTGAGAAATTCAGGGGTGAAGTAAAACTCCACGGTTCCACCCTGCTTACAGCAAAATGCTGTCGCTCGTGCTCTCTGTAACGGGAGAAACCCGTCCCAGCCTACTGATTCATGACGTTCGGTGGGCGGCTCAAGGGCGGTACCGCATCTGCTTCCCTTTATGGCTCTTGCACCAAAATGAGCCACTCTCTGCAAAGTTCCGTCAGCCGGCGTCCCTATCCATGCCTTTTCATAGATTACAGTTCAATATAGCACGCTTTTGCGCAAATGTCAACGCTTTTGGATGCCTCCCGGTGTCTCTTTCCCTCACAGCGTCTGCGCCATCTGCCAGATCCGGAGGATCTTGCGCCTGTAGATACGGGGCAGTGCGATCAGTAACCCTATCATAATCATCGCAGCTAACGGCAGCGCGTAAAAGAGCAGCGGGTATGCGGCCATCAAAACCACCTGACCGCCCACGATCCATTTCCAGATGTGTCCCCAATTTTCCGCAACAGCACGGTCAATCCCCAGTGCCGTGTCGGCGTGGGCAGCACACTCATAATACTCGCCGACAAAACAGAGAAGCAGATATACTACCGACACTGCCAGCGATAAAGCTTCCCCCTGCTTCAAATACGCCTGAACCACCATTACCACGCCAGAGAACATAATGCAGATGCCAGCGAAGCGGTATTTTTCCTGCAGGCGGCTCAGCATCAAAAGCACCACACCGTACACCACATGACACACAGCAACTGCCAGCTTCGTTTGCGGCGCAACAAGATGGGGCGGCACCTGCGCACCGATTGGCAGCAGAGCCTCAACGGGCAGCGAGAGCAGCAAGGCAACACCACGCAGCATCGCCAGTGCCGCCAATACCGTCAGACAAAGGCGCAGTGGCTTTGCGTTCTGCTGTGCCCATACGTGGCGCTCCGCGGCATAGCGCAGATTCTCCCGGCGCAAAATGGGCATTTTGTCCTTCTGTGGCAGTTTTTTGCAGTCATCCTTTTTCCAGCATTCGGTGCATTTGTCAAAACACTTCTTTTCGGCACAGCAAGCGATGGTGCACAGTGCCGTGGTCTCTTCACCGCAGCCGGTGCATTTCTGCGCCATATATTCACCGCAGACGGTACAGTCTTTTCCGCAGGCATTGATTCGCATGGTGTTTCCTCCTCACTTCCGGCAGTCCTCCACCTTCATTTTACCGTATTCCCCCTCCAAGTCCAGCAACTTCAGGTTGCATTTCCCCTTCAGGGACAGGAAACTTCATGTTGCACGCCAATGCACCCTCACAGCGTCGCCAGCAATTCCTCCGCTGTGTCCACAATGGTCTGTGCACCGGCCGCTTGCAGTTGCTCTTTGGTACGAAACCCCCAGCTGACCGCAATCAGCGGCAGCTTCGCGTTGCGGGCTGTTTCTACGTCCACTTCACTGTCGCCTACATAGACCGCTTCCTGTGCTGTCCCTCCCAACACTTGCAGCGCGTTCCATACCATGTCCGGTGCCGGTTTCTTGGGGATGTCATCCCTCTGTCCAAAGGCCGGCAGACCGGGAAAAAACTGCTCCGCCAGTTTTTTTGTAGTGGCATCCGGCTTATTGGAAACCACCGCTGCTTTTATGCCCTGCGCCTGCAATGAGGACAAAATCGCTTCCACGCCGGCATAGGGCCGTGTTTTTGTGCAGTAGTTCACCTTGTACCATTCCCGGTACTCCTCCAGCACCGACTCCACTTCTGTCTCTTCCGTGCCCTCCGGCAGCGCCAGCCGAATCAGCTGCCGCGCGCCGTTGCCTACAAAAGCGCAAATTTCCTCCGTCGTGCGCAGAGGGTATCCTCGGCGCTGCAGCACCAGATTCACACCGTCGCGCAAATCATCCAGTGTATCGAGCAGAGTGCCGTCCATGTCGAATAAAACCATCTTATATTTCACGTCAGTTCCTCATTTCTGCATTTTTTCTCAGTATACCTTCTTCCCTATCCTTTGGCAAGAAAAAGGACGCAGGTGACACCTGCGTCCTTTAGGGGTTTTAGTTGTTTCAGTCCTTCTTGCCTTTCAGCAGAGCGCCCAGCAACATGATCACAGCGAAGACGATCAGATAGAAGACCACCTTCATGCGGTAGGTGTAGATGCAGGCAAAGCACATGAACAAGCTGCTCACGGTGGCCAAAACAGGCATCACAACGCGGTTAAAGCCACTCAGGTTCTTCAGCTTCATCAGCTTCAGGAAGATGGGGATGTACAGCAGGTACAGGGTAATGATGGGCAGCTCGGAAGAGTCGAAGCAGAACTTGCCAAACCAACCGGTGGGTGCCAGATTGGCACCGTAGAAGTACACCAGCCACAGACCGGTCACCAGCAGACCGACAACAGTGGAGTTGGTAGGCATACCGGTGGAAGGATCGATGTTCTTGAACATCTTCAGCTTCTCGCTGTCGCTGTCCACAGCCAGATCATACATGCCGCGGCAGACGGACATGGTCAGACCGTTGCAGGTGCCCCAGCAGGAGACGACCACGAACACGAAAATCGCTGCGCCGCCAACCTTGCCAAAGATATTCTGGAATGCCAGCTTGGCACCTTCCTGGCCGTTTTCCATCATCACAGCGCTGTCCAGAGCGCCGGCCAGGCCAATGTAGTAGGCAACATACACAGCCACGACGATAATAGCACCGATGACCAACGCACGAGGCAGATTGCGCTTGGCATCCTTCAGCTCAGAGCCGATGGAGGTGGCGCAGATCCAGCCCTCATAGGCGAAGGACAGGGCCACAACACCGGCGAACAGACCGGCAGTGGGAGCCACGGAAGGATCCACGATGTTGGTGAAGTTATAGGTGATCTGGCCGTTGGTCAGGCCCACGATCGTGCCGACAACTGCCATCAGCAGCAGAGGCACCAGCTTGATAGCGGTGGTAGAAATCTGGAACTTACCGGCCAGTTTGGGGGCCAGTGCGTTCATCGCATAAGTCACCACCATAAACACTACACTCAGCGTCATGACAGGAGCGCTGGTGGGGTTGCCCCACACTTCGCCGCCGATCAGCACACCCAGATAACGGGCAGGCAGCCAGCACAGAACGCCGGTCAAAGTGGGATAGTAGACAACCGTCATAAACCAACCCACATAGTAGGCATATGTCTTACCGCAAGAGGCGCGGGTAAAGGCCACCAAGCCATCCGCACCCTCATAGTTACCGGCAACAATGCCGAAGGTATAGGTGCAGATGATCATCACAACACCCATAATCAGCCAGGACAGAACACCGATCATCAGGTTGCCGCCGGTATTCTTCAAAACCACTTCAGCCTTGAAGAAAACGCCGGAACCGATCACCGTACCAACCACCATAGCGATGGCCGTCAACAGATTGTATCTTTTTTCCATAGCGAGTCCTCACTCTCTGCAAGCACCTCAACGTGCTCTAATAATGTTCAATGATAACACGTTTTTAGCAGTTTAGCAAGTTGAATTTGTTCCGTCGTTTTTGCCGAAAAAGGTCACCGTTCATCTCCATTTTTGTCATTTGTGCCAAGCTTTGACATAAACAGGCGTGCCGCACAATGCGGCACGCCTGTTTATGTCTGCACATTACACATTGAAACGGAAGTTGGTGATATCGCCATCCTTCATCACATAGTCCTTGCCCTCCAGACGGAAGAGCCCCTTCTCCTTGGCAGCTGCCATAGTTCCGCAGGCCTTGAGGTCCTCAAAGGCAATCACTTCGGCACGAATGAAGCCGCGTTCAATGTCGGAGTGGATCTTACCGGCAGCGCGAGGTGCCTTGGTGCCACGGACGATGGTCCATGCGTGGACGTCATCTTCGCCGGCAGTCAGGAAGGAGATATAACCCAGCAGATCGTAGCTGGTAGTGATCAAACGGGCAAGGCCCGTTTCGGTGAGGCCCAAATCCTCCATGAACATAGCTGCCTCTTCGGCATCCATCTCAGCGATATCCTCTTCAAACTTGGCGGCCACAGGCAGCACGGCGGCCCCCTGTGCTTCAGCCAGTTCCTTAAGTGCGATGAAATTGGCGTTATTTGCGTAATCGGCCATATCCGTCTCGCTGAGATTGGCCGCATAAATGACAGGCTTGACCGTCATCAGTCCACCGTCAATCAGAATATCCTTATCTTCCTCAGTAAAAGGGAACGTACGGGCAGGCTTTCCGTCACCAAGATGTTCAATGAGTCCTGTGCACATCTCCACCTCGCGCTTAGCCTTCTTATCGCCGCTCTTGGCGGCCTTTTTGGCGCGCTCCAAGCGGCGCTCCACCAGTTCCATATCGGCCAGCACCATTTCCAGATCGAAGGTCTCGGCATCACGGGCAGCATCAGCCGGCTCCAGAAAGATATTCTCATCGTCGAAGCAGCGCACCACCTGCACCAGCGCATCGGTCTGACGGATAGCCTGAAAAACCTCGTTGCCTTTGCCGCCCTTGGCCACACCGGCCACGTCCACGAAATCAATGGTGGCCGGACTGTACTTCTTGGGATGGTAGTACTCCGCCAGCCAGTCCAAGCGGGCATCAGGCACCTTGGCGCTGCCCATATTGGGCTTTGCGCCGGCATTGGTATAAGCGCCGGTCTCTGCCTTAGCGCCGGTCAGGGCATTAAAAAGGGTGCTCTTGCCCACATTGGGCAGACCCACGATACCAAGTTTCATATATGATCATTCTCCTTTAATATTTCCTGTATTTGCAAGGGTTTTCGCGTTTTGGCGTTTTGGCTTCTACGCCATTTTTACGCCATTTACGCATTGATTTATATGGAGTTTTATGCGAAAACTCCATTCAGCTGAAATTGCCTGACAGCTTGATCCAAGGACTCGGTAGTTACATGAACGTATCGGTCCATCGTGGTTTTAATACTGGCGTGTCCCAGTAATTTTTGCAGCACCTTCGGCTGCATACCGCTTTCGATTGCCCGTGTGGCGTAGGTATGGCGTAACGCGTGCATACAAAAACGGTTGATGCCTGCTTCGTCGCAGAGCTTGTAGAGGTGGGTATCGTAAGAACTGTTTTTTGCAGGTTCACCAGTGCGCCAGTTGATGAAAACAAGGTCGCGCATGACAAGCTTGGAGGTAACACCGGTTCGCCTGTCAATGTATTCCAGAGTTTCGGAGAGCAGCGGAGATTCCTTCCTGCCCTCGCGGTTATCCCAGATCCCCTTGAGGATTTCGTATGCCTTATCCGTCAGCGGAATGGTGCGATAACTTTGCTGTGTCTTTGGAGGACCGGCACGCCAAAACTGTTGTGCATGGCGAAACTCCAATGTTTTATTCACCGTAAGCGTGCGCTTCTCAAAATCAATCGCATCCCAAGTCAGGCCGATCATTTCGCCGGTACGCAATCCCGTTTCGAGGATAAGTGCGTATTGATTGTAGTTGTGGGAGCGTTTTGCTGTTTCAAGAAAGGTGCGCTGGTCTTCGCGAGTGAGAAACTTAATATCGTTTGTGGCACGAACGGGCTTTGTAAAACGAACGCCGTCCATTGGATGTTTGGCAATCAAGTCGTTCATCTTGGCAGCCTTGAACATGGTTCCCATGGTGATGTACGCTTGGCGAATGGTAGCTCCTGCATAATCTGCATCCATCTGAATGAACACCTTTTTGCAATGCATCGGTTTTACATTCGCGATCAGCATTTTCCCCATCACCGGCTGAATGTTGCGGAAATATCTCTCGCGGTAATTGCGGAGCGTATTGGGAGCTAAGTCCCCAACAATATTTTCAATCCAAAATTCAAACCACTGGTCAACCGTTGTATCGGTAGCCACAAAAACATCATCGTGCTTGTCCACGTATTTCGCTTCTTCAATCCAGTTGCGCGCTTCGGGAAGCGTCTGGAAATACTTTTCATGTCGCTTGCCTGCCTTATCGACAAAGCGTGCGCTGTATAATCCGTCCTTTCTTTGGTAGATACCCTTACCGCAGTCTTTACCTTTGAGATTCTTTCCCATTGATAAACTCCTTTCCTGCAGGAGGAAAAGAGCACACTGCTACACCATAATGATAGCACAGAGTGCTCCTTTCCTCAAGCGGTTGTGAAAAATTTTCCTCCAAAGTATTTGCGTTTTTTCTGACTGAATCAGATCACGAGTTTCTGGCTGATATATTCTTCAAACTCTCTGCGTTTGACGAGTTTTTTCGTGCCGACAAAGAGGACAAAGGGACAATTCGGAGAACGGAGCATACTGTCGATTTTGTTGATGCCGATGTTGCTGTACTCTGCTGCCTCCTTGGTAGTCAGCGTCATTTTCAGGTGAATAGGGACTTTGCAGATATCATCTACCATTCAGTTTCCTCCATTTTCGTTATTATTCAGAATGCGGGCTGCTTTCTTTAGATTTTCGGCTGCATTTCCTTTTCGGAAATTTTCTCCATTGAACAGGACGGGGACACACATCTCGAGGACGCGGTCATAAATACGTCGGTCATCGAGATCGGTTGCTTTCTGCATAGCAGACAGCGCGATATTCGTTGTGATAATCATAGGTTTTCGGCTAAGCATACGGCGATTCACAACATCAAAAACCCGTTCCTTTCCGTAGCTTGTATTTCGTTCAGCACCCAAGTCATCGAGAATCAGGAGATCGGGACGCATAAGCTGTTTCAGGTAGGCATCGCGGTCTGCTCCAAAATTACCCTGCATGCGATTGACTGCGTCAGACATACTGATGTAGCGGACGGAGATCATCTGGTCGATCAAAGCGTTTGCAATACAGCCTGCTGCGTAAGATTTTCCGGTGCCGATATTTCCGAACATCAGCAACCCGATCCCCTCTCGGTTGAAGCTGTCCCATTTCTTTGCATATTCTTTTGCCTTGGCAAGCTGCGGCGTCATAACTGCGGCGTTGTCGAAACGCCATGTGGCGGCGGGTATATCGCGAAACGCTTCAGCGCGTAGGAGTTGGATTTGATTGATTCGGTTAAACTCCCGCATTTCAGCCTCATGCCGTGCCCTTTCTTCTGCGGCACATTTACAATCGGTCGGATGACGGTCAAGGCCATGAAAGCGATGGCCTTCTGCAAAGTAGGCTTCCTTGGGGGTGTGGCACTTGCCGCAGTATTTCAAACCATCTTTGGGGTTTGTGTAATCCGTATTCATAGGCAGTCTCCTTTGTCTGTGTATTCGGAATCGTAGTTTTTAGCGAGCCTGCTGTCCTCATCGATCCATCTGCATATCGTGGCATAATGGCTGGTGTATTGCTTACCGTTGGATTCCATATAAGAGGACAGCCGGTTGATGTATTTTTCGTATTGGTAGGGGTAGTCCCTTGCTAAAGAGGATAGCTGGCTTTTGGAGAGAAACACATTCTGGTACTGTCCCAGACGGCGTAGCTCTCCTTCTTCATTCTGAGTCATATCTTTATACTCTTGGTCAGTCTTACTTGGAGGCTGTTTTTGCCCTATACAATGTGAAGGTTCCTGCACTTCCATAGGGCAACTTTTCCCCTCTGGCGGTGAAGAAATCTGCACCCCATCGGGCAAATGCAGGAAAATGCGGTTTGCTCTGTTCCAGCCTTGTCGGATTCGAGTGATTAGGCCTGCATTTTGGAGTTCGTTCAGTGCGATTTTCACGGTTCGCTCACTCCTGTTTAGGTCGTCGGCCATTTGCTTGATGGTGTAAATCACATACACATTTCCATCCTCCGATACCCACCCCGATTTTTGCGAAAGCATGGTGCGGTTGAGCAACAGCCCATAAAGAAGCTTGGCGTTGATCGAATATTCACCGGTGATCATAAATCGCGGAATGGGGATAAACAGCGGGAGCGAGGTATTTCTTTTGAAGTAGATCGTGCATCACTTCCTTCCGCGCAGCCTTCTGTCAAGTTGAAACCGCTGTGCTGCGCCCGGTTTTTGAGTGCTTGGAACAGTAGTGCGGACATTCAATAACAACGGCTCGGAAACTCTGTTTACATTCGTGGGTGCATTTGCGGCAAAGCGGGTTATAGGTGATGCGGTTGCGGTCATTTAAAAAGAATGACCACTCCTGTTTTCTCTTTTTGCTCATTCGTGGCATAGGCTGCGCTCCTTTCTGCGGTGCGGTTAAATAATCTGTTCCTGCTTTTGGGTCTTTTCTGATGTAGGCTCATTTCGCAGATGTGCCAAATTCTGCTGAATGGTTTGCAGTTCTTTGAAACGATCTCTGTCAGAGCAATAGGTGTTATAGGCGGCGTTTTTCTCTGCGATCAGCATTTCAATTTCGGCTTGTATCGCCTTATAGGTAGGAAGCTTGTTGATACCCTTTTGTTTGAAATATCGGAGTGCGGCTTCGTGGATGATGAAGTCTGCTTCGTGTTTTTGCTTGTAGGCATCACGGTCTTTTTCTTTTTCGACGGAGTTCAGACCGCGGTACACATCTCTCGTTTTTACATATTTCAGCAGCCACCCCTGGAGTTCTTTTCGTTCCTTGATCTTCGCGTCAAAGGATTTGAGTTCAGCGGTGCTTTTTTGCAGATTTTCCCGGGCGGCGGTCACAGCTGCGTCCAGTTCATCTTGTGAAGAAAAGCCATATTCTTCGTAAATAAGATAGGCTTTCGCCATCTGCTTGAGATTGTGGGTTTTTGCCCAATTCTCATATCCGATCCCCTTGCCTTCGGCTCGTTTGGTTTCAATATCTACGGTGCGCTGTAGCCGGACATTTTGTGTTGCACTCGGCTTTCCATGAAGCCGTTCAATTGTGTTGTGTTTGGGGGCAATTTTCCCGGTACTTTTGGCCTGTGCGTTCCGTTCCAAGCGGGCAAGTACGGCGGTGCGGTCAAAGATATCACCCAGACGGCGGGCGGTGATTGGCTGGGTTCGGTCCGGAGTCAGATAAGATAATCGACCTCGGCTCTCCTTGACGGCTATTCCTTGCTGTAAAAGCAAATCGGAGAACTCGCCAAAGGTGGTGGCAGCATCAAGTGCGGCCCGCAGCTTCTGCCGCAGCTGCTCCTTGTCGGTTTCGAATTTTGTAGTGCGCGGTGTCAACCCTCTGGCGGTAATTTCTTCATTACGTTTATCAAGTGCGGCTTGCCCCTTTTTCTGTGCCCAATACTCACGCTCGGTAACGCGGTTTGCGCTACCGTGGAGCAGATCAATTTGATAGAGGTTTTCGCGGTGACACATTTCCATTACTTCGGATTTGAAATATTCCATAGCCGCGTCCGTGCACCGGTGCTTACATCCCTGTCGCGTATCGGCGGGCCTGTCCATGTATGGGAGCAGGGGGACTTCCTCTATTCGCAGAGAATTGATCACAATGTGAACATGGATGTTGCCGCTGTGGTTATGGCCGTCGGGGTGGGTGCAGACAAGTGCCTGATGTCCGCGAAAATGGGTTTTGCAAAATTCCTCTCCTAACTGCTGTGCACGATCAACAGACAATCCGTTGTCTGCGCCGTCCCGCGGATCAAAGGAAATGATGTAATGGTGACTTTTTACATCTTCGCGTTTTTGATTTTTTCCATAGCGGAGGTTAGCCCGCATACAGGCAATCGCGAAGTCCTCCTCTCCGCAATTCAAAGCGGCAATTCTGAAATCCTCGCGTGGTATGAGCCGTCCGTTTTCATCAAGCGTAGGCTTCATGGAAAACTCGTCATGGGCAAAGGTTAAATATTTTTCAGCTGCGCCGTAATCAGCATTTTTAGAGCTGATATGTTTGAACGTAGCCATTCATTTCACCTACCTTTTTCAAAACCTCATATTTCAACGCAGCAAGATCTGATGCGGCAGCCGTTATCTCGGAGGCAAGCTGTGGATAAGGGGTTCGCCATTCATTCAGCGCCCGCGCTATCTGATTGATGTTGCTGCCGATTTTGCCGTACTCGGCAATAAGCTTACCGAGTGTTGCAAGCACTTCATCGTTTACGGGCGTATATCGGATGATTGGTTTGATCGTCGCGCCCTCGATTGCTTGCCGGATAAACTCGGCTTGGCTCATGTTATAAAGGCTCAACCGTTTCAAAAACTCAGTATGTTCTTCCTCGGTCAAGCGGGTCTTAACTACAACGCTTCGATGCGGCGTGTTGTACTTTTTCGGCATAGGCAAAACTCCTTTCACTTATCATCTTTTTGGCGGCGATTTTGCAAGGTGGGTAGTAAAATTTTTTCAAATTTTCTCTTGCTCCCTACAACATCGCAGATGGCAGAATTGCCAAACGGGGCGAGAGGAAAATTTGCGGCGGTAGCCATTCGGCAGGGTTTGGGGAAGGCACTCCCCAACAAGATCACCACAAGGGCGAAAATGAGCAGGAGTCGAATTTTGGCACCGTGGTAGAATCTTGCTCTAACCTCTTCCGCGTACCGCTATCTATGGATTTTTGAAATACCTTTCACTGATTCGGAATTTCAAAAGATAAAAATCAACGGTCTTCTCAAAAATATTTGATGAAATTTTCTAATATCTTGCGACTGCCTCCTCAAGTGGTAGCCGACGAGAACAGCGTTTTGGGGAGTAGTTCCTTGAAAAACTTTTCAAAAATCAAATCTACCTTCCAAGTGGTAGCCGGTGAGAATGCATTTTTTATAAGCAGTTTCAAAAAATATTTTTGCTTCCAGGTGGTAGCCGACGAAAAAGGCGTTTTGTCCATAATTTCGGAAAGATATTTTTTGTACTTGCCTCCCCAAGTGGTAGCCGGTGAAAAAGCCTTTTTTATGCACGGTTGCAAAAAATATTTCGTCTTCAAATGGTAAACGTGCCTTCCACTTGTGTTTCTGCCTTTGCTGTTTCCGCCCACTTCCCCTCCTTACGGATATAATTACGGTTATCCAGCACCGTTCCCATTGGCTTATCAATGTGTGCCGTAGGAAAACGATTCTTCACCGTTGCGAACCGTATCGGCGAGGTAGAGTAAAGGAAGATGTGCGTATGGTATGTTCCTGTGGTCGCAATCTCATCCGCCATACAGAAATACGTTGGATGAAACAGGTGCAGAATGTCGATGATCTTCTCCTGATTGAGATCACAGGTTTGGGGATTGTTGATGGTCAGCAGCCACTTTCTGGACTGCGTGTTATTTGCGTATTCTGCCACAGTAAGTCTCCTTTCTTGCTACTGCTACCTTGCTCCCCAGGGGTAATACTAACCCCTGGGGAGCGGGTGAGGCCTCACCAAACCGGGAGATACTTTCCTTGAGGGAAATTATCCTCTCCCGGCCCGGTCGCCCTCACCCTCGCGTCAGTGTTTGGGATTAGCCTGGGAAATGCCGGTGGCCTTAGCGATGATGTTGACCTTTCCGCCGGACTCGTAAGCTGCCAGCTCCAGTCCGTGGAAGATCACCTCAACATAGCCATCAGGGTTCTCCATCAGCTGCGGACCATCGATACGGACACCGATCTTCTCGAAGGCTCTCTCCGGAAGGGCGATGACATAGCGGTGTGCCAGGATCTTGTCCGTGCGCTTGTCGTTCACATACTCGTATACGGGGATCACGTCGACAAGCAGTTTCTTGGAACCCAGTGTTCCATTGGCGTCAATGACGACATTGCGAAGATTAAACATAATTTTATTACCTCATTTCTTTCGTGTTCTGTGCAGCGTTGGCCGTTCGCTGCGAAGGATGTCATTTGCATTCAGATAAGCGTCCCTATCTGCGGATCTCGTACTATGCAGCCAAAGTTTTTCATCATATCAAGATCCGATTTTCCGCCTGTGTGCAGACCTCACAAGTACTTGTGTATTTATCTTATCGCATGCAAGATCAAATGTCGTTTCACCGGTGAAACAGAAAAATGCCGACACCCTGTGCTGTGCAGGGTGTCGGCATCATGCTATTCAATCGTATTCGATTGGCAATGTAGGGAATCCCTTTTCGTAAAGGATCTCATTGGTTTGAGATAGGGTGAGTTGCTCTTGAATGGCCTCTTTCCATATGCGCCATCCCGGATATGCTGCGTCAAATAACGCCTCACATTCTTCTTTATTCAACTGCAGGGCCAGTGCAATCGTTTGAATAGCATTCACTTGAGGACGGTAGATACTGTCCTCTTCTTTTGTCCTATATTTGGTCATTCTACTAATCGTGGCTTTGGAAAGGCCGGATTCTTCTGCTAACCGCGCAGGGCTCCATCCCCGTTCGGCCAAATGCCGGTTTACCAAAACTCCTAATGTTTCTTTATGATCTGGGCTCCGCTTCGGCTTTTGATACGCCAAAGCTCGATCCTCAGATCATAGCGAATAATCAAACGAGATCGCGGCCGGAGGTGGCGCATGCGGTCTTATGCTGCTGGGTACTATGGTAATAGGTTCTCTGAATCAACACCATAGACACCACCTCCTTCCGTAAAATTCGTTTTGGGTGAATCGGTCTTATAATAAATCCACCTCCGGTTCGCAAAGCCCGTTTACGAAAGATCCTAAATCCATGAATGCATGTTGGAGTACATTCTTTTGTTCCGATGGCATGTCCGGGAGGGCGTACAGCAACCGCTCTCCCATGCGCATCCCAAGTCATGTGGCGCACATCGCCCAATTGGCCGCCGCAAAAGGAGGCCTCACGACTTAGTAAGAGCTTCCGTCTAAAAATCAACAGCGCTACGGCACCTGTTCCCGGGAAGCTACCGGGACCGGGTGCTATACTCGGATGGGGGGCGGCTGTCTATATATTAATACGGAATAGGATATGGACTGACAACAAATATCCCGCCTCATAAGCGTTTAGGTCGTTGCTTAGTTGTAAGATACTTGTTTACTTCGATATATGTAGCGAAAATATATTGGAATCGGTCTCATAGTAAACGGGACGGCAATTAGCCGTCCCGTTATTTGCGCCTTAGTTTGAATAGCTATCGCGTTACTCAAAGATATCTTAGGGTATAAAGGAAATCACAAAAATCCTTTATGCTGCGATAAGTCTCTCCATTGTCATGGTAGAAAACATATACGGACTGGGTTTCATTAAAATCTGTTACCCGCAAAGCGGATATATTCGTTTGTGTTTGATCATCCAGCGCACGGAATGCGCCTAAAGTGAGCCCCATATTCGCCTGCACATAGTATTGTAAACATTGCCGGTCATTGCACTCGATCGCCACATTCGGAATAATTCCATACTTTTGGCATGTTCTCTCATATAGATTCCGCATACCATTTCCGACACTCGGAAGAATAAATACATCATGCTTCCTCATTATACCAGCGCGGCAGCACACATTAAGAGCTTCGCCTTTACACCGGCAAAAAACTCGCAATGATAAAGATCAGGCCACCGCAGAACATGATGGCCGTGGAATAGCCCATAATATCCTTCGCTTTCAATCCGGTAATACCCAGAAGGGCAATGGCCCAGAAGGGCTGGCACATATTGGTCCACGTATTTCCATAGCCTACCATCAGACTGGTCTTGATCACATCAGCACCCATCATTTTTGCCGATGCAATGGCGATGGGGCCCTGCACCGTCCACTGTCCGCCGCCGGAGGGGACGAACATATTGATAATGCCCGCGGACAGCAGCGTCCAAAAATAGAAGGTGGCCGGCGAGGAGATGGACACAATGGCCGAGGAGAGGATCGTGACAAGGCCGGAGTATTTGATCATACCCTGAATGCCGGCATACAACGGGAACTGGAAGATAATGCCGGTGGCGCCGCTGACTGCATCGGCAACCGCACGAATATAATTGGCGATATTCCCGTGGAGCAGGATGCCCAAAATGAAGAAAATGAAGTTGACAAAGTTAATGTCCAGCGCGGACATGCCCTTGGTCGCGAAGGCGTAAATGATATAAATGGCTCCCATCAAGCCGATTGCGCCGGAAAGGAACGGGCTGAAATTGAGTCTTTCACCAACGGTGGGGTTTTCCGGGCGACCGGCAACCGGCCGCTCCACCTCAGAAATCTTCTGGATCGCCTCCATGTCCAGCGGGGAGACATTGCTGCCGCTGGGATGCATCAGCATGGCGAAAACCGGCGGCAGGAGCAGCAGCGCCACGGTGACAAACAGGTTCATGCCGTTGCCCATATACGCCGCCATCGGGATCACGCCCATCTCCCCTTCCAGAATATGGCCGGGGCTGGCGATGGACAAACCGATGGAGGAAGAGAGCAGACCCTGCCACGTCATCTGGCCTACGTAGCCGCCGGCGGCCAGCAGTCCGTATTCAAAGGGGATCTGTTTTTGCCACAAGCACCGGGCCACCTCCTTGGCCAGCAGCGCACCCACAATCAGGGACAAGCCCCAGTGGACAAAGGATACCGCAATGGAAACCGTTGTGACAAGCCATACCGCCTGTCTGCCGTTTTGAGGAATCGCGGCAATTCTCTTGATGATTCGCTTCACCGGTGGAGAACCGGCGACGGCAGAGCCCGTCACAACGATCAGGGTCATCTGCATGGCAAAAGCGAGCAACTCCCAGAAGCCCTGATACCAGTTGAGCAGCATTTCCTTCGGCCCCTGATCCGTAAAAAGGATGCCGGCCAAAAAGGTGAGAAAGGTCAGTATAATCGCGAAAATGCTGGCATCCGGCATATATTTCATGGAAAATTGCAAGAGCACATTTCCCATTTTAGCAATCGGGTTATTTCGTTCTTTGCTTTGTGTGGTTTCCATAAGAGAATCCCCCTTCGTTTCATATTGATCTTTGCCCAAAAGCCCGGTGCATTTATACATTACTGCAGTTCAAAAGCGGCCGGTACAAGGCTGGCCGCTTTTGAACAAAAGAGAAGAGTGTTCGTGTTAGCAATACTTAGACATCATGCGATAGTCGATATATTTAGGCTCTTTTTTTCATTCTGTGATTTGTTGTCCTTGCTCCGGTTCTGCATCAAAGCGCGCCGATTTTCTTCGCGGGCACCTTGCTTTTCCGTGCGAGTAACCTGCTTCATTCTTACACGCTCCTTTGATTTTGGTCTGTTCGCTGTTTCTGTATCACATTATATCAATTAAAAAGCGGAATTCAATGTTGACATATCACAATCCTTTCGGTATTCTTCTATCATCTTATCACAACAAGGAGATATCGACGATGGACGCGATGAAAGAGATTGTGTATCTTCCAACCTTGGCGGACTTGCTGAAGCTGCCTGTTTTCCATGATGCGCACATTCTCAGTGATACAGGAACGGAGCATCCTGTGGGTGGTGTGTTCCTGTCAGAGATACCGGATTATGATGACTGGGTAACAGAGAATGAGCTGGTCGTGACGAACTGCTATGCACTGTATAACCGTCCGGAGCTTCTTTGCAATTTCGTGCCTCGGCTATCTGAGTTGGGTGTTGCCGGGGTATGCATCAAGCCAGATCGGTTTCTCGGCGGAGCTGTGCCAGCAGACATGGTTGCATCCGCGCGGCATCTGGGGTTTCCGTTGATTGAGCTTCCGGCGGGCATCCGCTTTTCAGAGATTACAAAAGCGGTAACAGATGAATTACTCCGACGGCAAACAGCCACACTTCGCAATAGCCTCGCCGTGGGCGAACTTCTTACCCGTACCATCGCGGAAGGAGCCACATTGGAGGAAATCGCCAGTACCGTGCGGGAAATAACGGGCAGAAGTGTCCTCATTCTTGACGCCATCAATCATCGCCATGCGGTGGCCTTGAGCGCGATAGACGCCCGGCACTGGCCGCAGCCTGAGTCGCCAATTTTTTTCAAAGAAGTTTTCCAGGATGCGGATCGCTATGAAATCGAAACTGCAAGCAATGCGTTTGGATCACTCTTTCTGTTCGGGGAAAGAACCGGCCCGGAATTGCAGTATGAATTGTTAGAGCAGATTCTTCTCGCCATTCCTCTGGAAATAACTCGCTTTCATCTGGTACACCAAGATGGGGAAAGATCCTTCCGGGATTTCTTCCTTCACCTGCTCTCCGACCAGCTAATGGATGATGCGGTGGAACAAGAAAGGGCGAAATCTCTCGGCTTCTGCCTGTCAGATCGGCACATGATCCTTGCGGTGCGGATGCGGAAGGATGAACGCGAGAATTTGCATGGGATGCTGTTTCATCGAACGGTTTTTCTTCGGGCTGTACGCGAGATCATTGGCAACTCTGCCGAAAGCATTCGATACATAGAAAACGGCGGCGACACGCTTGTGCTGTTGTCGTCTGCCGATACAGGCTCAAGTGTTTCACAGCTACCGAAGCTGTTATGCAGCAAACTGGAATCATACCTGGCAGAGCATACAGAGATGTCTGTCGCTGTGGGATGCAGTCGTCCGCATGTCGGCATTTCCGGCTTGATAAGCTGCAGCAAGGAAGCAGATCTCGCGCTCCGCGCCGCCGCATCACGCCGGAAGAGCACGGCTCTTCGGTTTGATGATCTGGGGATATTGAGTCTTCTCTATGCGAATGACACGAATCAAGAGGTCATTGCTTTTATAAAGGAAGTGCTGAGGGAATTGGTAAATCCTTCTTTCTCAAAGGGGACGGAACTTCTCGAAACGCTAGGGTCATATTTCCAGCATCTTGGAAATCAAAGGAAGATGGGCGAGGAATTGTATATCCATTACAACACGGTTGCTTATCGTCTTAAGCAGATTCAGGAGATTACCGGAAGGCGATTCAGCGATCCTGAGGATCGGATGTTGTTGGAGCTGGCACTCTATCTGTATCGTTTTTTTCAGCCATAAAATAGGTAGCGACGCTTCAGAAATGGGTTTTGTAACAGTATTGCCGTCTTTTCTTTTGCTTTGATCGTGCCCTTCGCAACGCGGGGCGGGATGTCTAATCATTTAACAAACCATATCGATAGAATCAGTTATAAACTCGCCTGCCTAGTTAATTCCGATATCGAAAACCTGAAACAGTATGTTGTTTTCTCCGGGCTGATAGTTGACTAAGTATTCCGTGCAGTATGTATCTACAGTCGAACGAAAAGAAAAACACTCCTGCGACTTTTGACCGCAGGAGTGTTTAAATATTAGCTTATTGCATTGACTCTTTCTCGGTAGTTTCATTTTGCTTCTACACCATTTTTACACCACAATGGCATTGAACCTTATGAAATGGCATGGTGTTTTATGATTTGTACAGGGTAAGAAACCATTGCGATATGGGGATTTATGAGAACTTATAGGCGAACATTAACTTATAAAACCAGGCACCGGGTTCCGATACCTAATTTCATAAAAGCAAATCTCCTTTGCATTTTCTTCTAATCGTATATTGTATCATCTAAACCACAAAAGTGCAAGCATCCGACACTTCGTTCTTCCTCCCTTTCGCAACCTTGTCCTCTAATATTGCTCCGCTGGGAAAAAAGTGTTATAATGTCAAAAATATACCGTCCCCCGAAAGGAGGCACAAAACTATGGATGAGAACAAAAATATGAATCAGCAGCCAAATGAGAGTGCACAGGACGTGGTGTTCTTCTCCCCGGAAATGCTGAAGCTATTGGAAAGCAAGCAGCGCCGCCAGCGTGAGCAGCTGGAGGATTGCCATTTGGCCGCCGAGAGCGGTGACGGTCACGCACAAGTACAGATGGGACTCAACTACCTATACGGCCGCAACGGCGCCGAAAAAGATGCCGTCAAGGCCTTTGACTGGTTCAGTCAGACCGCACCCGACGATCCTGTGGGGCTTTACTGGTTGGCCGTTTGCCACAATTCCGGCACCGGCACGCCCAAAGATACCGCTAAAGCACTGGAACTGTTCCGCGAATCGGCAGAACTCGGCTATGCCCCGGCGCAATGCGATTTGGGCGTGTTCTACGAAAACGGCATCGAAGTGGAAGAATCCATGGGCACCGCCATCGATCTTTACACACAAGCTGCCGAGCAAGGCTATGCCATGGCTAAATGCAATCTCGGTGCTCTGTATTATTTCGGTGCCGGCGTAGATCAGAATTTTGAAACCGCCGTACACTATTTCACCGAAGCTGCCGAACTGCAGTTGCCCCGTGCACAGCATTTGCTGGGCGTTTGCTACGAATTCGGCAATGGTGTAGAGCAGGATTTGAAAAAAGCCTTTTTACTGTATGAAGAAGCCGCACGGCAGGATTATGCCGACGGCATCTGCTCTCTCGGTGTACTGTATCATGCCGGTAAAGGCGTGGAGCATGACGATGATAAGGCGATGGAGCTGTTTCGCCGTGCCGCAGCGCAGGGTCTGCCCCGGGCATGGTATTCGCTGGGGCGCTGCCACGATGCCAAGGATACTCCTGAAGACGCCGAAGAAGCTTTCCGGTGCTATTTAAAGGCTGCCGAAGCCGATTCCCCTCCGGCACTGTATCAGTTGGGTATGTGCTATACATATGGACACGGCACGCAGGAAGACCCTGACAAAGCCTTTATTCTGTTCCGGCGTGCTGCCGAGGCAGGCCATCTGGGCGCCGCTACGCGGGTCGCCCTGTGCTATGAAACCGGCAGCGGCGTAGAAGAAGACTTGGAAAAGGCGGTTTCTCTCTATCAAGAAACCGCAGAAAAGGGCGATGCCGGTGCCCAGTGTAATCTGGCCGTGCTGTATCGCTCCGGCTATGGTGTAGAACAAGATGATGACGAAGCTTTCCGCCTGTTCACGCTATCTGCACAGCAGGATTGGGCAAGAGCCCAGTTCTTTCTCGGCCTGTGCTATGAAGCCGGCCGCGGCACGGAGCAAAGCGACGAAACAGCCGCCGAGTGGTACCAAAAATCTGCCGAGCAGGGCTATGCCGACGCCATCTGCGCGCTGGGCGTGCTGTACCACACCGGCAGCGGTGTTGCACACGATGACATACGGGCCGCGCAGCTGTTTGAAGAAGCCGCGGCATTGGGATTACCCCGTGCCCGTTACTTCCTCGGCAAATGCTACGACAACGGTTTTGGCGTGGAAGAAAACGAAGAAATCGCCCTGACTCATTACCTGCAAGCCGCCGAAGCCGGTTATGTGGATGCCATTCATCAAATGGGCCTTTGCTATTACTTCGGCCACGGCATCGCCACGGACGATGAAAAAGCCGTCATGTGGTTTCGTCGCGGTGCAGAGCACGAGAATGCCGCCTCTATCAACCGTCTGGGTCTTTGCTATGAGTTGGGTCGCGGTGTCACATGCGACTTAGCACAAGCCGTTGCCTATTATGAGCAGGCCGCACAGATGGGACTTGCCGAGGCGCAGTGCAATCTGGGCTGGATGTACCGCACCGGCCGCGGCACAACGCAAAGCTTCGAAAAAGCGGTTTACTGGTACGAAAAGTCTGCAGAGCAGAACTACGCCCGTGCCCAGCATCTGCTGGGCGTGTGCTGCGAGCGTGGTCGCGGCATCGAAAAAGACATGGAGCGGGCAGTGCGTCTGTATGAACTGTCCGCAGCGCAGGAGTATCCCGACGGGCTGCGCGCTCTCGGTTTGTGTTACGAACACGGCAAAGTTGTGGATGAGGATGAGGCAGCGGCTGCAGACCTGTACCGCCGCGGTGCACAGCAAGGTGACGAGGAGTGCCAGTACTTCCTGGCCAACATGTACTTCTCCGGCCGCGGTGTCGATAAAGACTACGAGCAGGCCTTTAGCCTGTACCGCAAAGCAGCCGAACAGGGTCACGCCGGCGCGCAATGCCAGGCCGGTTACTGTCTGGAAAAGGGTCTGGGAATTGAGAGAGACTCGGCCCAAGCCTTCCGGTATTATCTCAAGAGCGCCGAAAATGGCGACGAGACCGGCTGCAATAATCTGGGATTCATGTACGAAAAGGGCCACGGCTGCGAGAAAGATGTCAAAAAAGCAGTCTATTGGTATCGCAAAGCTGCCGATAAAGGCATGGCGCAGGCATGCAAAAATCTGGCCATCCATTTGGAAAAAGGTGATGGATGCGAAAAGAACGAACCGCTGGCACTGGAGTATTATCGCAAAGCTGCCAAAGGCGGCATTAACTGTGATGATGCTATCAAGCGTCTGACCACCGATAAGCGCTCCAACCGCATTGCTTACACCGTTATGGCCGTTTTCTGCATTATTGCCTCCGTCCTCTGTGGTCTTCTGTTCTTCGACGGATGGGATACCGAATACTCCACCGTGTGGGTCGCCTCCACCTCGGGCGCAGCCCTCTGTCTGCACAAACTGCCCCAGTTCCGCACCGACCCTGTCAAACCAGTGGGCAAACTGCTGCGCACGGTGCTCATCGTTTTGGGCGCAGTATTATGTCTGATTGGTCTTTTCTGCCTGTTGGCGTTTTTGGCCACCTTTGATTTCAGTGCCCTGTGGCTGACGGTTTGCACTTTGACTGGTGCCACCGCCTGTTTTATCAAACAAGGCCGAAAATAATTGTCGTTATATGGAAAGAGTGGTGGAATTTTCCACCACTCTTTCTTCTTTTTTCGTTGGTTTTTGTCCTTGTTTTTCCATCCCACTGTGATATAATGACCTCCGCCCGATTTAAGAGGGAGTAGCTGGCGCGACAGCGCGACACGCAGCGTCAAAACGGCGAAAGCCCGCCCGTGTCTGAAATAGCGAGACTCTTATTGCTATACGCAATAGGAGTCTTTTTATATTTTAAGGAGAGTGTTTATGGAAATTCTGTACGAAAACCTGCTGGATCTTACCTGGCAGCAAATGGTCATGTGGGCCATCGGCGGTCTGCTGATCTATCTGGCCATCGCCAAGGATATGGAGCCCACGCTTCTGCTGCCCATTGGTTTTGGCGCTATCATGGTCAACCTGCCCAATTCCGGTGCCGTTACCCAGATCGTGGACGGCGTGGCCGAACACGGCGCGCTGAGCGTGCTGTTTGAAGCCGGTATCTCCAACGAGTTGTTTCCCCTGATTTTGTTCATCGGCATCGGCGCTATGATTGACTTTGGCCCGCTGCTGACCAATCCCAAGCTGATGATCTTCGGCGCAGCGGCTCAATTCGGCATTTTCTTCACACTGTGTCTGGCCTCTGTGTTCTTTGATATCAACGATGCCGCATCCATTGCCATCATTGGCGCTGCCGACGGCCCCACCTCCATCGTTGTGGCCTTGAAACTGGGCAGCCAGTATCTGGGCGCTATTATGGTGGCCGCCTATTCCTATATGGCGCTGGTGCCCATCATTCAGCCGCCCATCATCAAGCTGCTGACCACCAAAAAAGAGCGCATGATCCGCATGCCCTATCAGCCTAAGGAAGTCAAGAAGATCACCAAGATCCTCTTCCCCATCATCATCACCGTGATCACCGGTCTGATCGCCCCGGCCTCCGTGTCCCTGATCGGCTTCTTGATGTTCGGCAACCTGATCCGTGAGTGCGGCGTGCTGAACTCTCTGTCCGAAACGGCGCAGAAAGTTCTGGCCAACCTGATCACCATCTTCCTTGGCATCACCATCGCCTCCCAGATGCAGGCGGAGAACTTCCTGCGCAAGGAAACCCTGCTGATTTTGGGCCTGGGTCTGGTGGCATTTATCTTTGACACCGCCGGCGGTGTGCTGTTTGCCAAGCTCCTCAACCTGTTCCTCAAGACGAAAATCAACCCCATGATCGGTGCTGCAGGTATCTCCGCCTTCCCCATGTCCGGCCGCATCGTGCACAAGATGGGCCTGCAGGAGGATCCCCAGAACTTCCTGCTGATGCACTCCATCGGCGTTAACGTCTCCGGCCAGATCGCCTCGGTCATCGCCGGCGGTCTGATCCTGAAGTTCTTTATGTGATAGGAGGAAACCAATATGACCATCAATCCTATGGCTTTTGTGGATAACCTGTATTATATGGGCATGGGCATGCTGTGCATCCTCATCGTGATGGGCGCGATCATCGCCGTCACCGCCTTTTTGAACTGGTTCTTCAGCCGCAATAAATAAAAGCATAGAATATAGCACAAGGCGCTGCCCCGTGGGGCAGCGCCTTGTGCTGTTTATGGCAAATTTACTAAGAGGGGACAAATTGAATCAGCCCAGCATGACCTCGCGGACCGTATCGATCTGCTCCTGTTTGACGCCCAGACCCAGCAGGAAGTTTTCGGTCTTCTCCGCCAGGTTAGCACCCTCGAAGTCATTGATGTAGTTGATGTAGTCGTTCTGGATGCGAGCAATCTTGCGCGAGCCGCCGATGTTGCCGAAGTTGCTCAGCAGGTAGTCGCGCTGCAGGCTCTCTTCGGGCACACCCAGCAGAGCGTTGATCACATAGCTGAGGTAGCCGGTGCGGTCGGTGCCGATGCTGCAGTGATACACCACAGGATAATTACTCTTGTCACCCAGCAGCTCAAATACCTGCAGCATCTGTGCATCGTTGTTGCTGCGGGTCTTGTTCAGCTCGCCGATCATGGGGATATTCACATACTTGGCACCCGCGATCAGGCTCTCGGTCAGGCTGCCGATCTCATTGTTTTCCGCCTCACGCAGATCCAGTTCGGTCTTGATGCCCAGCTGTGCCATCACTTCCAGACCGGCAGCGGTGATCTCAGGGGTCACGACCTCGGTCTTGTTGGAGTTCAGGCGGCCGCTACGGTACAGCAGGCCCTGCTTGACGACCTTGCCGTCCTCGGTGGTCCAGCCGCCCAGATCGCGCATGTTGGTGATACCGTCGCAGTCAATGGTGCGGGGCATATCGGCAGCGGTCTTGAAGCTGCCGGTAGCACTGGTGTCGGTAGAACCGTCCGCCTTGGTGGCGGTGACTGCCCAGTAGTAGGTGGTACCCACCTTCAGGTTGTAGACATCCAGAGCAGTTTCGGTGGCGGTAAATACCCATGCGTCGCTCAGGTCTTCCTTCTCGCCCACCTTCACCTCAAAAGAGGTGGCATCCTTGGCCGTCCAGCTCAGGCTGACGGGCTTGGGCTTGCTCAGCTCGGCAGTGCCGGCGGCATAACGGCTGGTGCGGGAGATGTCGTCAGCCATGTATTCAGCCATGGTATCGTTCACCAGAGACACTTCTCCGATGTCAGCCAGAGAAATGCCGGAAGCAGAGGAGCTGCCGCCCTCGCCGCCGCAAGCCACCAGGCTCAGGCTCATCATCAGCGCCAGTACCAGCGCCAGTACGCGTTTCGTCAAAGACTTTTTCATCATTTGATCTCCTTTTTCAAAAAGCTTAGGGGGTCACAAGAGGCGGGCGATGCCCGCCTCTTGTGTGGTTTAGGGTTTAGGTTGGATCTTAGCCAATCACAGCGCCGGTGGCGTTGTTGTGCAGGTTACCTGCACTGTTGGTGTAAATATCCTTGCGCACATTGGCCGCCAGGTTGGGATTCTCCGTAGAGAAGGTGGTATTGGCATCAATGTTCAGCACACCGGCCTGATGACGGATAGCACCGCCGGTAGCAGTACCACTTCCGGTGCTGGCATAGTTGCCGGCGAAGGAGCAGCCGTTAATGGTAGTCGCACTGTTGACAAACAGAGCGCCGCCGTGGACGTTGCCGGAAGCACGGTTCGTGTAGTTGCCGGTGAATGCGCAGTTGGTGAAGGTAGCCGTAGTGCCGCTATGGACATAGGCAACACCGCCGTTGCCGGCACAGGAGTTGTTGACGAACTCAGCACCGGTCACATTCAGGGTCAGGGTAGAAGTGCTGGCGGATGCAAACACACCACCCATGCGGCCGCTGCCAGTAGACTTGTTGTTGGCAAACTTCAGAGGTGTCTCACCGGTCTTAGTGACGGTGATGGTAGCCAGAGCGTTGGTGCCGGCATCCTTGTAGAACACGCCGCCATCGTACTTGGCAATATTACCGTCAGCAGCATTGTCGCCACCGAAGATACCGCCGTTCACGGTCAGCTTGGTGTACTCGCGGATTCTTGCCACACCACCGGTACCACTGGCACCCGTTGCCTGGTTGGCAGAGAAGACACCGTTGTGGATGGTCAGGTCGTTGGTGTTGCTGGAGGTACCTGCATCCAGGAAGAACACGCCGCCGGTAACACCCTTGTTGCCGGTGAACACACCGTTATGGATCGTCACATCGCAATCAGCCCAGATAGCACCGCCGTTATAATTCGTGGCAACGCTGCCGGAGATGGTGCCGCTGTAAATCTCCACAACGCTGGCGCCGTTGGCATAGATGGCACCGCCGTTATCCTTGGTGACATTGTTCAGGAACTTGACCTTGGTGTGGTCGGTCTCGCCCTGCTCGCCGATGTACAGCTTACCAGCGCTATTGTAGATAGCGCCGCCGAAACGGTGGTTGGCTCTGGCGGTCACATCAGCCTTGTAGCCGTTGGCTTCGAAGGTGCCGCCCTTGATGTAGGCAATACCGTTGGCGTTGTTCCAGATGACACCGCCGCCGTAGGTGCTGGTGGTGGTGGAACCGCTGGTAGTGGAGTACAGCTCGGTGTAGTTGCCGGAGAAGGTACCACCATTGATGGTCAAGGTGTTGCCGGTGTGGTTATAGAACACACCGCCGCGACCCTTGGCATGGTTTCCGGTGAAGGTACCGGCATCCACGGTGATGGAACTGCCCTTACCGTTCACAGTATGGACCAGACCGCCGGCATCGGTGGAGAAGTTGTTGGTGAAGGTACCGTCCTTGATGGTCAAGGTACCGCCTGCGTGCATGATCAGACCGCCGGAACCGGTGCCGGAAATACCGTTGTTATCGAAGGTACCGCTCTTGATGGTCATGGTACCGGTGGTGTAGAACGCACCGCCCTGGGTAGTAGCACGGTTGTTGCTGTAAGCAGCATCGGTAGTGGTCAGGACACCTGCGTTGTAGATGGCACCGCCGTACTTGGTAGCAGTGTTGCCGGAGAAGGTACCGCCATTGACAGTCACGGTATCATTGGCTCTGATGTAGAAGACAGGACCGTTGGCCGCCTTGTTGCCGGTATAGGTGCCGTTGGTAATAGTGATTTCAGCAGTGCTGTCACCGGTCATGAACACGCCACCGGCATCGGTAACCGTATTGGCCTCACCGTCAGCAGTGCCGCCATAGGTACCGCCGGTCATGGTCAGGGTCTTGGAGAAGGTGTACATCACACCGCCCTGACGAGCGCTGTTGCCCTTAGCCGTCACATCGGTCAGAGTGACGGCACCCTGCGTGCCGGCATAGATGGCACCGCCGCGGCCGAAGGTCGTTGCACCGGCCTCGTTGGCACCGGTGGTAGGATCGTCGTAGGTGTTGGTCGTCTTGTTGCCGGTGAAAGTGGTGTTCTTGATGTCGGCAGTGGGCTGGACGAAGCCGGGATTCTCCTCGGCATCGTAGTCGTTCACCAACAGGATGGCGCCACCGTTACCGGCAGCTTCGTTGTTGGTAAATGCTGCGCCGTCAATGGTCAGCGCACCGGTGTACACATACACAGCACCGGCGTGGATAGCAGCCTTGTTGCCGGAAATGACGGTGTTGTTGATGTCAGCCGTACCGCCGTTGACATAGATCACACCGCTGCTGGCAGTCTCGCTGTCCTTGATCGCGCCGCCGTTGATGGTCAGCTTCACGCCGGCCACATTGCGCTCATGGCTGTAGATCGCAGCACCGAAGGAAGAGCTCTTGGCGTTCTGGATGGTAACATCGTTCAGCTCCAGCACACCGCGGTTGATGATCACACCCTCGGTTGCCGTCACATTGTCCTTGTTGCCGTCCAGGATAATATCGTTCAGTTCCAGGCTGGCACCGGCCACATCGGGCAGGTAGATCATAGCGGTCTTGAAGTCAGCATCGCGAGTCAGGGTAAAGCCCTGACCATCGATGGTAATAGCCTTCTCCACGCGGATGGTAGCATCCACAGTGTGAGACTTGCGAACCAAAATGGTATCGCCGTCCACAGCAGCGGCAGCAGCTTCCTTCATGCTCTCATACCCGACACCGTTGATCATGGCCACATAGACATCGGACTTGATCTTACCGTTGGTCTCATCCAGACCCACCTTGCTGTCCTCAAACACAGCTTCGATCTTAGCCACAGCAGCCGTGATAGCAGCAGCATCGGGAGCGGTGACCAGAACGGTATCGATGGTCTCCACGGCACTCTTCAGAGTGAATGCCTTGGTCTCAGCCGTCAGAGCCGCAGTCACATTGACGGTAGCGCCGCTCTCCAGATAAACCTCGGTGGCGGTAAAGCCGCCGCCCACGGTCAGCACGGAGTTGGCAGCCACAGTGATCTTACCGGTCACAGCAGCATCGGTCACATCAGCGTTGGCAACAGCCACATCGCCGGTGATCTTGGCGCCGTTCAGCTTGGCGTTATCGCCAGCGGTCACATTGCCGCCGATCACAGCCTTGCTCAGGTCTGCATTTGCACCTGCGGTTACGGTGCCGGTAACGGCAGCCTCAACCAGCTTGGCATTGTCGCCAGCCGTCACTGCGCCGCCAACAACGACCTTGCTCAGGTCAGCATCTGCGCCGACTTCCACATTGCCGGAGATGGTGGCCTCAGCCAGCACCACATTGGCACCTGCGGTCACGTTGCCGGTGACGGTTGCACCGGTCAAGTCTGCGCCGTCCTTGGCAACCACATCACCGATGACAGTAGCACCCTTCAGTGCACCGTCATTGACGGTCAGCGTTCTGCCGGTAGACACGGTGATTACATAGCCGCCCTCGTTCTTGATGGTAGCGCCGGCGGGGATCTCGGAGCTAACCTGAACCTTGGTGTCGGACAGCAGAACGATCTCATCGCCGCTCTTGGCAGCTTTCAGGGCCTCGTCCAGCGTCAGGTACTCGGTTTCACCGATCTTGACGGTGGGAGCCATGTTCTTCAGCTTACCTTCGTCGTCCAGTTCCCAAGGAGTCTCGCCGTCCTTAGCCACGGCGAACTTAGCGCTGATACCGGCCAGCAGAGCCGCATCGTCAGCCTTGACGATCCGGAAGCCTTCCTCGTACTTGGCAGGGATCAGGGTTGCGGTACCTTCCACAGCGCCGGTCAGCTTGATCATGGAATCTGCATCGGTGTAGGTCACGGTACCCAGAGCCACCTTACCAGCCACCTGCAGGGTCGTGCCAGCGGGGATGACGAAGTTGGTAGCAGTTGCGTCGGCAGCAGCGGTAACAGAAGCACCGTTGATGCTCAAAGCAACCTTTTCGTTGTAGTACACTGCAGCAGCGCTGCTCTTGGCCGTGTTGGAAGCCATGGTCACGCCGGTCAAGTTAATGGCTGTTGCATCCACAGCACCAATAGCGCCGCCGTTATTGGCCATGTTGCCGGTAAAGGACACCCCTTCGCCCACATTGACAACGCAGCCGGTGTTGGTATAGATAGCGCCGCCATTAAAGACACCCTTGCCGGAGTAAGCAATGTTGTCCTTGAACTGGGTAGCTCCGGTGATATTGGCCGTTGTGTACTGACCAATGTACAGAGCGCCGCCGTTGGCATTGGCCGTGCCGTCAGCAGGACGAACGGTGTTGTTGCCGTTGAAGACGCAGTTGTCGATAGTCAGAGTCTTGGCAGTCTTGGCATCCTTACTGTCGATGGCCACTGCACCGCCGTAACCACCGGCCACGGAATCAATTTTGTTGCCGGTGAAGGTGCTGTTCAGCAACACAGTATCGGTGGTTTCGGCATAGATCGCACCGCCGTGGGCATAGTTGGTATAGTTGCCGTCGAAGGTTGCGCCAATTACATTCAGCTTGGCTGCTCCGACCACGGCGATAGCACCGCCCATACGGCCGGTATTGCCGGTGAAGGTCACACCCTTTGCAGCATTGTTGCCTTCGGCAGCTACGCTGACGAGATCACCAATGGTGACTTCGCAGTCGGTATTGGCATAGATAGCTCCACCGTTATACAGTTGCTTCGTAGTAGCAGCCTTTGCAACGTTATTCTTGAACTCGGTCGCGCCATTGATATTCACCTTGGAGCCCAGACCGATGTACAGAGCGCCACCATTAGCAGCGGATGTGCCGCTGGGGCGAACCACACTGTTGCCTTCGAACACGCAGTCGGTGATGGTGCCGATAGACTTTCCGTCGGTCACAGCCTTATTGGCGATAGCCACAGCACCGCCGTAACCAGTGGCCGTGGATTCCACCTTGTTATTGCTGAAAGTGCTACCTTTCAGACCAACGACGGTATTTTCGGCATAGATAGCGCCGCCGTGACCGTAGTCGGTGCTGTTAGCATCGAACTTGGCACCGGTAACATCCAGCTTCGTTGCGCCGATGGTGCAAATAGCACCGCCCAGACGGCTGGTGTTGTTGGTGAAGGTGACAGTATCAGCCACAGTGATTTCCGTGTAGTCATTACCGTACACGGCACCACCGTTATAAGCCTTGGCAAGGTTGAATGCCTTGACATAGTTGTTCTTGAACTCGCTCGTGCCGTTGATGGTCAGCTTAGTACCCAGACCGGCATACACGGCACCGCCGCAAGCAGCATTGTCGCCTGCAGTGCGGATTGCATAGTTACCGTCAAACACGCAATCGGTAATCACGCCGGAAGACTTGGCAACAGCCACTTCCGTATTGACAATGGCAACGGCACCGCCGTAACCGCCAGCTTCGCTCTCCACTCTATTCTTGGCGAAGGTGCTGGACTTAATCTCCACAGGCATGTTCTGCGTAAACACCGCACCGCCGTGGGCGTAGTTAGTGTAGTTCTCATTAAAGGCACTGCCGGTGATTGCCAGGTTCTTGGCATAGAAGCTAGCCACAGCACCGCCGCGCTGGGTCTTGCTGTAGTTGCCGTTAAAGGTGCAGTTAGTGATGATGCCATTGCTGACATTCTCGCCCTCTTCCACACCGACGATCATCACAGCGCCGCCGTGCTTTTCAGCATAGTTCTTAGTAAATGTACTGCCGGAAATCGCAGTGGGTGTCTTGATGGTGTAGACAGCGCCGCCGTGATCGACAGTAGTATAGTTGCCAACGAAGCTTGCACCGTTCACATTCACCTTGGCAGCACCGTAGGCCATCACTGCGCCACCCAGCTCAGCATAGTTGTTGGTGAACGTGGATGCGCCCAGGTTCAGAACACTGTCGGTGTTTAGATAGATCGCACCACCGTAGCAGTTGGCTTCTTCATTATTAACCTTGGCATAGTTGTTGGAGAACACGCTACCGCCGTTGACGGTCACATCAGCACCCATACCGATGTACATGGCACCACCGTTGGTGTGGATGTTACCAGAGCGGGCAATGTAGTTGCTGTCAAAGGTACAGCCGGTGAAGGTACCAACACTGGTGTTCTTCTGATCATCTGCGTTATACACTGCCACAGCGCCACCGTAACCACCGGTAGCACTATCGATGGTATTGTTGGTGAATGAGCAGTTGGTTGCAGAGATGCTGCCGCCGTTCCAGGCGCAAACGGCACCACCGTGGCCCAGATAAGACTTGTTGTTTTTAAACTTGGCACCGTCGACGATGAACTTGCCGTTGGCGTTCATATACACAGCACCGCCGTGGGTACCGGAGTTGCCGGTAAAGACCGTACCTTCGCTCATCTCAAGCGTAGCATCGGAAATGTAGATTGCACCGCCACAGGTGTTCTTGCCACCGGAGGACTTGCCCCAGTTGTCCTTAAACACATTGTTGCCGCTCATGGTCACCTTGCTGGTCGCGCCGACCAACAGAGCACCACCGTTGCAGAAACCAACGTTGTCCGTGTAGTTGCCTTCGAACACGCAGCTCTCGATGGTACCGCTGGCACCGCCGGTGGCAATAGCCACAGCACCGCCGTAAGCATTGGCTTCGGACTTGGTGTAGTTCTTCAGGAAGGTAGTGTTCTTGGCATTCAGCGTAGGACCGCGCCAGCAGTAGATGGCGCCGCCGTTACCCTTGGTGGTATGGTTGTCCGTAAAAACGGCACCGTCCACGTTAATCACAGCGGTATCAATGGCGTAGATAGCGCCGCCGTGGGTACCGGAGTTACCGCTGAACAGAACGCCCTCGCCAATATTGATAGAGCTGCCTTCATTGATATAGACAGCACCACCCAGAGCATTGGTATCGCCACCGGCCTTGGCATAGCTGTTGGAGACCACAGTCTTACCCGACAGGTTAGCCACGCTGCCCCATGCAACATACATAGCGCCGCCGCAACCGCTGCCATCGTGGTCAACATAGTTGCCATCGAAGGTAGTGTCCACGATCTCGGCCTGGCTGAAGTTGGTGATGATAAATGCACCGCCGTAGCCGGAACCGGTGTTGATGTAGTTGTTGTTCATGGTGCAGCTCATCAGGGACAAGGTGCTGGCATTGTCCACATACAGAGCGCCGCCATGGCCCTGCGTAGATCTGTTCTCAGAAATATCGCAGTTAGTAAAAGCCAAATTGGACTCAATGGCATACACGGCACCGCCGCTCTTGGAGGTACCGCCGGTAAAGGAGCTGTTGGTTGCCGTCACGTCGCAGGTCACAACACGCATCAGGCCGCCCATACCGCTATTAGTACGGTTGTCCTTCAACATTACGTTTTCCAACATGAACTCGGCATATTCACCAATCAGCATAGCGCCGTCGGGACCGCACTTGACATTGCCACTGTTGCCGTCAAGCACAAGGCCCTTGGCCGTTGTACCCTTCAGTTCCAGTGCAGAATCTTCCGACACCCAGAACATCCAGGTATCCATATCCTGACGGGTCAGGGTACGGGGCGTACCGTCGTCCACGATGGTGATCTTCACGTTTGCGGGAATCGTGATAGACTCCGTCATCTGAATGTCACTTGTCAGGGTGATGATTCTTTCGCTCTCCGTGGATTCCACCACTTCTTTCAGCGTTTCAAAATCACCGACTTCTACTTCTGTTTTTCGGGAGGGGCCTGCCAGAAGGGTGATGCCGGCAACAATACCTCCGACTACCAGCAGGGCCACGATCAGAAGCAGCGGCAAGAGTTTCTTGCGCTTCGATGTTTCGGGTTTCTTCTGAACATCGTTTTCCATATTTTCTCCTCCATTTCAAATCGCACACTCCTGAGCAGAATACAACAGAAATTCTGCTTTCGACACTTCCTTTACCGCAGCACCGGCAACTTCCGTGTCTGAACAGACATCTTTTGTTCATGCAATTCTTCTCCTTGTCCACAAGGCAAATAGAGATTGTGCTTCTATTTTCCCATTATACAGAAACTACATATTATTGCAACTAAAATTTGCAAGAAACGGCACACAGGAAGCAACAGTTGGCTGTTTTGGCAAATTTTTTCGTTATTATTTGTATATTTTCACAAAACGTCGCAAATATTTCCCCAACACCGACTTTCATGCCGCATTTTATTCCTAATATATCAACATTTTCCCTAAAAGCACCTCTTTGCGAAAAAACTGCTTCGTTTTACAAAGCTGGTTTTTCCCGGCCGCATTTCTGCACTTTGTTGCATTCCTTTTCTTATCTCAGAAAATTCACGCAATAGTTGCATTTTTCTTCAATTAATGGTAGGCTTTTTGTGCATCCCTTTTCATCTTACCAACAAGAAAGGATCTGATACTATGGAACGTCATATCTTTCGCCGAATTTTGTCTTTTGGACTTCTTTTGCTTTTGCTTGTCAGCCTAACGGCCTGCGGCGGCTCCGCCTCTTCCAAGGAGCCCATCCGTATTCTGGATGGCAAAACCATTTCTGTGATGGGCGACAGTATTTCTACCTTTGGCGGCGTGAGCAACAACCCCGACATCAACTCCACCATCGGCAACAACGCCGTCTATTATAAGAGCGGTTACTATGGCTTCGAGTTGGAAGATACATGGTGGTATCAGGCCGCCGAGATGACCGGCGCCGAGATTCTGGTTAACAACTCCTGGTCCGGCAGCACCACCTATCTGCCCCAAAAGGGCGAAGGTTCTCAGGGTTTCCGGGACCGCAGCGTGAACCTCCACGACAACAGTGGCCGCGAGCCCGATATCGTGGCCATCTATCTGGGCACCAATGACTTCAATACCGCCAACGGCATGTACGGCAGCCCCGCCACCATCCAGTACGACAAGTTGGTGGCCACCGACGGCTCCTACAAGGATCCCGAATCCTTCTGCGAGGCCTATGCCCTGATGTTGGCCCGCATCAAGCACCGTTATCCCAACGCCGAGATCTTCTGCTTCACTATTCTAGATCGCAAGGATCTCAAGGGTAATACCGACCGCATCTCCTACTTCAACGGCTTCATCAAGACCATCGCCGAGAAGAGCGGCGCTCATATTGTCGATCTGTACAAGGACAGCGGCATGTCCGGGTCCGAACTCTCCTACGCCGCCCACATTGTGGATGATTATCTGCATCCCAGTCTAGCCGGCATGGATGCCATCACCGATTGCTTCGTGTCTGCCATCTATAACTATAGCCGCTATGTGGACGACTCCGTAAAGACCCACGAAGTAAGCTATAAGCTGAAGGATGTCATCGTCCTTGAAGGGCAGCCCACCGTTGTGCAGGACGGCACCGCTCTGGAGTGCATCCTCTCCGCCGGCCGCGAAGTCCCTCTGGATATCACCGTCACCATGGACGGCAAGGACGTGACCAAGAAGTACGTTGACGGAGATACCGTGTACATCCCCGCCGTCACCGGTAAGGTGGTCATCAACGCTTCCCGCTGAATCGATACAAAAAAAGAAAGGGTTCGCAGTGCGAACCCTTTCTTTTTTTGACTTTTTATCGGCCTTCTGCCAGCAGCTCTTCCAGCACACGGCCTTCTGCCTGCGGCATGGTCTGTCCCAGAATTCTGGCAACAGTGGGCGCTTCATCGATCACCCGTGCGTTTTCGATATAGGCGCCGTCGCGGAACGCAGGTCCGCGGGCCACAAACACAGGCTGGGCACCCTTCTCCGGCTCGTAGCCGTGGGTCGCCTTACCCAAACGGTAGTCCGTCAGATCCACCGGATGGATCACCGGCTCTCTCCACGACTCGGCAAAAGAGGTGTAGCCGTCAGACTCCAGCATAAAGGCAAAATCGCCGTACATGCCGTAGCGCTCCCGTGCTTCAGCCTCGGTATATACCTTGTTGAACCCCCAGACACCGTCGGCAGCCAGCCCCTGCAGGTAGTCATATACTTGCTGCCACAGTTCCTTGTCATCGGGATCCTTCAGGAAAATGGTGGCCGACATACCGTTGGACTGTCCGTAGGCTCGCCAATCCAGCACCTCGTCCTGGTTGGCATCCACAAAGCCGCCGCGGCGCAGCAGCGTGTTGACCTTGATGCGGCGGACAAAATCCCGCTGACCATGGTCACTGACCAGCAAAAAGTTGGTCTGCTCATAGATCCCGGCATCTTCCAGTGCTTCGATCAGTTCACCCAGCCACAGATCCATCTGATCCAGCCCCTCGTGCACCAGTTCACCGAACACACCGTTGCGGTGGCGCAGGGCGTCGAACCAACAGTTGTGGGCCAGCAGCAGATCGGGCTGATGTTTGCGGATCAGGCTGCACATACAGCCGACAATGAAGGAGTCGAAGGAGTTGTGCAGATACAGTCTGTTTCCGCTGCCGCCGGGCTCCGTGGGCCAGCGACCCATGTTCTCCCGCACGATCTCCATGGTTGCCTCATTGGTACCCATGGCGGCAAACGTCTCCTCGATCGGCTCGTTGTCGTAGAAGAAAAACTCATTGATCAGATAGTCCACATTGGGATTGCAGCCCGTCACAGGCCAGTACACGGAAGCTGTGGTGCAACCGGCGCGCTTGGCCGCCGCAAAAACGTCCTCTACCAGCAGCTCATGGTTGTACAGATGCCAGTCCACTTTGCCCAGTGTGGTCTTGAACTTTCCGTTGGTGATGATACCGTGCTTTCCCGGACGGCAGCCGGTCATCATGCTGACATGGGCGGGATAAGTGATGCTGGGATAGACCGTACACATCTTCCCCACCTGCACACGTTTTTCAAAAAGTCGTGCAAAGTTGGGTTTTGTTTTTAAGTATTCAATGTCTTCGCCTACCATGGCATCCATGGACAGGACGATGATTTTTTCTTTCATTCCATTCTCCTTTTGCTTCCCGGGAAGCACTTTGACCCTTACAACTGTACCTGTGCGCCGTAGATGAAGAGAATCTCCAGCGAACCACCCTCCGCGTACTCAAACACATGCCATTCACCGGCAGGAATGTGCAGCGTCATGTTGGGTTGCAGCATCACCTTGTGGGGCAGGTCATCCTTGTCAGGGCCGAAACGCACCCAGGCGCGGTCACTGGCAAGGACCTGCACCGTCTCCTCGGCGTGCATGTGAGGCTCCATGGGACCTGCCTCCGCGCAGTAGCGGCAGTAGCCGATGTTCAGGATGCGGCTATCGGAGAGATAACCATCCTCCTTCTTCCCCACCAACTTCTGCATAAAACGGCCGGGCAGCATCTGCTCAGGCACAGACCTTCTCTCAATAATTTCCATCGTCGTTTTCCCTCTTTTTCAACGATACATCCATCTTACGGCAACAGCACTGCTTTGTACACCCTTTTGTCAATCACGGCGTCAAATGCCGTTCTCCACTCCTGCAGCGGCAACTGCATGGAAACGAACGGTTCCAGCGAAATACCGCCCTCCAGCAGCCCATGGTGGTCTTCCACGCCGTTACGCTGCTGGAGTTGCTGGGTACATAGGTCACTTCCTTGTCAAAAAAGCTGTCCATCCGGACGGGCACTTTGCCGCCGAACATCCCCAGCTGCAAGTGCGTTCCCATAGGGCGGATCACGTCCACGCAGGTTTCCAGGGAATGCACCACTCCGGTGCAATCGCAAGTAATATCTGCCCCAAGGGGATTGCGGCTATACACGGCTTGGCGCAGTTCTTCCGTACTGCACACCGTTGCATCGGCCGCGTCCAATTCTTTGGCCAGTTCCAGTTTCTTACGATCTTCCAGCAGACCGGACAAGATTACATAGGCGCCACGGGACTTGAACACCTGTGCTGCCATCTGGCCCATCACACCAGGGCCACTGACCACTACCGTATCGCCCGGCTTGACGTCAATGCGCTCATAGACGCCTCGCACCACGCAGGCCAACGGCTCCGCCAACGCATAAGCAATCTTTTTTTCGGTCGTGTCGGCTGCTTTGGGAATGCGATAGGTATACACCGCCGGCACCACCACATAATCTGCCATCGCACCGTCTCTGTGGGAGCCGATAGACTTGCGCTGCCGGCATAGTGTCACCACACCGGCGCGACAAAGTTCACATGTACCGCAGCTATAGCAGGCCGGCAGCGTGGTGACCCAGTCGCCTACCTGCAGATCGCCAATATCACCACAGGTTTCTACGATTTGTCCCACATACTCGTGACCCAGCACCACAGGCATCGTGACGGAACGCTCATCCTTCAGCGCATGGATATCGCTGCCGCAGATGCCCGCCGCCAGCACCTTGACTTTGCATTCGCCTTCTTTCGGGGCAGGCTCCGGCAGTTCACGAAGCTCCACACCGTGCATCCCCAATTCGTATTTAACAACGCCTTTCATTATTTCTTCGTCTTAGCGCATGGACTGGCCGCCGTTGACACTCAGATTCTGTCCCGTTACATAGTTGGCCAGCGGAGATACCAGATACAGTACTGCATCCGCTACTTCCTGCGGTGTACCCATGCGGTTCATGGGCACATCGTAAGAATACACCTGAGAGCCCAGACTATCGGTCATACGGGAAGCAATGATGCCAGGAGACACCGTATTGGCCGTCACTCCACTGTCACCGGCCAGCTTGGCCAGCACCTTGGTAAAGCAGATCAGGCCCGCTTTGGAAATGGAGTAGTGGGGGCCTGCATACTTGGCGCCGCGCTCACCGGAAATGGAACCCAGTGTTACGATACGACCGAAACCGCGCTCTTCCATACGGAAGAACAGTTCCCGAGTCAGGAAGAAAGGTGCCTTCAGATTAATGCTCATCATTTTGTCCCAATCGGCCGGCGTAATATCACGGTAAGTGATGGTATTAGTAATACCGGCCACATTCACCAGAATATCAATGGCACCGCATTCACGCTCCATGGTGTCTACCATCTCTGCCAGACCGTCAAAATCGCACAAATTGTGTACATAGGTATGCACCGGTACGCCAAAGCGCTCTACCAGATCCGCTTTCACCGTCTCCAGTGCCTCTGCGTTCAGATCCACCAAAATAATGGCTGCACCTTGCTTTGCCAACGTTGCCGCGATAGTGGATGCCATTTCACCGGCACCGCCGGTGATCAAAGCCTGTTTACCCTTCAACATGTCTATTTCCTCCCCATTCTTAGAACCAGCGGGCACCGGCAGGTGCCTTCTGGTACGTCTCCAGCGGGACCCAGCCGGTCCACAGGAACTGGGACATGGTCTTCTGCGTCACACCGAAGGTGATGAACTCCTCCGGCTTCAGTGCGCCCTCTTCATAGGCACGCACGAACTCCGGCAGCTTGTACAGCTTCCGGATCACCTCGGCGGGGATTTCGTCATCAATGTGGCACACGCGCTCCGGATCTGCCTCGATGGTCATCTGCTGGATACGGGCCTGCAGAGAGAACGTCATATCGGCACCGGCCATAGAGGTCAGGTGATGTACGCCGCGAAGGCCCGCAGGCATCACCACCGCAGGAATGTTCCGCTCCTTCAGCAGGCTGTACACCTTCTTGCACACCGCGTTGCCTGCATTGCGGATGATCTCGGGATCGATATCAATGCGGTTGTCGGTAGCGCACTCCAGCAAATACTCGTCCAGACGGCCGCCCTGCTGCACCACGAAAATGGGCTTGGGCTGGATACCGGCTGCCTCCGCCTTGGCGCGGCCGCGCATGTAGGCCTCGCACACCGCCATCGCCTGAGACACAGAGAAGTTCAGCGTGGTGCACACGGCGATACCGCGGGAAGCCAGCTCTTCCACCAGCGGCAGTGCCGACATGATGGATGGAGTCTTCACGGAGATATTGTCTGCCCAGGAAGCATAGCGCAGACCCTGTGCCAACATCTTCTCACTGTCCATGCAGATGGAGGGATCCAGCTGGCCCAGTGCGTAACCGTGCTGGCCGTTGGTCTTTTCAAACACGGGGCGGAACTTATCGGCGGCATAGGTAGCCACCATCTGCAGCAGTGCCTCAGCGTGCTCTGCAGGAGTCAGGTCCTTGTCGATCTTATCCACCTGAGGCTGCCAGAACTCCGGCACGGCCTGCAGCGTCTTATAGGTCAGTACGGGGTTGGTGGTCACGCCCATGGCGCCATTCTCGATGGCGGCATCGATTTCGGAAGGAATCGCCGAATCATGCCAGAACCGGGTAGGGGTATTTTGGGTCAGCCACTGTAAATAGTTCATTTCTTTCTCCTTTTCTCCGGCTCCATTCCGGCCGGTCTGCAGTTGTGTTGCAACAATAACAGCCCCAGACTGCACATTCAGCGCAGACTGGGGCTGCTCAATTTCATTTTGCCGCCGCGGCAGGTATGTCACGCATCTTTCATAGGTGCTATGCTGCTGCGCGGCATGTATTACGGTCGCCCTCAGTCTATTGCTGTATCGATGCTTTTTTGTATATTACAGGCTGCGCTGCAGCGTATGGTCTTTTGCGCAATAATTTGTAAGGGAAATAAAGGGATACATTCCCTCCTTCGGCAGATGCTTCCAAGGCAGGCTTGCCAGATCCGCCGTAGAGGCACAACCCGTATCACAGGATACGATATCTTCCGAAACGACAGAATATACGGCCTTAAAAGATGTATTGGCCTTGACTACTACCACCTGATAGAAGGCAGGCTCAATGCCGAAATGACGGTACAACTGGATATCGCCGGTGATGCACATGGCATGGCACAAGAGCACATCCACCTTGCCCACAGTGATCACTGCAGCGCGGCCGACATCCACTTCCACACCGCGCATCATGGGGCCGCCCAGCACATACTTGCCGTCGTGCAGGGAGCGAACCGTTCCCTCCACCTCTACCGGCTTGGAATAATGGGGTGCCAGCGTACCGCCGATGCGGAATTTCGCCGTACCGCCCACGCCGCAGGCAAAGGCAGCATCGGTAGCCAGTACATCATTGACGATCACGGCTCCCTTCAGATCGCTGCCGCGCTCCAACAGGCCTGCCAGAATGTCCACATTGTCACCGGCAGCACCGGCATTGGGGGAGTCGGAGAAGTCGGACACGATCACCGGCTTGTCTTCCTTCTTTGCACGGGCACGCTCGATGATCTCATCCACCGTGGATACCTGCGGATGCATGTCATCGCAGCATGCGGCCATACCCTGTCCCAGTTCCTGTGCGCACTGCACGGCCACTTCCTGATCTGCTGCATATACCAGCACGGCAGAGTCGCACTCGTACACATCCAGCCAAGGCTGCACAACGCAAAGACTGTAATCAAAGATCTTGCCCTCTGCCACCAGTGCACGGGCCTTTTTGACCACCTCGCCAAAAGCACCGCCCTCGGTGGTGTAACCGCTGGCAGGAACGATCATCGGCACCTTGACACATGCGGAAAAGACGGCTTCGCCCTTCAGCTTGCGCACGCACAGTTCTGCAGAGCGGCGACCGGTCTCGTAAGCGTCACGGTGGGGATAGGTCTGATAGGAGCTGATGAAATCAGCGTTCTCGTAAAGCTTCTTTGTGATGTTGGCATGCAGATCGCAGCTGGCTGCCACAGGCACACCGCCCGCCGCTTCACGCAGCGCAGATACGATATCACCGCACACATTGTCGCTCTCGGTAGACTGGGTAGAACCGTGCAGCTCTACGCAAACAGCGTCCGCCTTGCCGATCTCTCTGAGCTGCTGGATGGATTCTTCAAGGAACTGATCCACCACTTCCTGCTTCACAGGACCGGATGCCTGTGCACGGTACATGGGGCCACGGATCACTTCAAAGCCGTTCTCCAGCATCACATCGATAAAGCCATGTACTTCTTTCTTGGTGCCTCCGCCATCCCACTCGCCGAAATCTTCACGAGTAGAAATGACAGGACAAAACGAATTCGTCTCCTGCGAAAACTCACACACAAATACTCTCATGGTTCTCCTCCATTATTTCCCCGTCCCGGCCATCCGGCCATACGGATCCGGTTATTTACGCGTCAACATCTCCCAACAGCTGCGCCGCTTTCCAGAAGCGAGGCCACTGCCTGTCATACACATCCGCAGCATCGTCACGCGGTATATATCTTGCTTTGATCCGTGCACGCTCCGCGCACTCTTCCAGATTTTCGCACAAGCCTAAGCCGATCATGGCACAGTAGGCCGCACCCAATGCGCCGGCATAGCGGGCATTTTCCGGCACGATCACTTCCACACGCAGCACATCGGCCAGCATCTGCATCCAGTGCGGACTTCCGGCACCGCCTCCCACCACACGAATACAGGTAATCGGCTTACCCACACTCTTTTCGATGGCTTCTTTCCGCAGACGTAAAATGCAGCAAATACCTTCCAGCACCGCGTTAACCATATGGCGTCTGTCATGCGCAGCCGTTAGGCCTACAAATCCGGCCCGCATGGCAGGCGCAAAGGGCCCACCTTCTCCATTCAGCGAAGGCAGTGCCGTCAAGCCAAGGGATCCAGCCGGGATCTGCGAAAGCTCTTCTTCCACCATCCCGTAGATCCCATCGCCCAGCCGTGCCATTTCTTCTTTGTAAAAGGTGCGCAGACACCAGTCATAGCTCATGCACGCTGATTGCATACCGGCCACATGGGCCCAGCGATCCTGCGACAACACCACCGGAATCCGCGGTGCACCGTCTCCGACCGCACGTGTCACACCGATCCAGCCGGATGTTCCCAGATATACATGGGCTGCACCCACCGCGCAGGCCCCGGCACCGATCGTCACCGCCGGAATATCACACAACCCGCCAAACACTGGGGTGCCTTCCTTCAGTCCCAGCTCCTGCGCCGCTGCAGCCGTCAGCCTCCCCACCTCATCGGTAGCCTGCACCACGGGTGGAAACAATTCCGGTGCGATCTCGCCGCCTGCCAGCATGGCATCAAACAAGGCCTGCACCTTAGGCAGCGGCGAGCGGGTAAAATGATTGCTCTGGTCAATGGTCCTGCTGCCGGTCGCCCGATATTTCAGATAACTGTTCGCCTCCAGGAAGCAAACTGTCTTCGCGTACTGCTCGGGACAGTTCTTCTTAAACCAGAGGATCCTCGGCCAATAATCTCTAGCAACACAGGCCATTCCCGTTTTTTCAGCCAGTTCCACAGCTTCCGCCGTGCCGCGGGTATCCATCCAGATAATACTATTGTGCAGTACGTTTCCCTCCGCATCCAGCGGAATCATACCCTTCCACTGCGTAGCGAAAATCACGCCGATTACCTGCTCGGCCGCCACATTTCCCTGTGCCAATACCGCATGTGCCGAGCGGCACGCCGCGTCCCAGTATTCCGCAGGGATCTGCTCTGCCCACCCGTCTTGCGGCCGCAGCAGCGAATATCCCACTGTTGCCGAAGCACAAATGCTGCCGTCTGTGCCCACAAGAACCGCCTTGATGCCGCTGGTTCCCGCGTCATAAGACAAAATGTAGTTAACTGTTCCGCTCATTGTTCTCTCCACCTTCTACGTGCACAGCAATCGGCCGCACTGGCTACTTTCACTTCCGGTGACAATATTTTCCGAACAAAGTCTCACAGGTCATTGCCGCAGGTAATGCGGATACGTACCCATGTTGATAATTCCATTATTTCACAACCACATGATACACGAAAACGCAAAAAAGGTCAACTCAATTATTGCACTTTTTTGCTTTTCCGCCATTTTCGCGCCAAGACTCGCACGTATTTCCGCAGCAAATACCTTCTCTCTTATTTTTCGCTTGTTTTTGCACCGCTATATACCCAAAAACGCTCACGGCTTTCTTCTCATGGTTTGCTTTTTTGTTAAAATTCCCCATTTTCTTCTTTACTTTTTCTTTTTTGTGTTATATTGTTAAAGTAAGAATTGCATCGCACCCGTTGCGCACAAGGAGGGAGCATTTTGTTAGCACAGGAACGTTATGATCTGATCGCTCGCGTATTGCTTGAAAAAAGCACCATTAAGGTTTCCGAAGTCATGCAGTTATGCAATGTTTCCCACGAAACCGCCAGACGCGATCTGGAAACTTTACAGGAAAACGGCTTAGCCAAGCGCGTACATGGCGGCGCTGTTCTGATCCCGCAGGATGATAACACTTCGCCCATTCACGGTGCAACACCCAAATTCCGCCGACAGTTCCACGCTGGGAATCTGGCCGCCGCACAAGCCGCTGCCAAGTTGGTACGTTCCGGCAGCACTATTCTGCTGGACGGCGGCCGCACCATGGCTCATCTGGCCCACTACGTCCGTGACATCCACGATCTGTCTGTTGTCACCCCGTCCCTGTTGGTCATCAACGAACTCAGTGATACGGAAGTCAATCTATATTCTTTGGGCGGTTCTCTTAGCCACGAAGAATACACCTACTATGGGAAAATCACCAGTTCCAATTTGAGCCTTTTCAATGTAGATATCGCCTTTATCAGTTGTGCTGGTCTGGATACACAGCAGGGCTATATCACCGACTATGATGATCTCGGCCTTTCCCGTTCCTTGATCCATAGCCACGCTGAGAAATTGGTGCTAGTCATCAGCAGCGAAAAACTCCATACCCGCGCTTTCTCCAACGTATATCCCATTTCGCAGGTAGACACCATTGTTGTTGATGAACGTCTCTCTTCCGAGGATGAAGAATTCCTGCGCAGTCTCGGCTCCGAACTTATTATTGCTCCCATGATTTACGACCCCGCCGATGAAGTGCAGGACGACTGAGTGCCATCCACACATTCCCACATAATTAAAAAAGCAGAAGTCACTTTATGTGTGACTTCTGCTTTTTTAATTATACGTTCTCTTCCACCACAAGCCTTTGTTTTGCAATGGGCCAGATCAGACTGCAGAAGAGCAGCTGCTTTGCGGCAAAGCCAAAAAAGGCAAACGGGATCACCCAGTAGGGGAACAAATACAGAATGATTCCCGTAAAGACCAGCGCACAGACCACCAGAACCAGTGTTGTCTTCAGGTTGGTCAGCGCCAAAAGCACCGCATTACGCAGGTTCTGCCCCAACTTCAGGTCCATCACATCCTGCAGCACAAGAAAGTACTGCCACACACTATTGCATAGCAGATATATGCCAAAAGCAATGCACAAAGCTACCGTTTCTTTGACCTGCAGGCTCAGCAGCAAAATCGCCATGCAGCAAGGAATTGAAACACTTCCCAGACCCAGCAGTAGCCGGTCAAAAAAGCGGTCACGGAAGCCGACAAAATAGGCATTCCACCAGCTGACCACATTACCCTTGCGTTCCAGTTCCATCATCACATGGCACAATCCAGCCGTAGCAGCCGGAATCGTCACCACAGGAATACAGGTGAGCAGGTATACAGAGCTGCAGCACAACAACTTGACAAAGTGGTTACGCAGCAAAAAAACGTAGCGCTTCCAGCCTGCCTCCGGCACCGGTTCTGTCAGATCCTGTGCCGGCACATAGTCCGGATGCCATTTTTTTACCGTTTCTTGAATTTTTTTGAAAAAAACGTTCTTCTTTTTCAATTTTGCTCCTTAATCTCGTCCAGATAACGGGGGAACGACCAGCTGGGAGAGCGGGTCTCGCGACCCTCGATGGGCGGATGCTCGATCAGCTCGTCCACAAACACCGGCTGCGACCACGCCACCTCACCCTGATGATCCACCACACGCACGCGGAAATAGTTCAGTTTTTCGCCAATTTTCCACTCGATGGAATTGAGCACCTGGCCGGGCAGGGCACCAAAGCTCTTGCCCCGGTTGCCACTGAAGTGACTGGAATAGCCGAATCCGACGATCTGCACGAACCGCGCATCGGAAAACTGCATCTTCAGCATACCGTCTTCCACACGCATGTCATAGATTTTCGGACCGGTGGAGGCATAGAATTTGCCTTCCTTCAGTGCCTTGACGATACCGTACCGGGAGAAGTCCTCCGTGTGCACCATGGTAAAGCCTGCTCCGCACTCAATGTGATCAGGTCCGTAAGTGTGGGAGTCATCCGCCGCCGTAGCCAACAACTTGCGTCCACGTTCCAGACAAAAATCCCAACGCCAGTCATCCGTTTGTCCGCCGGCATAGCGCATCGCGCCGGAGTTAAACACCTCAAAAGCAAAAATGTTGTGCGTTGCCATCAGCACTTCCGGCTCCATGTGGGACCAATCCGGGTGATTCATCTGCACGATCTGTCCGCGCTCTTCTACCAGATAGCGGATATATTCGTTCATGCAGTCCAGACCCTGATCGTAGCAGCGCAGCATCCGTTCATCGTGTTTGAAGGGCTTATCGCACTCCCGGGTCACATCCTTGATCGCATTGATGTGGATAAACTTGCGCCGCAGATCCACATTCCACTCGCGGTCCACATTGGTCTTCAAAATCGTCTCCACGCCGGGCAGCGTGATAAAGGTGTCGGTATGCCCCTCCTCGCTATCCCAGTAAACCTCGTGGTCCGTGACGGCGCAGAAGTGGTAGCCCTTGCTCTTCAACTCATCGAATACGTCCAGATAGTGATATTTACTGTCATGGGAACGGCTGGTGTGCAGGTGCAGATTTCCTTTCCACTGCGGCGTCGCCCCGTCAATGATGATAACATTTTTCATGGTGTTTGTCTCCTGTCAATTTCAGAAACTCAAAAGAACGAGGTGCCCGTGACAAGCACAGGCACCTCACGGATTATTGTTTTAATTAGGTGTTGGTATCCAGCCACAGATCCAGAGCGATCTGGGTGTCCTTCTGCATAGTAGCGATGACCTCATTGATATCGCAGGTAAGATCCGTCATAATCATGGACCAAGCTTCCTGCGTGGCATCCTGGCAAGCGTTGTTGACAGGATTCAAAGGATTGATGTGCTTGGCATCGATGGCGGCGTTCTGCTGCAGTTCGAAAGCCTTGGCAGCGGCGGGGAAACGGTTGGTCACGAAATCCTGATAACCGGCAGACTCATAACCCTCCTTGGTGACGGGCAGATAGCCGGAGGCCAAGCACAGGGACTCCTGGAACTCAGGATTGCTAGTGAACTTGATGAATTCCCATGCACCTTCCATGGCTTCCTCGTCACCGTTTTCCACGATACCCAGACCGGTACCGGAAGCGGAATAACCTTCGGGGATGCTTCCCAGATCCACGGCAGACCAGCAGGGGACATAAGCTACCGCAAAGGGATCGGCGGCCAGAGCGGTCTCCACGCGGATAAAAGCGGCAATGGACCCGGTAGCAACGGCGCAACTGCCGTTGGCAAATGCGGGCAGGACCTCATCGCCCCAGGAAGAACCGTAGGGAACCATCAGGCCTTCCTGCTGCATCTTGCGGAAGTAATAGAAATAGTCGTACAGAGCAGCGCTGACCTCGGGGGTATCCAGCAGCATCTTGGTGGGAATACCGTCACGGCCATTGTTGTTATCCATGACCTGAATACCGGCAGCAGCCAGAGCATACCAAACAAAGCCGCCCCAGCTATCCACGCCGATACCGTACTTGCAGTAGCCGCCGTCCACCAGCTTCTTACAGGCCTCATACAGGCCCTTGGTAGAAGTCAGTGCGGTGTAGGGATCAATACCGGCAGCCTCAAAGATCTCAGCGTTGACAAAGCTGCCGTACAGGCTGTTACCATAGGGATAGTAGATGGGATCGCCATCGCCGTTGCCCCAGACATACTTCAAGTTACCGTTCAGCTTAGCCCACACTTCGTCATCAGCACTGCAGTAGTGGCTGAGGGGACGGATCAATCCTTCGGCCATAGCATAGGTGCCGGCCAGCTCCGTGCTGACCACCGTCAGTTCGGGCAGGTCCTTCTGGTTCAGCGTCGTGGTCAGCTTGGTGAAAATTTCGGTAAACTGGCCCTGGAACTGGATCTTGACCTTATACTTGTCCTGAGAAGCGTTGAATGCATCGGCAGCAGCCTGCAGCTCTGCATCAATGGGAGCCTGGAAAGCAGACCAGACCAGCACTTCCACAGGGCCGTCGCTCTTGCCGCTGTCAGGCTTGCTGCTTCCGCCCTTGTCGCCGCAGGCGACCAGAGACAGCGCCATCAGCATAGCCAGCATCAAAGCCAGCATTTTTTTCATCTTTTTCATTTTCTTCCTCCTGTTATTTTAAATGTGAAAAAAGAAACTTTTTTGTATCAGCCCTTGACCGAGCCGGATACCATGCCGCGGATCAGATATTCCTGACCGATAACGAACACCACGATAGTGGGAATAACCGCCACGGTAGCTGCCGCCAGAACACGGCCGTACTCATCGTAGACCTGACCGCCCATGGCCTGAGCCAGACCGATCTGCACCGTACGCATATCATCGGAGTTGGTGACCAGCAGAGGCCAGAACCAGGAGTTGTACACGCCGATGAAGTCATAAATGGCCAGAGAGGCGTATGTAGGAACAGAGATCGGCAGCAGGATCTTCAGCAGGAAGCGAACATCGCCGCAGCCGTCCAGCTCCGAAGCCTCCTTCAGTTCCTTGGGGATCGTCAGGAAGTACTGGCGCAGCATGAAGATGGACATACCGGATACCAGAGAGGGCAGCGTCAAACCGGCAAAGGTGTCGATCAGGCCCAGCTTCTGAATGGTAATGTAGTTGGCGATGACAGTTACCTCGCCGGGGATCACCTGTGCCACCAGGATCATGGTAAAGATCAGCGCAGCACCCTTGAACTTAAAGAAGACGAAAGCATAGGCCGCCAGACTGGAGAGGATCACATGGCCCGCAAAGATGATGAAAAACTGAATAAAGCTATTCATGATATAGCGAATCAAATTCAGATTTTCAAAAGCCCACTTGTAGTATTCCAGCGTCCACGTCTTGGGAAACAGTGTTGCACCGTACTGCACCAATTCAGCATCGGGGCGCAAGCTCCAGGATGCCATAACGAACACGGGGAACAGGATCACCAGACCGAGACCGACCTTAAAAATGAAGGCGAGAACCGCCTTGGCGCGGCGCTTCATGTGCTGCTTGCTGGGAGACGCCAGCAGAGAATTACTCGTACTCATTGCTCCCCCCCCTTAATATACCACCAGCTTGTTCTCCAGGCGGAACTGAATGCGCTGGAAGATCACAATGATCAGGCAGAGCATCATCGCCTCGGCACAAGCTGTTTCAAATCGTCCGTGCAGGATTGCCTGCGAGTAGATCTCGTAGGTCAGCACCATGGTCGAGTTGTTGGGTCCGCCGCCGGTCAGCTGACGGATCATGGCAAACGATTTGAAGGAACTGTTGATATTCAGGAAAATAACAAAGAAAATCTGGGGAGAGGCACAGGGCAGCATGATCTTGAGGATCCGCTGCAGACCGTTGGCACCGTCCATCTTGCTGCTCTCCAGCAGATCCAGCGGCACATTACGGAAGCCCACCAGCAAGAACAGGAAGCTGGAACCGACCGCACACCAGATACTGGCAACGGCCACGGCCCAGATGGCCGTATTCTCCTGCAGCAGCCAGTTGGTCTCGCCGCCGATCACGGCATTGAGCAGGCCCTCTGCCTTATAGATCTGCTTGAAGGCCACGGATGCTGCCACGGAAGCCACCGCCATGGGCAATGCATACATGGTCTGGTAGACACGGCAGAAGCGCACCTTCTCCACCGACAGCAGAGAGAGGATCATAGACACCATCAGTGTGCCAATGCCCAGCATCAGAGCAAATTTAAAGGTATTTCCCAGAATCTTCCATGTCTTTTCGTCCTGGAACAAGCGGATAAAGTTATCAAACCAAACCCACTTTTTAATTTCGCCTCGGGCATTACTGACCGTCATGGACAAAACGATGCTCTTGATGAAAGGGAAATAACACCACGAGCAATACATGAGGACCGTCGGAAGAATGAACAGATACGGCAGCACCTTTTTGCGCCGTTTCTTCTTCTTCACTGCCTGCAGATGCAACATCTGCTGTTCGTTCACTGTACCCCACTCCTTTTCTAAAATCGCATTTTGGGTAATTATTTCTTCAATGCCGAATAGTCGGCCGGACTGTAGTTTTCTGCAATATACATCGCATGGTCCACAGCCTTGTTGGACCACATGGTACGGATGCCTTCGTCAAACCACGTTTTCCAGAAACTGTCTTTCTCATAACCGCCGCCCTGGCCCCAGCTCTTGTACCGGCTGTCGCCCCAGAAGGACCAGACCTTGTTCAGGGCACCGTCTTCCTCGCAGTCAAACCAGAACTCCACCATTTCGTAGTACTTATCACTGCCACCCTCCACATTCATGAAGTAGTCTCTGCTGCCCACTTTTTTCCAATATCTGTAGTAGTACAACAGATTGTCCAGCGTATCGGTCTGTACGGCAATGGATTGCATATCATCCAACAGACAGGAGGTTTCCGTCGCAGCAAATACAGGCGTCGCGGTTTCATCCGCCTTTTCATCCAGCGTCAGCATGGTGTCATACTGGCCGGCTAGATACAGGCACTCATAGAGTGTAGGCACCTTGTAATCCGTCAAAGAACCGTCGCTCATCAGCATATTCAGTTCCCGCAGCTGCTCATAGGTCCAGTCGCCCACATATTCCGAGGCAGGCAATCCGTCCTTTCCCGCTTTGGAACCGAAGTCGGTCAAGCGGTTCAGCTTTTCATCATGCAGCACCACAGGAATGTTGTCTTTGGTCAGGCGGACGTCCAACTCGATGGCATCCACACCAGCCATAATGCAGCTGAGCATACCCTCCAGCGAGCATTCCGGATAGTACACAAAGTCTGTTCTGTGCGCCAGACTGGCCATGCGGTCCGTTGCATGGGTCACCGCATACATGGACTCATAGGGGTCCAGCATCCACTCCGGCGGCGTAAAAGTATCCGCCCACACAGGCACGAAGGATTCCGGATCGTTGCACAGAGGATTCATCCATGCGGGATCAAAATGATATGTATAGGACCAGCCGTTCTTCAGCTGCAGTTCCTCCGCCTGCGCCAGCTGCAAAAACTTATCTGCAGCCGCTGCCGTTGCAAAGGTACTGGCACCTGCAATCACGATCTTTTTGTCCACCACCTTGATCACATAGTCCATGGTGGTCACAAGCTCGCCTTCCACAGCCTTGTCCCGTTCTGCACGGTTCAGCGTACCGATCAGGATCTCCTGCTCCGTTCCGGCACTGGCATCGCCGGTCATCGCAGGTGTTTTTCCTGCCAATTCCTTAAGGTATGTCTGCACCTCGCGTGCTGCATTGAACGTACGCTCATCGGCCTCATCCGCAATGACGATCGTATAGTCTTCCAGCGAGGCTTTGCCGCCGCAGCCGCTCAGCAGCAGCGACACGGCCAGCGTCAACACACCCAGCGTCAAAAGCAAAAGCGCTCTTTTTTTCATCGCACCCTCCCAAAGCATCTGACTCACCTCTATAACATGGCAATTATATTGCCATTTGCAGAAATTTGCAATAACAATCGCAAGATTCCACTCTTCTTCTTTCAAATATTGTTTGTAATGACAATACTTAATCTTTATTTTTGTATGTTTTCACCAAATACTTCCTTTTTATCCAAAACTTCCCTCTGTTATTTATGTTTTTTCCTGTCTTTTTTTAACAAAAAAATCCCTGCATTTTGATGCAAATGCGCTGCTCCGCTGATGTTTCATCTGTATTTGGATAAAAAACACTAAAATCTGCAAATCCCACCTCACAAAAAAAGCAGCAGCGCTTTATGGCGCTGCTGCTTTTTCACTGCAAAAACGGGACAGTCAAATGTTTAGTTTCTGCCGAAGAAATAATCGTAGAAGTCAAACATGTCAAATCCGTTGCCATACTGGCCGCCGTAGTAGGGATACTGGCCGTACTGCTCATTACCGCCCTGCTGGTTGCTAGGTTCCTCCTGCTGCGTACCGCTCATCACAGGCTGTTCATCAAAGGTCAGCTGCGTGGTGTGATACTCTCCGTCACGGTAGTACGTCACTTCTACGGTATCGCCGGCCTTGTAGCCCTTCTTGGCCGCTGTCAGATCCTCCATGCTGGCGATTTCCTTGTCACCCATCTTGGTGATCACGTCGCCCAAACGCAGACCTGCGTTGTAACCGGCACCGTTTTTTTCCACCGAGTAGACGAATACGCCCTCGGTCAGGTCGATCTGATACTGCGCTGCCATCTGCTCCGTCATCGTGCCGCCGGTGATGGCCAAATACGGCTTATTGGTCACCTGTCCGTTTTCCATGATGTCCGTGATGATGGCCTGCACATCGCTGATGGGAATGGCAAAACCCAATCCCTCCACCACCGTGTCGGCATAGCTGGAGTATTTGGCAGACACGATGCCGATCACTTCGCCGTACAGGTTCATCAGCGGGCCGCCGGAGTTGCCGGGGTTAATGGAGGCGTCCACCTGAATCATGTTGAACGGCGTACCGTCCACATTGATGGCGCGATTGGCCGAGGAAACGCCGCCCTGGCTCTGGCTGAAGGTCAGCTCGCCCAGCGGATTGCCGATGGCCAGCACCGTGTCACCCACATTGACCTTCGTGCTGTCGCCCAACACCACAGGTGTCAGATCTTTGCCCTGCACTTTCAGCACAGCCAGATCGTAGTCACTGTCGCCGCCTACCAGCTCGGCGGCATAGGTGTCGCCATTGTAGAGCGTTACGGAAATGGAGGATGCACCCTCCACCACGTGGTAGTTGGTCACAATAAAGCCGTCAGCGGTAATAATGAAGCCACTGCCGGAAGAGGCGGACTCCACTTTCTGTCCGAAAATGTTGGTAGACATAGCGGATACATTGATGGATACCACGCTGTTCACCGTAGAGGCATACACCTCCGCCGCCGTCATCAGGTTCTTGCCGTCCACCTTTTGGATCTCCACTTCCGCCACCGTACGGTCACTGTGCTGGATCGTCGCCTTACCGAAGCTGACATTGCGTGCCAGCAAGGCACCGCCAAAACCACAAGCTCCGCTGATCAGCGCGCAGGCCAGCACCAACGCTGCAATTTTCAAGCCCTTGCGTTCCTTCTTCGGTGCAGGCTTGGGCGTTTCATAACTGTACACCGGCTGCTGATAGTGCGGTGTTTCCTGCTGTGCTGCCCGCTGGGGCTGATAATCGTCTTTCGGCAGGGAATTGTCTCCGCCGTAATGGTAGGTATGGTTCTCTTCATTATACATACGGATAATCCTCCTTTATTTTCATCTTTATCTTACCGCGTCATTATGTCAAAAATGTGAAGAAATCTCAACCATTTTTTGAATTATCCCCGCCCTCGTTCTTGTGGGGCGGTGCAGAATATGCTATGATGGGCAAAAGCCGTTTCTTATGTTTTATCATACGGGCAAACCTTAAGCCAAGCTTTAAGATTTGCCGAGCATCTTTTAACTTTCTGTGAATTGAGGTGAACGAAATGCTGCGCGTAGATCAACTGCGTTTGATGCCGGAGGAAAAAGAATCCCAACTGTGTGCCAAAGTCGCCAAAGTGCTGCGCATTGCACCGGAGCAGATCCTGTCTTTGCAGGTCCTTCGCCGCGCCGTAGATGGGCGTGAACAGCTGCATTTCGTCTATACCGTGGCAGTGGAAGTCAAAAAAGAGGACTCGCTGCTGCGCCGCTGCCGCGACCGCCGCGTCAGCCGCTATGCGCCGCAGATCTATACACCGCCCGCAGCGCAGCCGACACCGGAAATCCCGCCGGTGGTCATCGGTGCCGGCCCCGCCGGTCTGTTCGCAGCACTTCTGCTCTCCTATGCCGGTCTGCGCCCCATTCTGCTGGAGCGCGGACAGTGTGCCGAACAACGCGCTATGGATGTGCAGCGTTTCTGGAGCGAGGGTGTTTTGAACACCGAGTCCAATGTGCAGTTCGGCGAAGGCGGCGCCGGCGCTTTCTCCGACGGAAAGCTGAACACCGGCACCAAGGATATCCGCCACCGGTGGATTCTGGAGCAGCTGGTATCCTGCGGCTCACCGGAATCCATTCTCATCGACGCAAAACCGCATATTGGTACCGATTATCTGCACATTACGCTGCAGAATCTGCGCAAAAAACTGCAGGATTTGGGCTGCGACATCCGCTTTGGCCATCGCTTGGAGCAAGTGCATACGCAAGGCGGAGCGTTGACCGGACTGACCGTCCGCGCCGGTGAGGAGACGTATCATCTTCCCTGCCGCCACGCCGTGCTGGCCGTGGGGCACAGCGCCCGGGACACCTTTGAAATGCTGCACGGCTGCGGCATCACCATGGAGCCCAAGCCCTTTGCCGTAGGTGTTCGCATAGAACACAGCCAGTCATCGATTGACGCGGTGCAATACAAGGCGTTTGCCGGTCATCCCTCACTGGGGGCCGCCACCTATAAGCTCTCCTGCCATCTGCCCAATGGGCGCAGCGCGTTCTCTTTCTGCGTCTGCCCCGGCGGCGAGGTAGTGGCTGCCGCCTCGGAAACAGGGCGCACCGTCACCAACGGCATGAGCGAGTATGCCCGTGACCGGGAGAACATCAACGGTGCGCTGCTGGTGAATGTGACGCCCCACGACTTCCCCACCGACCACCCTCTGGCTGGCATTGCTTTCCAGCGCACACTGGAGGAGGCCGCTTTCGCTATGGGGGCTACCCCTTATCACGCGCCTTGTCAGCGGGTGGAGGATTTCCTGCTGCGCCGCCCATCCACCGGTCCCGGCACAGTGAAACCCAGCTATCGCCCCGGCGTTACGTGGTGCGACCTGCACCGGTGTCTGCCGCCCTTTGTGGCTGAAACGCTGGAGCTGGCACTGCCGCTGCTGGAGGAAAAACTCCCCGGCTACGCCCACGGCGACGCCTTGCTTACCGCTGTGGAAAGCCGTTCTTCTTCCCCCGTCCGCATTCCCCGCGATGAAACATATCAGTCCAGCATCCGCGGCCTGTATCCCTGCGGAGAAGGCGCCGGTTATGCCGGCGGTATCCTCTCTGCCGCAGCCGATGGCATGCGCTGCGCCGAACACATTACAGGAGGTATCATATGAGAAAAATTGCCGCTGTCACCGCTTTTCTGGATGACAACCACCGCGCCAAAATCACTGAAACCGCCGCACGCTGCGGTTTTGAAGTGGATTTCTACCACGGCGACATGCTGCCCGAAGAAAAAGCTGCCGAGTATGAGGTGATTTTCGGTATGCCCAAGCGCCGCTGCCTGAAATCCATGACCAATTTGAAGTGGTTTTGTGCCAGCTTCGCCGGTGTGGACAGCGTGGTAGACGACAAGTATTACCCGAATCCCGATGTACTGCTGACCAACTCCGCCGGCGCTTACGGCACCACTATTGCCGAGCACATCATCATGGTAACGCTGATGCTGCTGCGCCGCATGCCCGATTTCCAGCAAATCGTTCGTGAGCGCCGCTGGGTGCAGTCGCTGCCCATGCGATCCATTCAAGGCAGCACCATCACCGTACTGGGTACCGGCGATATCGGCACCAACTTTGCCCGCCGCGCCAAGGCTATGGGTGCCGCCAAGATCTACGGCGTCCGCCGCAGCAAGAAGGCTGGCGATCCCTGTTATGATGCCATCTACACCCACGACGAGCTGAATGAGGTACTGCCCAAGACCGAAATACTGGTGATGGCTCTGCCCTCCACCCCCGACACCATCGGCATCCTCAGCCGTGAGCGGATCGCCCTGCTTCCTCCCGAAGCCATTGTGGTCAATGTGGGCCGCGGCACCGCCATCGATCAGGAGGCGCTGATGGAGGCGCTGAATGCTGAGCGCATCGCCGGCGCTGCACTGGACGTGATGGTTCCCGAGCCGCTGCCGATCGATCACCCGCTGTGGGAAACCAAAAATCTGCTGCTGACGCCCCATATTTCCGGCAACATGTCACTGCCTCTAACCCGCGACAAGGACGTGGATATGTTCTGCGAAGATCTGGAAAATTACGCCGCCGGTCGGCCGCTGCTGCGTCTGGTGGACCGCAAACGAGGCTATTAAGTCGCTTTTAACTGCAAAAAAGGAGATGTTTTTCGCATAAAACATCTCCTTTTTCATTTTCTACTTGTTATTATCCGGAACTTCGTATATAATAAGGTGATATCTTATGAACTACCCATCCTCTTTCAGAAAGGAAAAAAGATATGATTAAAGTCCAAACCGGTCATGGCGAGATCACCATCAGCAGTGCTGTTTTCACCACCATTACCGGCGCCGCAGCCACCAACTGCTTCGGCGTCAAGGGAATGGCCTACCGCAGCATGACCGATGGTTTGGTGCATTTGCTGCGCCGCGAGTCCATGAGCAAAGGTGTCAAAGTTACCTATAACGACGATAATTCCGTGTCCATTCAGCTGCACATCGTGGTTGAAAACGGCGTGAACATCACCACCGTCTGCCGCTCGATTATGAGTGAGGTCAAGTACGTGGTCAACAAGAATACCGGCGTAGTTGTGCGCGACGTGAATGTCTGCGTGGACTCCATCACGGTGTAACCTACGGCCAAAGGAGAAAGAAAGATGACAGATAGAATCAGCGGCAGCGCATTTAAACAGATGGTGCTCTTTGGTGCCGCCTGCATTACCGCGCAGAAACAGCCCATCAATGACCTGAACGTGTTTCCGGTGCCTGATGGCGATACCGGCACCAATATGAGCCTAACCATTCAGACCGCCGCCACCGAGCTGCGCAAGAGCGAGCCTGCCACGGTAGGCGAGGCCACCAAGATCACCGCCAGCGCACTGCTGCGCGGCGCACGCGGCAACTCCGGCGTCATTCTCTCCCTGTTGTTCCGCGGCATTTCCAAGGCCTCCAAGGGTCTGGATGAAATGGACGGCGTACAGTTGGCCGCCGCTCTGCAGGAAGGTGTCACCACAGCTTACGGCGCCGTGATGAAGCCTGCCGAAGGCACCGTACTCACTGTTTCCCGTCTGGCCGCCGTCCGTGCCGCCGACGCCGCTGCCGAGTGTAACAGCGCCGAGTACGTGCTGGACGAGACCATTAAAGCCGGCTACGAGACGCTGGCACAGACCACCGAGATGAATCCCGTGCTGAAAAAGGCCGGTGTGGTGGATGCCGGCGGCAAGGGTTTCCTTGTCATTTTGGAAGGCATGCTGCGCGCCATGCGCGGCGAGGAGATGCCTCAGGTGGAAGAGAGCCGTGCTAAGGCCGACTTTGCCGCCATCAGTGAAGAGGAAATCACCTTTACCTTCGATACCGTGTTTATCGTACGCAAGGCCAGCGAAAATGTGGATCTGACCTCCCTGCGTGAGTATCTCAACAGCATCGGTGACAGTTTGGTCATCGGCGAGGACGACGATGCCTTTAAGGTGCACGTCCACACCGACATTCCCGGCAACGCCATCAACGAGGCACAGAAGTACGGTATTCTGGAAGTGTGCAAGATTGAAAACATGCGCATTCAGGCCGACGATGTGGCCGCCGGCAAGAAGACCATCAGCGCCGACGATCTGGACAACGAAGTGGAAATGCCCGTAGAAGAGCCCACCTTCGCCGAAGCCGAGAAGCGTTACGGTTTTCTGGCCGTTTGTGCCGGCGACGGTTTGGAAGCTGCCTTCCGTGATCTGGGTGTGGATCGCATCGTCAGCGGCGGTCAGACTATGAACCCCTCCACCGAGGCCATTTTGAAGGAAGTCAATCTGACCCCCAGCGAAGTGGTGTTCGTTCTGCCCAACAACAAAAACATCATCATGGCTGCCGAGCAGTGCCGCGGTCTGACGGAAAAGGAAGTCATCGTTGTACCCACCGCCACCGTGCCTCAAGGCATTACCGCCATGATGAATGTGGATCTGGAGGAAGCTGATCCTCAGGTGATCGCTCAGACCATGGCCGAAGCTGCTGCCACCGTTACCACCGCCCAGATCACCTATGCCGCCCGCAACTCCGATTTCGACGGCTTCGAGATCAATGAGGGCGACTATCTGGCACTGCTGAACGGCAAGCTGTTCGGCACTGACCGCGACATCAACGTGCTGCTCTCCCAGCTGGCCGAAGTGGCTGCTGAGCAGAACGCCGAGTTTGTCACCGCTTTCTACGGTGAGGGTGTCAGCGAAGACGATGCCAACGCCGCCGCAGACATCATCATGCAGCGCTGCCCCAATGCAGAAGTATGTGCCCTGCCCGGCGGTCAGCCCGTGTACTACTATATTATTTCCATCGAATAAGCGCACAAAATGCGCCGTTGATGCACACAAAGTGTGGCAGTTGCTTACAACTGCCACACTTTTATTCTTTTTCTTCGCCACACAGCTGCAGTATTTTATCTGCCGCGCCTTTGGCTCCGGGACAATTCCGCAATCCCCCGGCAAGGGCCTGTGCATTTGCTGCGTAACGCGGCTCATGTATCACCTGCTCCACCGCCGCAGCAAGGGCAGCTGCGCTCCTCTTCGGCAGTTTCTCACCTGCACCCAGCTGCAGCACTCGTTCCGCCACACCGCTTTGTTCCGGTGTCTGGGGCAGCATCACCAACGGAACACCAAAATACAAACTCTCATTGACACTGTTCATGCCGCAATGGGATACAAAAACATCCGCCTTCTGCAGCACGGCGATCTGATCCACCTGAGGCACTGCCATGATATTTTCCGGCAACGGTCCCAAATCTTTCGGTGTGATCCGATCCCCCGTAGACAGGATCACCTGATACGTCGATTTCGCAAACGCCGCAATGCATTCCCGGTAAAACGGCAGCATATCGTTGTTCACCGTTCCCATGGAGATATAGATCAGCTTCTCCCTTGTTTTCGTGATTTCCTCCTGTACAGGCCGCAGTGAAGGACCGACAAAGGCATAATACTGCTCTGAAAACGTGTCGGCACACGGTTGGAACTCCCGCGAGGTGTAGACGATGGTATGGGTATGGTCGTCATTTTGCAGAATATCCAATACACTTTTCACCGGATAGCCGTTCTCCTGCAGTCGTTTGATCTGCCGGTTCACTTTTGGCATGGAAAACAGCATGCCCAGCACCTCTCCCAACGAGCGTTTCATCACTCTTGCCGAGTGCTCGTTAAAGGCAAAGGTTGTGGTGGACGAAACAAAAGGTATCCCCAGCTTCATGGCTACCGCCTTGCCCCACACTGCCATGGAATCGGCCACGATGCAGTCCGGCTGCAGCTGCTCCATGGCGCGACAGACAACATCGTCCAGCGCCAGCGTGGTATCTACCAGTACACGGGTGGACAGCGTTAAATCTTTGCCGATCCGGGCAGTTTCTTCCGGTTTCAAGTGCAGCTCCCCGTCGTAATCATCACAGGGGATGAAGATTGCACCTGTACTTTCAATCTTACGGCGCAGCGGTTCATAGGAATAATACCACACCTGATGGCCGCGACGCACCAATTCCCGTACCACGCCCAGCGTGGGGTTGGTATGTCCGTGGGCAGGGATGCAGAAAAATACGATTTTACTCATTTCTCCTCCTGTTTAGGATGCAAAAACGGCGCAGATACGGTGTATCTGCGCCGTCTGCATTTATTCGATATCCAGTTCGATGGGTATATCCAACTCGTCGGATACATATTTGCCGTTCTTCTTGCGCTGGCGCACGCACTCGGTCAGCAGATACTCGATCTGCCCGTTTACCGAGCGGAAATCGTCCTCCGCCCACGCAGCAATGGCATTATACAGTTTTGGCGACAGGCGCAGCGGCACCTGCTTTTTCCCGTTATCTGCCATCAGCGGAATTTCACCGCCGTACCGTATGCCATCACTTCCGCAGCACCCTGCATCACAGCCGCGCTGGCATAACGCACATTCACCACAGCATCGGCACCCATAGCCTCTGCCTCCTGGCACATACGCTTGGTGGCCAGCGCGCGGGCCTCGTTCATCATATCGTTGTAGGCCTTCAGCTCGCCACCCACCAAGGTCTTGAAACTTTGAGAAATATCCTTGCCCAGATGCTTGCTCTGGATGGTGCTGCCTTTCACCATCCCCAGCATTTCCAACTCTTTTCCTGCAATATAATCCGTATTTACCAACAACATATTCGTTTCCTCCTTAATACTGTTCCAGATCGTCTTCTTCTCCATTTTTGATCTCCCGAATGCGCTGCACCAGTACATGAATCGCCAGCGCGCACACCGCCAGAGGGATCAGACACAAGAGGACCTTCGCCCACCCCGGGATACCGGGGACCAAAAGGAACACCACCGCTATACCAATATAGTACAACACAATAAAGGCCACCACAAGAACAGGTGCCAGATAACCTTTCTTTTTCTTCATCTTCTTAATACAAGCTGCCGGAATTGACCACAGGCTGGGCATCGTGGTTGCCGCACAGCACCACCAGCAGGTTGGACACCATGGCGGCCTTGCGCTCTTCGTCCAGCTCCACCATGCCGCCGTCCTTCAAGCGCTCCAGTGCCAGCTCCACCATGCCCACAGCGCCGTCCACGATCATCTTGCGGGCGTCAATGATGGCGGAAGCCTGCTGACGCTGCAGCATGACAGCAGCGATCTCCGGAGCGTAAGCCAAATAAGTAATACGGGCCTCCACGATCTCCAGACCGGCCTGCTGCACCTTGCTCTGGATCTCGGCGCGGATGCGCTCGGCTACCACTTCACTGGAACCGCGCAGGCTGCCCTCATCGGCATGGCCGTCGCCGGTGGTATCCACGTTGGGTGCTACATCGTAAGGATAGATGCGTACGATGTTGCGCAGCGCGGCGTCGCACTGCAGCGACAGATATTCCTTATAGTTATCCACGTTGAACACGGCAGCGGCCGTATCCACCACGCGCCATGTCACCGCAATGCCGATCTCTACAGGGTTGCCCAGACAGTCGTTGATCTTCTGGCGAGCATTATTGAGCGTCATCAGCTTCAGGGAGACCTTCTTGTTGGGCATGGTAGTAGTCACCTGGCCGTTGAGATTCAGCGTCATGCCCTCGCCCTTACCGTGGGAATCCACATCGCCGCTCTGATTGAGCTTGGTGGCAGCAGCAGGGTTCACCGCCGTACAAAAGGGGTTGACCCAGTAAAAGCCTGCACCCTTCAGCGTGCCAATATATTTACCGAACAGCGTCAGCACCAACGCTTCCTGCGGTTTGAGCACCTTCAGGCCCGGCAGCAAGATCCAGCCCAAAGCCAGCCACACAATGCACACGATCATCAGCAGAAGGCTATTGGCCATGATACCCAGCGCCAAGCCGGCGACCGCCACAATATAAGCTGCCAGCACCAGCAGCAGCACCAGCATACCGTTTTTCCGATGCTGTAATACTTTCTCTTCCATGATTTTCCTCCTTTTTTCTAACCAGTAGCTTTGTGATATCAAAAAGATATCACTTAGATTTCCATTTGTCAATAGGCGGAACAAAATTCTTTCTTTTTATTCTTTCCGTGCCGTAGCACAGTGTTCCATCAGCAAGTCACGGAATCGCCGGGCACATAAAGGCAGGTAACGCCCCGGAGCCATGTAAATCCATGTATCGCGCAGCTGTCCCGGCAGAGGGTGCAATATCACTTCCGAGCCAAACTGTCCTTGCCAGGAAAAAAGTGGTACCAAAGCCACCCCTAATCCCAGTTCCACACATTTGCGAACATAGTATGGATCATCGCTCTGGATAGCGACTCGGGGGATAAATCCCGCCTCGCCACATAGTTGATGCGTCAAACGGTACATACTGCTTTTCTCCCCTATCGTAACAAAAGGGGCAGTCTCCAGCTGACGTAAGTCGCCGTTCCACCCGGCATGGGGGCCTTCTGCGCTGATAGCAATGGCCAACTGCTCGGAAAGCAATTTTTGTCGGTGATAGTGTTCCAGCGATGCATCCTCTGCAGAAATGATCAGATCAAAGCCCTCTTCCGTGGGATCGCAGAGAGTACGGGTTCGCAGATTAACATTTGGCCAGCGGCGATGGAATTGTTCCACCGCCGTCATAACCACCCGGCGGTTACAGTTGACACACAGATGGACTTCTCCGCTTTCCCCATCATCTGTTACAGATGTCACAGCGCCCTCCAGCGTCAGCAGTGATTGCTGTACCCGTTGAGCAAAAATCGCTCCCCGACCGTTGAGCGTTACTGCATTGGGATGTCGGTCAAACAGCTGTACGCCCAGTTCCTCCTCCAAGCGCCGCACCGTCTGGGAGATATCTGAGGGGGGAACACCGAAATACTCCGCCGTTCTGGCAAAGCTGCCGCTGCGGGCAGCATGACAAAATTTACGAAGCTGCAGTAATTCCATGATAAATCCCCCTCGCAGTATCAGTTATATATGATTATAATGCAAGATAGCATCACTTACAAGTGATCGTTGATGTCTATGATTCATGCTTTACAATGACAGGTTTCGCGGTATATGATGGAACAAATTATCAAAGGAGCGTATTTTTATGTCTGAAATTCTGGAAATCACGATGCTGCTGTGCTTCGGTGCCTCCTGGCCCATGAACGTGATCAAGTCCTGGAAAGTCCGTACTACCAAGGGTAAAAGTCTGGCCTTTTTGTGTCTGATTTTGTTAGGTTATGTGGCAGGTATCGCCTCCAAGTTCCTCAATCCCGCCTACATGGCCTCTTTCTCGCAAAAGTGGTATGTGCTGTTCTTCTATTTCCTCAACTTCTGCATGGTCGGCGCAGACTTCTGCCTGTATTTCCGCAATCGCAAGCTGGACCGTCTGGCAGAGAAGGAGGCAGCGAAATGAGAGCGCAGCTGCAGCAGTGGATCGCCGCGCACCGTCAGGAGCTGCTGGAGGATCTGGCAGGTCTGATTGCTATTCCCAGTGTGTCCCGTGCCGGCGCGGACAGTTTGCCATACGGCAAAGATTGCCGCCACGCGCTGGGCTATGCCCAGTCTTTGGCGCAGCGCATGGGGTTCACCACCACCGTCTACGAAGACGCCGTATTGTCTGTGGACAACGGCAGCGAGCCGCTGTCGCTGGCCATCCTTGCCCATCTGGATGTGGTCCCCGTCGGCGAGGGATGGGACACCGATCCTTATGTGCTGACTGAAAAGGACGGTTACCTCTATGGTCGCGGCGTCACCGATGATAAAGGGCCTGCCATCGCTTCGCTGTATGCCATGGCGGCAGTACGGGAGCTGTTCCCGCAGCGCGCAGCCGCCTGCCGTTTGTGGCTGGGCACCGCCGAGGAAACCGGCAGCGCTGATTTGAAGCATTGGCTGAAAAATCACACCATGCCCCACTTTGTCATTACACCCGACACCGTAGATCCCATCATGAACGGCGAGAGCGCCAAATACCGCCCCGCCATCTCTGCCACATGGGAAGCTTCCGACGTGCTGCCCCGCGTCACCTATCTGCAGGGCGGTCGGGTACGAAATGCCATCCCCCCTACCGCAGAAGCACTGGTGGCCGGCTTGCACGCATGTGAGGTACAAGCCCTTGCCGATGCCTGGGCGCAGCAAACCGGCGTTCAATTCACACTGACGGACACTGACAACGGATTGCAGATCTGCGCCCACGGAAAAGGTGCTCACATCGGAAAACCTCACTTGGGCCGCAACGGTCAAACGGCTCTGGTGGAACTGTTGGCACAGCTGCCCTTGGCGGATTGCGGTTCTACCCGCGCCATCCGCTCTTTAGCGCAACTGTTCCCCTACGGTGACAGCCACGGCACAGCGCTAGGACTGACGGTCCGCGATGAAATCATGGGGCCGTGCAGTGTCAATTGCACCACCTGTACGCTCACCGAGGATGGTGTGGTCTGCCAGTTTGACTCCCGCGGTCCTACCAATGCGACGGAAGATAACTATCCCCGCGTCATCGATGCCGCGCTGCGCGGCGCAGGCTTCACGGTGGAAAAAAGCCAAATGGACAATGCGCACTATGTATCCCCCGATACAGATGTCGTCATGGCCATGAAGGAGATCTGGCAGCTTGTCCACGGGACACCCGCCACCTGCACCTTCAATTTCGCCGGCAGCTATGCCCACTTTGTGGATGGCGCTATCGCCATCGGCCGTGCCACGCCGGGTGTGGAGACCAATATCCACAAGGCCAACGAATGTCTGCCGCTCAAGGATCTGGAACGTTTGGTGGAGCTGCTGGCTTTGAGTATTCTCCGTTTTTGCCCTGAGAAGTAAAAAATATCCCGAACCCACAGGTTCGGGATATTTTTTATGTATTTACCGACAGCCCTTGCAAGCGGAGCAATTGCCGCTACAGCCACCTTTGTTACGATTCTTCCACAAAGAGCGGCTGATCAGAACCACAACCGCTGCCAATACTGCAATAACGAGAGCATTTCCCATGGTTGTTCCTCCTTTGGAATGTCTTTATTTCACTTGATAACCGCGGCGCAGCACCAGATAGGCCAGTGCCAGCAAAACCGCAATCGCCACCACAGTCATCACGCCAAAACTGGCTTCGGCAGTGAAAAGGCCGCCGATTTGATAGACGATCAGGGAGATGGCATAGGCAAAGCCGCACATATAGGCCACCGTGCCCAATGTCCATTTCCGGCTTCCCATCTCGCGACGGATCGCACCGATGGCAGCAAAGCAGGGAGCGCACAGCAACTGGAAAATCATGAAGCTGTAAGCGCGGACAGGGCCAAAATCTGCAGCGATCAGCGCCCAGATCTCGTCGCCGTTTTCGCTCAGCTCGCCGGCAAAGTTATACAGTGTACCGAAGGTCATCACCACTTCCTCCTTGGCAATGAGGCCGGTGAAGGTGGCAACGGTTGCTTTCCATGCCATATCACCCACCCAACCCAAGGGGTAGAAGATCCATGCAATGGCACTGCCGATGGCAGCCAGCAGGGAGTGGTTGCTATCCTCTACGGCAGTAAAGACGCCGTCCACAAAGCCGTAGCTCTGCAGGAACCACAGGACGATCGAGCTGAGCAGCACGATGGTTAGCGCACGTTTGACAAAATCCCAGCCGCGATCCAGTGTAGAGCGCAGTACATTACGGGCAGAAGGCATATGGTATGTAGGCAGCTCCATCACGAAAGGTGCGGGCTTGCCGGCAAAGGTCTTGAATTTCTTGAGGATCACACCGGAAATCACCACAGCGGCGATGCCGATGAAGAAAGCAGATACAGCCACCAGCGGAGAGTTGCCAAACACAGCACCGGCAAACAGGCCGATGATGGGCATCTTGGCACCGCAGGGGATAAAACCGGTGGTCATGACAGTGATCTTACGGTCATTTTCCTGCTCGATCGTACGGCTGGCCAGAATACCGGGCACGCCGCAGCCGGTCGCTACCAGCATGGGGATAATGGACTTGCCGCTCAGGCCAAACTTGCGCAGGATACGGTCCATGATAAATGCTACGCGGGACATATAACCCACATCTTCCAGAATGCTCAGCAGGAGGCTCAGCACCAGAATCTGAGGCACAAAGCCCAACACGGCGCCGACACCGGCCAGAATGCCGTCCATGATCAAGCCGTACAGCCAGTCGCTGACACCCAGCGCCGTCATTATACGGTCAAAAAGACCGGGAATCCATGTACCAAACAGCACATCGTTGGCCCAGTCAGTACCCATGGTGCCTATGGAGAAGGGGAAACTGCCCATGGCAATGGCATACATCAAAAACATGACACCGGCGAAAATCGGCAGCGCCAGAACGCGGTTGGTCACGATACGGTCGATCTTATCGGACAGTTTCATGGCATGCTTGCTGCTCTTTTTCACCACAGCGCGCTCCACCAAACTGGAGATATAGCGGTAGCGCTGATCAGCAATGATGCTCTCTGCATCATCGTCCATCTCACGCTCACAGTCGGAGATATGCTTCTCCAAATGGCTCAGTACTTCCTCCTCCAGCTGCAGCTCCGCACGCACCATTTCGTCGCGCTCAAACAGCTTGATGGCATACCAGCGCAGATAGTTGCCCGCCACTTTGCCCTCGATGGATTCCTCAATATGGGCCAGTGCGTGCTCTACGCTTCCGTTGAATACGTGGGGCATATCACAGTGACTATGGTTTTCAGCCAGTTCCACCGCCTTTTGTGCCGCTTCCATGCAGCCCTCACCTTTCAGTGCACTGATCTCCACACAAGTGCAGCCAATAGCACGGCTCAGCTTTTCCAAATCGATCTTATCGCCGTTTTTCCGTACCAGATCGATCATATTTACCGCTACCACCACCGGATGGCCCAAATCAATGAGCTGCGTGGTCAGGTAGAGGTTTCTCTCAATATTGGTGCCATCCACGATGTTCAAAATCGCGTCGGGATGCTCCCCCACCAGATAGGTGCGGGTCACCACTTCCTCAGGGGAATAAGGGGACAGGGAATAAATGCCGGGCAGATCCTGAATCACCACATCACTGCGGCCCTTCAGCTTGCCCTCTTTCTTCTCCACAGTTACGCCGGGCCAGTTGCCCACATACTGGTTGGAGCCGGTCAGAATATTAAACAGTGTGGTCTTGCCGCTGTTGGGGTTGCCGGCAAGCGCAATTTTGATGCTCATTTCGTTTCCCTCACTTCTGTTATCTCTACGCCGTCAGTTGACTTCCACCATTTCGGCATCTGCCTTTCGCAGACTCAGTTCGTAACCACGAACCGTTATCTCCAGAGGATCACCCAACGGAGCCACCTTGCGCACATAAATCTCTACGCCTTTGGTGATGCCCATATCCATAATACGGCGTCTGACCGGGCCTTCTCCATGCAGCTTTACCACCTGTGCCGTCCGGCCCACAGGTATCTCCCGCAGTGTTTTCATGCTGTTCCTCCCTGATCTCTCTTTTGGTTAGCATAGACTAACCACTTTTTAAAACATATAGTTAGCTACAGCTAACTTCTGCTTGATTATAGCGCACTGTTATGATATTGTCAATCCATTTTCTGAAAATTTTTCCTGTAATGGGCCTATACAAATTGTATCATTTGCCACAAAAAGTACCCGCTGTTGTCATTTTGCGACAATAGCGGGTATTATTTATGTGTTTTTTACAGGGCGGCAACCGCCTCATTGACGGCAGCTTCGCAAGAGCGCATGGCCTCGATGGTCTTTTCCATCAGTTCTTCCAGTTCCCAGCCCAGCATTTCCGCACCCTGGCGAATCACATCGCGGGAGCAGCCGGCAGCAAATTTTTTGTCCTTGAACTTCTTTTTCAGACTGCTCACTTCCATGTCCATGCAGCTCTTGGACGGACGCATACGGGCAGCCGCGCCCACCAGTCCTGTCAGTTCGTCAGCGGCAAACAGCACCTTTTCCATTTGATGTTCCGGTGCTACATCACAGCACAGACCGTAACCGTGGCTGCAGACGGCGTGGATAAATTCAGCGCTGCAGCCGGCTTTTTCCAGCAGTTCCGGCGCTTTTACACAATGTTCCTCCGGCCACATCTCAAAGTCGATGTCGTGCAACAATCCTACCGTAGCCCAGAAATCGGCGTCGTCTCCATAGCCAAGGGTTTCTGCATACCAGCGCATCACACCCTCCACCGTCAGGGCGTGCTGGATGTGGAAGGGCTCTTTATTATACTCCTGCAGGGCAGCCAGTGCTGCCGCTCTGTCGATGCACACTTTCATAGGGGCATCCTCCTTTGTATCTGTTGGGTGTTATTGTAGCAGAGCTTGCCTTCTTATGCAAGTAGATTCCCCTCCAACAGCCGCAGCAGCGCCGCTGCGTGACGGAACTCATCTTCAGAGAATTGCTCAAAGCATTTTCTTAAACACACATCCTGCGTTTCCTGTGCCATACGGTGATATTGGTCGGCACCGTAGCTCTCCGCATGATAGCGGTGGCGCAGCATTTGACACCAAGGCAGCAACTCCGCCTTTGCTGTACAGACGGCCGGGTGATAGCATTCTCCTGTCATAATGTAATAGATGCCCATCAGTCGCCGGGCATGGCTTTGCTCCTCCACGGCCAGCTGACGCAGCACGCGCCGCCCTTCAACATTAGGGGCACAGCGGGCATAAGCCAAATAGGTGCGGCGGTCTTCCAGTTCTTCCTCAATCAACCCTCGAATCAGTTCTGCCTGCCCCATATCCCCCTGGTGCAGACAGCAGTCCTGTTCCTGTCGGACAGGATTCTGCAGCGCCATTGCCTGCCGCACTTCCGGATAGGGGTCCAGCTGTGGTGCCACCCTCTGCCACACCCGATCCCACTGCTGATAGTCCGTTTGCATTTCCTTTTCCATGACTGAACACTCCTTTCTCATGTTATACTATGTGCAGTGCCCTGTTTCGGTGCGCGGATGTGGAAAAAGCGCCGCAAAGCGTTGCTTTCCGCTACAGATTCTGTTAAAATAGCAATGCTGCGAAAATGCGGCAAATTTTTCATATCAGTTGTAAATGCAACATTTCGTTGCAAAAGCACCTGTTATACTAAGGATAGATCAACCGCAAGGAGGACAATTCCATGCTGGAGTTAAAGAATATTCATTTTAGTGTGTCCACCCCCGAAGGGGTCACGGACATTTTGAAGGATGTCAGCATCACAATCCCCGACAACAAGCTGATCGTATTTACCGGCCCTAACGGCGGCGGCAAGACGACGCTGGCTAAGATCATCATGGGTCTGGTACAGCCCACGTCCGGACAGGTGCTCTTCAATGGGCAGGATATTACCGCCCTGACCATTACTGAGCGAGCCAAGCTGGGCATCAGCTACGGTTTCCAGCAGCCTCCCCGCTTCAAGGGAATTACAGTGCATGATCTGCTGCTGCTCTCCGCCGGCGAGGAAAAACTGAGCAAGGACCGCTGCTGCCAGTATCTGACCAAGGTCGGTCTGTGCGCCAACGACTATCTGGACCGTGAGGTGGACGTCAGTCTGTCCGGCGGCGAAGTCAAACGCATTGAGATTGCCACGATTTTGGCCCGCAACAGTTCTTTGATGATTTTTGACGAACCGGAGGCCGGTATCGACCTGTGGAGCTTTGCACGGCTGACAGAAACCTTCGAGCAGATTCATCGCCAGCAGGAGGCCACGATGATCATCATCTCCCATCAGGAGCGCATCATCCAGCTGGCCGACGAGATCGTGGTGGTGGCAAACGGCGGCATTGCCCACCGCGGCACCACCGAAGAGATCTTCCCCCTGATTCTGGCCAACACCATGGGCGGCTGCCCCGTTCTGGACAAGGAGGAAAACAAATGATTACTGATATCGACGCCAAGCTGCTGGAAAAGATCGCCGATCTTACCGGCAAACCTGTAGGCGCGTTCAATATCCGCAAGGACAGCGGCTGCGAGGCGCGCCAGAGCACAGAGAATATCCAAATCACCAACAAAGAGGACAAGCCCGGCATTGACATCCGCATTAAGGACGGCACCCGCGGCGAAGTGTGTCACATCCCCGTGGTCATCACCAAGAGCGGTCTGAGCGAAATGGTTTACAACGACTTTTTTATCGGTGATGACTGCGATGTGGAGATCATCGCCGGCTGCGGCATCCACAACACCGGCTGCAACGAATCCCGCCATGACGGCGTACACGCTTTCTACGTGGGAAAGAATTCCCGCGTGCGCTATGCCGAGAAACACTACGGCGAGCTGAACGAAAAGGGGGAAGGCACCAACGTGATGAATCCCCAGACCATCGTGCATCTGGGCGAAAATTCCACCATGCAGATGGATACGGTACAGATCCGTGGTATCGACTCCACCAAGCGCGACACCAAGATCGTGTGCGAGGCGGGCAGCGAGATCGTCATTACTGAGCGTCTGCTGACCCACGGCAAGCAGGAAGCCATCAGCGAGATGGAGATCGTACTCAATGGCGAGGACGCCAAAGGCCGCGTTATCTCCCGCTCCGTGGCACAGGATCAGTCCGAGCAGCTGTTCTACCCGCGCGTAGTGGGCAACGCCGCTTGCTTCGGTCATGTGCAGTGCGACTCCATCATTATGGGCGAGGCCAAGATCCGCGCCATTCCGGAGATCGCCGCCAACCATCCTGATGCACAGCTGATCCACGAGGCGGCGATCGGTAAAATCGCCGGCGACCAGCTGCTGAAGCTGGAAACACTGGGTCTGACCGCCGAAGAGGCGGAGGATACCATCCTCAAAGGCTTTTTGGCATAGTCTGTATTACCCGCAAACGGATGGTCCTCACTGACTCCATATAGATCTGACATTGATCGTGCCTCCATGCGCGGTGAAACAGTCTACCGATGAAATACAACAAAAGCAGCCCCACCTGGTGGAGCTGCTTTTGTTGTATTCCGAAAGCCACTGGCTATCCGTATATGATTTTGCAACGCGCTTTATCGCAGGCAGACGGGGGTAGGGATCATGTCTTCCGTGGTCTCCTGGAAAGGATAGAAGGGCGCGGGAATATTTTTGAAAGGCAGTGCCCTGAGCTCCACACCGGCGGCACCGGGCGTAATGGTGTTGCAGATCATGGCGCTGATGGGCTCATAAGCGGCGCGGAAGGAAGTACAAGCCTTCACATCCACCAAACGGCACAGAGTGGGTTCAATGCCTACGCTGCGGTAGAACTGGGGATCCTTGCAGTTGCCGCCGGCGTGGTTGACAAGGATCATCAGCTGGCCGGCCTGCAACACGGCAGCGGGGCCCATATTACTCTTGGCTCCGCGGCTGGCAGGACCTTCCAGCACAAATTCGCCGTTGTGCAGGCTCTTGACCACGCAGTCCTTCACTTCCACAGGAGCACTAAGACTGGGCGCCACAGTGCCGCCCAGCACGAAATCAGCGCGGCCGCCCACACCGAGAGCGTAGGCCTTCTCCACGGCAGCTACATCCACCACGGTCACGGCAGCACGCAGCGTGTCGCGATAAGGCAGCAGATACTTCAGCACTTCGGCGCTGTCGCCGGGAGAACCGGCGCCGGGGGAGTCGGAGGAGTCCACCAGCACCACGGGCTTATCTTCCTTGTTATCGATGGTGGCCTGTACCACCTCATCAATAGTCCACAGTTTGGGTCCCTGCAGTTCCTCTCGCAAAGAAAATTCCTCGGCGGCCAGGTCCGCAGCTACGGAAATAGCCTTAGCCTCATCACAAGCTGCCACCAAAATCGTGGAGCCGGACTTGTCCACATCCAACCAGGGCTGCACCTGGAAAATGGAGAAGTCCACGATCTCACCGGCATCCACCATGGCATGAGCACGGTCCATCAGCTTTTTCAGTCCACCCTTTTCCGTGGTATAACCATGGGCGGGAGCCATCTGAGGCAGGGTGACCCATGCCATCTTGGGTCCTTTCCCCTCCACCTTATCCAGCGCCAGACGGGCGGCACGACTGCCCACGCGATAAAAGTCCAGATGAGGATAGGTCTGGTAGCCACAGATATAGTCAGCGGCGCGCATCATACGCTCCGTCACATTGGCGTGCAGGTCACAGGAGGCGGCAATCACCACGTCCTCGCCCACCGTTTCGCGGATGGCAGTGAGGATATCTCCGCACACATCGTTGGATGCATCGGACTGAGTAGCTCCGTGGAGACCCACCACCACCGCCTTGACGGGCATGGCCTCGCGCAGCATTGCCAGATTTTCCTTCAAAAAGCGATCCACCACGCTCTGCTGTACGGCACCACCGCTATAGGCGCCAATGTCCATACCGGCTAACACCTCGTAGCCGCGGCTCTCTGCCACGTCCAACATTCCGCCAAGGATCGCACCATAGGCGCTCTCACGGGCTGCACCGCCTTCGCGGACATGGTCGATCAGTTCCTGACCAACACCGGCACAGCGGCGGGTATAATCTTCCCAAGTGCTGGGGATGGGATTAAAAGAAGCCGTTTCCTGATGAAACCCACAAATAAATACTCGCTGCATGACTTTGCACTCCTTTTTCCTGTGCCGTAGCACATGAATTTTAATTATAGTATGGCACTTCCCCCTACCCCGTCAATGTTTTTACAGGTTTTTTCCTTGCAAAGCGCCAAGCTTTCCCTTATTTCTTGCGTTTTTCTAAATCGGTTTCCTAAGACACGATCAGTCACTGCACCACGGTCAGCACTGGAGCACTCACGGCAGATCCGAGGAAACGATGGATTCATTCACAGTCGTAAGGACCGTTCTTATCCTTGGCGCAGATGCTCGTCCAGCAGCGCTCGTATACGTTGCAGACGGGTGTAGTTGTTTGCCGAAGACGCAGGAGGGCGGTTGGAAAATCCGGGGCCGAATTGTGCAGACACAGAGATCCTTTTCCGGCACTTCTACGCTCTGTATGCCGTTGCCGTATCCAAATTCCAGTTTCATGGCGTCCTCTTCTCTCTTTTTATCGCCGCGGATATTTGAATAGTGACTATACAAACTAACTCATCTATAGCAACCACAGACCATTTCCCAGTTCTGTGGCAGAATTCTCTTTTTTATTTACCTAAAAAACGACCGGCAGTGGGAAGCGTATAGCGACCCCTCCGCCGGTCGTTTCCCGGTGATTACTGTTTATTTAGTTCTCCGCTTTGGTCGCCAAATGGCAGGCCACGAAGTGCTTGGGAGATACTTCCACCAGCTGAGGAGCGCACTGGTTACACTGATCGCAGGCAGCGAAGCAGCGTTTCTTGAAGCGGCACTCATCCGCAGGGTTGATGGGAGAAGAAATCTCGCCCTTCAGCAGGATGCGCTCGGTCTTATGGTCCAGATCGGGGACAGGAATGGCCGACAGCAGTGCCTTGGTATAGGGATGGATGGGGTTGGCAAACAGCTCTTCAGCAGGAGCCTTTTCCACCATCTGGCCCAGATACATAACGGCGATCTCATCAGAGAAGTGGTTCACCACGCTCAGGTCATGGGTAATGAAGATGTAGGTCAGCCCCATCTTCTTCTGCAGTTCCTTCAGCAGATTGATAATCTGAGCCTGAATGGACACGTCCAGCGCGGAAACAGGTTCGTCGCAGACGATGAACTTGGGGTTCAGCGCCAAAGCACGAGCGATACCGATACGCTGGCGGCGGCCGCCGTCCAGCTCGTGGGGATAGGTATTGATCAGACGCTCCGCCAGACCCACCGTCTCCATCAGCTCCAGCACACGGGCTTCCAAAGCAGCCTTGTCCTTAATCAGCTTATGCTTGATAATGGGCTCGGCGATGGTCTGGTAAACCGTCTTTCTGGGGTCCAGAGAGGAATAGGGGTCCTGGAAGATGATCTGCATCTCCTTACGCATGGCACGCATTTCTCTGGTGCTCAATGCAGCAACATCTTTGCCTTCAAACTTCACCTCGCCGGAGGAAGGTTCGATCAAACGCAGGATGGAGCGGCCCAGTGTGGACTTGCCGCAGCCGGACTCACCGACGACACCCAGCGTTGTACCGCGTTCCAGAGAAAAGCTGACATCGTCCACCGCATGGAGCATGCCCTTGGCGGTTTTGAAATACTTTTTCAGGTGGTTAACTTCCAAAATCACATCAGACATTATTTCTTGCTCCTTTCGATCTGGAATCCGTCTTCCTCATAGCGCAGGCATGCAACACTGTGGGTCTCACTATGCTTCACCAGCGCAGGACGCTCCTCATGGCAGCGCTCACAGGCGTACTCGCAGCGAGGGGCAAAGGCGCAGCCCTTGGGCAGGTTGGAAGGATCGGGCATCAAGCCACGGATAGGCTTGAGCTCCGCCTTACGGTCATGGATATTGGGCAGGGAGTTGAACAGGCCCTCGGTGTAGGGATGGCGGGTGTTGCGGAATACATCTTCCAGCGTACCGTGCTCGATGATGCGGCCAGCGTACATCACGGCCACTTCGTCGCAGGTCTCGGCCACGATACCCAGGTCGTGGGTGATCATGATCATGGCGGTACCGGTCTTTTCCTTCAGTTCCTTCATCAGCTCCAGCACCTGTGCCTGGATGGTCACGTCCAGAGCGGTGGTGGGCTCGTCGGCGATCAGCAGATGGGGGTTGCAGGTCAGGGCGATGGCGATGACCACGCGCTGCTTCATACCACCGGAGAACTGATGGGGATAGTCATTGGCGCGGTCAGCCTTAATGCCGACCAGCTCCAGCATTTCCAGTGCACGGTTCCATGCCTCCGCCTTGCTGCACAGCTCGTGGATCTCCACGCACTCGGCGATCTGCTCACCAACGGTGAACACGGGGTTCAGCACGGTCATGGGATCCTGGAAGATCATAGCCACTTCGTTACCGCGGATATGCTCCAGTTCGGTTTTCGTAGCGCTATAGATGTCCTTACCGTTGATCTCCACAGTGCCCTTGACGATTCGTCCGGGAGGATCGGGTACCAGACGCAGGATGGACAGAGCCGTAGTGGTCTTGCCGGCACCGGTCTCACCCACCAGACCCAGAGACTTACCACGGTTAACCTTCAGCGACAGGTCGTTGACCGCTTCCACCGTCTCATCTTCCGTTACATAATGGACCGTCAGGTCCTTGATCTCAAGGATCGTATCATTGATGATCTGATTTTCATTACTCATATACGTATCCTCACTTCTTCAGCTTGGGGTCCATGGCATCGCGCAGACCGTCGCCCAGCAGGTTGAAAGCAATAACGGTCAGCATGATCACCAGACCGGGGAACATGGTCAGGTAGCTATAGTCCTTGATATAGGTACGACCGGCAGACAGCAGGTTGCCCCACTCAGGCATGGGAGGCGTAACGCCCAGACCCAGATAGCTCATGGAGGAGGCAGTGATGATGGAGTTACCGATACGCAGGGACACCTGCACCACGATGGGAGACAGGCAGTTGGGGATGATGTGCTTGAAAATGATGTCCAGATTGTTGCAGCCGATGGCGCGGGCGGCTTCCACGAATTCCTGGTTGCGGACCGACAGCACAGCCGCACGGGTAATACGGGCAAAGGCGGGCACAGCCGTGACACCGATGGAGATCATCAAGCCGACCGTACCGGTACCCAGCACAGCCACCATGGCGATAGCCATCAGGATGCCGGGAACAGCGGCGAAAATGTCCATGATACGCATGATCACATTATCCACCTTGCCGCCGGCATAACCGGCAATGGCACCCAGGGGCAGTCCCAGAGTCAGAGCCACCAACACGGCCACCACGCCAACAGGCAGGGAGGAACCGGTACCGTAAACAACACGGGCAAACAGGTCGCGACCCAGCTGATCGGTGCCGAAGGGATGCTCCAGGCAGGGGCTGATAAAGCGCTTCGACAGGTCCTGCATCACGATTTGCGTATCGTAATCGTAGATCACGTCACGGAAAAGAGCCAGCAGCACCAGCAGCAGCACAAATGCACCGCCCACCATGGCGCCCTTGTTCTTTCTCAGGCGATGCCACACTTCGCCCATGGGGGTACGCTTTTTATATTTCTTCTGTGCAGAGACAGCAGCGGTTTTCACATTCGTATTTTCCATACCTTCACCTCACTTACTGTACTGCGCCTTGATGCGGGGATCCACATAGGCATAGAGGATGTCCACCAGCAGCAGAATCATGCTGACCAGCAGAGAGGTCAGGATCAGACATCCGGTAACGCAGACGGTATCCTTGGACTTGATAGCGCCCACCAACAAAGTACCAATGCCAGGGAAAGAGAACACAGCCTCGGTAGTCACAGCGCCGCCCATCATAGCGGAGAACTGGATACCGCTGACGGTGATGATGGGGATCAGTGCATTCTTCAAAGCATGCTTACGCACCACCATCTTCTCACTGACGCCCTTGGCGCGGGCCAGCATCAGATAGTCAGAGCGCAGCACGTCGATCATACCGGATCGGGTGGTACGGGTCAGCAGAGCCATGTTGGCTGTGCCGACAGTGATGGCCGGCAGGATCACGTCCGTCCAGTGGACGAAACCGCCGGAGTGGAACATACCCAGCTTCAGGGAGAACAGGATGATAAGCATCAGGCCAACCCAAAAGTTGGGGGCTGCCAGGCCAACGATGGCCAGAGCAGACACGATGTTGTCGGAAACCTTGCCCTGCTTCAGGGCAGCATAAATGCCCATGGGAATGGACAAAATATGGGAGAAGATCGCAGCGGCCAGAGCCAGCACTACCGTTGCGCCCAAACGCTCCAAATACAAGGGCAAAACATTGGACAAATACTTATGGGAATAGCCCAGGTCACCCTTGAGGAAATTCAGCATATAGCGTCCGTAACGGACAAAAAACGGATCAAACAGACCCAACTCTTCACGCAGTGCGTTCAACTCTGCCTCCGTGGCGGCTTCACCCAGAATCATCAAAGCCTGATCGCCGGGAGCCAGGTCCATGATGAAGAAGATGAGGAGAGACACGCCCAGCATGACCAGCAGCAGCATCGCAATGCGCTTCAAGATATACCGATGCATAGTAACCTCCATTCTAATCTACAAGAAGGGGCGGAGAAAATCTCCGCCCCTTCCCTCAGGGAGAAAAGATTTTAGTGTTTATTTTTCGTAAGCGTAAGCATAGGTGAACACGTGCTGCTGGTTGAAGTTCAGAACCAGACCCTCGACATTGGAGCCAACACCGGTCAGCAGGGTGTCGATATACAGGGGGATCATGGCGCCGTAATCGCTCAGCCAATCACCGATGGCACCGATCTTCTCAGCGCGCTTGGTCTCGTCCATCTCGGAGCAGACGTCAGCCAGCATAGCATCCAGCTCGGCATTGTTGGTCAGAGTACGGTTGTTGCCGGCGGTGGAGTTCCACAGGGAGTCCAGACCGTTGCAGGTGGTGGACCAGTTCCACTGGGTCTGATAGATGTGGTAAGCCTTGCTGTTGGTAATCTCCACGGTCTTGGTGGAGTCATCGCTCACCAGAACCAGGTCAACGTTGGCCAGAGCCCACTGGGCCTGCAGGATCTCATAGAAACCAGCCATAACGCCACCCTTGTAGATGAACTCGATACGCAGCTTGTTGTTCTCATCGTAGCCGGCTTCCTTCAGCAGGGACTTGGCCTTCTCCAGATCGTACTCATAGGTAGCAACGTTGGGATCGTGACCGAACATGGAGGGAGCGATGCAGCCCTGAGAGGGAGAAGCAAAGCCCTCAGTCATGGCCAGGATGATGGAATCTCTGTCGGTAGCATAGTTCAGAGCCTTGCGGACGCGCTCATCCTTGAAGAAGTCAGGGCCCTTCTCGCCCATGTTCATAGCCATGTACAGCAGCTTGGAGGAGGGCTGCTTGACCAGTTCAACACCTTCATAGCTTTCAATGTTGGAAGCTTCGATAGCGGGAACCTCCAGACAGATGTCGATCTCGCCGGTCTGCAGGCCGATAACGCGGGCAGAAGCCTCAGTGACCTTACGATACTCGATCTCCTTGGACTTGGGCAGCTCACCCCAATAGTTCTCGTTGCGGGTCACCACGACGGACTCGTCAGGCTTGAAGTTCTCCATGCTGAAGACATAGGGACCGGTACCAACCATAGTGCCGGCCTCGGCATCAGCCTCAATGGCCTTCTGGTTGAGGATCCACATGTTGTCCAGGCTCTCCAGGAACTCAGCAGCGGGGGTGTTCAGGGTGATCTTCAGGGTGTAGTCACCATCGGCTTCCATATTCTCGATGTACTTCAGTTTGGTCTGCTTGAAAGAGAAGCCCATACCACGGTTGAAGGTATAAATGACGTCGGCAGCGGTGAACTTCTCACCGTTGTGGAAGGTGACATCGTCACGCAGCTTGAAGGTGTACGTCATGGTAGCATCATCATAGCTCCACTCGGTAGCCAGCTCAGGCTGCATCTTGTTGGTCTGGTAGTCGATGTCCACCAGTGCGCTGTGGGTCAGGCTATAGGTATGGCCGCACCACAGGTCGTTGTTGTTGTGGGTGTCCAGGATGCTGAGCATATTGCCGTTGGCAATAACCAGACGCTCCTTGATGACGGGGTCGCCGCTGGGATCCTTGCCGCCGTCGTCCTTGGCGCCGCAAGCGACCAGAGACAGGGCCATGATCAGGGCGAGAAGCAGAGAGATTACCTTTTTCATGTTGTTTCTCCTTTTTCATTATTTCCAGCGTAAGCTGGTTATTCATATAATACTCTTTTCTCTCTTTTCGTGTCAATATTCGAGGTTTTTTTCTACGAATTGCATAAAACAAAATCCCATCTTTGTGAACTATAGCTGCACAAAATTTGTTCATTTTTTGTCATTTTCGGATTTTGTGCGGTTTTTAGGCACCAAAATTTTATGCTGTCCAAAAAATAGACAGTATAAAATTTGCTCCTGTTTTCACTTTTTCTGGTAACCGTATTCTTTCAGCTTTACCAACAGCCCGCCGCGGCTGATGCCCTGTCCCGCGGCGGTGCGGCCTTTTTTGCAAAATGTTACATAATATTCACACTTCTTCGCATTGTCAAAAGCGCACCGCTATACTATAATAATCGTACCGCCTCAACAATAGTACTGCCTTTTTTGAAGGAGCCTTCCCATGAATATTTCGCTGAAAAGCTGTTTGAAAATCGCCGGATGCATCTTCGGTTTATATCTGGCCATTCATTATTGGCCTGCTATCTCCGGACTGCTGGGCGCTTTTTTAGGCGCTGCCGCACCGCTGCTGATCGGCTGCGCACTGGCCTATGTGCTCAATCTGCTGATGAGTTTTTATGAAAAATATTATTTCCCCCACACCACCAGAGCAGGGCTGATCAAGAGCCGCCGCGTGGTGTGCATGCTGGCCGCTGTTTTCTCGCTGTTGGCCATCGTCACGCTGATCGTCTGGTTGGTGCTGCCGCAGCTGGTAGACTGCGTAGAACTGCTGATTTCCCAGCTGCCCGATGCGATCCGGGCAGGCATCCTCTATCTCGACTCCCTACCTTTCTTCTCCGAAGATCTGATTGAAACGCTGAATGGCATCGACTGGAACTCCAAGATCGGCGACATAGCCAACGTGGTAACTTCCGGCGTGGGCAGTGTAATGAATGTGGTGATCGCCACGGTCTCCTCCGTGTTCTCCGCCCTCATTACCGGCTTTATGGCTGTGATTTTTGCCATCTATCTGCTGATGGGCCGTGACAAGCTGCAAGCACAGAGCAAGCGGCTGCTGCGCCACTACCTAAAGCCTGCACTTTACGAAAAGGCGATGTATGTACTGGGCGTACTGAACAACTGCTTCCACCGCTACATCACCGGTCAGTGTCTGGAGGCAGTGATCCTCGGCACGCTGTGCGCACTGGGCATGATGATCCTACGCCTGCCCTATGCTACCATGATCGGCGCGCTGGTGGCGTTCACAGCACTGATCCCTGTGGCCGGCGCTTATATCGGTGCCGCCGTGGGTGCATTCATGATTTTGATGGTCTCCCCTGTCAAGGCGCTGATTTTCCTGATTTTCCTTGTGATTTTGCAGCAGCTGGAAGGCAACCTGATTTACCCCAAGGTAGTTGGCTCTTCCATGGGTTTGCCCGGCATCTGGGTGCTGGCTGCCGTGGTCATCGGCGGCGGTGTACTGGGCGTGCTGGGCATGCTGTTGGGTGTGCCGCTGGCCGCCACTGTCTACACGCTGATCCGCAATGACATGAACAATACGCCAAAAGTAGCAGAATAAAGAAAAGACCCGCCATAGGCGGGTCTTTTCTTTATTCTGTTTATCCTAAAGCAACGTCCAGCACCATCATCAGCGAAAAGCCGACGGTAAAGAACAAGACACCGATGTTGGAATGTTCGCCTTCCGACATTTCGGGGATCAGCTCCTCCACCACCACGTAGAGCATCGCGCCGGCGGCAAAGGCCAACACATAGGGCAGCACCGGTGTGAGTAGCGTGGCCAGCAAAATGGTCAGCACCGCGCCGATGGGTTCCACAATACCGGACAGCGCACCGATCACAAAGGCCTTACCGCTCTTCATGCCGTTACTCTTGAGCGGCATGGAGATAATAGCGCCTTCCGGTACGTTCTGGATGGCAATACCAATGGCCAGCGCCAGCACCGCCATACCGGAGATGCTCTCACTGCCGTTCATCCAACCAGCCAGCAGCACGCCCACGGCCATCCCTTCCGGCAAGTTATGCAGCGCTACCGCCAGTACCAGCATGGTGGATTTGCCCAAGCCGCAGTCGCAGCCTTCCACGCACTCGCTATTCATGTGCAGGTGGGGAATAACATGATCTAACAGCAGCAAAAACAGAACACCGGCCCAAACACCGATAAAGGCCGGCAAGAACGCCAGTTTGCCCATATGAGCAGCATGGTCCATGGCAGGAATGATCAAACTCCATACAGAAGCCGCCACCATGACGCCCGCCGCGAAACCGGTCAGGGCACGCTGCATGCTGCGCGGCATCGCACCTTTCATAAAAAACACCAGCGCTGCACCAAGGCATGTGCCGGCAAAGGGAATCATCACAGCCCGAAATACTTCAAAGTCCATGGTTTTCCCTCCTTTCTTTTACCGTATCATAACGGATAGTTGCCAATTTTTCCGTGATATATGCAACACTTTCGCAGGTGATTACCAGCAAAATCTCTCAATCGCCGTTGCCACACCGTCGTGGTCGCAGTCGTCGGTAATATAGTCCGCATAGCGTTTCACATCGTCAAAGGCGTTGGCCATAGCCACACCCAGACCGGCCGCACGCAGCATAGGCACATCGTTATATCCATCACCGAAAGACATCACATTGTCCGCCGTATAGCCCAGATGTTTCGCCAGCGCCAGCACCGCATCACCCTTGTTGCCGCGAATATGGTTGATCTCCACATTATGGATCAAAGCCGAGGAAACGATCAAATTTTCAAATCTTTGGGGCAATTCCTGCATCATGCGTGCTCTCAGCGCACTGTCCATGGTAAAGAACTGGGTTTTCTGGATATCGGTCTGCCGCTGGGCCAAAAACTCTTTCAGTTCCGGCACCGGCTGACGCAGGTCATACAACATTTTACGGTAGTGGGGGTCGGTTGTGTGCTCATTGATTTTTTCTTTCTGCGCTGCCGACATAAAGGCCTCGTCTTGCAGGAAGCAATCGTAGATCACCGGTAAGGTATCAAGAAACGACATGATTTCGATGGCCTGCTGCCAGGGGATCTCGGCACTGTAAAGCACCTCGCCGCTGCGCAGATCCCGCACCTGTGCGCCGTTGATGGTAATCACATAATTGACAAAAGGCAGCTGTCGGATCACTTGCGGCAGAGCTCCGTAATACCGGCCGGTGGTGGGCACGATTTCAATGCCGCGGCGGGCAGCCTCTTCCAATACCTCATAATTGCGCCGGCTCAGTTCCTTGTTGGTGTTGAGCAGCGTGCCGTCCAGATCCAATGCAATGATTTTAATATCTTTCATAGGTTTTCCTCCATTGCGCACAGACTATGCTATTAAGATAGCGCAAGTCACTGCTTTTGACAAGAAAAAAGCGGCCTTCCAAGGCCGCTTTTTGTCGTTTGGAATTATTCACCCATGGGAGCGCCGCACTCGGGGCAGAACTTGCTGGCAGCCTTGGCGCCGCACACAGGGCAGACGGGGGTGGTGTCCACCACGACTTCCTCCACCGCTTCTGCCTTCTCAGCCTTGGCGGCTTCCTTCTTCTCTTCCAGTTCGGCAATGCGGGCCTTGGAAGCATTGACGGCAGCCACAACATCCTTCACAGCATCGGGGATCTCACCTTCGTACTCGGAAACAAACCACTCGCCGATGGCCTTATAGTTCTTATCCATCTCGCGCTGCTCGGTCAGGATCTCCACGTTGAGCTTAGCGCTGTCGGTCACGTCTTTTGCCTTTTCAGAAACGATTTCTGCAGCGTCCTTTGCCTTTTCGGCGACCACTTCGGCCACAGCCTGTGCCTTTTTGCTCAGATTATCAAAAAATGCCATAGTAAAAATCTCCTTTCATATGTTCCGCTTGGGTGTAGTATACCCTATTTTTCACAGATACGCAAGATTTAATGTTCGATCCAGTCTCCGGCGCGGCCAACTGCCCGTTTCCACAGCCGATAATCACTGTCGCACTCACTCTGCACCCGTCGGGCAGTAAACACCCGCTGGCTGCGCCGCAGCGTTTTCAGCTCCTCCAAATCGCTCCACACTCCACAGCTCAGTCCGGCCAGCGCCGCAGCGCCAAAAGCGGTGGTTTCCACCATAGCGGGACGATCCACCGGAATACGCAGGAGATCTGCCTGCATCTGCATCAACAGATCACTGACGCTGGCACCGCCGTCCACACGAAGCGCTGTGATATCGCAGCCGGCATCCTGCCGCATGGCAAGCATCAGGTCAGTCACCTGAAAGGCAATACTCTCCAGCACAGCGCGGGCAATATGGGCTCGCTTCGTACCGCGAGTGATACCGAGGATCGCGCCGCGGGCATACATATCCCAATAAGGTGCACCAAGGCCGGTAAATGCCGGTACCACTACCACGCCGCCGGCATCCGGTACCGTTTCGGCCAGACGGTCACATTCCGGCGCGGAATCGACCAGCTGCAGCTCATCCCGCAGCCACTGAATGGTGCTGCCGCCGTTAAATACACTGCCCTCCAGCGCATAGGTGGTTTTGCCGCCCACCTGCCATGCCACGGAGGTCACCAGTCCGGCACGGGAACGCACCGCCTTGTCACCCACATTGATCAGGGTAAAGCAGCCTGTACCGTATGTATTCTTGGCCTGCCCCGCTTCAAAGCAGGTCTGGCCAAACAAAGCCGCCTGCTGGTCGCCGGCTGCTCCGCAAACCGGGACACCGGCCAGCCGCTCCAAGCCGCGGATGCCGCTTTTCACATAACCATACACCTCGCTGTTGCTGACGGGACGGGGCAAAATAGCCATGGGAATCTGTAATGCGCGGCACAGTTCTTCATCCCAGCACAGTTGATGAATATCAAAGAGCATGGTACGCGATGCGTTGGAACAATCGGTCACATGTTCACCGGTCAGCAGCCAAATCAGCCATGTTTCCACTGTGCCGAACAAAATCTCGCCTCGCTCCGCTTTCTCCCGCACGCCGGACACATTGTCCAGAATCCAGCGGATCTTGGTGGCGGAGAAATACGCATCGATCAGCAGACCCGTTTTCGCCTGCACCGTTTCCGTCAGGCCGCGGTGTTTCAGCTCCTCACACAATTCTGCCGTGCGGCGGCACTGCCACACGATGGCGTTATAGACAGGCTGACCGGTGGTTTTGTCCCACAAGATGGTGGTTTCCCGCTGATTGGTCACGCCGATACCGGCGACTTTCCCGTCTTTCAGTCGACTGATGGCCTCCGCTGCGGCCTGCCGCTGTGTTTCCCAAATCTCCCACGGGTCGTGCTCTACCCAGCCTTGGCGGGGATAGTGCTGTGGAAAGGTATGCTGTCCCATGCCGGCAATTCGGCCGGTACGGTCAAACAAAATCGCACGGGAACTGGTCGTCCCCTGATCCAGCGCCAAAATATACGATTCCATAACGCTCCTCCTCTTTCCTTCACTTCCGTTTTGTGGTATACTTTTATTACAGTATACCATAGAAAGGATGCGTTGACCATGACAAATCTTTCGGAATTCACGTTTCTCTCCAGCGACGGCGCAACGCAGCTGCACGCCATGGAATGGACTGATGCCACGCCCCGTGCCGTTTTGCAGCTGACTCACGGTGTGGCTGAATACATCGCCCGCTATGACCACTTCGCCCGCTTCATGGCAGCGCAGGGTTTCGTGGTGGTGGGACACGATCATCTGGGGCACGGCTATTCTCTTCCCCGCGGCGGCACGCCGATCTTTTTCGCCGGAAAAGGCGGTTGGACCAAGGTGGTGGACGATGTCTATACACTATGCCAGAAGACACATGCCAAGTATCCGGATCTCCCCTATTTCCTGTTGGGGCACAGCATGGGTTCCTTTGTGGCCCGTTCGTTGCTGATCCGCTATCCTGATGCCGTAGACGGTGCTATCATCATGGGCAGCGGTTGGAACAGCGAGGCCGCCATTGCCGGCGGACGACTGCTCACCACCGTACTGGGCAAGCTGCAGGGAAAGCGTTCCACCAACGATTTTGTTACCTCTTTGGCCTTTGGCAGCTACAACAAAGCTTTTGCTCCCAACCGCACTGTGGTGGACTGGATCGCCTCTGATCCCGACAGCGTGGACCGCTATGTGAACGATCCTCTGTGCGGGCAAGATGTTACCATTGGTCTCTTTCACGACATGTTAGGCGGGTTCCGCTTCAATCAAAAAGCAGAAAACCTGCGGAAAATGCGTACTGATTTGCCAGTTTTGCTGATTTCCGGTGCAGATGATCCGGTGGGTGCTATGGGCAAGGGCGTGGAAAAGACCCGCGATGCGTTCCTCGCCGCCGGCATGGAACATGTGGACATGGTCCTCTATCCAACACTGCGCCACGAGATCCTCAATGAAACACAGCACCGACAGACCGTGTATGAAGATATCCTCCACTGGCTGGAACAACACCTATAAACGCTAAAGGAACGGGGGAACCCGTTCCTTTTATGTTTGCTGCAGCCACTGTATCAGACGAGGCAGGCTCATCAGGTCGATATCGCGGCTGTGCAGTAGAATCCGCAAAGAAAAAAACGTGTCCGCCACCAGTATTCCCAGCATGATCCACGCCCATACGGGCGGGATCTGTGGGGCAAGGACGGTCAGCCACGGCTGTATGCCGCGTACCGCCAGCACGACCAAAAAACCCCACGCAATGGAAAACGGCATGCAGATACGGCCGTCCACATCCATTTTGGTAGCACTGTAATCCCAGAATGCCACACCCAGCACCTTATCATAGAAAAGATGTACGGCAAATTCCACCGCCGTTACTATCAGCGCACCGTATAGCCATAGTTTCCAAAATGTATCCGTCATGTCCTGCGGTAAAAGAAGTACCGCCGTCATAGCCAGACCATACACGGGGCAAAGCGGCAGCACAAGACGGCATTTGCGCACGCGATGGGGCGAACGGCTCAGCGCCGCAAACAGTTTTTCCAACAGATAGCCCCAAAAACTATATAGCAAAAAGTACCAAAACCACTCCATAACTCTCACCTCCCCGTCTATCTTTTCCGCTTGTACCGCACTTCATACCGCAGTTGCCAAGCGGCCGGTTTTCTGCTACACTGGAGAAAAAACAAGGAGGATCAGCTATGGGCGAATGGGAAGCGCTGGAACAGCGGTGTTTACAATGTCAGGCCTGTGCATTGGCGCAGACCCGTACCCACGTAGTTTTCGGCATGGGCACACCGCAGGCAGAGGTTCTGTTTGTGGGCGAAGCTCCCGGTGCCACTGAGGACGAACAGGGGCTGCCTTTTGTGGGCAAGGCAGGACAGCTGCTGGACGACATGCTGGCCATGATCGGGCTGCACCGCAGCCGCATCTACATCACCAATAGCATCAAATGTCGCCCGCCCAACAACCGAGATCCGCTGAATACGGAAAAAGACGCCTGCGCCGGCTATCTGCAGCGGCAGCTGCAGCTGATGCAGCCCAAGATCATCGTGTGTCTGGGACGCATTTCCGCTATGGAGATGATCAAACCGGACTTCAAGATCACACAGGAACACGGACAGTTTTTTGAAAAAAACGGCACTTTATATACGGCGCTCTACCATCCCGCAGCATTGCTGCGCGACCCGAGCAAAAAGCCGGAAACCTTTGTGGATCTAAAACGTCTGCGAGCCAAGATACAAGAAGTCTGCTCCCACACGGAAATGGATTTTTAAGCAGCAAAAAAGAAGAGCCACATGGCTCTTCTTTTTATTGCTTATACATGATCCGCTCAATGATGCGAACCGTAGTGTTGCTCTTATTGGTATAGGTGGCTTTCAGATTGCCGGGGAACGTCAGGCAATCCCGCGCTTCCAAAAGGAAAGATTCCTCCCCTATGCAGACCTCTGCTGTGCCGGAGATCAACATGATATATACCCGCGTACCGGGGATCTGATCGGGCAGTTCATAAACCCCGGAGATGAAAATATCCAGCTGACTGCTCTCACAGCCGCTCTCGGCATCGTAGGGAAACAACGAATAGCGGATCACCTTGCCGCCATAGAGCCGCTGACCGGGGAAGTCCACGCCGCGGTGCAGAACCACCTGTGTTTCCTCGTTTTGTTCCACCAGCTTTTCCAGCGGTACATGCAGCCCCTGTGCCAGTTTGGAGAGTACGGAAATCGTAGGATTCACAGCGCCGCGCTCGATCTGCCCCAGCATGCTCTTGGAAATGCCGGCCAGCTCCGCCGCACGGTCGATGCTCAGTTTTTGCGCTTTGCGGATGCGCTGGATGTTTTCCGCCACCGCCAGATTGATTTCCATATACTCACCACCAATTTTTACCAATATTTTGACTTTTTGTGACAATATCCTACACCCATGTTCAGTGTGTGTCAAGAAAAATATACATTTTTTCGTTAATTGTATGAAAAATAGTGCGCCAGCAATTGCTGACGCACTATTTCTTGTGTCTTTAGTTTTATACGCGCTTCCACTTGGCTCCGCCGGCCACATCGATGATCTCGATGCCCTGTGCCTTCAGCTCATCGCGGATGCGGTCTGCTTCGGCAAAGTTCTTGGCCTTCTTGGCATCGGCGCGGGCACGGATCAGTGCCTCCACCTCGGCGTTCTCCTCGCCGGACTCAGAGATAACGCTGAAGCCGGCAGCAGGAGCGGCAGCAGCCTTAGCCTGCTGGGCACGCAGCTGGGCGGCCTTTTCCAGCAATTTCAGGCTCAGCACGCTGTCGAGGCTGTCAATGACGGCCAGCTTGGTGGCATCGTCGGTCTTGGCTTTGAGCACATCGTACAGAACAGTAACACCCATGGAGGTATTCAGGTCGTTATCCATCACCATGGCGAACTTGTTGCGCAGCTCATCGTAAGCCACGCTGTCCACCTCGCCGCCGGTCTTCAGTGCGGCGATGCGGGCGATCAGCTTATTATAAGCCACCACGGCGTTGTCCAGATTCTCCCAGGAGAATACCAGACTCTTGCGATAATGGCTCTGCATGCAGAAGAAACGGTAAGCCAGCGGATCGTAACCCTTTTCTTCCAACAGGGAAACGGTGAGGAACTCGCCCTTGGACTTGCTCATCTTGCCGCCGGTGGTGTTCAGGTGTGCCACATGGAACCAGTGAGGGCACCAGGTGTGACCCAGATAGCTCTCGGACTGAGCGATCTCGTTGGTATGGTGGGGGAAAGCATTATCCACGCCGCCGCAGTGCAGGTCCAGATACTCGCCGTTGTGCTTGAGGGAGATGCCGGTGCACTCAATGTGCCAGCCGGGATAACCCACACCCCAGGGAGAATCCCATTTCAGGGCCTGATCTTCGAACTTGGACTTGGTGAACCACAGCACAAAGTCGTTCTTATTGCGCTTGTTGGTATCCTCTTCCACGCCTTCGCGAACGCCCACAGCCAGATCTTCCTCGTTATGGTCGTTGAACACATAGTAGCGGCCCAGCTTGGAGGAATCAAAATAGACGTTGCCGCCGGCCACATAGGCAAATTCCTTCTCGATCAGCGTGGAGACGATCTCAATATAGCTGTCGATGCAGTTGGTAGCAGGCTCCACCACATCGGGAGTCTTGATGTTCAGCTTGGCGCAATCAGCAAAGAAAGCGTCGGTATAGAACTTGGCGATATCCATGACGGACTTATTTTCGCGCTTGGCGCCCTTGAGCATCTTATCCTCGCCCTCGTCGGCGTCAGAGGTCAGGTGGCCCACGTCGGTGATATTCATGACGCGGTGCACATCATAGCCGGCAAAGCGCAGGTACTTCTCCAGCACATCTTCCATGATATAGCTGCGCAGGTTTCCGATATGGGCAAAATGGTACACGGTAGGACCGCAGGTATACATCTCCACGCGGCCGGGGGTGTGGGTCTTGAATTCTTCCTTTTTATGGGTTGCAGAGTTATACAGATACATAACAGGTCTCCTTCTATGATCAATTAATATTTTGAAATAAAAAAACGCCTCTCATGCCCGCAGGCATGAGAGGCGATCATTGCTAAAATCGCGGTTCCACTCTCGTTTGTCACTCGCTTTTGGCCTGTTGACGGTGGCCTGCCGGAGGGCATCTGCATCCCTCGCGCTCCCGGGCGCACTTTCTGCTTGTCTTCGCAGCGCCGCTTTCAGCCGGTGGCGGCACCTCTCTGAGCGAAGGGGAAAGCATACTCTTCCCGCTCAACGCGCTATTTGATTGCAATTCATTGTAACAAAGGTTCCTCTACGTGTCAAGAGGGCACCCCTCGATCACTTTTTCCCTTATTTGATGTTTTTAAACACGTCAATGTTCTTGACAAAATACTCGATACCGGAATAAACAGTAGTGACAAGGATAATGCCCTGACACACCAGATTCAGCGTATCGGGAATTCCGAAGAGCATCAGGCAGATGCACACCATGGTGCTGGAGGTCTTCACCTTACCGGACCAGCCGGCAGCGATGACGCGGCCCTTTTCCACGGCAATCATGCGCATACCGGACACGGCAAACTCGCGCACCAGCACCACGACCAGCACCCAGCCGGCCATTTGGCCGTTTTCCACGAACCAGCACAAAGCTGCTACCACCAGACACTTATCAGCCAACGGATCCATAAATTTGCCAAAATCGGTTACTTGATTATAGTGGCGGGCAATATAGCCGTCCACCCAGTCGGTGAGGCAGGCCACAATATAGATACCCAGTGCCCAATAGGTGCTGCCGGGGAAACCCCAGTAGACCACTGCCAGAAAAGCAGGGATCATCAAAACACGCAAAATGGTCAATTTGTTGGCAGTTGTCATATTTCTTCCTCCCAAAGTTCACCGGTCAGCTCGCCGTCCATGGCGCCGGTGATACGCACCGGTACAAATTCGCCCGCGGCCACTTCCCGCTCAGCGGTAAAATAAATGCGTCCGTCAATATCCGGAGATTCGGCCCAGCTGCGTCCAACGTAGCTCATGGACTGGCCGTCCCAGCCTTCGCACAGTACTTCCGTGATCTCGCCCATACGGCTTTCATTGAAATCATCCATAATATCGGACTGCACATCCACGATCAGTTCAGCGCGGCGCTCCGCCTCAGCCGTATCCACACGGTTGAGCATCTTGGCTGCGGCCGTCCCCTCCTCCGGAGAGTAGGGGAACACACCGGCACGCTCAATGCGCACCTCGCGCAGAAAGCTGCACAGTTCGTCAAAAGCATCCTCATCTTCAAAAGGCAGACCCGCGATCAAGCTGGTGCGCAGCACCAGACCATCAATACGGCCGCGCAGCGTATAAAACAGCTCCAACAGCTCTTCCTTGGTATTGCGGCGGTTCATTGCCTTGAGCACCGCGTCGTTACAGTGCTGGATGGGAATATCCAGATACTTCAGGATCTTCGGCTCTTCAGCGATGGTATCGATCAGCTCATCGTCGATCTCATCGGGATAGAGATAGTGCAGACGGATCCAGTGGAAGTCCATCTTACACAGTTCCCGCAGCAGCGCAGAAAGTTTCTTACTGCCGTAGAGATCAATGCCATAGCGGGTGATATCCTGCGCGATGATGATCAGTTCCTTAACGCCATCATCGGCCAGTTTTTTTGCCTCAGCGAGCACATCTTCCATCTTGCGGCTGCGGTACTTGCCCCGCAGCGAGGGGATCACGCAATAGGCGCAATGGTTATCGCAGCCCTCGGCGATGCGAAGGTAAGCCACGTAGGGGGGAGTGGTCAGCACGCGGTCCAGCTCCTCCACCGGCGCATGGATGCTGCCGAAGCGGCAGGGTGTGCCGCCGCCCATGACCTCCTGCAGCGCAGGCACGATCTCACTGTAGCTGCCGGTACCAAGGATACCGTCCACCTCCGGAAGTTCGGAGAGGATCTCCTGCTTATAGCGCTGGCTCAGGCAGCCGGTGACCAGAATTTTGCCGATCTGCCCCTCTGCCTTCAGCTCCGCCATGGCCAGAATGTTGTCAATGGCCTCACTTTTAGCGCTGTCGATAAAGCCGCAGGTATTGATGACCACCACATCGGCGCCCTCAGGCGCGCTGAGCAGTTCCATGCCGGCATCGCGGCACAAAGCCATCATCTGTTCGGCATTGACTGTATTTTTGGCACAGCCCAGCGAAATAAAGGATACTTTCACTTTCGTTTCCTCACAATCTGTGTTCAATCTTCCGGCAGCTCTTCGTTCTCCAAAAAATGGCTGAGTACCGGGCGGATCTCCTGCCACGTGAAGCCGCGGCGCTGCAGCATAGCGCTGAGCTTGCGCCCCTCCTCGGCAGTCGGTTGCTTTCCTTTACATTTTTGCCGCAGCAGCAGTTCGATACTCTCCTGCGTATCGGGCAGCTGCGCCAGCGCATCATCCCAAAGCACACGGTCAATGCCGCGGCGCTGCAGTTCCTGTCGCACACGCAGCGCACCGTAGCCCATGCGGCCATAGTGGCGCGTCACAGCAGCAGCGTAACCCACATCGTCCAATGCACCCAACTCTTCCAGCCAATCAGCAGTTTCTTCCGCCTCTTCTTCACTGGCGCCGCGACGTTCAAGGCGGTCCGTCAGTTCCTTTTTTGAGAGCATGCGGTTAGATGCCATATGGGCACCGCGGCTGCGCACCTCGTAGCGATGCTGCGCTTCTTGTAATTGTACCACAGTTTCCTCGGATAAGTCCATACCCGTCTGCAAGCCAAAGCGCAGGAGCGTGTCAGCAGTGATCCGGAGGAGGCTGCCCCCCTCCAGATACACCAAGATTCGCTCCTGCTTATGCTTCGATTGTTCAATTTTCTCAATCCGCATCGTCAAAATCGTCAGCGGACACATCCACAGCACGGCCAGCTGCACGGGCGGCAATGCGGGACTGGTTGCTCATCAGCTTATGGAAATCACGGCGGATTGCAGCCTCCAGCTTGTCGGCCTCCTCGGGATGATCCTTGAAATACTGCTTGGCAGCATCGCGCCCCTGACCGAGGCGTACCTCGCCCATATTGAACCACGAGCCGCTCTTCTGCACCAGATCCAGCTTCACACCCAGATCGATCAGCTCACCCAGCAGAGAAATGCCCTCGCCGTACATAATATCAAACTCCGCCTCGCGGAAGGGAGGTGCCACCTTATTCTTGACCACCTTGGCGCGGGTGCGGTTGCCGATCATCTCGCCGCCGCTTTTCAGCGTTTCCACGCGGCGCACGTCGATACGAACGCTGGCGTAGAACTTCAAGGCGCGGCCACCGGTGGTGACTTCGGGGTTGCCGTACATCACGCCCACCTTTTCGCGCAGCTGGTTGATGAAAATCACCACGCAGTTGGTCTTACTGATGATACCGGTCAGCTTACGCAGCGCCTGACTCATCAAACGGGCGTGAAGACCCACAAAGCTGTCACCCATCTCACCCTCGATCTCAGCGCGGGGCACCAGTGCTGCCACAGAGTCCACCACTACCACATCGATAGCGCCACTGCGCACCAATGCTTCGGTGATTTCCAGCGCCTGCTCACCGGTATCGGGCTGGGAGATCAGCATATCCTCGATCCGCACGCCCAAAGCACGGGCATAGGTGGGGTCCAGCGCATGCTCGGCATCCACAAAGGCTACCTCACCGCCGGCCTTCTGGGCCTGTGCCAGAATATGCAGCGCCAGCGTGGTTTTACCGGAGGATTCCGGACCATAGATTTCGACGATGCGGCCCTTGGGCACACCGCCGATACCCAGCGCCAGATCCAGCGCCAGAGAACCGGTGGGGATGGCCTCCACATTCATCTGGGCATCTTCACCGTAGCGCATAATGGAGCCCTTGCCATACATTTTTTCGATCTGCTGCATGGCGGTATCCAGCGCCTTCTTCTTATCGGATACAGCACTCGCCGTTACGGTTTCCTTTTTCACTGCCATGGAACGTCCTCCTTCAATCTCACTCTATCGCAAAAACACTTGACCGTGTTCTCAGTATATCGTCTCATCTGTCCCGAAATCGGGACGGTCATACACTATCACACAACGTACCACACACTACGCGAGGAATTCCGGCCGGGTCGGCAATCACTTCGGTATCGCCAAAACCGGCGCTGCGCATCAAACGCAGCACATCGTCTGCCTGACCGACGCCTACTTCAAACAGCACGCGCGTTCCCACATGCATCACAGCCTGCCAATCCCGGCAGATGGTGCGGTAAAAATCCAGACCGTCCTCCCCGCCGTCCAGCGCCATATGCGGCTCATAGTCCCGCACCGACACATCCAGCGTGGCAATATCTGCCCGCGGAATATAGGGCGGGTTAGACACAATACAATCAAACTCGCCCATGTGGGCAGGCGGGCCCGCCATTACATCCATAGCAAGGGAAACTACTTGCCCGCTCAAGCCGTTACGGCGAATATTCTGCCGACAGATCCGCAGTGCACCCTCCGACAGTTCGCCCAGCACCACCCGCGCTTTGGGCGCTTGGGATGCGATGGCCAGACCTACACAGCCGCTGCCGGCGCACAGATCCAGCACGCGACATTCCTCCAACGGCTGCACAAACTTAATGGCTTCCTCTGCCAGCACTTCCGTATCGGGACGAGGGATCAGCACATGCTCGGAAATATCCAGCGGCAGGCCGTAAAACTCCCACTCACCAATAAGATAAGCTACCGGCTCACCGGCCAGATGGCGCTGTACCAAAGTGCGCACCTGCTCCTCGATGGCGGCAGGCACATAAAGCCGCGCATCGCGCATCAGCTCCTGCCGCGTTTTCCCCGATGCGTAGCACACCAGTTCCCGCGCCTCCAGCGTGGCCGCCTGAATGCCGGCAGTTCGCAGTTCTTGCCGGATATCCATATACAAATTGTTATATGTAATGGCCATAATACGCTCCGTTGTCGTTTTCTGTCGGATTTACCACTGATCTTTGCCCTGCTCAGACGGGAGTACCAGTTTCACAGCCTCAATGGCCACCTCGATCATGGAGTCATCGGGTTCATTGGTGGTAAAGTTTTGCAGCCACATACCGGGTGCAGAGAGGATACGGGTCAGCGCATTATCATGGCGGCCTACGCAGCGGTTAAACTCGTATGTCACACTGACCACAGGGATCAGCAACAGCAGATGCACCAGCACGCGGATCCATGCACGGTGACCGTCCACAAAGGAGAACACCACGCTGCTGAAAAGAATGGACACCACGATGACCACAAAAAGAAAGCTGGTGCCGCAGCGGGGATGGTGCTTCGGCTGGACACGCACATTGTCCACCGTCAGTTCCAAACCGGCTTCATAACAGAAAATAGTCTTATGCTCAGCACCATGGTAAGCAAAGACGCGCTTAATATCGCTCTGGCGCGACACAAGGATCAGATAGGCCAAAAAGAGCGTTACCTTTACCAAGCCTTCCATCAGGTTCAGCAAGGCCGTGTTATGGATATAGGGACCCAGCAATCCGGCAATAAAGGCAGGCAGCACCATGAACAATCCCACAGACATACCCACCGCCAACACCACAGACACCGCAATCAGCACGGATTGCAGTTTCTCGGCCGGAACATGCTTTTCCAGCCACAGATCCAGCTTACCGGGCTGCGCATTTTCATCATCAGGAAAATAGTCCGCCGAGAACATCAGCGCTTTCACGCCGTTGATCATAGAGCTTAAAAAATTGACACTGCCACGAATCAGCGGCCAGCCCAGAATGGGATATTTGTCTTTGATCAGCTTCAGTTCCTCCACCTTCGTTACAAGGCCGTCCGCCGAACGCACCACGATGGCCTGCTTTTCCGGGCCACGCATCATAATGCCTTCGATCAGGGCCTGTCCGCCAATGGATGTGCGAAATGCGCAGGAACTCTCTTTCTTCGCCATAGGTTCGGTTTCCTTTCTATGCCAAGCATAGCATACTTGTTCCAAAAATGCAACACTTGTTCGATTGTTTTCTTAGTTTTCTTCTGTTTTAACAGGCAGGATCACGCTTACCACCGTGCCGCCACCCTCTGCATTGTCAATTTGCAGCGCTCCGCCATGGCGACTCAGAATTTCATCGCACACAGCAAGCCCGATACCGCTGCCACGAGCCTTAGAGGATCCTTTATAAAACTTTTGCTTGACAAACGGCAGTTCCGCCTCCGGAATACCGGGGCCGAAGTCGCGGATCTGTACCACGTAATCGTCTTCCTTACGGCGCATGGTCACATGAATGCGTTTGCCGCTGCCACCGTGCTTAGCTGCGTTATCCAACAAATTGCAGAGTACCTGTTTGATACGCTCCGGGTCGCCAATGATGGGATTTTCGTACATTTCACCGCCATCATCATACGTCAGGTCAATCCCATCCTGTCGGAACAGCTGGCGGTAAGTATAAATGGCATCTTCCAGTTCAGCCTGCAGGTCCATATCCTCCACTCGCAGTGTAAACCGGCCATCCTGCATTTTGGAGAACTCCAACAGTTCTTCCACCATGTTGGTCAGGCGGCGGGCTTCCTTGGTGATAATGCCCATGCCCCGGCGCAGCTGTTCGGGATCCTGCTCTTCCTCCAGCGTTTCGCCCCAGCCGTTGATTGCCGTCAAAGGCGTGCGGAGTTCATGAGAAACAGAGGAGATGAACTCCGTCTGCATTTTTTCACTTTGACTGATTTTCAGCGACATATGGTTGACATTGTCCACCAGTTCACCCATTTCATCGCTGTAATGGTTAGGAATCTGGATGCCGTAGCTGCCGCCGGCAATGCGTTTGGCCGCTTCTGTCACTTCCGCCACGGGAGCCACCACGTTATTGATAAAAATCAAGCTGGAAATGGCCAACAAGCCGCACATGACCAGCATCACACCCAAAATCGACAAGGCCGTCAGCAAAATCTGCCGGTCCAGATTACGCGTTGCGGTGACATAGCGCATCACGCCCACCACCGTGCCGTTAAAGGTCAACGGGCAGCTGACTGCCAGAATCTTCTCACCCGTTTGGGGGGCTTCCCCATTGAACGAAGACATTTTTCCGCTGAGCATCGCCTGCGCAATTTCCGTAGTTCTCGGCTCAGTGCCCGACATCAGACCGCGGGTAGATGCTTCAATACGTCCGTAACGGTTGATAAACTGCAATTCTATACTGTCAGCACTGTCAAAGGTGGCGGCATACAACGTAGCACTGCGGTAATACTCGTTATAGTTACTCATACCGTATGTGTTGAAATAATCTGCACCGGCCGTGGCTTTCGCCTCCAGCGTGGACAGGGCGCTGCTATAATAAAAGCTGGTAATGCCCAAGGCGCCCAAAATCGCCAACAGCATCAGCACCACGATCATAGGACCAACACTATTGATGATCCAACGCTTGCGCAAACCGCGGATCTCCAGCAATCTCGTTTTCACTCCTGCCGCCTCCTTTCCCTAATTATAATAAGGTATAACCTGGTTAAAATTCCCACTTATAGCCGTAGCCCCATACGGTGGTAATGTACGTGGGATTAGTGGGGTTATCTTCAATCTTCAGACGCAGGCGACGAATATTCACGTCCACAATCTTCAGTTCGCCGAAATAGTCGCGTCCCCACACCAGATCCAAAATTTCCTCACGGGAGAGAGCTTTTCCCGGATTTTCCATAAACATGCACATAATGGAGTACTCCACCTGTGTCAGCTTGATACGCTCACCGTTTTTCTCCAGCGTGCGGTTACGAGTATTCAGTAAGAACGGGTCCTGCCGGATTTCTTCGCTGCTTTCCTCGTTTCCACCACCACTGCGGCGCATCAGGGCATCCACGCGAGCCGTCAGTTCCGCCGGGGAAAAGGGCTTGGTCACATAGTCATCAGCGCCGGTCATCAGTCCGGTCACCTTGTCCATCTCCTGAGAACGGGCCGTCAGCATGATGATGCCGATGCGGGAATTAGTTGCACGGATCCGGCGGCAAACCTCAAACCCGTCAATGCCGGGCAGCATAATATCCAGCAGTGCCACGCGCACATCCGCATGCTGCTGCAGTTTTTCCAACGCTTCTTCTCCGGACTCTGCCTCCACCACTTCATAACCGGCACGGCGCAGATTGATCACGATAAAGCCGCGGATGCTGGCTTCGTCTTCCAAAACCAATACTTTCTTCATACGATAGACCTATCCTTTCCTATCCGTCCCCTTCGTCGGGGCGGATGTCTTGTCTGTTTACGCTGTCCACGAGGACACAATCAGGTGGAAATTGTTGCGCAGCTGCTCCTCCGTAAAGTCCCAGCCGGCACTGCTTTCAAACAATTCTCCGGCATAAATAATACCGGTCTGACGCTTGAGCACCATACGGTTGCCACGCAGCGCTCGGTTTTCCCGGTTTTCACCGCTGATGGTATACAGCGCCACCACCGGGACATCATCTACCTTCAAGACAACCTGACTCTCGTTCAGAGCACTTTCCGTGGCAACTGTGGTCACACGACCCAACCACTCTTCCGGAAGAGTAAAATACCAACCACTGCTCTGGCAATGGTAGGTAGTGCCTGTGCGCCACGTATTCCCATCACTGTCGCATTGCAGCCAATGGACAACGCCATCGTTCTGTTTGCCCTGCTCACTGGTCGTGGCCGGAGCCGGGATTTCTGTGATTCCATCTCCGTTGATATCCTGTGGGTTCATCTGACGGTACGGATGAATCACCCCGGACACGCCGGTGCTCCAGTTCAACGCCGCATTGGTCAATGCTCCGTTCTCCCGGCAAACCAGAATGTCTGTAACGGCCATACCCTTTTCATTGACGCCGGTCACATACACCGCCGGCGTAGATTCATCCATTCTACCCGTAACGATACTTCCCGCACTCAACTCCGCCATCGTGCTGGACAAGGGAGTGCGGTACACAAGGGTCATCGCATCGGTGCGCCAACCATAAAATTCAGCCACACTGGCACCATCGGCATCGGCGCGGAACAACAGCAAACTGGGAACTCCGTCACCATCCAACTCCTGAATGCTGTACCGGGTATAGGCATTGTGCAGCAACACAGTAGGTTCTTCTCCCACAGAGTAAACCGCTACATTCTGCAAATCCGTACTGATTTTCCAGCCTACGATCAGTTCCCGTGTTCCATCGCTGTTCATATCCTGATACTGCACGCTTTCCACCGAAGAGCCACTGCTTTCAATGGTGCACAGCAGTTCATACGTTTCGCCCTGCGAGAAAAACACCATAATCTTCAGCGGTTTTTCATCGCCTGTTCGGCGGAAAAACGCAATGGCCTCACTGCGCCCGTCCATGTTCAGATCCACCATCTGCACCGACTGAATGTTCTGTCCACCGGTAGGCGAGGCATATTCATATCCATCCACAATCAGTTGGTTTATTTTTCCGGCCAGTCCGGCATATTCCATAGGCGGCTGCGGCAGTGTAAACAAATCTTCTACTGTGGAGTCCGCCATACAGCCCGACAGCACGCACGAGGACACTACTGCCGTACACAACAGCAGTAACCGTTTTACGATCCGTTTCATTGGCGCACCTCCTTACGTTTGTCTATAATGATACATAATTATCATACCACAGACCCGCCCATTTGAATACCCCCCTCTCTCCTTTTTCTTTTCGTGATGTGAAAAAAGAAGAAAAAATACTACTTGAATTTATAACGCAAATAGGCTATAATAGGTAAGTCAACCAAGCCGGTGTGATGGAATTGGTAGACGTAGTGGACTCAAAATCCACCGCTGGCGACAGCGTGCCGGTTCGAGTCCGGCCACCGGCACCAAAAACCGCAGTACCTATCCGGGTACTGCGGTTTTTCCAGTCATAAACGAACCCCTGTTTTCGCTCAGGCAAAAGCAGGGGTTCTTTGACAAGCTGAAAGAAAACCACCCATGTGGGTGGTTTTCTTTGTTTCATTTAATGACGTGTAGCCTCAACGAACCTTACTTGCAGAAGACCTCATCCAGTTGACGAGGATGGTCGCAATCCACGAAGGGGTAGAACTCGCGGCTCAGCTTCTTGAAGGGCAGCTCTGCCAGACGGGCAGAAGACGCGCACAGGGTGTCCACAGACAGCATCTCACCGGCGAACTTGCTGTAAGGCACGCGGAAAGACGTGCAGGCCTTGACAATGGCCACATCGTACAGCGTGGGCTCCACGCCGAAATGACGCAGCAGCTGGGGATCGCCTGTGGTGGACATACCACTGGTCACCACCACGTCAGAATTGCCGATCTTCACAGTAGCAGTCAAGCCTGCGCTGTCCACAACACCTGCCATAGCGGGGCCTTCGATGGTGAAAGATCCCTCATGCAAGGAGCATACCGTCAGAGTAACAGGATAGGCCTTGGACATCTCGGGAGACTTGCTGCCGCCGATGGTAGTCTCAAAGGTAGCGCCAACGCCGCGCTTGAAGCACTCAGCTACCAGCGTGGGATCGTTGACAATGCCTGCCACCTTCAGCTCAGGAGCCTTGGCCATCAGTTCGCCGACGATATCGAAGTTATCGCCTGCAGCACCGGCATTGGGAGAGTCGGAGAAGTCGGACACCACCACAGGCTTGCCGTCCTCATGGACCTTAGCCGCAGCAATGACTTCATCAATGGTATTATTGGGGCGCACCATATCGTGGCGGATCGCCCACATCTTGGCAAGGCCTTCCTTCACCACAGTTTTTGCAGCGGTCTCGTCCTTGCCGATAGCGATGACGGCGCTGCCGCCCTCAGAAACATCCAGCCAAGGCTGCATCTGGAAGGCGGAGAAGTCCTCGATGGTGCCGCTGTCCACTTCGGCAAACAGTTCCTGCATCACGCGGTGCAATTCACCCTCATTGGTGCTGTAGCCGTTGGCGGGCTGGATCATCGGTGTTCTGCCGTAGGCCATGTACAGCTTTTCACCGCGCAGCATACGGTTGCCCAGCTTGGCAGCACGGTAGCCGGTATTGAAATGATCCACATGGGGATAGGTTTGGTAAGCGGTGATGATATCGGCATGGTCAAACATCTTCTTGGTGATGTTGCCATGCAGGTCGTTGGAACAGGCGATCACGATGTCATTGCCGAACAGCTCACGGGCCAGCACCAGAGCATCACCGCAAACGTCATCACTGTCCACCGACTGGTGAGAGCCGTGGAAAGAAATATAGCAGCCGTCGATCTTGCCGCACTCGGTGGCGATACGGCGGAAACGCTTCTCAAACTCATCATACACCTCGGAGGCGGAAACGCCGCCGGCGGTGGCGCGAATGCCGAAACCGGGGACAACTTCAATGCCATCTTCTTCCAACGCGGCAATCATACCGCCCAGGCACAGTTCCTTGCCGCGCACGCGGTTGTACATCTCCTCACCCTCGGCGAAGAGCGTTCTTTTGTAGTCCTCCAATACGGCAGGGGTCGCGCAGAACGTATTGGTTTCCTGATTGATTTCCATCAAAAGTACACGCATAATTGTCTCTCCTCACTTCGCATTTTGTCGCTTTTCCATTGTCCATCAGTCGAACAGGGACAGGTCCTCAAGCACAGCAAACCATGCTTGAGGAACCCATCCCTCGTTCCATTTACTTTTTTGTGCTATGCCGCTTTGTACGCTTTAGGATGGTCTAATACATCATAAACCACAAATGCTAATAAATCAACCGTTAACGAGATGGCAGGCAACAAAATGTCCGGGAGATACTTCTACCAGCGGAGGATTGCCGCACTCATTACACTTATCACAGCAGCGGGAGCAGCGCTTGGCAAAACGGCAGGTATCCGGCGGCTCAATGGGAGAAGTAATCTCACCCTTGATCACGATTCTCTTTCTTCTGTTGTGCAGAGAAGGAATGGGAATTGCGCTGAGCAGTGCCTCAGTATAGGGGTGCAGAGGATTGCGGAACAACTCTGCAGCGGGCGCTTTTTCCACGATCTGCCCCAAATACATAACCGCGATGTCATCGGAGAAATGGTTGACGACGCTCAAGTCATGGGTGATGAACATATAGGTCAATCCACGGTCTCTCTGCAGTTCCTTCAGAAGCAGCAGAATCTGGGCTTGAATGGACACGTCCAGTGCAGAAACAGGCTCATCGCACACGATGAACTTGGGCTCCATAGCCAACGCTCTTGCAATACCAATGCGCTGACGGCGGCCACCGTCCAACTCATGGGGATAGGTGTTGACATAGCGCTGGGCAAGTCCAACCGTATCCATCAGTTCCAGCACACGCTTATTGAGTTCGGCTTTGTTCTTGACCAGCTTGTGCTCGATCAGCGGCTCGCCAATGATCTCAAACACGGAGTTACGAGGATCCAGAGAGGCAAAGGGATCCTGGAAAATGATCTGCATATCCTTGCGCTTCTGGCTCATCTTCTTCGGGCTCAACTGCGTGATATCCTCGCCATCAAAGATAACGGAACCGGAGGTAGGATCCAGCAGACGTAGTACGCAGCGGCCGGTGGTGGACTTGCCGCAGCCGGATTCACCCACTACGCCCAGCGTCTTACCACGCTCAATGGAAAAGTTGACATGGTCAACAGCGTGCAGCATGCCGCGGGGTGTTTTAAAATATTTGGTAAGGTCTTTTACTTCAAGAATATTGTCAGCCATCCAGCTCTACCTTCCTTTCAATATGAAAATCAGGCTCGTCATATCTGGAGCAAGCCACAAAATGGGTGTCGCTGACCCACTTTTCTTCGGGCAGAGCTTCGCTGCACTTGTCAGTCGCATAGCGGCAGCGGGGCGCGAAGGGGCAACCTGCAGGCAGGTTGGTGGGGTCGGGCATCAAACCGGGGATGGGGATCAGCTCACGCTCACGGTTATCGATGTCGGGCAGGGAGTTGAACAGGCCCTCCGTGTAAGGATGCAAGGTGTGGTCAAACACATCCACCAGCGTGCCGTGCTCAATCACGCGACCGGCATAGACAACAGAGACCTCGTCACAAACCTCAGCGATAATACCCAGGTCGTGAGTGATCATGATCATGCCCATCTTATACTTGTGCTTCAGATCCATCATGATCTCCAGCACCTGCGCCTGAATGGTCACATCCAATGCGGTGGTTGGCTCGTCGGCGATCAGCAGCTTGGGATTGCAGGCAAGGCCGATGGCGATGACCACGCGCTGCTTCATACCACCGGAAAACTGATGGGGATACTCTGTAGCACGTTCTGCGGGGATGCCAACGATCTCCAACATCTCTCCAGCGCGAGCCATGGCTTCTTTTTCATTGAGATGTTCATGGATCATTAGTGCTTCGGCAATCTGTTCACCCACCGTGTAAACGGGGTTCAATGCGGTCATGGGATCCTGGAAAATCATAGCCACATCCTTACCGCGCATCTTCTCCAGTTCAGACTCGGAAAGGTTCAGTACGTCCTTGCCATCCAGCATGATCTTGCCGCGGCGGATGATTCCGGGCGGATCGGGCACCAGATTCAAAATGGCCTTGGCCGTGGTGGTCTTACCGGCACCGGTTTCGCCCACCAAACCCAGCGTTTTCTCATATCCCAGCTTCAGGTTCAAGCCATTGACAGCATGGACAACCTCATCATTTGTGACAAATTCCACGCAAAGATCCTTCACCTCAAGGAGCAAATCATTCTCTTTCTTTTCGATATTTTCCATGTCAATTTTGCTCCTTTCCTTAGTTCTTCAGTTTCGGGTCGAGGGCATCGCGGACACCGTCGCCGATCAGGTTGAAGGCAATTACGGTGATCAAGATAGCAAGACCCGGGAAAATAGTCATGTAAGGATAATCGCGAATATACTTTCTGCCGTTGGAGAGCATACCGCCCCACTCGGGAGCCGGCAGCGGAATACCCAGGCCCAGGAAACTCAAACCGGAAGCAGAAATGATGGCGTTGCCGATTCGCAGCGTTGCCTGCACCAGAATCGGCGCCAGAGAGTTGGGAAGGATGTGCTTGACAACGATCTTCCAGTTGGGCATACCGATGGCTCTTGCAGCTTCCACAAAGTCGTTGTTGCGCACCTGTAGCACAGCGGCACGGGTAATCGTTGCAAAGGACGGCACACTGGTGACACCCACGGCAATCATCAGGATGATGGCGCTCTGTCCCAGAGCAGAAACAATGGCCATGGCCATCAAGATACTGGGGATAGCAGCGAAAATATCCATGATGCGCATGATGATGTTTTCAACTGCGCCACCGGCAAAACCTGCCACTGCGCCCAACGTGACGCCGGCCACCAGAGAAACGATGACCGCCACCACACCGATGGCCAGAGAATAGCGTGCGCCGTACATGGTGCGGGCAAAGACATCGCGGCCCAGTTCATCGGTGCCAAACCAGTGCGCCATGGAAGGACGCTGTAGTCTTTCAATCACGTTATTGCCGATAATTTCTGTTTCGTAATCAAACACGATACCGGAGGAGATTGCTGCGATGACCAGGCCGATCACGATGATCAAGCCCAGCACGGCACCGGGATTCTGCTTATAGCGGCGCCAAAACTCCCAAAACTGGCTGCGCTTGTTGCCGGCTTGCTGTACGTTTGTACCAACAATTCTTTTTTCCACAACAATCACCTCTTTCCGGAATACTGCGCTTTAATACGAGGATCGATAAAGGCATAGATAATATCAATGACCAGGTTTACCAAGCAGATCAGCACAGCCGTCATAGTGATATAGCCGGTAACAACGGGAATATCACGAGAGGTGATGGCCGTAACCAACGCTCTGCCGACACCGGGCCAGGAGAACAGCTTTTCAACCGTGACGCTGCCGCCGATGATGTGAGCAAACTGGACGCCTGCAGCGGTAACAATAGGAATTTGTGCGTTCTTGTAAGCATGCTTCATCACGGCCTTTTTGCGGTTAACGCCCTTGGCCAACGCCGTGGTCATATAGTCCGAACGGACTGTTTCCAGCATAGCCGAGCGCGTGCTGCGGGTCATAAAGCCTGTCATGTAGAAGCCCTGCGTCAAGCCGGGCAGGATGACACTGTACCAGTGGTCATTGCCGGCAGAGGGCAGCCAGCCCAGATAGAGGGCAAACAGCAGCATCAGCAGCAGACCGGACCAGAAACCGGGCATGGACACACCGATCAGGGAGAAAATCATGCAGGAAGAGTCCGTCAGAGAATTCTGGTGCGTTGCTGCATGAATACCTAACGGCTGCGACAAAAGCAAGCCAACAACCACCGCAACCACCGCCAGTTCAATCGTAGCCGGCAGCTGCGACCAGTAAGTCTTCATAACGGATTCTCTCGTAGTATAGGATGTGCCCAGATCACCGTGGCAGAAATTCCAAATATAGCGGCCGAGGCGAACCACAAAGGGGTCGTTCAGTCCATATTCTTCACGGGCCGCTTCGATCTGTTCCTCTGTGGCAGATTCACCGACGATCTGATACACAGGGTCGGCGGGGTTCAATTCCATAATACCCTGGACCACAATAATCACGCCCAGAAGCACAGGAATCACCATAAGGATTCGTTTGAGTATATAGCGGTACATATTACCTCCGATGTTCCTTTTGAAAAAACGCCGCCGCTATGGTGCGGCGGCGCTTTTTCCGGTCATTCAATGTTCACTTACTGCGTGATGGATTATTCCTCAACAATGTAGCAGTAGGTATAGTCGTTCAGGTTGCAGTTATCCAGAGCAAAGTTCTCCAACTTGTTGTCAACAGCGATGTACATGTTCTCATAGTACAGGGGGATCAGAGGCACGCGTTCCATGACGAACTTCTGCATCTCGTGATACAGCTCGGCACGCTCATTGACATCGGAAGTAGCCAGAGCCTTCTGAGCAGTCTCATCGAACCAGGGCTCGGAGAAGTGGCTGTTATTGTCACCCTTGCCGGTAGCGAACAGGTCGCTGCAGGACATGTCGGGAGCCAGGGAGTTGGACCAGTTATAGCCGCAGATGTCATAGCTCTTATCCTTGATAGCGCTTCTCATAGCGGCAGTGTCGCACTGGGTGATCTTCATGGTGATGCCGATCTTCTTCAGGCTCTCAGCCAGAATCTGAGCCTGCAGCACACGGGCCTCGTCACGGGCCAGGAACTCGATCTCAAAGCCATCAGGATAACCGGCCTCAGCCAGCAGGGCCTTTGCCTTGTCGTAATCGGCGGGATAGTAGGAGTCGTAGTCCTCGCAGGTGTAGGGCTTCATCTCGGGGGGGAAGAAGGTGTGGGCAACAGAGGCCAGACCTTCAGCAGCAACCTGGATCATCTGATCCTTCTCGGTAGCCAGAGCAATTGCCTGACGAACCTTAACGTTATCGAAGGGAGCCTTGGTGGTGTTCATGACGATGTAGTACATCTTAACACCCTTGACCTGCAGCAGCTCGATGTTCTCGTCTTTACGGACGATATCCAGCTCGACCTTGTCGGGGTTCAGGCAGATGTCCACGTCGCCGCTCTGCAGAGCGATCAGACGGGCGGAAGCTTCGGTCATAACCTTGAAGGTAAACTTCTCGGTGTAGGGCTTCTGGCCATAGTAGTCATCGTTTCTCACGATGGTGCAGTGGTCGCCGGAGACCCACTCGGTCAGTTTGTAGGGGCCGCAGCCGATCTTCAGACCTTCGGCAGGGTCGGCGGTAACAGCCTTCTCGCTCAGAATGCTCAAGGTCTGATAGGAGATGTTGTACATAAAGTCAGCGTTGGGAGAGCTCAGGGTGATTTTCACGGTGTGCTCATCCACAGCTTCAACGGAGGCAACGCTGGCCACCTTGGCAGAGGCACTGGGCTGTTCCTTAGCTCTGTTGAAGGTATACACAACGTCGGAAGCCAACACAGGATCGCCGTTGTGGAACTTAGCGTTCTCTTCCAGATAGAAGGTATAGGTCAAGCCATCATCGCTGATGTCCCACTTCTTGGCCAACTCGGGCTCCAGCTCATTGGTGGTCTTGTTCTGGTGCACCAGACGCTCATAAACCATCATGAACACTGCGCCGTAGATGATGTCGTTACTGCCCATGGTATCCATGACGGGCAGGTCGCCGTACTGAGCAACGACGATTTCCTTCTGGAACTTGGTGTTAGCGTCGATCTTAGTCACCATGGGCATGGCGCTGGGATCGCCGGTAACTTCGGTGCCGGGATTGGGGTCCTTCTGATCATCATCCGTCTTGCCGCCGCAGCCAACAACGCTGAGGAGCATCACAAGAGCGAGAATGAGGCAAAAGATTCTCTTCATTTTCATTTTCATTTCTCCCATCTTATTATTTTTTTTGATGCATTTGATAAGAAGTCCCAAAACGGCAATCTGTACAACACATCAAAAGCAATGGTCGCCGACGATCTGCCATCATCGGCGTTCTTGCATTTGAATATACATCTACGTGAGGAATTTGTCAACAATCTTCTGTGGATTTTCCATAAAATTTGTCAAAAATTTTGAAATTCCTCTGTCACCTCGTGCCAAGGACAGGCCTCTTTTGATTTTTATTGACTTATGGGAGCATTTCACATAATATGTAAATAATAGTAATAGTATTGCACTTTACATTTAAAGCGAGGTTGATCTTATGACTGCAGGAACTCGACAGGAACAAATCGTCCAGTACATGATGGAGCAGGATGGAACGGCGAAGATTCAGGAGCTTGCCAAGAAGTTCCGCGTCAGTGCCGAAACGATCCGCCGGGATCTGGAATTTCTGCAAGATCGCGGCACGATCCAGCGCATTTGTGGCGGAGCTATGCTGATGCCCGTGCGCAATAACGAATTTGCCGAGCCTATCACCTCTTTCTCCGGCCGCCAGAACAAAATGGCCATCGGTCAGGCCGCCGCTGCTTTGATTGAAGACGGGCAGAAATTATTTATTTCTTCCGGTTATACCTGTCTTGAAGTGGCAAAAGCGCTGAAAAAGCACAAAGATTTGACAATTGTAACCAATTCTTATTTAGTAGCGCAGGCTCTTTTGGACACAGATTTTGAGATCATCGTGTTGGGTGGAAAGCTGGAGCGAAATGAGCTGTACACCTCCGGCAGTGAGGGCACCCAAACGCTGGAAGGTCTGGTAGCCGACTGGACGATTATCGGCACCGGCGGCTTTTCCTTTAAATTCGGACTGTCTGACTACAACACGCTTGACGGTGACGTAAGAACCTCCATGATGAACCACTGCAACCGTTTAATGCTGGTAGCAGAGAGCAACAAATTCGGAAAAAATGCCTTCAAAATTCGCTATCCTGCCGATTGCGGCATCAACACGATCGTTTCCGATACCGATATGCCCGAAGAGTATATTTCCGGTATCCGCGATATGGGTATTGAGCTGATTCTTGCCGGCTAATTAAGTTTTTCTCTCCTTGTGGTTTCCTCATTTTCCTCGTTGGATAATACAAACTTCAGCAAATATTCTGCATATTTTTAGTTTTTTCAACGTTGTGCACCGCATAAATTGCTCTGCAGGCACTTTATGCGGTGCACTTTTTTGCGTCTTCTCGTCCATTTCTCCCTTGTGACGAGGAATTTTCAAATTTATGTGGATTTTCCTTGTTTGGGTCTTGTTTTTTCCAAATGCTTGTATTATACTGTCTGCAGAATCTGCAAGCATTGGAGGACTTTTTGTGAAAACTCAAATTTATCTTGTTCGTCATTGCGAATCGGAAGGAAATGCGTGCCGCAGAAACCACGCTCAGTTTGACGGCTTTGTCACCAGAAAGGGCTACGCTCAGGCCGAGGCTTTGACTAAGCGTTTTGAAAATATTCCTGTCACCGCCATTTACTCCAGCGACAGCTATAGAAGCCGCGTAACCGCAGCTCCTCTGGCCGCGCAAAAAGACCTTCGCGTGAAATACCGCATGCTGCTGCGTGAATATACCATCGGCTGTTGGGAAGGTACCGCCATCGGAAGTACCGCTCTTGCTTATCCGGATCTTTGGAAAATTTGGATCACCACCCCCTATGCTCACCAGATTCCCGGTGCCGATAATTTTGAAATCGTCGCTGACCGCGGCGTGGAGATCATCCGCCGTATGGCCAACGAGAATCCCGGCGGCATCGTTGTAGCCGTAACTCACTCTTGCACCCTTTATTGCACTCTGACCAAGCTGCTGGGCCAGCCTATCAGTTACTACACCCAAATCAAGAGCGGTGACAATACTGCCGTTACCCTGGTGGAAGTGGATGAAAACGGCCAGATAGAAGTGATCTATATCAACGACGACAGCCATCTGCCCAAGGAACTTCTGCGTTCCTGCTATACCGGCAGAAGCGCTGAGACCAACTTTGCTTTCGATGTTACCAAAGAAGCGGAGCAGTGGACCATCCTTCCCCGCCTGATCGATGTAACGCACGGTAAAGCTGTTGTCCGCCGCAATACTACCTTTGGCTCTGATTACGGTGAATTGGTCAGCCTGTGCGTAGATGAAGAGCTGCGCTGCAAGGGCTATATCGAGCAGCTGTTCGGCGAGGTCATCGAGTCTCTGCGTATCGACGGCGTGCGCTATATTCTGGCAAAGAAGCAGGATGAGGAACATTTCCGCTATCTGTTTGACCGGTTCTGCTTCGAAGACTTTGCGCAGGATCCCACCTATATGGTCGTCCGGATCACCGTTCCCGGAGCGGAAGGCCCCATTTATTGATTTGGGTCAATTACATAAACCATTTCTTTTCTCATGTTTCTTTTTCATAAAAAGTCGGAGCGCGGTAATACCGCGCTCCGACTTTTTATGGGTATCCGGATTGTAATACAATCGATTTCTTTATTTGCGTGCTTTAGGCGCGTTGATGCAGCGGCCATGGCACACATGAGCCGCCTCCATGACCACCTCGGAAACGGTGGGATGGGGGTGAACGGTGCTGCCGATCTCGGAAATAGTACCCTCGCACTCCATCACAGCCGCCACTTCCGCCGCCAAATCGGTGGCACGCGGGCCGATCACATGGAAGCCAAGGATCTCATCGGTCTCTTCGTCAAACACGAACTTTACCAAGCCCTTGTTTTCACCCATGGTCAGGGCTTTGCCGTTACCGCTGAGATTGAACACTCCAGTACCCACCTTGCGGCCGGTGGCACGTGCCTGCTCTTCCGTCAGACCCACCATGGCCGTTTCAGGATTGCAGTATACGCAGGATGGGATACGGTTGAGATTCAGCTGCTTACAGGGCTTGCCTGCAATATGGTCAGCCACCAGAACGCCCTGTGCAGATGCCACATGGGCCAGCTGCATCTTGCCGTTGATATCACCGATGGCATAGACACCGGGTACATTGGTGCGGCACAATCCGTCGATCTCCACGAAGCCCTTACGATCCATTGCCACACCCAGTTTCTCCAGACCGATGCCGCGGGTATTAGGCGCACGGCCACCGGCCATCAGCACTACGTCACCTTCCACAGTTCCCTTGATACCGTCTTTCACGGCGGCATAGTTGACCTTCAGCCCCTCTTCGATGGATTCCACGCGGACGCCCAGCACCAACTCCACGCCGTTCTTTTTCAGCTCCGCTTCCACGAAATCGGTGATGTCTTTGTCCAACGGCCCCAGTACGCGGTCCAGCATCTCCACGACGGTGACCTTCACGCCCAAACGGTAGTAGAAGGTAGCAAACTCAATACCAATCACGCCACCGCCCACGATAATGATATGCTTGGGGCAGGTAGTCATGTTCAAAAGTCCGGTAGAGTCCACCACACCCGGCAAATCCACGCCGGGGATGGGGATGCGTGCAGGATTAGAGCCGGTAGCCACGATCAGGTGGTCGCACTGCAGGCTATCACCATTGTCCAGCGCCACAGTGTGACGGTCTGTCAGCGTGGCGTGGTTCTTGAACACAGTAACGCCGTGGCTCTTCTCCAAAAACGCAATACCGCTGCTCAGTTGCTTGGAGACAGCGTTCTTGCGCTCGATGATCTTGCCGTAATCGAAGGTAACATTCTCGGTATTGACACCGAACGCAGCACCATGCTTGGCCTCATAATACACATCGGCACTGTGCAGCAGTGTTTTGGTGGGGATACAGCCACGATTGAGGCAGGTGCCGCCCAGCTCCGCCTCTTCCACCAGTGCGGTCTTCAAACCGTTCTGACTCAGGCGTATGGCGCACTCATAACCGCCGGGACCACCGCCCACAACGATGGCATCAAATTTTTCCATGGTTCTCTCCTCCTCAGATCAGCAGAGCAGGGGTCTGCAGATAGGTCTGTACGCGCTGCAGGAACTGAGCTGCCTCGGCACCGTCGATGATGCGGTGATCGTAGCTGAGGGTCAGAGCGCACATGGGCTTGATGACGATCTCATCGTTGCCGTCCTTATCGGTCACCACCACAGGCGTCTTGGCAATGCGGCCCACTGCCAAAATGGCGGACTCGGGAGGATTGATGATGGCCACGAACTCGTCCAGGCCAAACATACCCAAAGAGGAAACAGTGAACGTACCGCCGTGGTAATCCTCGGACGTCAGCTTGCCGTCACGGGCTTTGTTGATCAGCTGGGTGGAGGACTCTGCAATGCCCTTCAAGCCGATGATATCGGCATCCTTGATAACGGGCACGATCAGGCCACCGGGTACGGACACAGCCACGCCCACGTTGGCGTAATCGTGGTAAACGATGTTGTCACCGTCCACAGAGGCGTTGACGATGGGGAAATCACGCAGAGCCTGAGCGCAGGCACGCACGATAATATCATTGTAAGATACCTTGGTGCCCAGTGCAGCAAACTGCTTGCGCACTTCCATGGCAGCCGTCATATCCACGCTGATGCGGTGGTGCGTCTGGGCATTGACCTGCTTGCTATTGAGCATATTGCGCATGATCGCCTTGCGCATACCACTCATACGCTCGGTACGGGTGCCGCGGGCAGGAGCAGCGGCCACAGGAGCAGCCTCAGCAGCAGGAGCAGCAGGAGTCTTCTCATCGGCAGACAGATCTGCGGTAGTGATCTTACCGCCTACGCCGGTACCGTTCACACCGGCAAGGTCAATCCCCTGTGCCTTGGCCACATTGGCAGCCAGAGGCGTTACGGCAGGCTTGTTGGCCAGATAGGCCTTCACATCGCGCTCAATGATGTAATCCTCAGGACCGGACGCCGGAACGCAAGCCAGATCCACACCGTTTTCCTCCGCACGCAGGCGTGCACGAGGAGAGGCAAAGATGCGCTCGCCGGGATTGCGGACGGGTGCGGCAGCAGGAGTTTCCACAACTGCGGCAGCGACAGGAGCGGCAGCAGGTGCAGCAACAGGAGCAGCGGCGGGAACGCCGGCAGCAAAGGCGGACACATCGGTACCAGCCTCACCAACGATAGCGATGGGCTCGGTGATGGGCACCACGGAGCCTTCGGGCCGGATAATCTTCAGCATGGTGCCGGAAACTTCGGCGTCCATGGTGATGGTCAGCTTATCGGTCTCCATCTCAAACAGGGGCTTACCTGCAGTGACGGTATCGCCTTCCTTCACCAACCACGCGGTGATGGTTCCTTCGGTCATCATCAGACCCTGCTTGGGCATGATGACAAAAGATGCAGAGGCGGGCAGTGCTGCGGGAGCAGCAGGAGCAGCAGTGGGAGCGGCGGGAGCCTCGGCAACGGCAGGTGCGGCTGCGGGTGCAGCGCCGCCCACCAGAGCGGAGATATCTTCGCCGGGAACGCCGACAACGGCGATGGGCTCGGTGATGGGCACCACGGAGCCTTCGGGCTGGATGATTTTCAGAAGCGTACCGGAAACTTCAGCGTCCATAGTGATGGTCAGCTTATCCGTTTCCATCTCAAAGAGGGGCGTACCGGCGACAACCTCTTCGCCTTCCTTCTTCAGCCAGGAAGTGATGGTGCCTTCCGTCATCATCAGGCCCTGCTTGGGCATAATTACGATAGAAGCCATAATTCAAAAGCCCCTTTCTCAGCGATACAGGGTTGCCTTGCAGGCATCCACGATCTCCTGCACGCTGGGGATGACGGCTGCCTCCAGACCGGGGTTGAAGGGCAGCGGGCAGGCCTTGGCACCCAGATGGACGGGAGCGGCATCCAGATAACGGAAGGCGCGGTTGCTCACCTCGGTGATGACCTGAGCACCCCAGCCGCAGTTCTTGTGCGCCTCGTGGACTACAACCAGACGGCCGGTCTTCTTCACGCTCTCCACCACGGTATCGTAGTCGAAGGGCACCATCGTACGGGGATCGATGACTTCGGCGGAGATGCCCTCCTTGGCCAGTTCCTCAGCGGCTTCCAGCGCACGGGAAACATACAGCAGGTTGGCCACGATGGTCACATCGCTGCCTTCGCGCTTGATGTCAGCCTTGCCGAAGGGGATCATAAACTCAGGATCATCGGGCACTTCGCCTTTGGTGATATACAGCGCCTTATGCTCGAAAAAGCACACGGGGTTGTCGTCGCGGATGGCGGTACGCAGCAGACCGGCAGCCTCAGCAGGCGTGGAGGGGCAAGCCACCTTCAAGCCGGGGATATGCATAAACAGCGTTTCCAAAGACTGGGAGTGGGTAGCAGCATTACCGCGACCGGTACCCTGCTGGCTGCGCAGCACCATGGGGATCTTGGCGTTGCCGCCGAACACGTAGCGGGTCTTTGCCATCTGGTTGAAGATCTGGTCAGCTGCCACAAAAGCGAAGTCCCAGTACATCAGTTCCGCGATGGGGCGCATGCCGCCGCAGGCAGCACCCAAAGCAGCACCAACGATAGCGGACTCGGAAATGGGAGTATTGCGGATCCGGTCCGTACCGAATTCCTTGTACAGATCGCGGGTCGTGCCGAACACACCGCCCAGCTTTTCACAGTCTTCGCCCATGCAGAAGACCTTATCATCACGCTGCATCTCTTCCTGGATGACCTTGCGGATCGCCTGTGCGTAAGTCATAGTTGCCATGATTCTACCCCCTTAACCTTCGTAAAACACATCTTCCAGCACATTGGCAGGATCGGGATCGGGGCTGTTCAGCGCAAACTCCACAGCCTCCGCCATTTTCTTTGCCACAGCCTGGGCGATCTCATCCAATTCCTCAGCGGTAGCCAAACCATTCTCGGTCATGTAAGTACCGAACAGCTTGATGGGATCACGATTTTCCTTCCAATATTCCACCTCTTCACGGGTACGGTAGACTTCCGGGTCACCGGTCCAGTGGCCACGCCAGCGGTAAGTCTTGCACTCCAGCAGCGTAGGACCTTCGCCCTTCAGCGCACGTTCCTTAGCACGCTCAAATGCCTCGTACACGGCCACCACATCGTTACCGTCCACCACTTCGCCCGCAATACCGTAACCGGCGCTGCGGTCAGCGATGTTCTCCACGGAGGTGGACTGCCACACGGGCACGGTCATACCGAACTGGTTGTTCTCGCAGATGTAAATGATGGGCAGCTTCCATACAGCAGCCAGATTGATTGCCTCGTGGAACGTGCCCTGGTTGGAGGCACCGTCACCGAAGAAGGCCACTGCCACGTTGGGCTTGTTCTGCATCTTCAGCGCCAGAGCGCCGCCGGTAGCAATGGGGATACCGCCGCCCACGATGGCGTTGGCGCCCAGATTGCCCTTGGAGAAGTCGGCAATATGCATAGAGCCGCTGCGGCCCTTGCAGTAGCCGGTAGCCTTACCCATCAGTTCCGCCAAAGCGCGGTCCAGCTCAGCACCCTTGCCGATGCAATGACCGTGTCCGCGGTGAGTAGAGGCAATATAATCCTCGTCGGTCAGCTGTGCACACACTGCAGCTGCCACCGCCTCTTCGCCGGTATACAGATGCACGCTGCCGCGCAGCTTGTTTTCGGTAAACAGCGTCCACGCCGTTTCCTCAAATGCCCGGATCTCATGCATTTTATTATAGATCCAAGCGGCTGTTTTCTTATCCATCATTGAATCGCACCTCCGATAAGATTTATAAGTAACATAAGTATTTCCATGACTTATCAGCATTATCGTACCACCAAAACTATCAATTATCAATAATTTATAATCCGTTGTTTGTGACAAATTTTCTCCATTTCTTTTGTGAATTCTGTAGATTTGACCGCAAGCGTTGACTTTGCAGTAGTTCGCGCCTATAATGATAGGCAATTAATTATGCGTAATTAACGGAGGAATGGTTATGGATATGGGCGCTGCAACAGGGCCTCATCGCAAAGTATTTCGCGAAGAGATCCGGAATGCAATCCGGGAAGCAATCTTTTCCGGAGAACTGAAGCCAGGCGACCGGATTATTGAAACCTTTTGGGCAAAAGAGCTGGGTGTTTCTCAAGGTCCTGTACGGGAAGCGATCCGCGATCTGGAGGCCATGGGGCTGGTGGAAACGGTCCCTTTCAAAGGCTCGCGTGTACGGCTAATGAGCGAAAAAGACGTGCAGGATAATTACAGCGTCCGCATCTGCCTGGAATCCAAGAGCATCCGCGACGCCATCAACAAGCTCTCCGATGAAGAGATGGATCGGCTGACAACGCAACTGCACACCATTCTGTCGGAAATGGATCAGCATGCGCACCACGGTGATTTGCGTGCTTTCTCCGATTGCGATGCTGTGTTCCACCGTACCATTATCGTTGCCACGGACAATCAGGTACTGCTGAAACTATGGGAACAGTGCAACATGCGCAACTGGTTCATGTTCTCCGCTTTGGCCAATGCGGAAAGCCTGACGCAGCTGCAAGTCGGACATCAGTGTATTTTTGAGGCGATTTGTGCAAGGAACGAGCGCAAAGCCGTTTCCATGTTGGAAGACCATTTGACTGGACTGATGGAAGGTTTTTTGAAGGAAAGCTGACACCAAAACAGTTTAAAGGAGCGCACTGTTGTGCGCTCCTCTTTGTAAAAAGCGCGACCCTTTTATCATAAATCCACCCGCTGGGGCAGTACCGGCGGAAGCCCCATCAGGAGGGACGGATATGGAACTTTACTGCTTGGGCGACAGCCTGACCTTCGGCTATGGCGTCAACCGCACTCAACGCTGGATCCATCTAGCAGCACAACAAAGCGGCTGGCAGTTGATCAATCTTGGTATTTCCGGCGACACCACCGGCGGCATGCTGACTCGGCTGCAAACGCAGCTAATACCCAAATTAGCACAGCAGCACGACCGCCATGTGATGTTGATGGGCGGCTGCAACGATATTTTCTATGGTGGATCTGCCGCCACAGCCCAAGCCAATATGGGCAGCATGGCGCACCAGCTGCTTGCTGCCGGCGCGTTCCCTATCATAGGTTCTCCCCTCCCCTTGTGCGTCGGAGATGTGCCGCAGGATTGGGCCTCCGTAGTAGATTTCCCACAAGCAGCCGTCATGATTGCCGATTACCGGATGTGGTGCGCAGATTTTTGCCGTGCATTCGGCATCCCCTATATTGATTTTTACGGCGATTTCCTGCGCGAAGGTGCACCTAACCGCACACTTTATCTGGACGGATTGCATCCCACACCGGCAGGCCATCAGTTGATGGCGCGCCGTGTGGTACAAGCGCTGAACACGCTGGAGGAACACGCATGGCATTGATATACATAGACCTGCAGACCACAGATCCGGCTTTTAATCTTGCTGCAGAAGAATATGTCTTTGATATACTGCCCCGAGATCATGATTATTGCATGCTGTGGCAAAACGACAATGCTATTATCATCGGCAAGCACCAGAACACGTTGGCCGAGATCAATTCCGCCTTTGTGGAGCAGCACGGCATCCGGGTCGTGCGGCGACTCTCCGGCGGTGGCGCCGTATACCACGACATGGGCAATTTGAACTTCACCTTTATCTCCAATGCCGGCAATACAGAGCAGTTGGACTTCCGTCTGTTCTGCCAACCGGTAGTACAAGTCTTGGAGACGTTGGGGGTACACGCAGAAGTCAGCGGACGCAACGACATGACTATTGACGGCAAAAAATTCTCCGGAAACTCTCAATATATCCGCAACGGCCGCGTGATGCATCACGGCACGATTTTGTTTGATTCGGATTTGAGCGTCGTTTCACGAGCGTTGCAGGTCGATCCATCCAAAATTCAGTCCAAGGGCATTGCATCGGTACGCAGCCGCGTGACCAATGTGCGGCCTTATCTTCCAAAGGACACTTCTCTTCCCGAGTTCCGGCAATTATTGCTGCAAGAAATTGCGCAGCAGCAAGACAGTATTCCTTATACCTTTACAGCTGAAGATATCCGGGCTATTGAGCAGAGAAAAGAGCAGCGATATAATTGTTGGGATTGGAATTACGGCGCATCTCCCGCTTGCACGCTGATGAAAAAGCAACGTTTCGACAACTGCGGCAGTATTGAGGCCTATTTGAACGTCGAAAGAGGTTTAATTCAAAGTGTCACCTTCCGCGGTGACTTCTTCAGTGTACGCGAGCCAGACGAGCTGGCACAACATTTGGTAGGGTTTCCTCCGGAACGATCGGCACTCCGCGATGCACTGGCAAATATAAATACCCGCCATTACTTTGCTGGTTTGGACATCTTGGAATTCCTTGACTTTTTGTGCGAATAGTCACATGCCCGCCTTGTACGTTATATCAATGACGGATCCGCGCCACTTTCCACTTGTTTCTTTTTGCAATTCACTCCGCAGTAATTGCACTATTTTGTAATTTCGCCTTGCATTACCTTGCAAATTGTGTATAATGAAGTCATAATTTCATTATTAAGGAGGAATTCCTCATGCGTATCCGTCGTATTTCCCTTCTCCTTGCCCTTTTGCTGCTGACCAGTCTCGTTACAGGCTGCGGCAGTACCGGAAACAAGGAAGAACCCTCTCCCTATGCCGAATATATCATTCCCTGGGAGCGTAACGTTTCCCAGCTTGCTGCCGATGCCAGCGAACTGCATTTCTATTTCATGTCCGGCGAGGGCATGGAAATGCGGCTCAATAACGATCAAGGCCAGACTGAAAAATGGGGCGATTGCTGCCTAGTGGTCTTCCCCAACGGTGAAACCATGCTGATCGACGGTGCCGATGCCATCTATACGCCTGTACTGATGGAGAATCTGAAGCGTCTGGGCGTGGAGAAGATCGACTACATGCTGCTCTCCCACCCTCACAGCGACCACTATGGCGGCTTCTTTGATTCCTACGGCGTACTGTACAACATGCCTGTCGGTCAGGGCTACTACAACGGTGACAAGACCAACAATATTGCTGACCATTTTAAGCTGGAAGACATTCCTCTGGAAGTTCTGCAGGCCGGCGACACGCTGGAGATCGCCGGAGTCAAGTTCCAGGTGCTCAATCCTACGCAGGATCAGTTAGATAACCCTATCAGCACCGATCCTACCGTTCAACAGAACTGCGCCTCCATGGTCTTCCGTATGGATTATAAGGACTTCTCTGCTCTATTCACCGGTGACATCTATAAGGTCGAAGAAACGGCTCTGGTGGAAGAGTATAAAGACACCGGTCTGTTGGATGTGGATATGGTCAAATTGCCCCACCACGGCGATACTACCTCCAGCTGTTCTGAATTTGCTGATGCCGTCAAACCCGTAATTGGTGTGGCTACTGGCGCTGTGCCTCTGGACTTCCCCCTCTATTTCCGCTACTCTCAGCACGGCAAAACTGTTCTGTGCGACTATTTGGACGGCTATGTCCATGTTTATACCGATGGTACCGAAGATGGCCTGCAGTGGGAAACCAGTCGTGAGCGTCAAACCGATGCTTACGATGGCTTCGACAATTACGCTGATAAGAACAAATAAAACAATCTGAAAATAAAAGGCGGCCTCTTAAAGCGGCTGCCTTTTATTTTCTTTCTATTATGCACAAAACGAGGCTGTCCCGTTTGGGACAGCCTCGTTTCTATTTCAGCAATGAGTCACTTACTTAGCTTCCTTAGCAGCCTTGATGGACTCGATCAGCAGAGGAACGACCTTGAACAGATCGCCCACGATACCGTAGTCAGCAACCTCGAAGATAGGAGCGTTCTCGTTCTTGTTCACAGCGATGATGCACTCGGAATCCTGCATACCGGCCTTGTGCTGGATAGCACCGGAGATACCCAGCGCAACATAGACCTTGGGATGCACGGTCTTACCGGTCTGGCCGACCTGATGGTCAGCGCTGATCCAACCGGAGTCAACGCAGGCACGGGAGGAACCCACGACGCCGCCCAGGACCTCTGCCAGCTCCTCAGCCAGAGCAATACCCTTCTCCACATCCTTGCTGATGCCGCGGCCAACGGACACGATGAAGTCAGCACCGATCAGGTCAACCATCTTCTTGGCAGCCTTCACGACCTCGACCACTTCGGTCTTCAGGTCCTCTGCGGACAGCTCGAATGCGGGATGCAGGATCTCAACAGCCTCAGCCTTAG
>SVLK01000030.1 GCA_015067975.1 Oscillospiraceae bacterium | reverse complement strand
TCCGAAATCCATATCTTTGAAGAACGCAAGCCGAACGGACAATGGCTGAAATCCATCAAATTCAAGCTGCCGATCATAGAGGAAGATATGGAAATAAGTTTGGACAACGATACACAAGTCGAAAGCGCTGTGCGTCTGGAGCGGAAAAAGGCCGACGATGATGTTCGCCTTTCCGTTCATACAGAGATTTGAAAAGGGGAATGAACAGACTGACAAATTGTACTCTGGAGAATTTTTGAAATGAACGGAGGTGCAGCAACAAATGAAAAAGGTCGAGTACGGTAAGGATAATCAAGATGTTATCCTTTTACTTCATGGAGGTGGTTTGTCCTGGTGGAATTATAAAGAGGTTGCCGAAAGGCTTGCTGACCGTTTTCATATAGTGATGCCCATATTAAATGGACATTCAGGAAGCGGTGTTCCTTTTACATCCATAGAGGATAATGCAAGAGAAATCATTTCGTATATTGATAAAAATTTCGGCGGACATGTTTTGTTGATTGGCGGACTGTCGCTTGGCGGACAGGTGCTTATTGAAATGCTTTCGCAGAGAAAGAATATTTGTGCATTTGCAATTATTGAAAGCGCTTTGGCGTTGCCTATGAAGTTGACGGCAGCACTTATAAAGCCGGCTTATGCGATGTGCTATCCGCTTGTAAAAAAGATGTGGTTTGCCAAGCTGCAATTCAGGGCATTGCATATCAAAGCAGAACTTTTCGAGAACTATTATACGGATACAACCAACATTACAAAGGAAAATATGATTGCATTTTTGATGGCAAATTCCAATTATAGCATGAAAGAAACGCTTTCCGTTTGCGAAGCTAAAGCACTTGTCTTGGCAGGAAGCAAGGAGCCGTCCGTTATAAAGAAGTCAGCGCAGAAGATCAGTGATTGTTTGCCGATGGCACGACTGGAAGTTATGCAGAATTATTACCACGGAGATATCAGCATCAATCATTCTGAACAATATGAAGAAAAACTGCTGCAGCTTATAAATATGTGAATTCCGATATAGGATAAAACAAAAAGAGGTGATGGAACTGGACAGACGCTATGATGACTTCACCTTGCTGGTGGACGGAAAAGAGGCATTTCCGGAGATTTTGCGCTGCATTGCCGAGGCAAAGAAGTCCATTTACATCAACATGTTCATCTGGCGGGACGATGAAATCGGAAACGCCGTTGCGCAGGCCGTTCTTGACGCGGCGGAGCGGGGCGTGCAGGTGGAGATCTCTGCCGACCGCTACGGCGTGGTGCTGGAAAAGTCGGAGGAGTGCAAAAAGTCCTTTTTCCACAAACATCAGACACTGGCAGAGAAGATCAAGACCGCCGCACTGGAGCTGCTCTATCCCATGGAGGGGGCACCGCGGCAGGCGAAGGACGAGGAGACGGCGCTGTACCGCGCCATCATGACGCATCCCAACATCCGCGTCAGCTGTGACGAGTTCAAGGCAGACCACTCCAAGTTTTACATCATCGATGGTGAGATCCTGATTCTCGGCGGCATCAACATCGAGGATAAGGAAAACGGCGCAGATATGCAGGGACGGGTGTATCAGGACTACATGGCTGTGCTGAAAGGTGCGCAGTATGTGGACGCTTTCCGCGCAAAAACTGCGCAGTTTGCAGAGGAAAACTGCGGTTATTCCTTCGGTATCAACTGCAAAAAACCGCGGCGGTACTTTGAGATGGAGCAGCGGTATCTGGATTTGATCGACGAAGCCGAGGAGGAGCTGGTCATCACCATGGCCTATTTCTCTCCGCTGCCAAGGTTTATACAAGCCATCATCGATGCCCACCGGCGGGGCGTGAAAGTCACCATCCTTGTGCCGGAGCGCGCCAACTATCAAAACGACACCAACCGCAAAACGGTGCGCCGCCTGCTGCGGGAAACGAATAATGGTATCACCGTATATTTCTCGCCCAAGATGGTGCACACCAAGCTGGTGGCCAATGAAAAAACGGTGTCGTTCGGATCGACCAACATCACGAAAAAAGCCTTTGCGCAGCTGACGGAGCTGAATCTGTTCGTGCAGCGCAACGGAGAGATCTTCCCGACACAGTTGATGGAGAGTGTGGCGGAAAACCAGTGCCTTGCCCGGCGGGTGGAGGACTGGCGGGAGATCCGCTATAACCGGCTGCTGGCGTGGCTGGAAGGCTTTCTGGTATAAAATGAAAAAGAACCCTTCGGCATTGAGGCGGCATCCATAAAACAGCGAAAAGGCAAGCTGCATTTTACAGCTTGCCTTTTATCGTTGACCGTACTACACGGCATCCTGTTATGTATAGAAGTGTGTCCTTATATTGTTAGATAAATTATGTTTCATTGTTCATCCGGCTGATCAAAACGGCATATCTCTTCCTCTTTATCGGATCGCTCATTCGTAACGATATGTCAGAGGGCGTACCCGCTGAGAAAAAATCAGAAGTTATATTTTCTTCAAACTGTTCACTGGTCAGATCAACAATTTCCCCATCAATTACGTTGTAGTAGTGGATTTCCTGTTCTGTTATTCTCAATTCATAAACCGCTCCGCCAAATGCTTCGCTGACGGCTACCGCTGTTACAAAGCATTGCCCTCTGGCAATATTTCCATTTGGCCAGTTTTCTTGCAGTGAAGGACTGCAACTTTCCTTGCTCCATGCGTTTTTGATTTTATGATAATATGGCAACAAGGCTTCTGCAGTTGATTTTTTCTCTGTAAACATACAGGTCCCTCTATCTTAACAAATTCGAGCTTGTCGGCCTGTTTATACTATCATGAGAATACAAATCATGCAAGAGCAGGCACAGCAGATATAACTGCTGTGCCTGTTAACTGTCTTATAACGCATGGTATTTGGCCGAAAGGCGGTTTTGCTTGTCAATATTCCGCTTCGATCTCGTGAACGCGGCGGTAAAGGAATTCGTTGGCGGGGACGGGGAGGTTGTGTTCTTTGGCCAGACGGATCACGGTGCCGGCAAACATTTCCACTTCCGAGGGCCGGCGGTTGATGCGGTCCTGCCCCATGGAGGGGGTGGCATCAGCGGGGAAAGAGGATAGAATATCCAGATATTCCAGCAGATCGTTTTGAGTCACATCAATACCGCGGGCCTTGGCCAGCAAAATCACCTCGCGCATGGCGGAGATGAGCGTCATGCGCGCTTCACTGCCCATTTGCAGCACACCACCATAGCCCGTATTGTAGACCATACAGGTTTGGTTCACGCCTACATTGACCATGAACTTGCTCCACATACGGCGCTGAATGTCCTCCACCACATATTCCACATTAGCGCGGTCGCAAAAGGCTGCAACACGGTCCAGATGAGGCTGAACGGTATTATCAATGACGCCGAAGCACAGGTGACCGGCTTTGGTATAGCTAAGATCGCCGCCGAAGTGCATGGCATCCATGGCGATGGCTACCGTGTGAACAATACGGTGGGCGCCGTAGCGCTCGGCGATGATCTCCTCGCTGGAGATGCCGTTGAGCACAGAGATGATGGTGGTGTCGGGGCCGACGGAAGTGGCCATGGTATCCAGCGCGGCGGTAAGGCCGGTGGCTTTTACTGCCACGATCACCAGATCACAGGGAGTAGCATCGGAGGAGCGGATCACAGAGAAGTCCATGGGTTCACCGTTGATGCGATGCTGTTTCCCCTGATGGCGCTCGTAACGGCCATCGTCCATGACAAAGTGGACGCAGCCGCTGCCCAGTGTGCGGGTAATGAGGCTGCCGTACAGCAGGCCCAGCGCACCCATGCCGATGACATGAACTCTTTCAATGGGTTTCATAAACACTCCTTAGAAATGCACGCCCAGCAGCATCAGGGCCACCAGCAGCAGGATATGGGCAGGATAGAAGAAGTAACAGGCGAAACGGAAGAGGATGGATTCGCTGCCCTTGCGGCCGCGGTAGAGCCAGATGGGGATCAGTGCCAGCAAGGCCATCAGCTGCTGATGGAATTCAAAGGACTGGCCGAACAGCTCTACGGGAACAGTCAAGCCACCCAGCATTTCGGTGTTGACATAGTAGAGGCAGATCGCCTGCAGCAGGAAAGACCACCACTTACGCTCGTGGAAGAAGTAAAAAATCAGTACGGTGACAACGCCGGCGCCGTAATAGTCCACAAACAGGAAGCTGCCCAGCAGCCAGCCCACCAGCAGCAGTGCGCCGGAGAAGAACATAGTCAGTGCTATCTTGCCCTTGTCGCGGATCTTGTCGATGCAGCGCATGATCAGCAGCGCGATGATAAAAGTGAACAGCACATTCTGATGCAGGGGGTAGAAGGCGCGGCTACCGCCGCTCATCATCAGGTTGAACGGGATTTCCGACAGCAGGGCGAAGAGGAACATACGGCCCAGATAGCCTTTGAAGTTTTTGGTGCGGAAGTAGCCCTCCGCCGTGAGGAAGGCGAAGATGGGGAAGGCGATGCGGCCGGCCCAGGTAAGCCAAGCATAGTCTGTGGCAATGGTAGCCCAGGTGTGGTCCATCAGCATCAGCACCATGCCCAAAATGTGCAATCCGGCGGAGCTGATATCAAAACGGGATTCTTTCATAATAGGGGTCCTTTCTATGAAAAGTGCGTTAATTTTTCCCATTGTAGCGCAAAACAAATGAAATTACAATATAGAGAAAAGAAAAACAGGTGTGAGGGTTTAGACGTTTCGGTTGTGTAAGAGATGAAAAGACTGCGCAGTCCGGAAAAAGGAGGTTGGCCATGGACAAAGGAACAGACTGCTACCGCCGTTTCCGAGAGAAGGGGGACGACGAAGCACTGGCAGAGATTATCATAGAATACCGCGATGGGCTGATCTTCTATCTGAACAGCTTTGTGGGAGATCTTGGAGTGGCGGAGGAACTGGCAGAGGACACCTTTGTGCTGCTGGGGACAAAAAAACCACGGGACAAGGGGACGGGTTCGTTCAAGACATGGCTATATACGATCGGGCGGAACATTGCTGTGAATGACCTGCGTAAAAGGGCGCGGCGGGGCGAACTGGCGGCAGAATGGTGCGCACAGCTGCCCCAGCAGCAGACCATGGAGACGGCCTATTTGCAGCAGGAACAGAAAGCTATGGTGCATCAAGCTATGGGAAAACTGAAAAGGGAGTACCGACAGATTTTGTGGTTGTTGTACTTTGAGGACTTTACCTGCCGGGAGGCTGCTGCTGTGATGCGGCGCTCTGTCCACAGTGCGGAAACGCTGGCTTACCGTGCCCGCAAAGCGTTGAAAGCGGAGCTGGAGAAGGAGGGCTATACCCATGAAGACATATGACGAAACCATCGCGGCGGTGTTGGGTCGGATGGAACGATATGAAGCACAGAAAAAGCGTCGGCGGACCGTATGCGCAAAAGTGTCGGCAGGCATCGGAGGCCTGTGTCTGGCGGTGCTGCTGGGCTTTGGCATGCAGCACGGGAACACGCCAGAGGGGCGGGGGAGCAAGGACAGCCCGGCGGAGGACAAAGTCGTGGTCTGCCCGATGGAGACGGGCGGTGCGCCGCTGCAGCGGGAGGATATATGCCTTTCGCTCGGTGATTTTGTGGAAATGGAGCCGGAAGAACTATCGGCCTATTATGGCACAGCAGTGATCCCGCGGGTGCCGTCAGACCTAAAGGTGTGGGAAGACCAGAGGTACGGTGCATTTTATAAAGATGGAGGCGAGGGCCCACTCTACTGGGATGGAAATGTGCTGAATTTTTCCAACGAGAATCTCAGCCGTTCAGTCAATTTACAGGTATGGAAAGTACGGGGGGGCATTAGCTGCGTTGCTTTTTTTGACCTTGTGAAAGAAAAATCGGTTATCAACGGTGTGGAGATAGCTGTGGGACTGGCCGAAGGCGGGTATTACCACGCAGAATTCATGTATAAAGGCGTGGGATTTCGCTTGATCACCGAGGGATTAAGTCAAGATGAGGCGGTGGAGATTCTGCGTTCGTTGACGTACTGAAAAAACAAAAAGCTGCCGCTTGGAGCTGAGCGGCAGCTTTTTTGCGCAAAAAACCGACCCGAAAAGCCGGATCGGACAAATTAGCCCTTGACATTTACCTTTTATTTTGGTAAAATTAAGCGCTTATATTCGGGGGATAGGCCCTATCGCCCCATTTAACTGTATAGCTACTATATCAGCTTTCTTCCGAAAATACAAGAGGAAATGTTGCGAAACAGACAACAAATCCACGTGTATCACAAGAAGAAAAACTACTTTCGTTGACAAATAAGTTGTGGAAATAGCAAGAAGAAAGGCGTGAGTATTGAAGATGGCCAAGGACAAGTACTACGGCAAAACGCTGCGCAAGAATTTTGCCAGACATGAAGAGGTCATGGCAATGCCGAACCTGCTGGAGATCCAGAAGAAATCCTACCGTTGGTTCCTGGAGACCGGCCTGCGTGAGGTGTTCGCCGATGTGGCCGCCATTACCGACTATGCCGGTAATCTGGAACTGAGCTTCATCGACTACAGCATGGACGAGAAGCCCAAGTATGACGTGGAAGAGTGCAAGGCTCGTGATGCCACGTACGCTGCCCCCATGAAGGTGAGCGTGCGTCTGCACAACAAGGAGACCGGCGAGATCAAGGAACAGGAGATCTTCATGGGTGATTTCCCCCTGATGACCCAGTCCGGTACCTTCGTGATCAACGGCGCTGAGCGCGTGGTGGTCAGCCAGATCGTCCGTTCTCCCGGCATCTACTATGGCAAGGAGATCGACCTGAAGACCGACCTGCCTCTGATGACCAGCACGGTGATTCCTTACCGCGGCGCATGGCTGGAGTATGAGACCGACACCTCCGAGGTGTTCTGGGTCCGTATCGACAAGAACCGCAAGCTGCCCGTCACCTGCCTGATCCGTGCGCTGGGCCTGAAGACCGACGCCGAGATCCTGGAGCGTTTCGGCGACGACAGCCGCATCGTGGCAACGCTGGAAAAGGATTCCTGCAAGACCTATGAAGAGGCTATGCTGGAAATCTACCGCAAGCTGCGTCCCGGTGAGCCCCCCACGCTGGACAGCGCCGAGACTCTGCTGCAGAACCTGTTCTTCGATCCCCATCGCTACGATCTGAGCATTGTGGGCCGCTACAAGTTCAACAAGAAGCTGACGCTGTGGGCCCGTGTCCGCGGCCAGCAGCTGGCTATGCCTGTGGCTGACCCCGCTACCGGCGAGATCCTGTTTGACGAAGGCCATGTACTGACCGGCGAAGAGTGCCGCGAGCTGGATGCCATCGGTGTAAGCGAAATCGTCGTCACTCTGGACAACGGCCAGACCATGAAGGTTTTCACCAACCGCATGTGCGATATGAGCCGCTATGTGGACTTTGATCCGCTCTCTGAGTGCGGCATCAAGGAGCGCGTGCGCTTCGATGTACTGCAGGAGCTGATTGCCAACTACGAGGGGGAGGAGCTGATCGAGCAGTGCCGCCTGCAGGCAGATCAGCTGGTGCCCAAGCACATCATCATCGACGATATCTTCGCCTCCATTAACTATATGAACGCCCTGGCTGCAGGTTTCGTGACCAAGGATGACATCGACCATCTGGGCAACCGCCGTCTGCGTTGCGTGGGTGAGCTGCTGCAGAACCAGTTCCGCATCGGCTTCAGCCGCATGGAGCGCGTGATCCGCGAGCGTATGACCATTCAGGATCTGGACATCGTAACGCCCCAGAGCCTGATCAACATCCGTCCCGTCACCGCCGCCATCAAGGAGTTCTTTGGTTCCAGCCCCCTGAGCCAGTTCATGGACCAGACCAATCCTCTGGCTGAACTGACCCACAAGCGCCGTCTGTCTGCTCTGGGCCCCGGCGGTCTGAGCCGCGAGCGCGCCAACATGGAAGTGCGTGACGTGCACTACAGCCATTATGGCCGCATGTGCCCCATTGAGACTCCCGAAGGTCCCAACATTGGACTGATCTCCTATCTGGCCACCTATGCCCGTATCAACGAGTACGGCTTTATTGAAGCTCCCTTCCGCGCTGTGGATCACGAGACCTGCAAGGTCAGCGATGATGTCACCTACATGACCGCCGACGTGGAAGATCAGTACGTGGTGGCACAGGCTGCTGAGCCTACCGATGAGAACGGCTGCCTGACCAATCACCGTATTACCTGCCGTCAGCGCGATGAAATTGTGGAAGTGGACCGTCACAACGTGGACTACATCGACATCTCCCCCCGTATGATGGTGTCTATCGCTACCGCGATGATTCCCTTCCTGCCCAACGACGACGCTAACCGTGCCCTGATGGGCGCCAACATGCAGCGTCAGGCGGTGCCGCTGCTCAAGCCCGAGGCTCCCGTGGTGGGTACCGGTATGGAGCACAAGATCTGCCTGGACTCCGAAGTGGTGGTTCTGGCCGAGGGCGATGGCGTTGTGACCAAGGTGGATGCCACCAGCATCACTGTCAAGTATGACAGCGGCGAGACCAAGGACTACAAGCTCATCAAGTTCCTGCGCTCCAACCACGGCACCTGCATCAACCAGAAGCCCATCGTTTCTGTTGGTGAGCGCGTCCATGGCGGCGAGGACCCCACGGTGCTGGCTGACGGTCCTGCCACCGATCAGGGCGAGATCGCTCTGGGCCGCAACATCCTGGTCGGCTTTATGACCTGGGAAGGCTACAACTACGAAGACGCCGTGCTGCTCAACGAGCGGCTGGTGAAGGAGGACGTTTACACCTCCATCCATATTGAAGAGTACGAGATCGATGCCCGCGACACCAAGTTGGGCCCCGAGGAGATCACCCGCGATATCCCCAATGTGGGCGAAGATGCGCTGAAGGATCTGGACGAGCGCGGCATTATCCGCGTGGGTGCCGAGGTCCACGCCGGCGACATTCTGGTGGGAAAGGTCACTCCCAAGGGTGAGACCGATCTGACTGCAGAAGAGCGCCTGCTGCGCGCCATCTTCGGCGAGAAGGCCCGCGAGGTCCGCGACACCTCCTTGAAGGTGCCTCACGGCGAGAGCGGTATCATTGTGGACGCTAAGGTATTTACCCGCGAAAACGGCGATGAGCTGGGCCCCGGCGTGAATCAGGTGGTGCGTATCTACATCGCACAGCGCCGCAAGATCCAGGTGGGCGACAAGATGGCCGGCCGTCACGGTAACAAGGGCGTTGTTTCCCGCGTGCTGCCTCAGGAGGATATGCCTTTCCTGCCCGACGGTACGCCGCTGGATATCGTACTGAACCCCCTGGGCGTTCCCTCCCGTATGAACATCGGCCAGGTGCTGGAAGTCCATCTGGGCTATGCAGCCAAGACGCTGGGCTGGAAGGTGGCTACCCCCATCTTCGACGGTGCCACCGATAAGGACATCACTGAGGCGCTGGAAATGGCCGGACTCGATCCGCAGGGCAAGAGCTGGCTGTACGACGGCCGCACCGGTGAGCGTTTCGACAACAAAGTCACCGTGGGTTATGTGTACTTCCTGAAGTTGCACCATCTGGTCGACGATAAGATCCATGCCCGTTCCACCGGCCCCTACTCCCTGGTTACCCAGCAGCCTCTGGGCGGTAAAGCTCAGTTTGGCGGTCAGCGCTTCGGTGAAATGGAAGTTTGGGCTTTGGAGGCTTACGGTGCTTCCTACACGCTGCAGGAGATCCTGACGGTGAAGTCCGACGACGTCACCGGCCGTGTGCGCACTTACGAGGCCATTGTTAAGGGCCACAACGTGCCTACCCCCGGTGTGCCCGAATCCTTCAAGGTTCTGGTCAAGGAGCTGCAGTCCCTGTGCCTGGACATTCAGGTGCTGGACGAGGAAGGCAACCAGATCGAGCTGAAGGAAGATGAAGACGCTATGGATACGTTCAATCTGGCGCGCATGGATGCCGACAACGAGCGGCAGAGTCGCTATGCCGACGAGTCCGAGCTGGCAGATGCAGGCTATGAATACGTGGCTGAAGAGGAAGTCAACGCTTCCTTCGACAGCGACGATGACGAATTTTAAGGATAGGAGGAGCATAAGACTATGAGTTACGCAACGTTTGACGCTATCAAAATCGGCATCGCTTCTCCGGAAATGATCCGTGATTGGTCCTTTGGCGAAGTCAAGAAGCCTGAGACCATCAACTATCGCACCCTCAAGCCCGAGCGGGACGGTCTGTTCTGTGAGAAGATCTTTGGACCCACCAAGGACTGGGAGTGCCACTGCGGTAAGTACAAGAAGATCCGCTACAAGGGCAAGGTCTGCGACCGCTGCGGCGTGGAAGTGACCCGCGCCAAGGTGCGCCGTGAGCGCATGGGCCACATCGAGCTGGCTACCCCTGTCAGCCATATTTGGTATTTCAAGGGTATCCCCTCCCGCATGGGCCTGCTGCTGGACATCTCTCCCCGTATTTTGGAGAAGGTGCTGTACTTTGCAGCTTATATCGTCACCGATCCCGGTGAGACGCCTTTGATGAAGAATCAGATCCTGTCCGAAAAAGAGTATCGCGACATGCGCGAGAAGTACGAGGACGATTTCGATGCCGGCATGGGTGCCGAGGCAGTGAAGAAACTGCTGGCTACCGTGGGCCTGGACGCTGAGGAGAGCCGCCGCAAGATCGAACTGATGGTGCGCGCCGACGAGCTGAAGGCTAAGAAGTCCGCGCTGAAGGAAAAGGGTCTGGAACTGTCCGAGTACGAGCTGGAGCAGTTGGAAGAACTGGAGCGCGAAATGGATACCTTCCACGGTCTGGTAACGCTGAGCGATCAGCTGCACGCTGAGCTGAAGGTCGTGTCCGGCCAGAAGAAGGCCCGCGTGGTCAAGCGCCTGGAAGTGGTGGACGCATTCCGCATGAGCGGCAACAAACCCGAGTGGATGATCATCGACGTGCTGCCGGTGATTCCTCCCGAACTGCGCCCCATGGTGCAGCTGGACGGCGGCCGCTTCGCTACCTCCGACCTGAACGACCTGTACCGCCGCGTTATTAACCGCAACAACCGTCTGAAGAGACTGATGGAACTCAACGCCCCCGACATCATCGTGCGCAATGAAAAGCGCATGCTGCAGGAGGCCGTGGATGCCCTGATCGACAATGGCCGCCGCGGACGTGCTGTCACCGGTGCCAACAACCGCGCCCTCAAGTCCCTGAGCGACATGCTTAAGGGTAAGCAGGGCCGCTTCCGCCAGAACCTGCTGGGTAAGCGCGTGGACTACTCCGGCCGCTCCGTTATCGTTGTCGGCCCCGAACTGAAGGTCTATCAGTGCGGTGTGCCCAAGGAAATGGCTGTGGAGCTGTTCCGACCCTTCATCATGAAGAAACTGGTGGAAGACGGCAGCGCCAACAATATCAAGTCCGCCAAGAAGATGGTGGATAAGGGCCGCACCGAGGTGTGGGATGCTCTGGATGAGATCATCAAGGACCATCCCGTCATGCTCAACCGTGCACCGACCCTGCACCGTCTGGGTATTCAGGCCTTTGAGCCGGTACTGGTGGAGGGCCGCGCTCTGAAACTGCACCCCCTGACCTGTACCGCATTTAACGCCGACTTCGACGGTGACCAGATGGCCATCCACGTGCCTCTGTCCGCCGAGGCACAGGCTGAGGCAAGACTGCTGATGCTCTCTGCCAACAACCTGCTGCGTCCTCAGGACGGCGGCCCCGTGACTGTGCCTACGCAGGATATGGTGCTGGGTTCCTACTACCTGACCATCGAGCGCTTTGAAAACGGCATGTGCCAGCTGACCAACGATGAGTTCTGGCCCGCCGATGTGGACTTCGCACTGGCCGGCAAGAGCTACGATGATTTGAGCGAAGAGGAGAAGGCCGGCGTTCACCTGAACGTCTATCGCGATGAGGAAGAAGTGATGATGGCTTATAACGAGCACGTCATCGGCATCCACCAGCCCGTTCTGGTTCGCGTGACCAAGGAATGGAACGGTGAGAAACTCTCCGGCATTGTCCGCGCCACGCCCGGCCGTATCATCTTTAACCGTAACATTCCTCAGGAACTGGGCTTCGTGAAGCGCTTCAACGAGGACGGCACGCCCTCTGAGCACTTCTTCGACTACGAGATCACCGAGACCTGCGGCAAGAAGCAGCTGGGCAAGATCGTTGACCGTACCATCAAGCAGCACGGTTTCACCACCGCCGCTGAGGTGCTGGACAACATCAAGGCCACCGGCTATAAGTATTCTACCCGCGGTTCTATTACCATCTCCATCGCCGACATGACCGTGCCTGCCAAGAAGTACGAGCTGATTGCTGAGACTGAGGAGCGTGTGGTGGAGATCGAAGAACAGTTCAACATGGGCTTCATCACCGACGAAGAGCGCTACAAGCTGGTCGTCCGTGAGTGGGAAAAGACCACCGCTGACGTTACCGATGCACTGACCGAAAACATGGATCAGTACAACCCCATCTTCATGATGGCAGACTCCGGCGCCCGTGGCTCCATGAAGCAGATCCGTCAGCTGACCGGTATGCGTGGTTTGATGGCCAACACCGCCGGTAAGACGATCGAGATCCCCATCAAGGCAAACTTCCGTGAAGGCCTGAGCGTGCTGGAGTACTTTACCTCCTCCCGTGGTGCCCGTAAGGGTCTGGCTGATACGGCTCTGCGTACCGCTGACTCCGGTTACCTGACCCGCCGCATGGTGGACGTGTGCCAGGAAGTCATTATCCGCGAGGATGACTGTGGCGTGGAGAAGGGCATCGTTGTCAGCGAAATCAGCGAAGGCGGCCAGATCATTGAGAAGTTCGCCGAGCGTATCCGTGGCCGCTTCCCTGTGGCCGATATCTGCAAGCCCGGTACCGATGAGGTGCTGATCAGCAAGGATCACATGATGGATGAGAACGACGCCGCTCTGCTGGAGAAGTTCGACATCCACAGCGCCGAGATCCGCACTGTGCTGACCTGTAAGGCACACAGCGGTATCTGCGCCAAGTGCTATGGTATGAACCTGGCTACCTCCAAGCCTGTCGGCCCCGGCGAGGCTGTCGGTATTATTGCTGCACAGTCCATCGGTGAACCCGGTACCCAGCTGACCATGCGTACGTTCCACACCGGCGGCGTTGCCGGCGGCGATATCACTCAGGGTCTTCCCCGAGTGGAGGAACTGTTCGAAGCCCGCAAGCCCAAGAAGATGGCAACGCTGGCCGAGATCGGCGGCAAGGTCCGTTTCGAAGAGGCTACCAAGGGCAGCCTGCTGAACATCATCGTGACCGCCGACGACGGCGATACCCGTACCTATGCAGTACCTCACACCGGCCTGCAGGTGCGTGACGGTGATGTGATCGAGAAAGGTAAGCAGCTGCAGGACGGCGCACTGAATCCTCATGACGTGCTGCGCATCCGCGGCGCCAGCGCCGTGCACAACTACCTGATTCAGGAAGTTCTGAAGGTTTACCGTCAGCAGGGCGTTGACATCAACGATAAGCACATCGAAGTCATCGTTCGCCAGATGATGCGCAAGGTGCGCATCGAGGAAGCCGGTGACACCAATCTGCTCTCCGGCGCTATGGCTGACATTCTGGAAGTGGAAGACGAAAACGCCAAGATCCGCGCCCGCATCGCGAACGGCGAGACCAATCCTGACGGCGAGGAGCTGCAGGAGGCCACCTATACCCAGCTGCTGATGGGTATCACCAAGGCTTCTCTGGCTACCGATTCCTTCCTGTCTGCCGCATCCTTCCAGGAGACCACCAAGGTGCTCACCGAAGCCGCTATCAAGGGCAAGGTGGACCACTTGACCGGCCTGAAGGAGAACGTCATCATCGGTAAGCTGATCCCTGCCGGCGCAGGTCTGAACGCCTATCGCCAGTTTGCCGAGCAGCTGGTGCCTGAGGCTGAAAGTGCCGAAGAGGCTGTGGAAAGCGTCGAGGAAGCAGTTTGCGTTGAAGTTGCCGAATAACAACTGATAAAAAGATGTCCGACTTGAAAGAAGCCGGACATCTTTTTTATGTCTTGGCAGGAATTAGCGAAAATTCGGGGAGAATATCCTGAATTTTTGCCCAAAATGGACTTGACGCTATGCAGGAGGTATGCTATAATTCCAAATTGCGCGAGAAGTTTTTCGCGAATTTTGCCATGCAAAGGCAGCACCCCAACAGGAGGGAAAGACGCGTGAGCGAAGCGTTGACTGCAAAGGAAAAAGTAGTCGGCCTCAAGCAGACGCGGCGCGCTGTTTCCGCCGGACAGGCGATCAAGGTATACTTAGCCTGCGATGCGGAAGAGCGGCTGACAAACCCGCTGCTGGAAAGCTGCCGGAATGCCGGGATCCCCGTGGAAACGGAGTGGACCATGCGGCGGCTGGGAAAAGCCTGCGGCATCGAGGTCGGTACCGCTGCAGCTGCTGTTTTGGCAAAATAAGTTGGTTTCAACGGAATAATTTTCCTTTATTCCGCGAAACATATAGGGAGATCACTCCCGCCATTCTATAGAAAGGAGTTCATTGCATGCCTACTTTTAATCAGCTGGTCAAGCAGGGTAGAAAACAGGCTACTTACAAGTCCAACTCTCCCGCTATGCAGAAGGGCCTGAATACGCTGAAGAACAAGGAGACCAATCTGTCCTCCCCTCAGAAGCGTGGCGTCTGCACCGCCGTGAGAACCGCTACCCCCAAGAAGCCTAACTCCGCTCTGCGTAAGATCGCTCGTGTCCGTTTGACTAACGGCTACGAGGTCACCGCTTACATTCCCGGTGTCGGTCATTCCCTGCAGGAGCACTCTGTGGTTATGATCCGCGGCGGTCGTGTAAAGGACCTGCCCGGCGTTCGTTACCACATCATCCGTGGTACGCTGGATACCCAGGGTGTTCAGGGCCGTATGCAGAGCCGTTCCAAGTACGGTGCCAAGCGTCCTAAGAGCAAGTAAGTCCCCGCATGAAATGAGCTTTGCCGAAAAGGTGTATATATTAGTACCTCTTTGGCAGGCCGTACAACAGCCGCGTAAGTGCTGTTGAGTACCTATGAAATCATATTATTATGAAGGAGGGAAGCAAAGTGCCCAGAAGAGGTAATGTTCCCAAGAGAGAAATTTTGCCCGATCCCATGTACAACAGCATCCTGGTGACCAAGCTGGTCAACAGCATCATGCTGGATGGTAAGAAGGGTGTTGCCCAGAAGGTTGTCTACGGTGCCTTTGATCTCATCAAGGAGAAGACCGATAAGGAGCCTCTGGAAGTGTTCAACCAGGCGATGGAAAACATCATGCCTGTGCTGGAAGTTAAGTCCCGCCGTGTCGGCGGTGCCACCTACCAGGTCCCCATGGAAGTTCGTCCCGCCCGTCGTCAGACCCTGGGTCTGCGCTGGCTGACCGCTTACTCCCGCGCCCGCGGTGAGCGTACCATGGCCGAGCGTCTGGCCGGTGAAATCATGGATGCTGCCAACAATACCGGCGCTTCCGTGAAGAAGCGTGAAGATGTCCACAGAATGGCCGAATCCAACAAGGCATTCGCCCACTTCCGCTGGTAATCAGAGCAGAGAGAAAAGGAGAACGTCATGCCGAGAAAGGTTACTCTGGAAAACACAAGAAATATCGGCATCATGGCCCACATCGATGCAGGCAAGACCACTACCACAGAACGTATTCTGTACTACACGGGCGTCAACTACAAGCTTGGTGAGACGCACGAGGGTACTGCTACCATGGACTGGATGGAGCAGGAGCAGGAGCGTGGTATTACCATCACTTCCGCCGCTACCACCTGCTACTGGAAGGGTTCCCACGAGCAGTTCCCCCAGACTCGTATCAACATCATTGACACCCCCGGCCACGTGGACTTTACTGTGGAGGTGGAGCGTTCTCTGCGCGTGCTGGACGGCTCTGTGACCGTCATGTGCGCCAAGGGTGGCGTTGAGCCTCAGTCCGAGACCGTGTGGCGTCAGGCCGATCACTATCATGTCCCCCGTATGATCTATGTCAACAAGATGGACATTACGGGCGCTGATTTCTATCACGTGCTGGACATGATCGCTGACCGTCTGAAGTGTAATGCCGTGCCGATTCAGTTGCCCATCGGTAAAGAAGATACCTTCCGCGGTATCATCGATCTGGTGGAGATGAAGGCCGAGATGTACTATGACCAGCTGGGCAAGGATGTCCGTGTGGAAGAGATTCCCGAGGATATGCGCGAGCTGGCCGAGGAATATCGTGAAAAGATGCTGGATGCCGTCACCATGTTCGACGATGAGATCATGATGATGTATCTGGAAGGTGAGGAGATCCCCACCGAAAAGATCCGCAAGGCAATCCGTCAGGCAACCATCGCAGTGGAAATGATCCCCGTGGTTTGCGGTTCTTCTTACCGCAACAAGGGCGTTCAGAAGATGCTGGATGCAGTGGTTGACTACATGCCCGCTCCTACGGACGTTGAAGCCATCAAGGGCGTCAACCCCAGAACCGAAGAGGAAGAAGAGCGTCCATCTACTGACGACGCACCCTTCGCCGCTTTGGCATTCAAGATCATGACCGACCCCTATGTGGGCCGTCTGAGCTTCTTCCGCGTGTACTCCGGCACCATCAACGCCGGCAGCGCTGTGCTCAATGCCACCAAGGGCAAGAGAGAACGCGTCGGCCGTCTGCTGCAGATGCACGCCAACCATCGTGAGGATATTGAGACCGTGTACGCCGGCGATATCGCCGCCGTTGTGGGTCTGAAGAACACCACTACCGGTGATACCCTGTGCGATGAAAAGAACCCCATTATCCTGGAATCCATGGAATTCCCCGAGCCCGTGATCCGCGTGGCCATCGAGCCCAAGACCAAGGCCGGTGAGGAGAAGATGGGTATCGCCCTGGCCAAGCTGGCCGAGGAAGATCCTACCTTCCGCACCTACACCGACGAGGAAACGGGTCAGACCATCATCGCCGGTATGGGCGAGCTGCACCTGGAAATCATCGTGGACCGCCTGCTGCGCGAGTTCAAGGTGGAAGCCAACGTCGGTGCTCCTCAGGTCGCCTACAAGGAGACCATCCGCAAGGGCGTGGATCAGGATACCAAGTATGCCCGCCAGAGCGGCGGTAAGGGCCAGTACGGCCACGTCAAGATCCATGTCGAACCCAATGAGTCCGGTAAGGGCTACGAGTTCGAGAGCAAGATCGTGGGCGGCGCCGTGCCCAAGGAGTATATCCCTGCTATCGATGCAGGTATCCAGGGCGCCATGCTGTCCGGCGTGTGCGCCGGATATCCCGTTGTGGATGTCAAGGTTACCCTGTACGACGGTTCTTACCACGAAGTCGACTCTTCTGAAATGGCGTTTAAGATTGCCGGCTCCATGGCCTTCAAGGAGGCTATGCGCAAGGCACAGCCTACGCTGCTCGAGCCCATTATGAAGGTCTGCGTCATCGTTCCCGACGAATATATGGGCGATGTCATCGGTGACCTGAACGGCCGCCGTGGTCAGATCCAGGGCTATGAGATGCGCAGCGGCGCTCAGCAGATCGATGCCTTCGTGCCTCTGGCTGAAATGTTCGGTTACGCTACCGATCTTCGTTCCCGCACCCAGGGCCGTGGTCAGTACACCATGGAACCCAGCCATTATATTGAGCTGCCCAAGAGCCTGCAGGAGAAGCTGATTGCTAAGCGTGCCGGCCGCGAAAATGCATAAAAGTGTGAAATAATCATTGCTTTTCGCGAACAAATACTGTAAGATAGCAATGTTAGGCAAAAACATTGCAACATGATTTTAATTGCAACACATTAAGGAGGATTTTTTCAAATGGCCAAGCAGAAATTTGAGAGAACTAAGCCCCATGTTAACATCGGTACCATCGGCCACGTCGACCATGGTAAGACCACTCTGACCGCTGCTATCACCAAGTACCTGGCTATGCAGGGCAAGGCCGAGATGCAGGACTACTCCGCCATCGATAAGGCTCCCGAAGAGCGCGAGCGCGGTATCACCATCAACACCGCCCACGTCGAGTACGAGACCGAGGCCCGTCACTATGCACACGTTGACTGCCCCGGCCACGCCGACTATATCAAGAACATGATCACCGGTGCTGCCCAGATGGACGGCGCTATCCTGGTTATCGCTGCTACCGACGGCCCCATGGCTCAGACTCGTGAGCACCTGCTGCTGGCTCGTCAGGTTAACGTTCCTTCCATCCTGGTCTTCCTGAACAAGTGCGACCTGGTTGACGACGAGGAGCTGCTGGAGCTGGTTGACATGGAAGTCCGCGAGCTGCTGAACACCTATGAGTTCCCCGGCGATGATACCCCCATCATCAAGGGCAGCGCCGTTATGGCTCTGACCAGCGAGTCCAACGACATCAACGCTCCCGAGTATGCCTGCATCAAGGAGCTGATGGACGCTGTTGACAGCTGGATCCCCACTCCCGACCGTCTGGCTGACAAGCCCTTCCTGATGCCCGTTGAAGACGTCTTCACCATCTCCGGCCGTGGTACCGTTGCTACCGGTCGTGTGGAGCGTGGCCAGCTGAAGCTGAACGAGAAGGTCGAAATCGTTGGTCTGCAGGAAGAAAAGCGCGAGACCGTCGTTACCGGTATCGA
>SVLK01000029.1 GCA_015067975.1 Oscillospiraceae bacterium | reverse complement strand
CAAGGCGGCTTGCCCGATTTTTCTATATTTGTCAAGTACTTTTTCTGAAATTTCACAAGAAAAAAGCCCTCTGTATCACATTTTCTGTGACACAGAGGACTTTCCTCTTAACTAAGTGACATTACCCAAATGGGTGTCCTTTATTGGTCTGGTTCAATTAGCCAATGTTGTTCAGCTTCAGAGTCATAGCGCTCTTCTTGTGAGCTGCATTGTTCTTGTGCAGCAGGCCCTTGGCGGCGGCCTTATCAACGGCCTTCACTGCGACCTTGTAAGCGCCCTCGGCCTCGGTGCGATTGCCTTCAACGGCAGCAGCCTCGAACTTCTTGATAGCAGTCTTCAGTGCGGACTTATTGGCCTTGTTGCGAGCGTTTCTCACCTCTGCCACCAGAACACGCTTCTTAGCAGACTTAATATTCGGCAAACCAAACACCTCCCCGGCGTAAATTTCTGCGTTGGACGAAAAACACATCCACGCAGATTGATATTTTAGCACCTTTGTCCAGAAATTGCAAGCACTTTTTTCAATTTTCCTGAACTTTTTTGCATAAAAGGATTTCAGCAGGTCAAACTAACCGATAGCCACAATATTTTGTGTTTTCAAAGAGGTGTTTACCATAAATATGCCAAACTTTCGAACAGACCTTGCTTTAGAGTCCGCGCTGCAGTTGGGTATTGCAGGAAAAAATGCTCAGCGCAGCGAGGGCGTTCGTGTGTTGGAGTATTTACAGGAGGGCTATCCCGTTACCTTCGTCACTGTGGAAAACGAAGAAGGCCGCCGTGCTATTGGCCGCAATATAGGAAGATATATCACTTTAGACCTGCAGCCTTACTTCCTGCGGCAAACACACTATTTCCCCCGCGGAGTGCGCTGTTTTGCCCAGCATCTGCGTCAGCTTCTGCCTCCGCTGCGCGCAGACAGCTGTGTGCTGGTAGCGGGTCTGGGAAATCGCTTTATGGCCTGCGATGCCGTTGGGCCCATGGTGATCGACAATCTGCTGGTAACACGGCATATGGGCGATCCATTTCAGCCTGTAGCTGCCATTGCTACCGGCGTTGCAGGGCAAAGCGGCATGGAAGCTGCAGACTTGATCTGCGGTGCCGCGGCGCAAATCTCACCTGCAGCAATCATTGTAGTGGATGCCCTGTGTGCCCGCAGCCGCAACCGCCTGTGTGCCACCATACAGCTATCAGATACCGGGCTGACCCCCGGATCCGGCGTGGGGAATCATCGCCGACCTATCGATCAAAAGGCAATGGGTGTTCCTGTGCTGGCCATAGGAATTCCCACGGTAATTGGCGGCGCGGTACTGGCCGAAGAGTTAACCGGTACATCTGCTAAACCAGATCACACCCTTTTTGTCACGCCGCGGGATGTAGACAGCCGCGTGCGGGAATTGGGTCGTCTGGTGGGTTATGGCATCTCTTCTGCTCTGCAGCCACAACTCACGGTAGAGGATATCACAGGATTATTGGGGTAAAAGGGGATCTGCCTTTGGGCAGATCCCCTTTTATTACTCCTTATAAAAATCGGTGCTATCCTCAATCACCATGGGTAATCCGTTGTGATATACAGGAATCGTTTCAAACTTAAACCGGCTGATGCGATGCTTGTGGTCAATTTTCTCCTTTGTTTCCGCATCACAAACACCCTTGCGGATATATTCGTTCACCGCATGGTAGGTAAATCCCAAATTGTCTTCGTCGGTCAGACCGGTCAGACCGTCAGAAGGCGGTTTGACCACAAACTTCTCCGGCAAGCCCAGTTCCCGGCCCATGGCAACCACCTCTTCGGTGGTATACATGCCCAGCGGAGAAAAAGCTCCGGCACTGTCGCCGTAAATCGTGCAGTACCCCACCCAATCCTCGCTGAGGTTGGAGGTGTTGATCACAATGCCGCCCGGCAGCGTCTGCGCCACAGCATACAGCGTGGTCATACGAATGCGGCTGGGGAGGTTCACTTTTGTGGTACGGCTGGCCGACAGGCCCACCTGCTCCATCTGGCTGAGCACACCTTCCACTGCGTCATGGATATTGATGGTGCAGTGAGGCAGATTCAAAAACTCCACCAAGTCGCGGCTATAATCAATATCGGGCTGTACACCGTTGGGCATCAGCACACCGTAGACATTTTCACGGCCATAAGCCTCCACGCACAGCGCCGCCACCACAGAACTGTCTTTGCCGCCGGAAATACCCACTACCGCCGTTTTGCCGCCGCAGGTTTGCATCATCTGCCGCATCCATTCAATTAAGCCCGTCAGCTGTTCTTTTGCATTGAAATCCATACCCTTTTCCTCCCAGCTTTTTTGTTATTGTACATCGGAGCAACACAAAATGCAAACCATTTCCCTCACGCAAAGAAAAAAGCCCTTCTGCGTTGACAGAAAGGCTTTCCTCTGTATGTTTTTCGGAGAGAGAGAAAATCAATGGGTGCATATCTTTTGTACAAGTATAATATACTAAGCATTCTTTGCAAAATCTTGAATGTCTTATGAACTTTCTGTAAACCCTGTTTTTTTAATAACCACAGAAAAACACCTCCCGCTGCAACAGGAGGTGTTTTCTTTGTGTGTTTGTTAGGAGAGAGAGAAAATCACATAAGGAATTATCCTTTGTACAGTTATGATCATATCCGTAAAAATTTGCAAGACTTTGAATTGATTATGAACTTTTTGTAAACAACCAAAGTTTTATAAAAATTTTCTGCTCTCTGCCACAGCCAGTTCATCACAGCGGTTGTTCTTCGGATTGGCTGCATGGCCCTTTACCCAGTGATAGCGAACATCATGCTTCGCAACCAATATCAGCAGCTGCTCCCAAAGATCCACGTTCAGTGCCGGTTTTTTATCGGATTTAATCCATCCTTTTTTCTTCCAGCCGTAAACCCAACCCTTTTCCAAAGCATCGATCACATACTTGGAATCGGAGTACAGCTCCACAATGCAGGCCTCTTTCAGCATGCTCAACGCGCGGATCACGCCTGTCAGCTCCATGCGGTTGTTGGTGGTTTCCGCTTCACCGCCGGAAATTTCTTTTTCGATGCCGTTCCATTCCAGAATTGCACCCCATCCTCCTGGCCCCGGATTGCCGCTGCAGGCGCCATCCGTATAAATAGTGACAGTTTTCATACCGGCTCTACCTCCAGCACATACAGCGTGTCGTTCTCTACACGGAACTTGATATTCTGTGCGGCAAAAGTCATGCCATATACACGCTGCGGATCATTTTGATACCGTGGACGCGGATCTGCTGCCAGTACCGCCCACAGTGCTTTCTTTTGATGAGACGGGACCTTTTCCTGTAAAGCTTCGCTGCAGCATACCTGCAACGCTTTTCGCTCTGCCACATCGCTCCAGCCGCCAACGGCTTCGGGATGACTGTCTGCATAAGCCAGATACGGCTTGATATCAAAAATCGGCGTTCCATCCATCATATCCACGCCGCTGACATATAGTACCGGACCCAACTGCGGGTCGAGATCCACTTTCTTCAGCCGGACAGATGATAATCCCATGGCGTTGGGACGGAACGGCGAGCGGGTGGCAAAGACACCCATGCGCTCGTTGCCGCCCAATCGCGGCGGCCGTACCGTGGGAGACCATCCCTCGCGAACCGCTTTGGAAAACTGCCAGATCAGCCACAAATGGGAATAACCATCCAAACCGCGCACTGCGTCGGCATTGCGAAATTCCGGTTCAAACACGATTTTTCCCTGTAGTTCAGGAATCAATCCACTCTGCCGTGGGACACCGAACTTATCGGAAAAGTCTGTATAAATGCGGGCAATGACCTTGATTTCAGTCTTTTCCATATCAGCGCTTTCTCCGGCCCGTATCTTCCAGATGGTCCAGAATGTTCTTAGGCAGGTTAAGTAAACGCATCATCTGTCCGGCAATCACCAAGAAGAAGTACATGATGAGGATCCAGATAAACTGAAACTTGGAACTCAACGCAAACATGGCAAACAATGCCAGCAACAGCAGTGTGTTGATGCGCTTATTGTCTCCCTCTTTCTGCTGCAGCTCTTCGCTCTTTACATAGATCACCTTTTCATAGGTGAATTCCGTGCTTGCAGAGGGATCATCATACAGTGTTTTTGTAAAGTAGACCCAGCGCGTCAGCGGCACAGATTTACTCTTCTTTTTTTTCTTATTCTTGCTCATTGCTCTGCTCCTCGCTCTGCTCTCTGTCAGTGCGTGCCACGCTGATCACGCGAACACCGTCTTTCAAACGCATGACCTTCACGCCCTGCGCCACACGGCCGTAGACATTGATATCGGCGGTGGGCATACGGATAATGGTACCGTCATCGGAAATCATAAGGATATCCTCTTCGCCGGTCACGACCTTTGCCGCCACGACCTTGCCGGTCTTTTCGGTGACATTGTAGTTCTTCATACCACTACCGCCGCGCTTCTGAGGCTCGCCGCCTTCGCCGCGCAGATATTCCTCAATAGGCGTACGCTTGCCGTACCCGTTTTCGGTGATACTCAGCAGCGTCTGACCCTCGTGGGCACGGGCTCCTGCCACCACATAGTCTCCCTCGCGCAGGCGAATACCGCGCACGCCAACGGCATCACGACCCATGCAGCGGATATCCGTTTCACGGAAGCAGATCGCCATACCATCATGGGTCACCAGCAGGATGTTCTGCTCACCGTCTGTACGACGTACCTCGATCAGCTCGTCGCCCTCATCCAGACCAAGCGCACGGATACCGGCCTTACGCGCAGTATTCAGCGTGTTCAGCTGCAGACGCTTCACCGTACCCATACGGGTGATCATCACAAGATAGCTTTCGTCAAATTCACGCACAGCCAGACCGGCGGTGACGTATTCGCCCTGTTCCAAGGGAAGAATATTAACGATGTTGGTTCCCTTAGCGGCGCGTCCCGCTTCGGGGATCAGGTAACCTTTCTTGCGGTGCACCTTTCCTGTGTTGGTAAAGAACAGAATATAATCGTGGGTCGATGCGGTAAACACAGCAGCCACCGCATCCTCTTCACGGGTGGTCATGGCCTTGACGCCCTTACCACCGCGCTTCTGTGCGGAATACTCGCTGGCGGCAGTACGCTTGATGTAACCGTTCTGCGTCAGTGTATAGACGCACTCTTCCTCTTCGATCAGATCTTCGATGTCGATCTCATCTTCCACATCCTGAATCTCGGTGCGGCGGTCATCGCCAAATTTTTCAGCAATGGCCTGCAGCTCCTCTTTGAGAATCTGTTTGACCAACCCTTCATCGGACAGGACGGACTGGAAATAAGCAATCTTTTCTTCCAGCTCGTGGAACTCTTTTTCCAGCTTCTCACGGTCCAGACCCTGCAATGCCTTTAGGCGCATATCCAGAATCGCCTGTGCCTGTATCTCATCCAGACCAAAGCGAGCCATTAAAGCTTCCTTGGCATCATCGTAGCGACTGCGGATGATTTTGATCACTTCATCGATGTTGTCCTGAGCAATCAACAGACCCTGCAGCAAATGGGCGCGCTCCTGCGCCTTTTTCAAATCGAAACGGGTACGGCGCACGATGATCTGCTCCTGATAGGCCAGATATTCATCGATAATATGGCGCAGCGACAGGATGCGGGGCTGGGACTGGTTCTCCACCAGCGCCAGCATATTGATGGCAAAGGTAGACTGCAGAGCGGTTTGAGCAAACAGGCGGTTGAGTACCACCTGTGCGTTGGCATCACGCTTAAGCTCAATGACGATACGCATACCGGTACGGTCGGTCTCATCACGGATATCGCTGATCCCGTCCAGACGCTTGTCCTCCACCTGCTCCGCCATATTTTTGATCAGCATGCGCTTATTGACCTGATACGGCAGTTCGGTGATGATAATGCGGGTACGGTCGCGGCCAAATTCTTCAAACTCATGACGGGCACGCATCACCACGCGGCCACGGCCGGTGGCATAGGCGGCACGAATACCGCTGCGGCCCATAATGATACCGCGGGTGGGGAAGTCAGGACCTTTGACATGTTCCATCAGATCCGACAGCGTTGCTTCCGGATCGTCCAGTACGCAAATGCATGCGCCGATTACCTCACGCAGATTGTGAGGCGGGATATTGGTAGCCATACCAACGGCAATCCCGCTGGAACCGTTGACCAGCAGATTGGGGAATCGGCTGGGCAGCACACGAGGCTCACGGCGGCTCTCGTCGAAGTTGGGATCCCAGTCCACCGTTTCCTTGTCGATGTCGCGCAGCATTTCGTTGCTCAGCTTGGAAAGTCTGGCTTCCGTATAACGGTAAGCGGCAGGGGGATCTCCATCCACGCTACCGAAGTTACCGTGGCCATCTACCAGCATGTAGCGCATGGAGAAATCCTGTGCCAGACGCACCATGGCATCGTACACAGAGGCATCGCCATGGGGATGATAGCGGCCCAGCACGTCGCCTACACAGGTGGCGGACTTCTTAAAGGGACGGTCGGACGTCAGATTATCCTCATACATAGCGTAGAGGATACGGCGATGGACAGGCTTCAGACCATCGCGCACATCGGGTAGTGCACGCCCCACAATGACCGACATGGCATACTCGATGTAAGAGCGTTCCATCTCCGGAACCAGCGGTGATTCAACGATTCGCTGTTCGGGAAACCGGATCTCCTCGGGATTATATTGCGGTTTCTTGGACATAGTTCACTCTCCCATTAATAATCCAGATTCACTGCGTACTTAGCGTTCTTTTCGATGAACTCCTTGCGGGGTTCCACCTTTTCGCCCATCAGTACAGTAAATGTAGCATCAGCCTTTACGGCATCGTCCAGCGTGATACGGCGCAGCGTGCGCTTTTCCGGATCCATGGTGGTTTCCCACAGTTCCTCCGGGTTCATCTCGCCCAAGCCCTTAAAGCGGCTGATATCAATTTTCACGTTAGGGTTATCGCCGCGCATTTCGGCACTGACGCGATCACGCTCTTCATCACTGTAAGCTACGCGGGTAGTCTTGCCGCGGCTGAGCTTATAAAGCGGAGGCACTGCGGAATACACATAACCCTGCTCGATCAACGGGCGCATAAAGCGGAAAAAGAACGTCAGCAGCAGCGTACGGATATGAGCACCGTCCACGTCGGCATCGGCCATGATAATCACTTTATGATAACGCAGCTTATCCGGATCAAATTCCTCGCCGATACCGGCACCCAGCGCAGTGATCACCGGCTGGAGCTTATCATTGCCGTAGACCTTGTCGGCGCGGGCTTTTTCCACGTTCAGCATCTTACCCCAAAGAGGAAGGATCGCCTGAAAACGGCTGTCACGTCCCTGGGTAGCACTGCCGCCTGCGGAGTCTCCCTCGACGATATAAATTTCCGTCAGTTCGGGGTTGTTCTCATTACAGTCGCGCAGCTTATCGGGCATGGCAGCTCCGCCCAGTGCCGTTTTGCGGCGGATGGACTCGCGGGCTTTTCGGGCAGCTTCACGGGCGCGGTTGGCTGTCAGTGCCTTATCCAGAATGGTACGGGCAATTACGGGATGCTCTTCCAGATACACCGCCAACTGATCACTCATCAGCGAATCCACCAGTGTACGGATATGGGCATTGCCCAATTTTGCCTTGGTCTGACCTTCAAACTGCGCTTCTGTCAGTTTTACGCTGATCACTGCTGTGATTCCTTCGCGGCAATCCTCACCGGACACCTTGTCGTCGCCCTTGATCATGCCATATTTGATGCCGTAGGCATTGAGCACACGGGTCAGCGCAGCCTTGAAGCCAGTCTCATGCATGCCGCCTTCCGGTGTACGGATATCATTGGCAAAGGATACAATATTTTCGTTGTATCCGTCATTATACTGCAGTGCGATTTCCGCAGTAGAATCTCCTTTGCTGCCGGAAACATAGATGACTTCCTGATGCAACTCGGTTTTATTCTGATTCAGATAGGTGACATACTCGCGGATACCACCTTCATAGCACATGGTATCGCTCTGCTCACGGCCGGCGCGCTTATCTTCAATGGAAATACGCAGACCTGCATTCAAAAATGCCTGTTCGCGCATGCGGGTACGGAGAATCTCGTAATCATACTCCACCGTGTCAAACATCTGGTCATCCGGCTTGAAGGTAACCGTGGTACCGGTACGATCCGTTTCGCCGACAATGGTGATCTCCTGCGTAATACTACCGCGGGAAAAACGCATTTCGTGAATTTTTCCGTCTTTGTGCACCTGTACCTGCAGCCACTCGGACAAGGCGTTGACCACACTGGCGCCTACGCCGTGAAGACCGCCTGACACCTTATATCCGCCGCCGCCAAACTTACCGCCGGCATGCAGCACTGTAAACACGACCTCCAGTGCCGGTCTGCCTGTCTGGGCCTGAATATCCACAGGAATACCGCGGCCATTATCGCCGACAGTAATGGTACCATCTTCATTGATGCTCACGCCAATTTCCGTACAATATCCGGCCAGCGCTTCGTCAATGGAGTTGTCCACGATTTCATACACCAAATGGTGCAGACCGGAGGACGAGGTAGAACCAATATACATACCGGGACGCTTACGAACGGCTTCCAGTCCTTCCAGAACCTGAATTTCTGCCGCACCGTATTCCTCATGCTCTACGGACGTCACTTTTTCCAGTTCAGACATAGTTATTCTCCTTCCAATCCGCCCTGCTGTTCGGCACTGCGCCGCGCCAGCGTGGAGGAATTCAACTGTGATATATAGACAATTTGGCGGTGATACGGATGGTCACACACAATGAAGGATTTTGGAAGATCCTCCACTGCCGTCAACACTACGCCTTCTTCTTCCGCCTGATTCAAAAATGTTCTCGTAATTTTCGATTCCGTTGTATTATCCAAATCGAAGATGCCGATGATCCGCCGGTCTTCCAGCATCACATTCTGTCCGATGTGCAAATAGCCCATCACAGCACCTCCCCGTTCTGTATATGAAATACTTTTCCTGCTTCCAATGCCTCCAAACGGTCATTTTCACAGCAGGTGATGAAAATCTGTCCGCCGGCGATCCGGTTGAGTACATACTCCTGCCGTTTCACGTCCAGCTCACTGAGCACGTCATCCAACAGCATCACCGGATACTCACCGATAGCATTTTTATGGATCTCCCGCTCTGCCAGTTTCAATGCCAGCGCGGCGGTACGAACCTGTCCCTGAGAACAGAATTGCCGCGCACTGCGATCATTGACTAATACCTCAATATCATCTTTATGAGGACCTGACAAACAAAGGCGGCTGGCAATTTCCGCGTGATAATGCTCCTCCTGATGTCTGCGCAGAGATTGCACTAATTCTGCATGGGGAGCAAAGGCATCTTCCACCGTTTTTACCGTTTGGTAGTGCAGCTGCAGCGTTTCGCGTCCACCGCTGCACTCTTCGTGTGCCTGCGCAGCATGTTCTGCCAGTGCAGCACAAAACTTTGCACGGTAACCAATGAGCACAGCGCCAACATGGATTAAGCGCTCATTAAAATCCGGCAACATGGATAAAAGCTGGGGATTTTCTTCGCTATCACGCAAAATTCTGGTTTTATGCTCATATAAACGATTAAATTCTGTCAGCGCTTCGGCATATCGCGGGCGCAGCTGACAAAGAGAAATGTCCATAAACCGCCGCCTTGCAGCCGCACCTTCCCGAATCAGATACAGATCTTCTGGTGAAAAGAACACCGTATGCAGCACATCACTGAGTGCTGCACTGTTCTTCGCGGTGACTCCGTTAACTGTCATTTTTCTTCGACGTCCGCGCTGCAGCGTAATTTCTGTTTTGAATTCTCTTTCTCTTGTCTCGATTACTCCGCAAAGCCGCGCCATATCTTCAGAAAAACCAATCAATTCCTTATCGGAATGGGCACGGGGAGACTTACCGCAGGCAAGGTAGACCATTGCCTCCAGCAAATTGGTTTTTCCCTGCGCATTTTCGCCGTAGATTACATTGCATCCTTCATGAAAAGAAAGAGCAACCTGACCGTAATTGCGAAATCCTTGCAGCTGCAGATGATTAATCTTCATAAGCTACGGTGAACTGCTGTCCATCCAGTGTCACAACATCACCGGGACGGAGCTTTTTGCCGCGCTGCGTACACACTTCGCCATTGACCTTGACCTCACCCTCCTGAATGATGATCTTAGCCTCGCCGCCGGTAGATACCAGAGAAGCAAATTTTAAAAGATCCTGCAATTTAATAAATTCGGTTGTAATTTTAATCGTTTCCATAAATGTTCCTTACTGTGCCTTCAAACGCACGGGTAATACCATATAAAGGAAATTATCTTCGCCGCTGACAGGAGTAATAATGCAGGGAGAAATACCGGTATTCAGTTCCATTCTTACACTCTCTGCAGGCGCATAGCGCAGCGCATCCATCAGATAACGGTTATTAAAACCGATTTCCAAACCGGCACCATCTCCGCTGACAGGACAAATATCCTTTGCCTCACCGTTGCCGGTTTTAGCGGAAAGATATACTCTGTCCGTATCAAAAACGCAACGAACAGGACTCTTCAACTTTTCACTAATCACTACACTAACACGATCCAGACTTTCCAGCATGGCCTTATTTTCTACTTCCACACAAATAGGGTTATTGCGGGGAATGGCATTGCGGTAATCCAGAAATTCACCTTCCAGACGGCGGCAGATCAACTGCGTGCTTCCGGCCTCAAATAACAAATGACGTTTACCCTGAATAACCTGAATCAGTTCATCACTTTCCTGGCAAATATTTTCTACTTCCTTCAGAGCAGCACCGGGAGCTACAAAACGGAAGGAGCCTCCTTCAATCTTTTCCAAAGGTTCACGACGCAGCGCCAAACGGAAACCGTCTACACTAACAACTGTCAAACCGGTATCGCTGATTTCAAAGAGAGATCCGGTGTGTACCGGACGGCTTTCATTGGTGGACACGGCAAAACTGGTCTGATTAATCATCGCTTTTAGCGTACGCTGCTGGATAGAAACGCTATATTCATCATCTACTTCCGGCAGCTCCGGATAATCTTCAGCGCTCAATCCCAAAATATCAAAACTGGCGTCGCCGCAGGTCAGATGAACCATATACTTTTCATCTGCAGCAAATACGATGATGTCGTCAGGCATCTTACGGATAATCTCACCAAACAGACGGGCATTCAGAACGATCCGTCCCTCCTGATGCACTTCTGCTTCAAAAGCAGTACGGATACCGGTCTGCATATTGTAACCGGACAGCGTCAAGCAGGTAGTTCCTTCCAACAGAATACCTTCCAGCGCAGGAATAGAGCTCTTCGCAGCTACAGCACGGCTGGCAGTGGCAACAGCACTTTGCAGTAAAGCTTTTTCGCAGGAAAAACGCAGCATATATTTACAGTCCTTTCTTTCAGCACTTAAAAATGACAGGCATATTTTTTTTAAGAGAACATAAACTAAATATTTTTAGTAACAATAGTGGTAGAGAAAACTTTTGTGGAAAGAAGTAAAAAAGCTTGTAATTACTATATTTTTTGTCCACAAGGGTCGTCGTTGATTTTCAGCAACTTTCCACAGAAAAATGTGTTTATTTCTTTTCCACAGAATTTCCACGTGGATTCCACAGAATAAGTGGAACATTACCGCTTTGCGTTTATGTTCGTAGTAATTTCCTTGACCACTTCGGCGAAGGATGGATCAGAGCGCATCTGCTTTTCTACTTTATCAAGGGAGTGAATGACGGTAGAATGATCTCGTCCGCCAAATTCTTTACCGATATCACTTTGAGATATATTGGTCATGCGGCGGATGAGATACATGGCGATTTGACGGGGAACGACGGCTTCTCTGGCTCTACTCTGTCCGCGCAGTACATCTTCATCAATGTTGTAATACTTGCAGATATAATTGATGATTACCTGCGGCGAGGGAACAAACTCGTTGCTCTTTTTCAGCATATCCTGCACCGCGCGGCTGACAGCCTGATCATCCACTTTATCGCCCAGCAAATCACGGTAGGCAAGAATTTTGTTCAGCGTACCTTCAATCTGCCGTACATTGGCCGTGACATTTTCAGCGATATAACCGGTGATCTCGTCGGGCAGCTGTACGCCCAGCAGTGCCGCCTTCATGCGGATAATAGCCAGACGTGTTTCAAAGTCAGGGGGAGTCACGTCTACCATCAAACCCCACTCAAAACGGGTTTTCAAACGGTCTTCCAGCAGCGTCATTTCCCGTGGCGGACGGTCGGAGGTCAATACGATTTGTTTCTTAGACTCGTAAAGCTTATTAAATGTATGGAAGAATTCCTCCTGCGTCTGCTGTTTACCGGCGATAAACTGAATATCGTCCACCAAAAGAACGGAGGCTTCGCGATATTTTTCACGGAATTCTTCGTTTCGATGGGTTTGAATGGCATTAACCAGTTCGTTGGTGAATTCATCGCCTTTGATATAAACAATTTTTGCTGCCGGATTTTTTCTGCGGATTTGATGAGCAATGGCATAAAGAAGGTGTGTCTTACCCAGACCACTGTCACCGTAAATAAAAAGAGGATTGTAGTTTTCGGCTGTTTTTTCTGCAACAGCACGGGCTGCCGCGTAAGCCAGTTTGTTGCCGGGTCCGACGACATAGGTTTCAAAGGTGAATGCATCAGAATCGAAAAGGGAATCCCCGGGTCGGTCCGGAGCCACTCCATGATAAGCAGAGAGTTGTTCATCGTTGAGGATCTTTACTTCCAGATCGGTAGAAAAAATGTCTTTCAGCGCTTCTTTGACGTGGCGGATAAAGCGGGCTTCGATGGTGCTTTTCTTAAAGGCATTGCTGCAATGCAGCACAAAAGCGGAGTCCTCCATAGTGATCACCTCCACCTCGTCAAACCAGGTGTCAATGGTGGTTTCACTCAACTGCGAACGCAGCCGATCCAACACATTTTTCCAAACATCGTTAATGGAATTCAAAATCAGCGCCCCTTTCCCGAAGTGCATACTTTCTATCTTTTAAAGACAGTCGTTTCTGTAAAAAACAAAAATTAAAAAACAAGAATAATCAATTTATTATAGCAAAAAAAGGTGGAAAAGTCTACACATATTCTAATATAAAGATGAAAAAATGAGTCCTTTTTACACACCATATATTGGGACAAAAAGGAAAATTAAACCACCATATTTAGTAACTGTTCCGTCAAAAAAACGGAACTTTTTTATAAAAAAAGCGTTTTAAAATTTCGTAGAATTTAGTTGACAGAATTAAAAGTATTATGTATAATATCAGTCGCGCCGTTTTGTTCTGCGCAATAAAAAAGACTACTGCGGTAAGGGGGAGAAATTCCTTTTGCTGTCGAGTAAGAGTGTACTTTTTTGATAAAAGTGCGCCGGATTTTATTAAATGGAGGTGTCATGCAATGTTCCGTACCTATCAGCCCAAGAAGCGTCAGCGCTCTAAGGAGCACGGCTTCCGCAAGAGAATGGCCACCAGAAACGGCCGTAAGGTGCTGGCTCGCCGCCGCGCCAAGGGCCGCGCTCGCCTGACCCATTGAGGTCGCGGAAAGTGCATCGCGCATAGATAAACATATGGGACGGTGGAAGGGAAAACTGCCGTCCCTATTCGTCTATGTATTGAAAAACGAAAGTTCAGCGCTATGCCGGCTGTTCCGGAGAAAGGGAAAGACCATGAAAGCGGAAATCACCGTTAAGGAAAATTACGAGTTTCGCCGTATTTACCGTAAAGGAAAATCCGTGGTTACGCCCTATTTGGTTCTTTATTGTCAGAAAAACCGGCAAGGTAAAACGCGCCTTGGCGTGACTGTCAGCACAAAGCTTGGTAAGGCCGTGATCCGTAACCGGGTACGTCGCCGCTTACGTGAAATCTGGCGGCTGCACTTACCGGAAATGCAGCAAGGCTGGGACATCGTATTGGTAGCCCGCAACCGCTGTGTAGAGGGCAGCTATCAGAAGATGGACAAGGCCTATCTTCGTGCGCTGAATGAAGCAGGTTTGCTGAAGGAGAACGCGTAATGAAAAAAGCGCTTTTACGACTGTTCCGGTTTTACCAGACATCCGTTTCTCCCCTGTTTCCGCCCCGCTGCCGCTTTGTTCCTACCTGCTCGGAATATGCTGTGCAGGCAGTGGAGAAATACGGTGCAGCCAAAGGCGGATGGTTGGCCATCAAACGTTTTTCCCGATGCCATCCTTTCCACAAAGGCGGATGGTATGATCCCGTCCCCTGATTTTCCCGCGACACTGAGGCGATAACCTCGTTTCACAAAAGAAAAAACGGAGGTAAACAAGTAATGTTTGCACAACTCGGCTATTACATCTGCATTCCGTTTGCAGCCCTGACACGTCTTTTCTATACATGGACCGGCTCTTACGGTGTGGCTTTGATTCTCTTTACGTTGGTCATCAAGCTGGTGATGCTGCCCTTCCAGCTCAAGAGCAAGAAGAGCATGCTGCGTATGAACCGCATGTCCGGCAAGATCAAGGACATTCAGGTTCGTTATGCCAACAATAAGGAGCGCCAGCAGCAGGAAATCGCGGATATGTATGCCCGCGAGGGTGTCAATCCCATGTCCGGCTGCCTGTGGAGCTTTCTTCCTTTCCCCATCCTGATTGCCCTGTATAACGTGATCCGCTATCCTCTGCGCTACTTCATGACCCTCTCCGAGGAGACGGTGGAGCAGATCGCCCAGCTGGCTACCAGCTTGGGTTATAAGGCTCCCACCAGTGGTACAGAGGTTGCCTATGCCCAGATCAATCTGGCGGAATTCATTCACCAGAATTGGGCTTCCTTTGAAGGTAAGTTCGAAGGTCTGATTGACCTGAACTACAGCTTCCTGGGTATGGATCTGTCTGCCATCGCTAAGGACGGTTTCTCTCAGTTCCCCGGCGGCGGTTGGGCCGTGTGGGGTCTGCTGCTGATGCCCATCATCGCAGCTGCTATCCAGTTCTTTATGTCCCTGCGTTCCATGAAGAACTCCAGCAGCGCCGATGCCAACGGCAGCATGAAGACCATGATGTACATGATGCCCCTGATGACGCTGTGGATTGGTTATTCTATGCCCTCCGCTTTGTGCGTGTACTGGATTGCTCAGTCTGCCTTTTCCCTGCTGCAGGAAGTTATTTTGGATAAGTACTTCAACAAGATCCTGGATCGTGAGGAAACGGATAAGGAGCGCGAAAAGCGCGAAAAGCGTATTGCCAAGTACGAAAAGCAGAAGGAACTGATGGCTCAGCAGCGCGGCGACATGAAGGTTTCCGAAAAGAAACCTCAGAATAAGAAAAAGGCCGGCGGCGAAAAGAAACAGCCCGGTACCAACGAAAATGGTCGCGTGGGCAACCGTCCCTATGCCCGTGGCCGTGCTTTCAGCGAGGATCATTACGCTGACTGAACATAAGGAGTTTTGTCGATGAGTTATATTGATGTAACAGGCAAGACCGAAGACGAAGCCATCCGCAAGGCCCTTGCCCAGCTGGGTATGGATCGCGACGATGTCTCCGTAGAGATTCTGGAGCGCGCCAAGAGCGGCTTTCTGGGTCTGGGCGGCAATCCCGCCCGCGTTCGCGTGACCTACGCCGATTCTGAGGAGACTGTGGCTGTCGAGCCTGTCAAAGAAGAAGTAAAGGCTGCACCCGTCAAGGAAGAACGCAGCGAAAAGAAAGCGGAAAAGAGCGAGAAAAAGGAAGAAAAGAAGTCCGAACAGCCCGCTCCCGCAATGAAAAAAGAAGTTGCTGCCGAAGATGAAAATCTGTGCAGCGATGCCAACGCCACGCGCATCTGTGCATTTCTGGAAGGCCTGTTGGAGCATCTGGACAGCCATGCCCAGATCAAGGTATACGAGCCCGAAAAGGGCCGCTACAAGGTCATTCTGGAAGGCCAGAAGCTGGGCGCCCTGATCGGTCGCCGTGGAGAAACGCTGGATGCCATCCAGCAGTTGACCAACTACGCAGTCAACAGCGGCAGCGAAAAGCGCATTCGCGTGTATGTGGATGCCGAAAACTACCGCGCCAAGCGTGAGCAGAGCCTGATGGCTTTGGCCAACAAGGTCGCTGCCAAGGTGGTCAAGTACCGCCGCAGTGTTACGCTGGAACCAATGAATGCTTATGAGCGGCATGTGATTCACTCTGCCCTGCAGGAAGTGGCCGGCGTGACGACTTATTCCATCGGTACGGAGCCTAACCGCCGTGTGGTGGTGGCTTACGATCGGGATAAGCGCTGAATACAATCTTGAAAAAGCCGCCCTTTGGGCGGCTTTTTGCCGTAAAACGCAGTTGCACCCCGTGTGCGGCTCATGTATAATAAAAGGGAAAAATATGCAAGGAGGAATACAGCATGTCCTGCTATATTTTAGTGATTAACCCGGGCTCCACATCCACAAAAGTAGGCGTTTTCGACGGAGAAACTCCCGTGTTTGAGCAGACTCTGCGTCACAGCGCGGAAGAACTGGCACAGTTTGCAACGATTCCCAATCAGCTGAACTTTCGCAAGCAGCTGATTCTTGACGCGATGGTGCAGCATGGTTTTGACATCCATAACCTTGCTGCTGTTACCGGCCGCGGCGGCCCTGTAAAACCGCTGCTTAGCGGAACTTATAATATTAACGAGGATATGCTGGCCGAGTGCCGCAATCCCAAGAGAGGCCATCACGCTGCCTGTCTCGGCGCTATGATTGCACATGAAATTGCCGGATCTTTAGGTGTGCCTTCTTTTATCGTGGATCCCCCTGTGGTAGATGAACGGCAGAAAATCGCCCTTTATACCGGCCATCCCATGTTTGAACGCATCAGCATTTTCCATGCGCTGAACCAGAAGGCGGTCGCCAAACGGCACGCCAAGTCACTGGGCAAGCGCTATGAGGACTTAAATCTGGTGGTTTGTCACATGGGCGGCGGCATCAGCATCGGTGCCCATTGTAAAGGGCGCGTGATTGATGTGAATAACAGCCTCAACGGCGACGGACCATTCTCCCCCGATCGCAGCGGTACCTTGCCCATGATTGATATCATCAAGCTGTGCTTCAGCGGCGAATACACGCAGGCGGAAGTGGAGAAGATCGTCTGCGGTAATGGCGGTCTGCTGGCCTATACCGGCACCACCAATATGATCGAATTGACGGAACGGGCCAAAACCGAGGAGAAAATCGCCGAAGTGCTGGCGGCATTCCACTATCAGATCGCCAAGGAAATCGGTGCTATGGCCGTGGCGCTGGGTGGTCAGGTGGATGGCATCCTGCTCACCGGAGGTATCGCCTACGGCAAGGAGACGGTGGAGGCCATTCGTGCGCAGGTGGAGTGGATCGCGCCGGTGACAGCTTATCCCGGCGAGGACGAACTGCTGGCCTTGGCGCAGGGCACGCTGCGCGTGCTGCAGGGTGAGGAAGAGGCAAAGGAATACTAAAAGAATTGTATAAATAATAAAAACCGCCCGAAAGGACGGTTTTTATTATTTAATACCGAAGAATCTCTTTCCGTTTTCTGCTGTGATGCGAACAACTTCATCGACGGTCATTGCTTTGATTTGCGCAATCTTTTCTGCCACCAAATGCACATAACCGGAGTCATTGCGTTTGCCGCGATAAGGTACCGGCGCCAGATACGGTGCATCTGTTTCGATCATCAAATGTTCCATCGGCAGCTCGGTGATGACCTCCGGTGCTTTGCGGGCGTTTTTGAAGGTAGCGGCGCCATTAAAAGACAGCATCCAGCCCATCTTCACCAACGTGCGGGCATCCTCCACGCTGCCTGAGTAGCAGTGGAACACACCAGTCACAATGGGAAACTCCTTGACGATGGCAAGCGTATCGGCATGTGCTTCCCTGTCGTGCACAATAACCGGCAGCGACAACTCCTGCGCCAAGGCCAGCTGGGCGCGAAAGGCCTGCTGCTGCAATTCCCGGGAGGGATTTTCCGGCCAGTAGTAATCCAAACCGATTTCGCCGATGGCTACCACTTTGTGATGCTTTGCCAGCTCACGCAGCACATCGATATGTTCGGGTACAAAGTCGTGGCAGTTTTCCGGATGGATGCCCACAGCGGCATAGACATGGGGATATTTTTCTGCCATCGAAATGGCAAATCGGCTGGTTTCCAAGGTGATGCCGGGGTTGACAATCAGTCCCACGCCTTTTTCGGGCATAGAGGCAAGCAGCGTATCCCGATCCTCATCGAACCAGTCGTCATCATAGTGGGCGTGAGTATCAAAGAGCATAAGGCTCCTCCTGTACTTTTACAAGAGTGACGGCTTCCACATACTGCTTTTTGATGGCGCTGAGTGTTGCCATGTGAGGCTGAGCAATATGGGTGCGCAGGTGTGTCTCGCTCTCCCAGCACTCGCGGAGCAGCACCACGTTTTCGTTTTCCACGGAGAAAAAGTATTCATATTGGCGGCAGCCGTCTTCAGCACGGACAGCGTCCAGAACGCCCTGCGTCACAACTTCGCGCACAAACTGTTCGCGGCAGCCGGGTTTGGCGGTATAGGTAACAAGCAACTTCACTTCCATAGAGTTGTCTCCTTTTTACGTTTTTCTTATTATAACATAGCAGAATTACTCCGACAAGGCAAAAGGCGCGGCATTCGCCGCGCCTTTTAACATTGGCTCTTTAGAGACAGATAACCCCCGGCTATGCCGGGGGTATAAATGCTTATAGATGGAAAAGAAATGCCTCCAATAGTAAAATAGAGCAGGTTCGCCAACCGCCCAAATACTAAAGGAGGCAG
>SVLK01000005.1 GCA_015067975.1 Oscillospiraceae bacterium | reverse complement strand
GGATTTTCCAATCCGCTTACTTGTCATGCCCAAATTGCAGAATGAGTGCATCCGTCGACGGATGCACTCATTCTTTTTTGGATGCCACCCTACAGGTAATGCCACTAACTAAGTGATATTACCCTTCGGGGGACTTCTTTTTTGCTTTTTACATCTTTTCGGGAGCGGAGCTGCCGATCAGCTCCATGCCGTTACGCAACACGCTGCGCACGGTGTCAGCCAGCTTCAGACGGGCGCACAGCACCGCTGTCTCCTCGCCCTTGATGCGGCAAGCATTATAGAACTTATGGAATGCAGCTGCCAGCTCGGTGAGGTAGCGGTTGATGTGACTGGGATCGTAGTCACGGGCAGCCAGACGCACGGCCTCGCAGTACACAGCCAGCTGCTTGATGAGGGCGATCTCCGCCTCGCCGGACAGCAGGGTGAAATCCACGTCAGCAGCCGTGGGCACAGCGTAGCCCTCCGCCTCCAGATTCTTCAGCAGCGTGCAGATGCGGGCGTGGGCGTACTGCACATAGTATACGGGGTTCTCGCTGTCCTCACGAACGGCCAGCCCCAGGTCGAAATCCATCTGGGTCTCGGGCTTGGCGTTGAAGAAGTAGCGACAGGCATCCACCGGCACCATATCCAGCAGGTCGGTGAGGCTGATGGCCTTACCGGTACGCTTGGACATACGCACCACCTCGCCGTCCTGCATCAACTTCACCAGCTGCATCAGCACGATGTCCAGCCGCTCACTGCCGTTGAGACCCAGCGCATCCATAGCGCCCTTCAAACGGGCCACATGACCGTGATGGTCGGCGCCCCAGATGTTGATGACCTTATCAAAGCCGCGCACGGCGAACTTATTGCGGTGGTAGGCAATATCAGCGGCAAAGTAGGTATAGAAACCGTTGGCACGGCGCAGCACGTCGTCCTTCAATCCCAGCTTCTCGATATCCTCATCGGACTTGCCGGCCTTCTTCAGGTTCTCGGCCATAATCTGGCTGGTCTTCAGCCACAGAGCGCCGTCCTTTTCGTAGGTATAGCCGCGCTCGGTCAGCATCGCCACGGAATCGGCCACATAGCCGCTCTCGTGCAGAGAGGATTCGAAGAACCACTCGTCGTAGTTGATGCCGTAACGGGCCAGATCCGTCTTCATCTTGGGGATATTGTGGCTCAGACCGAACTGGGCCAGTGCCTCATGACGCTGCGCCACATCGGCCTTGTCATACTTATCGCCCTCGCGCTCATAGAACGCCTTGGCCAGTTCGCGGATATCGTCGCCGTGATAGCCGTCCTCGGGGAACTCCACAGCGTCCTCACCGTGGATCAGCTGCAGATAGCGGGCTTCCAAGCTATTGGCAAACTTCTCGATCTGATTGCCGGCATCGTTGACATAGAACTCACGCCACACTTCAGCGCCGGATTTTTGCAGCACAGAGGCCAGCGTATCGCCCAGCACGCCGCCGCGGGCGTTGCCCATATGCATGGGGCCGGTGGGGTTGGCAGAAACAAACTCCACCATGTACTTCTTGCCGCTGAGCATATCATTGCAGCCATAGTCACCGCCCTCATTTTCAATGCAGGCAACGGTATCAGCGAACCACTTGGTACCCAGGCGGAAGTTCAGAAAGCCGGGGCCGGCAATCTCCACGGAGGTGAAGTAAGAGCCTTCCAGCTCCATGCGCTCAGTCAGCAGCTGTGCCACCTGACGGGGGTTCATGCGCATCGCCTTAGCGGCAGCCAGACAGAAGGTGGTGGTATAGTCACCGTTAGAGGTATCCTTAGGGATCTCCACAGAGGGCTTGACGGACACTTCCGGCAGCACACCCTCTGCCACGGCGCGAGACAGGGCAGCCAGCGTCAGCTGCAGCACCTGATCTTTTGCATTTTGAATCATGTTCATGGTTCTATCTCTCCTCATTTGTTTATCAGATGAATGCTGACGTGCAGATCCGACAGGATCTGCTGCTGCGCCAGCAGTTTGTAATGCATGTTAATGTCGCCGGAAGCTTCGCCTTCCAGTGCCCAGATCAACTGTTCCGTCATCACAGTCATGTGCAGCGTTCCGGCTGCCGTAGGGATCTGCGCCAACGTCTGCTGCGTCGGATCAAGCTGTAGCGTATAGCCGCCGGTGATATTGCGCACTGCAGCCCTGTGGCCGCACAGTTCGATATCGGAAGCAGAGGGACTGCCGTCCTCTCCTTTGGCGCTGTAGCGCAGACGCCATCCGTCGGCTGTCCGTTTCAAAAGGCCACTGCCGGTAAAAACCAGTAAATCTTCCCCGCCATCATAGATGCTGCGGGTGGTAACGCTCACGCGGACATGTTCTTCCATAGCGCTCCTCAATACTGTTCAATATCCACGCTGCCCACCGCTCCGCGCAGCTCCTGCTGCAGGAATTGGGAGGCAAGTGCTCCGAAGTCGTCCGGACGGTCACTGACATAAAGGTTTAACTCACCTTGCGGCGCATCGGAGCACATATTCTTCTGCTCCAGCGTGCGTTTGAGTTCCCACGCAGCTTCCTGCCCCACGTTGATCAGCGTCACATCATCGCCCATAATCTCCTGCACGATCTCCGTCAGCAGCGGATAGTGGGTGCAGCCCAGAATCAGTGTATCCATTCCCTGTGCCTTCATGGGCTCCAGATACTCCCTGGCAACTGTTTCGATGACCACGTCACCGCGGTGGAATCGTCCATTCTCAACCAAAGGGACAAACAGCGGGCAAGCCTTGCCCACCACCTGGATCTCCGGGTCGAGCTGCTGCAACGTGCGCTCATAAGCGCCGGAGCGCACCGAAGCCGCCGTAGCAATCAGGCCCACCCGCTTATTGCGCGTCTTGGCAGCGGCGCGGCGGCAGGCAGGCTCTACTACGCCCAAAATGGGCAGGTCGTTTTCCCTCTGCAGTACCGGCAGAGCCGTGGTAGATACCGTACCGCAAGCCACCAGAATCGCCTTGATGTCAAATGAGCGCAGGAAGTGGACATCCTGGCGGGCGTAGTGCAGCAAAATTTCTTCGCTTCTTCCGCCATAGGGGACACGGGACGTGTCACCAAAGTATATAATGTTTTCAGAGGGGAGAATGCTGCGCAGCTCGCGCACGGCGGTCAATCCGCCCAAACCCGAGTCGAACACTCCCAGAGGTCTTTGATCCATAACTGGACCTCCTTAACATTGTAACTTATTTATTATACTATCACAAAGCAGGATAAACAAGCTAAATTTTGGCCCTTTTCCCCGCTTTTTTCAGTAGTATTTTTTGTCGTTGTCTGTTATAATGCAGCTATATTTCCCACAGACGTCTTCGGAGGTGACTTATGGAAATCAAATTAAGCGAAAAGCAGTTCCGGCGTCTGTTGGATCTGGTATATATCGGTAATTGGATTTTAAATTCCACCCGCGGCGATGACCGCATTCGCCAGTATGATGAGGTGGAAAGTCTCATCTTCTCCCATTGCCTGACGCACGGCATGGCGGGGCTGACTGAACTGTATGAGGGAGAACTGATTCCCTCCCGCGCCTTCGCCGAGGGCGGCATCCACGAGGCTATCATGGCCTATGAGGACACGACGTTCTTCGAGATCCTGGCGCAGGAGATGGCGCTGCGTGATATGGATGATCCCCCCATCACGCCGGAGAACTACGACGAGGTGATGGAGCGCATGGGCACCTATCTCAGCGAGTTTGAGCTTCACGGCACCGACAACATCAGCGTGGATATTGACTGACCTTTCTACGGCGCACCGCAGTTAGCGGTGCGCTGTTTCGCTTTTTGTTGCGCAGCAAAAGCAAATATTGTAAAATAGGAAAAAAGTACTTGACTGTGCACTGACTGCACAGCTTATCATGGCCTCAAGAAAGGGGGAAACGACCCATGACCATCAAAGAACTGGAAGATCGCTCGGGAATGAACCGCAGCAATATCCGTTTTTACGAACGGGAGGGTTTGATCTCGCCTCAGCGCCATGACAACAATTACCGCGATTACAGCGAGGAGGATCTGCAGCAGCTGCTGCGCATCCGTCTGCTGCGCTCGCTGGAACTGCCGCTGGAGGAGATCCGCGCACTGCAGCGGGGCGAAAAGGAACTGGACCTCGCTTTGCAGGAACATCTGCGCACACTGGAGCAGCAGGAACAGGCACTGCAATGTTCGCAGCAGGTTTGCCGCGACATCCGCCGCGACGGCGCACGGTACGAAACGCTGGATGCCCGTCACTATCTGGATGCCATGCAAACACCGGCCGGCGCACCGGCCAGCGTACCGGAAAAGGATACCGTCCCCCGTGTGCGTTCTCCGTGGCGCCGTTTCTTTGCCCGCCGCTTTGATCTGATGCTCTATGGCTCCGTGTGGATCATACTGGGGCTTCTGCTGCTGCAAAAAAGTCCCGCCACCGAGCAAGGCGGCGCATGGTTCGATCTGACCTTCTTTATATCTGTGCTGATGATGCTTCTGTTTGAACCCCTTTTTCTCTGCACCTGGGGCACCACCCCCGGCAAGTGGCTGCTGGGATTACGCGTTACCAACAACACCGGTCAGAAGCTTGACTACAGCGAGGGTATTTACCGCACCTTTCAGGCCCTTTGGTCCGGCGCGGGTTTCTTCATCCCTATTGTAGAGATCTTTCGCGGCTATCAGCGCTACTACGACTGCATTGAAGGCAAGACAATGGCATGGGAATGGGACAGCGAGCTGGTGCTGCAGGATGAGAAAAACTGGCGCATTGCAGCTGTGGTGGGCGGAATCATTGCCCAATTTGCGCTGATTCTGCTCTGCGGGCTTTTCATCTCCCGCCCTGTTCACCAAGGAGATCTGACGATTGCGCAGTTTGCCGAAAACTACAACCGGCAAGCAAAGATTCGCGAGTTTGAATGCTGGCTGGACGAAAACGGTCGCTGGACAGATTACCCCCGCCCCGACGGAGGGGTGGTCATCCACATGCACGACATTGATCCCCCCGACTTCGTTTACACAGAAGAGGACGGGCTCATGACCGGGCTCAGTTTCTCTCTGTCAGTAGAGGGAGATCAGGACAGCATGCTTCCCCTATTCACCAACCGGCGGCTGCTGGCAGTATATGCCTATGTGCAGGCCTTTGACCCCACTCCCCTGTCTACCAAAGAGATCGACGCCGTGGTGCAGTCGATGGCCGATGATCCCTTTACTCCCGCCTCGCACACCATTCACGGCGTGCGCATCTCCTGGCAGCTGGAGCATTCTGGTTATTACGAAATTGATTCCATGGATTGCCTATGGCCGCAGGAGGAAGAGACGCCCCAGTGCGCCATGATATTTACCATAGAAAAAGTATCGTGATGAAAGGAGCCCCCTTATGAACTGTCCCTACTGTCAAAAGCAAATGATGCTCGGCTACATTCAGTGCCGCGATGGTCTGACATGGACACCGCGCCGCCAGTTGGTAGCTGCCTTATCCGTTTTCGGGCGGGACAGCGTACCTTTGTCCAACGGCGCTGCCGACAACTCCCGCACAGTCTATGCCTACCGCTGTGCCGCATGCCAAAAAGTCATCATCGACTGTGATACAAGCGCAAAATCCGCAGAGTAAGTACATGTCCAGCACAAAAGGAGCGCCTTACGGCGCTCCTTTTCGTTGTATTTGTTTTTTTGCAGCGTTTTACTTTGCCAGTTTCTTGGCTTCACGCTTCTTATCCATAGCGTCCACGCACACGGAGCAGGCAGCGTCACCGGTGATGTTGACAACGGTACGGCCCATATCCAGAATGCGGTCGATACCGGCCACCAGGGCGATACCTTCCACAGGCAGACCCACGCTCTGCAGCACCATGGTCAGCATGATCATGCCGCTGCCGGGCACGCCGGCGGTACCGATGGAGGCCAGCGTGGCGGTGAGAATAATGGTGATCTGCTGGGAGATGGTCAGGTCAAAGCCGAAGATCTGGGCGATAAAGATGGCGCAAACGCCCTGATAGATGGCAGTACCATCCATGTTGATGGTGGCGCCCAGCGGCAGCACGAAGCTGCCGATCTCCTTGCGCACGCCCAGCTTCTTCTCGGTGGCCTCCAGATTGAAGGGCAGCACGCCCACGCTGCTGGCGCTGGAGAATGCGAAGATCATAGGCTGGCTCATGCCCTTGAAGAATTTAAGAGGGCTCATACCGGCAAACAGCTTCACGCTGGTGGAGTATACTACCAGCATATGGATGATATAGGCAGCGTAGGCCACCAGGATCACCTTCAGCAGCGGCAGCAGCACCTTAGGACCATTTTCCGCTACCACGGGGCAGATCAGGGCGAACACACCGATGGCGCTCAGGCGGATGATCATACCCATGATCTTAAAGGAAACTTCTGCAAAGCTGTCCACCACATTGGCGGCCACTTTACCCTTTTCGCCGGCCAGAATGATACCGAAACCGAAGAGAATAGCGATCACGATCACCTGCAGCATGGTGGCGTTGGCCAGCGGCTGAATGATGTTGGAGGGGAAAATATTGACCAGCGTGGTCATAAAGCCGGGCGCTGCGGTGGCCTCATAGCTCAGCTCTTCGCTGGGCAGCACATAGCCGGCGCCCACGCTCAGGAGATTGGCAAACAGCAGACCGATGGTCACAGCCAGCGCGGTGGTGCACATATAGTAGGCCACGGTGCGGATACCGATGCTGCCGACCTTCTTCACATCCTCCAGAGAAATGATGCCCTGGATAATGGACAGCAGCACCACGGGTACCACGATGGTCTTGATCAGGTTCAGATAAATGGTGCCGAAAGGCTTAATGTACTCCTTGGCAAAGGCAGCATTGTTCTGCAGCAGCAGACCTGCAATGACGCCCAATACCAGACCGATGACGATCTGGACTGTCAATGACAGCTTTTTCTTTTCATTCTTCATGTAATGTCCTCCTTCTTTCCCGCAGCAGAGATTCCGGCCTCTGCCACACACGATACATATTATAGCGTATCTATATTAAAAAAGAAACTTTATCTTTGCAATATTATCACACATTTTCCCACACAAGAGCGTGTTAATCCCCAAGTTTTGTTATGTAATCTACAATGTATCTGTTCTTTTCTTTCTAATCGCACAAAAAGTTCTGTTTCCTGTTTCCCTTTTTCTTGTGCTGGTACGGCTTCGTGTGCTATACTGAATAAAATGCTATAAAGGAGGATCACTTATGAGCCGCGCTGATGAAATTTTTAAGCAGAATTGCCGCGATATCCTGACCCACGGTGTGTGGGATACCGACCAGAATGTCCGTCCCCGTTGGGACGACGGTACGCCGGCCCATACGGTGAAGAAGTTCGGCATTGTCAATCGTTACGATTTGAAGGCCGAATTCCCCATTCTCACCATTCGCCGGACTTATTTCAAAACCTGCATTGATGAATTGCTGTGGATCTGGCAGATGAAGTCCAATAATATCAAGAATCTGCGCGGCCACATCTGGGACAGCTGGGCAGACGAGAACGGCTCTATCGGCAAGGCCTACGGTTATCAGCTTGGCGTCAAGCACCAGTACCGCGAGGGTGAGATGGATCAGGTGGATCGTGTGCTGTACGACCTGAAGCATAATCCTGCCTCCCGCCGCATCCTGACCAATATTTACAACTTCCAGGATCTGCACGAGATGGCGCTTTATCCCTGTGCCTATTCCATGACCTTCAACGTGTCCGGTAATACCCTCAACGCCATTTTGAACCAGCGCAGTCAGGACATGCTGGCCGCCAACAACTGGAACGTGGTACAGTATGCTGTTCTGGTGCACATGATGGCACAGGTCAGCGGACTGGAGGCCGGCGAGCTGGTGCATGTCATTGCTGACGCGCATATTTATGACCGCCATGTACCCATCATTGAAAAGATGCTGGATAAGGAAGGCAAGGCCGCTCCGCAGTTCGTTATCGATACGTCTGTCACCGATTTCTATCAGTTCACCCGTGACAGCTTCTCTCTGCAGGGTTACGAGCCTCATGCCTTTGACGACAAGATTCCTGTTGCAATCTAAAGGAGTACCGCTATGCAAGCTATTGTTGCCGTCAGCGAAAACTGGGGCATTGGAAAAGAAAACCAACTGCTCTTCCGCATCAGTGCTGATTTAAAGCGTTTCAAAGAGCTGACCGCCGGTCACACCGTGATCATGGGACGCAAAACACTGCAAAGCCTGCCGGGCAGCAAGGGCCTGCCCAACCGCCGCAACATCGTGCTCACCAGTGATCCGGATTTCAGCGCCGAAAACGCCGAAACGGTCCGCACATTGGCCGGCGCTATCTTCGCTGCCGGTGCTGATGCCTTTATCATCGGCGGAGCTACGGTATACCGCCAGATGCTGAGTCTGTGTGACCGTGTCTACGTGACGCGCGTGTTTGCTGCACCTGAAGCGGATGCATTCTTCCCCGATCTGGATGCCGATCCCCATTGGGAGATCGCCGCGCAAAGCGAGATCATGGAGGAAAACGGCCTGCGTTTCCAGTATGTGGACTATGTGCCCCGCGAAGAGGAAGATGAGCTTGTACTGCCGCCTCAGCAAATCGAGGAAGAGCCCGCACCGTTTGCCATGACTGAAGGGTTTGGCCTTTTTACCGGATTCCAATAAGCTCTGCAGGACGACCTAACGGGTCGTCCTGTTCTCTTTCGATTGTTTTTTCGCGATAAAACTGCTACAATGGAGAAAAATCGGCAGGAGGTGATGACCATGGCCGATCTGCAAACCAATATCCGCTATATCAAGGGCATTGGCGAAACGCGCGCCAAGGCGTTGGGAAAACTGGGCATCGCCACGCTGAAAGATCTCATCTCCTTCTTCCCCCGCGGCTATGAAGATCGCACGCTGACGCGCCCCATCAAGAACTTGCTGCTGGGCGAAAATGCCTGTGTCAAGGCCATGATAGCCGCCGATCCTACCGCCCACCGTATCAGCGGCGGGCGCACACTGGTAAAATGCCGCGCCGTGGATGAGGGTGGCTCTTTGGATCTGATCTTTTTTAATCAGGAGTACCGCAAAAACTCACTCCACAAAGGTGAAACGTATATCTTTTACGGAAAAGTAGAGGGGAATCTGCTGCGCCGTCAAATGATCAATCCCTTGATTGAACGCGAGGGGCAGCAGCAAATCACCGGACGCATTATGCCTCTCTACTCCCTCACTGCCGGCGTCAGCCAGCTGCTTCTCTCCCGCGCCGTCCGGCAGGGACTGGACGAGTGCCGCGAACTGCTGGAGGATGTTTTGCCCGACGCGGTACGTCAGGCGCATAATCTGTGCTACGCCAATTTTGCCTATGAAAATATCCATTTCCCCACCTCTCCCGAAGCGCTGGAAATCGCGCGGCGGCGGTTGGTGTTTGAAGAACTTTTTTTGCTGACCTGCGGCTTGCAGCTGCTGCGGCAGCGGCGTCAGCATGTTTCCGGGCCTGTCTGCGAACCGATAGATATGACGCCCTTTTACGAAAAGCTTTCCTTTACGCTCACCAACGCCCAACGACGTGCCATTGAAGATGCCATCGGCGACATGTGCTCTGCCCGGCCCATGAACCGGCTGTGTCAGGGCGACGTGGGCAGCGGAAAAACCATGGTAGCCGCTGCATGCATATGGTTTGCCGCGCAAAACGGGTGGCAAAGCGCCTTGATGGCGCCCACAGAAATTCTGGCGCGTCAGCATTACGAGGGGCTTTCTCCTCTGTTTGCCCGCTTCGGTCTGCGCTGCGCACTGTTGACAGGTTCCACCAAAGCGAAAGAGCGCCGCGAAATCCTTGCCGCACTGAAAAGCGGTACCATCGACCTGTGCATCGGCACCCACGCCCTGCTGACTGAGGATGTACAATACGCCAAACTGGGCCTCGTGATCACCGATGAACAGCACCGTTTCGGTGTCAATCAGCGCGCCGCCCTGGGGCAAAAGTCGGATCATCCCCATATGCTGGTGCTCTCCGCCACGCCCATCCCCCGCACGCTGGCGCTGATTATTTATGGTGATCTGGATGTGTCTGTCATTGATGAGCTGCCCCCGGGACGGCAAAAGGTGGACACGTTTGCTGTGGGTGAATCGTACCGCCAGCGCATCAACGCCTTTATACGCAAGCAAGTGGCCGCCGGCCATCAGGTGTTTATTGTCTGTCCGCTGGTAGGCGACGGCGAGGAGCTTCCCGATGAGCGCAAGGCCGTCACCGCCTACGCAGAGAAACTGAAAAAAGAGGTGTTTCCCGATCTGGAGATTGTCGCGCTCCACGGAAAAATGCGTCCTAAGGAAAAGGAGGCCATTATGGCCGATTTTGCCGCCGGGGCAATCGATGTTCTGGTATCTACTACGGTGGTGGAGGTGGGCGTGGACGTGCCAAACGCCAACACGATGATCGTGGAAAATGCCGAACGGTTTGGCCTGAGTCAGCTGCATCAGCTGCGCGGACGTGTCGGCCGCGGCCGCGTCAAAAGCTACTGTATCCTTCTCAGTGACCATCAGAACGAGGAAACAAAGCAACGATTGCAGGTAATGACCCGCACCAACGACGGCTTCAAGATTTCTGAGGAAGATTTGCGACTTCGTGGACCGGGCGACTTTTTCGGTCAGCGCCAGCACGGTCTGCCCGCCATGAAAATCGCAGATCTCAGCTGCGACATGCGCTTGTTGGACGAGGCGCAAACTGCTGCAAAAGCAGTACTGGCAGAGGATGCCGCACTGGAATTGCCGGAAAATCTCTCCCTGCGCCGCCGCATCAGTGAACTCTTCGAGTTGAATGCCGAAACACTTAACTGACAAAAAACGCATCTGCCTGTAGGCAGATGCGTTTTTTGATTATACTAAGCCAAGACGGAAGCGCTCAATCATTTCCGAGGTCAGGCTAATGTCATTCTCCTGCTGCGGCAGATCCTCCCGCCGTACCCAAACGCCTTCGCAAAGCTCGTTACGGTCCAGACTGATTTCAGCGTCACCGTCCAGTTCACAGTAGAAGCCGGTCAGCAGCGTATCGGAAAACGCCCAAGGCTGGGTTTTATAATAACGGAGGTTCTTCACATGCAACCCCACTTCCTCCAACACCTCACGGTGCACCGTGGTTTCCAGCGTTTCACCGATTTCCACAAAGCCGGCGATCAGCGCCGGGCCACGGTAAGGCCGGTCGGCGTAACGGGTCAGCAGTAACCGGTCACCGTCCGTCACTGCCACGATCACCGCCGGAGAGATCTTGGGATACTCCAGCTGCCCGCACACAGGGCACACCAAAGCGCGCTCGATCTGGCTGGGCTCATTCTTTGCGCCGCACTTCCCGCAATAGGCGCGGCTCTTATACCATCGATCCAGCTGTGCACCGGTGATGGCAGCAAATGCCACTTCCATGGGGCGCACTGTCCGCAGCTGTGTATATGTACAGTACTGCCACGAATCATCCGGCAATGCCGCCTCGTCCGGATCGGGATCTGCCAAATAGCATCCCACGCCATCCAGCGCAAAAAAGTGTCGCGCCGCCGTCATATCAGGGCAAATCGCCTCCGGAAAATCCGCAAAGCGGGGCAGTCCCCATGTATGTTCCCCTGTGCGCCGCAGCAGCACCTTGCCGCCAACATAGCACAGCGCGTAATCCTCCGCCGTGGCCGGGCGAAGGCTGTATTCCCTGTCAAATATATGTTGCCCGATGTCCTGAATCATTTCCGTGCCTCCTGACACATATTTTCTCCCATTATACTGTGTCTCGCACCATATGGCAATCTCCCTTTTGCTTGCAGGGGCGGCTGCACCATGCTATACTGAAACCACATTAAAATGAAAGGAGGAAGTGCTGTGACACGCGAAGAACTGCGCCAGAAAGCCAACGACCTGCCCACTGTTCCCGGTGTATACCTGATGATGGACAAAACCGGCAAGGTGATCTACGTCGGAAAAGCCAAAAAACTGAAAAACCGCGTGACGCAGTATTTCCAGAGCGGCTCTGCTCACAACGCCAAAACCCGCGCTATGGTGGCGCAAGTGGACCGGTTTGATACGATTTTCGTTTCCTCCGAATTTGAAGCGCTGGTGCTGGAAAACTCCCTCATCAAGCATCACCAACCGCGCTATAACATTCTTCTGAAGGACGATAAAGGCTATCCCTTTGTCCGTTTGGAGCAAAATGTTCCCTATCCCCGCTTTTCTCTGTGCAGCCGCGCCGAGAATGACAGCGCCCGCTATTTCGGGCCCTTCGGCGGCCGTCAGGAGAGCCGCAATGCCATTGATGCCGTGTGTAGTGCACTGCACTTGCCCACCTGTTCCCGCCGTTTCCCTCGCGACATTGGCAAAGAACGTCCGTGTTTGAACTATCATATCGGTAAGTGCGACGGGTTCTGCCTGCCGGACGGACCCGGACAGGCGGAGTATCAGGCACGCATTGATCAGGCTTCCCGCCTGTTTTCCGGGAAACTGCGCCAACTGAGCGCAGAGCTGCAAGCTCAGATGGAACAGGCTGCAGAAGAATTAGCCTTTGAAAAGGCTGCCGCTCTGCGTGACCGTCTGCGCGCCCTGTCCGTATTAGGTAAGCAGCAGCAGGTCATTGCCGGTGTCTGCGCCGATACCGATGTATGGGGCGTCTATCCCGGCCAGGTGCGCTGCGGCTGCGCTGTGCTGCATATTCAAAGTGGCGATCTGTTGGGTCGCGAGGTACAGGTATTCCCCGCAGCTGCCGATGAAAGTGAGAGTGAAATTCTCTCCGCGGTACTGAGCCAGTATTATTTGGATCGTGGGATATTCCCCTCCGAGATCCTGCTGCCCTGTCCGTTGGAAGATCAGGATATTTTTGCTCAGGTGCTGACCGAGCGCGCCGGACACCGCGTCACCGTGCGGCTGCCCCAACGTGGCGAAAAGGCAGAGCTGCTCAAAATGGCACAGCGCAATGCCGCCGAAGAGGTCGAGCGCATCACCTCGGAGGCAGAGCGCACCTATAAGACGCTGGAACAGCTGGGCACACTGGCCGGGCTCTCCCACGCTCCCCGCCGACTGGAGGCTTACGACATTTCCAATACCGGCAGCGCCGATATGGTTGCCAGCATGGTGGTTTTTCAGGACGGCAAACCACTGAAGCGGGACTACCGTCGATTTTCCATCAAAACATTAGAGCATCCCGACGACTACGCCGCCATGCGCGAAGTGCTGACGCGCCGCTTCCGCCGCTATTTGGACGGCGACGAAAAGTTCGACCATCTGCCGGATCTGCTGTTGATCGACGGCGGCGAAATGCACGCCCGTACGGCAGAGGAAGCTCTGTCCGCGCTGGGCTTGTCCCTGCCGATTCTGGGCATGGTAAAAGATGACAAACACCGGACCCGCGCGCTGATGACGGCGCAGGGACAGGAGCTGGGCATTCAGCAAAGCCCCCATCTTTTCACCATGATCGGCCGTATTCAGGAGGAAGTGCATCGCTTCGCCATCACCTATCACCACGAGAAGCATAAGCGCAGCACCTTTTCCTCCCGGTTGGACGGCATCCCCGGTGTAGGCGAGGCACGCAAAAAGGCTCTCGTGAAGCACTTCAAGTCGGTCAAAGCCATTGCAGCCGCCTCGGTAGAGGATTTGTCTTCCGCAGTAGGCGCTAAAGCGGCACAAGCTGTCTATGACCATTTCCATAAGGAGAACTCCTATGATTAAAACCTACGCCACATTGGGCCCCGCCTGCTGCAGCGTCGATACCCTTGCTTCCATGCTGCGCTTGGGACTTACCGGTTTCCGGCTGAATCTGTCCCACCGCACGTTGGAAGATTGTCGGGACTGGACGGATGCCTTGCAGCAAGCTGCGGTCAAAACCGGATGCCGCCCAGAACTGATCATTGATTTGCGCGGCGCTGAGCTGCGCCTGCCGCAGCTGCCCCAGCCCATTCCTGTCTCTGCCGGCGAATCGGTCTTACTGGGTGAAGACGGCATCCCTTTGGACGGCGATATTCTTTCCGCCTTGCGGCTCGGCCAAACCATCCTCATTGACGATGGTGCCATAGAAATGTTGGTGGAATCCGCAGACAACATTTCTGCACGCTGTCGCTGCCTGCGCGGCGGTGCGGTGGAGAGCCGCAAAAGCATTACGCTTCCCGGCATAGAGATCCCCCGTCCTGCTGTATCTGCTGCCGATCATGCAGACCTCTCTGTCGCCCGCAATCACGGCGTTACCGCCGTCATGCAGCCCTTTGTCCGCAGTCGTGAAGATCTCCTGCAGGTACGTCAGGCGCTGGCGCAGCACGGTCTTGAAAACTTCCGGATTTTTGCCAAGGTGGAAAACGCAGAAGGTCTCAGCTCCATAGACAGTTGGCTGGATCTGTGCGATGTGGTCACCATTGCCCGCGGCGATTTAGGCAGCAACCTGCCTTTTTATGAACTTCCCCGCGCACAAAAGCGCATCGCCGCCATCTGCCGCGCGGCAGGAAAAGACTTTCTGGTAGTAACCCATCTGCTGCAAAGTATGATCCACAGCGCCGTTCCTACCCGCGCCGAAGTGACGGATATTTACAACGCCTGTCTGGACGGCGCAGCCGCCCTGATGCTTACCGGTGAAACCGCACAGGGTGCACACGGCGTGGAAGCGGTGCGTATTCTGCTGGAAATGGCCCGCTGCGGCGAAGAAGACCGCTAAACACAAAAAAACATCCGCTGTCTACGGACAGCGGATGTTTTTTGTGTTCATTATTCGCCGAAGTTGTTCTCAATCAGTTCGACCAGAGCAGCCACAGCTTCCTTCTCGTCGGCACCGTCAGCGATCAGGGTGATGGTGGTGCCTTTCACAATGCCCAGGGACAGAACACCCAGCAGGCTCTTGGCGTTGACACGGCGCTCTTCCTTCTCCACCCAAATGCCGCTTTTAAATTCGTTAGCTTTCTGAATGAAATACGTTGCGGGACGGGCGTGCAGACCGACCTCATTTTTGACGACGATTTCCTGAGTATACATACTATCAGCTCTCCTTTATACGCAGCGTTCGCACAATTCATGCAACAAGTATTGGTGTTTATATTATACCGAAATATGGTGCACTTTTGCAATATCTAATCCACCAATTTTTTGCGGTCAGTCTCAGCTTTTTGTTAAGCATTTTGGAGCTTTTAACAAAATTTATCGTTATTTTAACTCCACTACCGTTACACCGGCCTCTCCTTCACCGAAATGACCAAGGCGAAAGCTTTTCACGGCGCGGTTTCGCTTGAGCATTTCATGCACCGCCTTGCGCAGTGCACCGGTCCCCTTACCGTGGATGATGGTCACGGTGCCCAGTTTTGCCATAACGGCGCTGTCGATATAATTTTCCACCACGCTCTCGGCCTCCAGCGTTTCCAGCCCGCGGATATCCAGTTCCGTCGCCGCCCGTGCCGCAATACGCACCGCGGGAGCCGCGGTCGCTTTCGGTACAGACTGTTTTTTCTTCTGCTGGGCCTCGGCGCTCTCCAGCAAGCGCACCTGCGCCGCCTTAGTGGTCATTTTCATTTTACCCGCCTGCAGCAACAGCGTGCCGTCGCCATTGACGCTCAGCACTGTGGCCGCCATCTTCACACCGGGCAGTTCCACCATATCGCCCACCGCAAAGGGACGGCTGGGCGTCAGTGTAGGATCTTGCTGCTCTTCTCGCTGATGCAGCAGCGCTTCCGTCTCTTTCAAGGTGTGGCGCACCGCCGCCTTGGCGTCGTTGATGGCCTGGAAATTGGCCTGCTTTGCCTGTTCCTTACGCAGCGCATCCAGCTCGGCAAAAATGGCTTCACTTTTCTCCGTGGCTTCACGGATAATGCGTTTCGCCTCTGCTTCTCCCTTGCTGCGGGCGTTGTCCTTGGCACGCTCCATCTGCTCGCGGAAGGTACGGGCCTTACGGGCATCCTCTTCCCGCTGCCGCCACAGTCGGTCAGCCTCGTTCTGCGCCTTTTCCAAACGCTGCCGCTTTTCCTCCAGCTGCGCCAACACGTCCTCAAAGCGGACAGATTCGCTGTCCATTTGCTCTTTGGCCGCTTGAATCACCGCCTCATCCAGTCCCAGTCGGCGGGAAATGGCAAAGGCGTTGGACTTACCCGGAATACCGATCAACAGTCGGTACGTGGGCCGCAGCGTCTGCACATCAAATTCGCAGCTGGCATTTTCTACGCCGGCGGTGGTCATGGCAAAGGTTTTCAGCTCTGCATAGTGCGTCGTAGCCGCCGTCAGCGCGCCCTTGCTGCGGGCATTCTGGATGATGGCAATGGCCAGTGCTGCACCTTCCACGGGGTCAGTGCCTGCCCCCAATTCATCGAAGAGAATCAGACTCTTCTCGTCAGCCTCCGCCAGAATCTGCACCGTGTTAGACATATGCGCCGAGAAAGTGGACAGACTTTGCTCGATGCTCTGCTCATCACCTACGTCCGCCAGCACCCGCTCAAAGACGCGCACCGCGCTGCCGTCATCGGCAGGAATGTGCAAACCGCACTGGGCCATCAGGCACAGCAAACCCAGCGTTTTCAGCGTCACCGTCTTGCCGCCGGTGTTGGGGCCGGTGATCACCAATGTATCAAAGGATTCCCCCAGATCCACCGTAATGGGCACCGCTTTGGCGCTGTCCAACAGCGGATGGCGGGCACGGCGCAGCATCACACCGCCTTTTTTGCGTACTTCCGGCCGTCCGGCATTCATCTGATAGCTCAACTGCGCGCGGGCAAAAATCACATCCAGATGCACTAAGATGTCATAATCCCACAGGATATTGTTCATCTGCATGGCGCAATCGGCGGAAAGCTGGCGCAAAATGCGGTCGATCTCCTTTTCTTCCTTGGCCTGCAGCTCCCGCAGCTCATTGTTCGCCTGCACCACGCCCATAGGCTCCACAAAGAGGGTAGCGCCGGAAGAGGAGATATCGTGTACCAGACCGGGCAGGCTCCCCTTATATTCCGCTTTCACCGGCACCACAAAGCGGCCATCACGCTGCGTGATCAGCGCCTCCTGCAGTACCTTGGCGTAAGAGGGCGAGGCAATGATCTTCTGCAGGATCTGCCGTCCCTTGGCTGCTGCAATGCGCATCTTGCGGCGGATATCTGCCAGTTCTGCGCTGGCGTTGTCAGCAATGGTCTCCTCATCCAGAATGGAGGATCGGATCTTCTCCTCCAGATACTTATTGGTATGGAGCGAGGAAAACAGCTGGTCGATGACCGTCGGTTCTCCTTTGCGCTCCAAATCATATTCGTATACGCGACGGCTGGCCGTCAGCACACCGGCAATATCCAGCAGTTCCCGGGTGTTCAGCATACCGCCGTGATCGGCACGGCTGAGAGAGGGCGCCACATCTTTTACCCCGGAAAACGAGGGACTGCCGTGCAGTCCCAGCCTTTCCTTAGCTGCGTCTGTCTCGCTGAGCCAGTGTACCACCTGCTCCGGATCGGTGCTGGGCATCAGCTGCAAACAGCGTGCCTTGGCCGCTTCGCTGACTGCCTTGTGGCTCAACATCTCCAGCACAGCCGGCAGTTCCAGCGTACGAATGGATTTTTCAAACATTTCACTCATGATCGTTTCTTCCTCTTACCGCTCGGGCGGCAAAATCGACTTATAATACTCCAGCGTGCGGAATCCCCGCTCCAGCTGCGCCGCCGCAAACGCCTCCGCTGCATGGGAAAGCATCTGCAGCTGCGGCGCATCCAGCGCAAAACTGTACAGCCGTTTGGGCGGACAACCGAGGATATGCTCCATGGCGGTCAACCCTCCCGTTCCCAACGGCATGGACAATCCGCCCTGTTCTTTGCATTTACCGCAGTGCACAAAGCCTCGCACCACATCCAGCATGGGATTTTCCGGCCGCTGCGCGCCGCAGATGGCGCAGCCATCCCATAGAGGTTCAAAGCCGCACAATGCCAACAATCGCAACTCAAACGCCGCTTTCACCTGCCGCGGGTCTTTTTTCAGCGTGCCCAGTGCATACAACGCATTGAGCAGCAGCGGCAAGATTTCCCGACTTTCTTCGCCTTCCTCCGTTACCGCTTCTGTCAGCTCCGCAAAATAGGAGGCCAGACTCAGCAGCGTGAAATCCTCCTGCACACCGCGAAACAGCTCCAGCGTGGATGCCTCGTCCAGCATGTACCAGTTGCCCCGCTTATAGAGCGTCAGTTCTGAATAGGCGAGAATCTGGCTGGCTGCAGCAATACGACTGTTCTTCCGCCGTGCACCGCGGGCGATCAGCGCTATCTTGCCCAAGTCTGCCGTCAGCACCGTCAGGATCTTGTCCGTTTCCTTTGTTTCCGTCTCCCGCAGCACGATGCCGGAGGTCACGATTTTTGCATTTTGCATTATGTAAACTCCTTTGCAGCTGACGGGACAGCCTCAGCCGTCCCGCCGGTTTGCCGCGCGATAAAAAAGGTACAGTTCCGGCGCACCTGTTTCACAAAACAGCCGCCAACAGTTTTCCGCGTCCATATGCGCCACCTCCCTGCACTTAGCTTGTGCCGGCAGGCAGCGGGTTATAGGTGGGAATTATTACTGCTCGTCGTAGCCCTGCGATCTGATGAAATTGGCATTGTCGCGCCAGTTTTCCTTCACCTTTACCCAAGTTTCCATATACACCTTGGTGCCCATAAAGCGCTCAATGTCGCGGCGGGCCAGCGAAGAGATTTTCTTCATCATCTCGCCGCCCTTGCCGATGATAATCCCCTTGTGGCTGGACTTTTCGCAATAAATGGTCACATCCAAATCAATGATGCCGCTCTCACGCTCGGTGAAACGGGTCACTTCCACCGCCGTGCCGTGAGGGATCTCCTTGTCGAGGCAGTGCAGCATCTTTTCGCGCACGATCTCAGCGCACACCTGTGCATCAGGCTGATCGGTGGTCATGCCGTCGGGGAACAGCTGAGGACCTTCCTCGGCATACTTGCTCAGCTGCACCATCAGTTCCTCCAATCCGTCGCCGGTGCGGGCAGAAATGGGGATGATGGCCTCAAAGCCGTCGTAATACTGGCTATAGGCTGCGATGACCTCCAGCAGTTCTTCCTTCTTCTCCACCATGTCCACCTTGTTGATGCACAAAATGGCGGGAATCTGCTCTTCCTGCATACGCTGGATCAAAATCTTCTCCGGCTCACCTACATGGGCAATGGGCTCTACCAGCAGCAACGCCGCCTCTACTTCCGCCAGACTTTCGCGCACCACTTTTACCATGTAATCGCCCAGACGGGAACGGGGCTTATGCAGACCCGGCGTATCCAGCAGCACATACTGGGTATCTCCACGGTTGACCACGCCGTAAATACGGTTACGGGTGGTCTGGGGCTTGTTGGATACGATAGCGATTTTTTCGCCCACCAGCGCATTGGTCAGGCTGGATTTTCCCACGTTGGGGCGACCGCATACGGTGATCATCGCAGTTTTGGTAATATTCATTCTCCTGATCCTCAACTTTCTTGAGCAATTATGTTTTCTTTTTCAAAATCCATGCCGCACCGCCGCAGATGGCCGCCGGCAGGGCAAATTCGATAGCGCGTACCAGATAAAACACGCGCAGCGGCGCGCTGTTCATAGCAGCACTGTAGTATATCGTGTCTTTTACACAGAACACAACAAATAGCAGCAGCAATAGGGCAGCTGCCCATATGGCAAGCCAAAAAAGCGTCTTTTTCATCTGCTTACCGTTCCAGCTTCAGCTGCTGCATGATTTCTTCTTCCCTTGCGCGCATTTGGCGTTTCATTTCACCTTCATCAAGATGATCGTACCCCAGCAGGTGCAGCACAGAATGTACTGCCAGATAGCAGATCTCCCGATCAAAGCTGTGACCGTATTCCTCCGCCTGCGCATGGGCACGCTCGACGCTGATGCACATATCTCCCAGTGGGATCAGATCCGTGGCCGGATCGGCATCCATCTCATCGGGATGCTCTCCGGGAAGCAGATCGAACATAGGGAAGCTGAGCACGTCCGTGGCGCTGTCAATGTCACGCATCTCCCTGTTTACTTCCCGGATTCCCTCATCATCCGTCAGCAGGATGTTGATCTCACACGGCAGTTCCATGTCCTCTGCCGCCAGCGCTGCCTTCACCGTGCGGCGCAGCATGGCCGCCAGTGCAGGGGAGTTGATACCGGAGCGTGCGCCGGTAACGGAAATCTTATGCTTCACTTGCGTGCCCCTCCCTTGCGGTCTTCATATTTGGCATAGGCCTCGATGATCCGCTGCACCATCACGTGGCGTACCACGTCCTGCTGAGAAAGCTCGCAGATCCCCACACCCTCTACGCCGCGCAGCACCTTCATGGCCTCCTTCAGTCCGCTGGGCTTGTCCCCCGGCAGGTCGATCTGGGTAATATCGCCGGTAATGACCACTTTGGAGCCAAACCCCATGCGGGTCAGGAACATCTTCATCTGCTCACGGCTGGTATTCTGCGCTTCATCGAGAATGATAAAGCTGTCGTCCAGTGTACGGCCGCGCATATAGGCCAGAGGCGCCACTTCGATATTGCCCCGCTCCAGATACTTTTGGTACGTCTCCGCACCCAGCATATCAAAAAGAGCGTCATACAGTGGCCGGAGATAAGGATCCACCTTACTCTGCAGATCGCCGGGCAGGAAACCCAACCGCTCGCCGGCCTCCACCGCTGGTCGGGTGAGGATGATTCGGTTGATCTGCTTGTCCCGGAATGCGGCCACCGCCGCAGCCACCGCCAGATACGTCTTGCCCGTACCGGCAGGTCCTACGCCGATGGTCACTGTATTTTCCAGAATGGAATCCACATACTGCTTTTGGCCAATGGTTTTAGGCTTTACGGGACGCCCCTTGGAGGTGATGCAGATCACATCCTGCGTCAGTTCCGCCACCCGTTCGCTCTGTCCGCTGCGGCAAAGGCCAATCACGTAGCGCACATGCTGGGCGTTGATCACCTCGCCCTTGGCCGACAGCGTCAGCAAAGCCTCCACCGCCTTGGTGGCCAGCATCACATTTTCCACGTCGCCGGAAATACACAGTTCTCCGCCGCGGTTTACCACCGTGACATGCAGTTCCGTTTCCAGCAAACGGATATTCTCGTCAAAAGAGCCAAACAGATTGATGGCCTCTTCCATGCGTTCCATACTGATGCGCTGTTCCATGAGATCCCTTCTCTCTTTCGTGGTTGGATTTATTCTTTGGGCAGCATCACCTGCTGTCCGATCTGTTCCAAACATTCTGCCCGCAGCGTCACCAACAGACAATTCCCTTGCTGCGCCGCAGCAAACCGTGTTTCTTTGATGCTGCCGCTTTCCGTCATCTGTTGCTGTAGCAGTTCCAGCAGTTCCGTCTTTCCCTCTTCATAGGCTTGTTCCGCGGTGCGGTGCAGCGGTACAGTCGCATAGTGAGCCGTTCGTTCCGTCATCACCGTGACAGGCAGCAAAAAGCCACCGGGCAGCGTCAGCGGTTTGTATTGGATTATTTTATCACAATCTGCCGCCATCATGCTACCCTTTGCGTACAATTTTTTTCGCCGTTTCCCAAAATCAAGTGAAATTCGAAAGGTTTCCTCCTCTTGCTGCGTCTGTGCCTCCACCGTCAACGGCACGAGCACCGACAGATCGTACCATGTTCTGGCCCACACTTCACCCAGACTGTGCATCAAACGCACGCCGCTTTGGCTGCTGTCGGCAACGCCGGAGATCAGCAGTTGCCCTTTCACCACGGTGCTGCCTTCACTCACCTGGCCCTTTCCGTCCAGTACCCGTATTGTTGTCACCAGTCCATCCCGCGACGCCACCACATTGCTGATATCCGCATCATCTAAAATCTGCGGCGGCCGCAGCCGCTCCACCACCTGCACATGAGCGGTACATCCCTTTACATTGACCACCAGCCATGAAATATCCGGCAGTTCCAGCAGTACATGATTGCGCAGGCGCTCCTGATCGATTTTCATCCCCAGCGAGCCAACCGTGATGCCGTAATCCTCCAAGGCTCGTAAAATCGTTTCTGTCGGCACGGTTTCGTTTCCGTTGACTTCAAAGCCCCAGATGAAAAAATTGCCGCCAAATAAAAACAAAAGCAGGGCGACCAGCCCCGTCAGCAGCGCATAATGATGCCGCAGCCGCCCCAGCAGTACCGGTGCACCACGTTCCCGCCCCACCGTCACCGCAGCGCTGCTTTCGCCGATCCGGCGCAAACGCCGCGCTCCGCTGCGGGTGGTGCACATGCGAAAAGAGATCTCGTCTGTCCAGCATAGATCCCAAAAGGGGATCTCGTGAGCAGCACATAGATTGATCATCTGTTCGGGATAGGGACTCTCTACCCGTACTGTCACATATCCTCGCAGAAAGTTGGTTATTTTGCGATACATCTACTCCACCAGTTCCACTTTCTCAATGCATCCTGCCACGCGGAGCTCCCTCTCCGTCATGGCCAACAGCTGCAATTCCCGCCCTACCAGCCGCACCAGCATAGTGCCGCCGTCAATTTCGATTGTTTCCGGACTGTAGGAAACCACTCCTTTGTGCTGTGTCATGAAAAACTGGCGGCTGCCAAGGAGCTGCATATCCGGCACCCCCGGTGTCAATTCTCCCGGCAAGTCCAGATGTTCCATCGCCTTTAATCCCATCTGCGCTATTTTTCGTCTCTCCATGACCCACCTCCCTGTCAAAACTTATGCGTCTTACCACGAAAACTTGCTGCAGTTATGCGTTTGTTTTGTCCGGCATATGTTTTTTAGGGGGTGTGTCTGTGAAACAACGTCTTACAGCAGGAATTCTATTGTGCGCTATGCTTGGTGTGCTGGCTTTATCGGCGCAAGCCGCTCAGGCCGTGCGGCAGGCTCTGCAGCTTTGTGCTTATTCGGTGATTCCCTCTCTCTTCCCCTTTTTTGTGCTGTCAGGACTCTTTGTGTCCCTTACTCCTCCTCAGTTTTTTCCGCGTGCCGTTTCACGCGCAGGCGGCAGACTTTGGGGCTGCAGCAGCGATGGACTCATGGTCTTTTTTCTGGGGATTCTTGGCGGATATCCGTTAGGCGCGCGGATGATCTGTCAAATGTACAAAAGCGGTCGGTTACGTGGTGAAGAAGTGCAGCATCTGCTGCTGTTCTGCAATAATGCCGGCCCGGCCTTCATTCTCGGCATGGTTGGCCTGGGCCGTTTCGGCAGCTTGCGCATAGGCGTTTATCTCTATCTCATCCATGTGTTTTGCGCTGCACTGCTGGGAATTATCTTTCGAAAGAAAACGACCTCCGCGCTTGGAGCACAGCACTACTCAACTCCGCCGCCTTTTTCTGCAGCACTGGTGCATGCCATTTCTTCTGCCGGCAGCAGCATGGTGCAGATCTGCGCTTTCGTGGTGTTTTTTATCACGCTGCTGCAGCTCTTTTCTTCCACCACCAACCTCTCTCACCCACTGCTGTTGGGCGCCGTGGAACTGACCAACGGCATTTTGCAGTTAGGGAACGGCCACGCAGATTTTGCCATGGCTGCCGCTCTGTTGGGCTGGGGTGGGATCAGCGTACATTTGCAGACTGCCGCCGTTTTAGAGGGCACTCCCGTGCATTTTCTGCGCTATTTATGTGCAAAAGCTGCGCATGCTGCGCTCTCTTATGGCATAGCTTTTGCACTTTCTTCATTTGTTTTGTGACAAAAAAAGACGACCCGATGGGTCGTCTTTTTAATAAAATGCAATTTTCAGCGCTGGCCCTTGTCGTAGGGGATACCCTCGGCCTTGGGTGCGCGGGACTTTTTGGAAGTGAAGGCCAGCACCAGCAGAGAGATAATGTAGGGCATCATGTTATAGATCTGGCTGGGAAGATTCAGCGCCACCAGGAAATCAAAGCCCACATACACGTTGGACAGAGCGCGGAACAAACCGAACAGCAGCGCAGACAGCGCAATGCGCAGCGGCTTCCACTGGCCGAAGATCATGACCGCCAGTGCCAGGAAGCCAAAGCCTGCCACACCGTTTTCAAAGCGCCACTCGGACACACCGGTGGTAATGAACACGATGCCGCCCAGACCGCCCAGTGCACCGGAGATCAGCACACCGGCCCAGCGCATCTTGTACACATTGATACCTACACTGTCTGCCGCCTGAGGATGCTCGCCGCAGGCCATCAGCCGCAGGCCGAAGCGGGTCTTATAGAGCATGACATACACAACCAACAGGGCGATCAGCGTCACCAGCATGAACCAGCTGAACTCGAAACTGCCCAATTTCACAAAGAAGGCCTGCTTGGGAATGGCATACTGCACGGCGGAGGACACATCATCAGGATTGGCCGCTGTATTGATGGCCTTGACGATGACCGTGGCACCGGCCGTGCCCAGCATATTCAGAGCCGTACCTACGATGGTCTGGTCTGCCTTAAAGTTAATAGCAGCCACAGCCAGCATAGACGAATACAGCACGCCCACCAGCATAGAGATCAGCAATACCGCCAGAATGATGACAATGGCGCTGCTGCCTTCCGGCAGATAGCGCATAGTCAGTGCGCCGCCCATGGCACCCATGACCATGATGCCTTCCAGACCCAGGTTAATGACGCCGGAACGCTCAGAGATACAGCCGCCCAGTGCCACCAAAATCAGCACGGAGGAGAAAGTTAATGTATATTGAAGCAGAAGCAGCATTACTGTTCGCCCCCTTTCTCCTCGGTCTTGGCAGCCAGTTTAGCGGCAGCCTTTTCTTCACGCTTGGCAATGCCGGCATTCATGGCATACTTCATAAACAGCACGAAGCCGCACAGGTAGATGATAATGGAACTGATCAAATCGGAGATCTGCGCACAGTACATGGTTTTATCCACATAAGCACCGCCCACGGTGATATGCTGAATGAAGAAAGAAGACAGCACTGCACCCACGGGATGGAGACCGCCCAAAAAGGCAGCGGAGATGCCGCTGAAGCCCATGCCGGGCACAGAGGATGTAGAGCACTGCCACTGCTCAAATCCGGTGAGATACAGCAGCGCGGCACCCATACCGGCCAGCGCGCCGCCGATGATCAGCGTGACAATAATGTTGCGTTTTTCCGCCATACCGCAGTATTTGGCAGCATTTTTGTTGTTACCCGTTGCCTTCAGTTCATAGCCAAAGCGGGTCTTGTCCAACACGATCCATACCGCAAAAGCCATGATGATGGCCAGAGGAATGGCAATGGTCACATACTGGTTATTGGTGAACAGCTTGCCCAGTCCCAGAGAGGGGATCAGTGCCGATTCGTTCACGGTGGAAATATGCAGCGTATAGGGGCTGGTTTCTTCCTTCACCAACGTGAGCAGCATGTTGACCAGATACAGGGTGATCCAGTTGAGCATGATACCGGAGATCACTTCATTGACGTTGCAATAGGCTTTCAGCAGACCGCTGACAGCGCCCAGCAGCGCACCGGCAGCCATGGCCAGCAGCAGGCAGGCCCACCAAGGCAGCTGCCATGCCAGCGCGCTATACAGTGCCAGACCCACACCGGCACAATACTGGCCGGCGGCGCCGATATTGAACAGGCCCACTTTATAAGCAAAGAGAATGGACAGCGAGCACATCAGCAGCGGCGCCGTTTTCACCAGCGTGCTGCCCAGATATTTCATCTGGGTTTCCGGCTTACTGTAGGTCATAAAGTTTTTGATGACCGTCGCGATCGCCTCACCGGCTCCGGCGGGATTGATGAACAGCAACACCACATAGCCGATCAGCAGACCCAGCACAATGCAGATCAAAGAGGACAGCAGCGACTGCACACCGCTGTTTTTCAGCAGATTTTTCTTCATGCCTTCACCTCATCTCTCTTGGCACCGGCCATATACAGACCCAGTTCTTCCTGCGTGGCGGTCTTGGGATCCAATTCGCCCACGATCTCACCCTCGTACATCACGAGAATGCGGTCGGGCACATCCATGACCTCGTCCAGCTCCAGCGACACCAACAACACTGCCTTACCGGCATCGCGCTGGGCCACCAACTGCTTATGGATATACTCGATAGCACCCACATCCAGACCACGGGTAGGCTGCACCGCCACCAGCAGCTCTGGATCCTTATCAATTTCGCGGGCAACGATAGCCTTTTGCTGGTTGCCGCCGGACATGCTGCGGGCATGGGTGATGGGACCCTGACCGGAGCGCACATCATACTGCTCGATGAGCCGCTCGGCATAGGCGCGGATATTGTCGCGACGGAGGAAACCGGCTTTGCCGGTGAACTCCGGTTCGAAGTAACGCTGCAGCACCATATTGTCCTCCAGCGTATAATCCAGCACCAGGCCGTGCTTATGGCGGTCCTCAGGAATATGGCTCATGCCATGGGTATTACGGTAGCGGATGGGAGCACGGGTAATATCCGTGCCGCACAGCGTCACCTTACCCTCGCGCAGAGGCTCCAGGCCGGTGAGACCGTAGACCAGTTCCGTCTGACCGTTGCCGTCGATACCGGCAATACAGACGATCTCGCCGCGGCGCACGGAGAAGGACACATCCTTCACCGCATCTTCCTTGCTGCGCTTGGAAGCAACAGACATATGCTCCACCTGCAGCACCGCCTCGCCGGGAACAGAGGGCTTCTTCTCCACATGGAAGTTGACATTGCGGCCCACCATCATGGCAGACAGTTCTTCCATGGTGGTATTGGCAGTTTCCACCGTGCCGATATACTTACCCTTACGCAGCACACTGCAGCGGTCAGCCACAGCCATGATCTCTGCCAGCTTATGGGAGATGAACAGAATGGACTTGCCCTCAGCTGCCAGATTCTTCATGATCTGCATCAGCTCATCGATCTCCTGGGGTGTCAGCACAGCCGTGGGCTCATCGAAAATGAGGATCTCATTGTCGCGGTAGAGCATCTTCAGGATCTCGGTGCGCTGCTGCATGCCCACGGTGATGTCCTCAATGATGGCATCGGGATCCACATGCAGGCCATACTTTTCAGAAAGCGCCAGCACCTTTTCACGGGCTTCTTTTTTCTGCAAAAAGCCCATTTTGGTGGGTTCCACGCCCATGATGATATTATCCAGCACGCTGAAGCACTCCACCAGTTTGAAGTGCTGGTGCACCATGCCGATACCCAGCGCATTGGCATCGTTGGGATTCTTGATGGAAACCGGCTGTCCGTCCTTGCGGATCTCGCCCTCCTCCGGCTGGTAAAGGCCAAAGAGCACGCTCATCAGCGTGGACTTGCCGGCACCGTTTTCACCCAGCAGCGCATGGATCTCACCTTTGCGCAGCTGCAGCGTAATGTCGTCGTTGGCGATGATTCCGGGGAATTTCTTGGTGATATGCAGCATTTCAATGGCATACTGTTGTTCCAAAGCAAATGCCCTCCTTTCGTTTTCGCCTCTTTCCGCGGCGAAAAACTTGTATAATGTAATAGTATACTATATAAAGGACGGTAACGCAAAAGATTTTTACCCTGTTACCGCCCTTTTTCTGCCGCAAAAGTCAAAAAACGGACGAGCAAAAAGCTCGTCCGTTTTTTTAGCTAAATTAACTTACTTGATCTGGTCCTGATAGCTGACAGTCACGTTGGTGGTAGCAGGAGCAGCAGAGACATCGGCGGAAACCTTGATGGTGCCGTCGAACATGCCCTTCACCAGAGCCTTATAATCGTCCTTGGTGAAGCCATCGGCCCACTGAGTGGACTCCATGGGGATCTGGACATAGTTCAACTCGGGATCGTCGCCGCTGACCAGACCCAGGGTCTCCACCTTACCGGCATACTTGTCCCAGTTGCCGTTGACGATGACATCGGTCAGGGTGTCAACAGTGGTGGGATACAGACCCTTCATGGCGGAGGTAACGGTCAGGGACTTGTCAGACTGGCCGGCATACTTGGCGATAACAGCAGCCTGGTCAACGTCAACGCCGATGACCTTGGAGCCTTCCACCTTCTTGGCAGCGTCAACAGCGGAGGTGTAGATACCGCCGCCGCAAGCAAACACGATTTCAGTGCCGTTCTGATACCAAGTATCCATCACGGCAGTGATATCAGGATCACCGTAGAACAGGCCGCCGTAGACGTAGTTCATCTCTACATTGATGTTCATCTCCTTGGCAGCAGCGTCAACGCCCTGCACGAAGCCGTAACCGAACTTCTGCACAGCAGGAACAGCCATACCACCCAGGAAGCCCAGCTTGGTGTAGCCCAGCTTGGCAGCAGCGTAACCGGCCATGTAACCGGACAGCTCTTCCTGATAGACGGCGGAGTAGACATTCTTCATGGTGTCGGCGGTCAGGCCGGCGGAGGTCAGGTCAAACTCGGAAACGTCCAGAGCGATGAACTTGACATCAGCGTAGTTGGGGGCAGTCTGGGCAATGGCTTTGGCGAAAGCAAAGCCGGGCAGAACGATGACATTATAGCCCTCGTCCACAGCCTTTTCGATCATAGCAACGCGCTCAGCATCGCTGTCACCGGCGGGCTTGTAGTAGGTGAACTTCACACCGTTGGCATCGCAGAAAGCCTTGCAGGCCTCGTAGGTGGTCTGGTTGAAGGACTCGTCGGTGATATCACCGTAGTCGGTAACCATAGCAACCTGATACTCGGGGGTCTTCTCATCGCCGCCCTTGTCATCGTCCTTGGAGCCGCAGGCAACCAGGGACAGAGCCATGACCAGAGCCAGAATCAGAGCAAGAATCTTCTTCATAATCTTCATACCTTTCAATATTTATTAGTTTTTCCTGTGGAAAAACTACGAAGGGCGCGCCCTTCGCGAACACTGCCATTTTATATTATCAACATCTAAAAAGCAAGTCCTTTTTCTTCCTCTTTTGACATTTGGAGAGTTTTTACGATAAATACAGGCGCAAAACAGAAAAAGCGGGCACTTTTGCCCGCTTTTTCTGTTTTATGTTTACTTGTTTGCCATTTTGACGGCAATTTCCAGACCGATCTTCATCATATTGGTAAAGGTGGTCTGGCGCGCTTCGGGAGGCAGTTCCTCGCCGGTGACCAGATTGTCGGAAATAGAGCAGATGGCCAGGGCGCGCTTGCCGGTATAGGCTGCGTTGCAGTAAAGGCCGGCAGCCTCCATCTCCACAGCCATGACGCCCATCTTGGTCCAGCGCATGTTGCGCTGGGCGGCATCATAGAAGGTATCAGAGGAATACAGGTTGCCCACGGGCATCTTCACGCCCAGCTCGGCAGCAGCCTCCACGGCGGCCTGCAGCAGTTCGAAAGACGCGATGGGGGCAAACGTACCGCCCAGTTCATACTGATCGGCATAGCTGGAATTGGTGCAGGCGCCCATACCGGCCACCACGCTGCCCAGCTCCAGATCGGCGCGCATGGCTCCGGCGGAGCCGACTCGGATAATATTCTCTACATCATATTCGGTAAACAGTTCGTAAGAGTAGATACCGATGGTGGGAATGCCCATGCCGGAGGCCATCACGGACACGGGGACACCCTTATAAGTGCCGGTATAGCCCTGAATACCACGGACATTATTTACCAGCTGGGGATTTTCCAGAAATGTTTCGGCAATGAACTTGGCGCGCAAGGGATCGCCGGGCATCAACACGGTTTTGGCAAATGCGCCTTTGGGCGCGTTATTGTGAGCAGTAGGCATAGTCGGTGTCTCCTTTTGTCTTAATAAGTGTCGTCTGTCGTCTGAATATTCTTGACGGCTTTGACGATGCGGGAAGTGCCCAGACGGTCAGCGCCCAGCGCCATAAAATCGCGGGCATCATTCAGATCGGCAATACCGCCGGCGGCCTTGATTTTCACATGGGGAGCAACATTGGCCTTGAACAGAGCCACATCCTCGCGGGTAGCTCCGCCACCGCCGAAACCGGTGGAGGTCTTGATATACTCAGCGCCGGACTCGCTGACGACGCGGCACATCTCCACCTTTTCTGCATCGGTCAGCAGGCAGGTTTCGATAATCACCTTCAGCAGTTTGCCACCGCAGGCTTCCTTGATAGCGCGGATCTCTTCCAGCACCTTGTCGTACAGGCCGTCTTTGACCCAGCCGATATTGATGACCATATCGATCTCCTCAGCACCGTTGGCCACGGCGTCGCGGGTCTCGGCGCACTTCACAGCGGTGGTGGAGTAACCATTGGGGAACCCGATGACCGTACAGATGGGCAGCTTGCCTTCTACATAGTCTGCCGCCTGCTTCACGTAGGAAGCCGGAATGCAAACACTGGCGCAGCCGTACTTCATGCCATCGTCGCAAATCGCCTGAATTTCTTTCCATGTAGCACCCTGTGCCAGCAACGTATGGTCTACAGCCGAGAGGATCTTCTGGATTTCCTGATTCATATCAATAACTCCTTTCACGGGGGAATTCCCTAATGTAATAGTTATATTTTATCAAAAACGGGGCGGTTTGTAAACCTCATTCCTTTTTTACCGGCAAGACTGCGATTGGTTATTGACGGGCAGGGCAAGATATATTATGATAACCACAGAAGTTCACATGGAAACGTCTTTGGGGCAGGGTGAAATTCCCGACCGATGGTACAGTCCATGAACCTTCGCTTTGCGAAGGCCGATCCGGTGCAATTCCGGAACCGACGGTTAGAGTCCGGATGGGAAAAGACGAAATATCTCCGCGGCCGCATTATGCGCGCCGTGCGGTGTGTATTTCCCGAGGCTGTTTTCTTTTGGCTTCGGGGATTTTTTACATTTTGGAGGTACATTCTATGAACAAAACCAAGCTGCGGCGTTTGACGCTGGCCGCTATGATGGGAACTATTGCCTTTATCTTGATTTTTATCAATTTCGGTGTGCCGTTCCTTTCTCCGGTAGCAGAATTCGACCTGTCTGCCCTGCCCGAACTGATCGGCGGCTTTATTCTCGGCCCTGTAGGCGCCGTGATGATCATTGTGGTGAAGCTGGGACTGAAACTGGCCATTCAGGGCACCGAATCCATGTTTACCGGAGAAATCCAGAACTTTCTTTTGAGTGTCGCCTATGTTCTGCCGGCCGTGTTATATTATCGCCGCCACCGCACCAAGAAGGGTGCTGCTGTGGGATTGGCCATTGGTGCGGTGATCAGCGTGGTTGCCGCTGTATTTACCAATCTCTATATTATCTTCCCGTTCTATATCAAACTGTACGGCATGAACTGGGACGGCATCGTGGCTATGTTCAGCGCGGTGAATCCGTGGATCAAGAACATCCCTACCATGGTAGCCTTTTCCGTGGTGCCTTTTAACCTGATTTCCCGTACGATTACGGCAGTGCTGGCTTTCTTTACCTATAAGAAGCTGAGCGTGCCGCTGAAGAAGATGATCCAGTAAGGAGGAGCGAAAATGAATTTCAGTGTGGAAAAGAACCTGTCTTTTGACGAGGCTGTAGCCCTGATGTTTGGTAAGCTGGGCGATTGGAAGATCATGGCGCTGGCCAGCAGTGTCAACGACTATGTGATGGTACGCAACGTCAGCTGTCTGTTCTATGACAACAAGGTTTGGTTCAAGACGGACAAGAACTTCCGCAAGACCCAGCAGCTTTATCAGAATCCGCAGGTCGCTCTATGCTGGAGCGGTGTACAGATCGAAGGCACGGCCCGCAACTGCGGTCTTGTGATCGACGAGCCGGATCGTCGGTTCGAAAAGCTGTATAAAGAGCACCTGTGGGGCAGCTACAATAAATACTCTCACGAAGAGGACGAGATCATCATTGAGATCACCCCCAAGTTCGTAGAGGTATGGGACACCAGCGAAGATAATTACGCTTTCCAGATCTTCATTGACTTTGAAAAGAAGAGTGTGGAAGTAAAGCAATACGACCATCGCTGAACTATTTGTTGCGGGAGGATATGTCCATGGACAATCTTTTGCGAATCATGCTATGCGTTATCGTTATATGTGTCGGCATCACCAGAATCATCGACCCGACCAAGGCGGATCGACTTAACTTTTCAGGCCTTACAAAAAGCGAGGAAAACGAGCCATCAGAGTTCTATTACCGCTGTGTTCGCATTTTTTCCGCCGTGATGGTGGTTGTAATGGTGGTGCTGATCGTATTGATCCTGTTGGGAAAAATCTGATTTTTTATGAATGGGAAAGAGGAAAGGGACAAATCCCTTTCCTCTTTTTTGTTACTTTTCACTTTCCGGCATAGGATGCTCTTCCGGCTTGTAGCGGCCACCGGAGAGAATTTGAAGGACCCTTTGGATTCGCTCACGAGGCAACAGCAAATTGACGGCCAGTGCAACGACCACGCCGATTCCCGTATCCAAAATGCGATTGAGGGAGTAAGACACATACGTATCTACCGGCAGGTTAAAAAGCAAAATACAAAGCATCACGCCGCCGGGATGGATGGCACCGGGCCACTTGAATATCTGGCTGGCCAAAATCAGCAAAATCACACCCACAAACACCAGCGGCATCATCAGCAGATGCAGGCCCCCCTCGGGATAAAAGATGATATAAATACGGAACAGGCCCATGCCTAAAAAACCGCCGATAATGGTACCAAACAGACGGTTGCCGCCATTCAGCCAAGAGTGAGGAATATCTTTTCCGGTACCAAAAATGGCGCCAATACACGCAAACGTAGGGTTCCGGTCAATCAACAGATAGAGAAATGCCACCAGTGTAGCGGAAAATGCTGTTTTCACGTTGCGCATGCCTACATGCACTTTTCCCGGTCTGTGGTTATGCTCCACAGCGCGCCCCTCCCTCGTTTTTTACATTTTCTTTATTATATCAACCCCTGTCCAAAAGTCAACGTTCCTCTTTTTGAAAAATGCCTATCCACAAAGGAAAAAGCGTGGTATACTGAGGAAAATACTGCCAAGGTGCAGGAGGAATCAAGATGGATTTTCGTATGGATGAAAAGTTTTTGATCGACTGTTTTAAGGAAATTGTGGAAGTTCCCAGCCCTGTGGGCTATGACGTACAGTTCAAGCCCGTGCTGGAACGTTACGCCGCTATGTTCGGCCAAACGCTGACCTATGACCGCCGCGGTACACCCTATATCACGCTGGAGGGTGAGGACAACAGCAAAACGGTTTTGCTGGGTGCGCACTGCGACACCTTGGGATTGATGGTGCGCCATATCGAGAACAACGGAACGCTGCGCGTTCGGGCACTGGGCGGCATCAATTACAGCAACATCGAGGGCTCTACCGTGACGGTTTTCACCCGTGACGGCCGCAAGTATACCGGCATGATGGTCTGTAATTCTCACTCCGTCCACGTTTTCCTCGATGCCCGCACATTGACACGCAATGATGAGACCATGTACATCCTGCTGGATGAACCCGTGACCAGTAAGGAAGATGTGCTGGCACTGGGTATCCGCAACGGCGACATCGTACACATTGCGCCGGATTGTGAGTTTACGGAAAAGGGATTCCTCAAGTCCCGTTTTATCGATGACAAAGCCGCTGTGGCCTGCGCTTTCGGCGTGCTGAAGTATCTGCGGGAGAACGGTTTGAAGCCCAAATATCGAACTCTGCTGGCCTTCCCCTTCCGCGAAGAGCTGGGACAGGGCGGCAGCTATGTGCCTCCGGAGGTAGAGGAGTACATTGCCGTGGACATCGGCCTGATCGGCCCGGAGCATGCCGGTAATGAGCATGCCGTGAGTATCTGCTGCAAGGACAAAAACGGGCCTTACGACTACGAGCTGATCAGCCGTCTGGCAAACTACGCCGAAAAGGCCGGTGTGGACTACAATCTGGATGTATTTCTCAACTACAGTACCGATGGCAATGCCGCCATGATGGGCGGACAAAATCTGCGCGCCGCCGCCTTCGGCATGGCCTGCTGGTGCAGCCACGGCCGTGAGCGCACCCACATCGACGGTATTGTGGGCACCGCCAAGCTGATGCTGGCCTATATGTTGGATATTTGACATTGACTTTTATAACGCAAAAAGAGAGGAGCATCGCTCCTCTCTTTTTGCGTTAGGGGAATTTAGTATGAATAAGGTGAAGTGAAAAATCTCTTTACAAAACAAGGCTGGGCGCCGTATAGACGCGGCCGGCATACTCCTGATCCAACAGGTACAGGCCCTTGGCGTCCTGACCGAACAGCTTGTAGCGGCTGATCATGGAGTCGGCGTTGTCCTCTTCCTCCATCTGCTCATCCACAAACCAGTCAAGGAACTTCATGGTACGATAGTCCTTGGCCTGATGTGCCTCGTGATAGATATTATTGATCAGCTCGGTCACATAACGCTCATGCTCGGCGGCAGCCAGCAGCGGATCAAGCACCGTTTCGTAGGTCTTATCCGGCTTACCAATGGCATCCAGCGTCACTTTGAGGCCGTTATTCTGCAGATATTTCATAAACAGCAGCGCATGGTCGCGCTCTTCCTGCGCCTGAATCGTATAATAGTTGGCATAGCCGTCCAAATCCAGTGCGTCATAATAAATGGCCATATCCAAATAGAGGTATGCGCTGTAGAACTCCTTATTGATCTGCTCGTTGAGCAGGCGGGCAACAGTATCGTTCATAGGAAGTCTCCTTTCTTATGACTTAAGATAATTGATATTACTGCTATAAATCATGCCCAGGTGCAAGCCGTCTTTTTCTCAGGCAAAACCAGCTCATCGCTCTCCAGCGGAGCACCTACCGCATCCAGTAAGACAGCACGGGCACGCTCCACATCTTCCGGGCGCACCGACACATAGTAGGCACGGCGGTCGATCCAGCCGTAAGAGCCGTAATTTCGGCGGTCAATTTTGGGCCCGCAGCTGCAAAGCGGTATCTCGCTCTCATGAGAACCAGCTTCCATGATCTGTATGCCGGCCGCTTTCCAACGTTCTGCACCGCCAACTGATTTAAAAACAATCTCTCTTTTTCCAAATAGTGCCACGTTCTGTCTTCTTTCATCACTTTGATGAAAACCGCCGGCTCCCCGACCCGGGAGCCGGCGGTAAAAGTGATCGTCGGGATATATTCTTTGGGGATTAGCCGAAGTAACGCTTCAGCAGGCCTTCCAGACCGCGGCCGTGGCGGGCCTCGTCGCGGGCCATCTCATGGACGGTGTCGTGGATGGCGTCCAGGCCGTTCTTCTTAGCGCAGGCAGCCAGATCGAACTTACCCTGGGTAGCACCGTACTCGCAGTCCACACGCCATGCCAGGTTCTCCTTGGTGGTCGCCTTCATGTTGGGCTCCAGATCCTCGCCCAGGAGCTCTGCAAACTTAGCGGCATGCTCAGCCTCTTCGTAAGCGGCCTTCTCCCAGTACAGACCGATCTCGGGATAACCCTCGCGGTGTGCGATGCGGGCCATGCACAGATACATACCAACCTCGGAGCACTCGCCCTGGAAGTTAGCCATCAGCTGCTCGAAGATGTACTTCTTATCTTCCTCGGAGATATCGGCATTGTTCTTCACGGTCTTGGCATAGACGCCGTACTCATGCTCGGCAGCCAGCTTCATCTCACCCTTCTGCTCCACAAACTTGGAAGCAGGGACCTTGCACACAGGGCAACGGAAATCAGCATCCAGAGACTCAGCAGTATGGACATAACCGCACACAGAACACACGAACTTCTTCATAATTTTTTCCTCCAATAATTATCATTTAAATTTTTATTTTAGTTTCCCGCCTTCACCGGACGGGAGTAGATTACTTATGTTGCCTTACAGGCATTCGTTGCAGCAGCCGTAGAAAGTCACGCTGCACGATTCCATCTTCCCTACACCGGAGGTGTCCGGCATATCTATTTCACTATAGGGAAGATCTGCCACCTTGCCGCAGCTGCGGCAGATGAAGTGACTGTGAGGTGAAAGATCAGCATCATATCGCTCCTCTCCATTCACATTGCCAATGACCTGTATGGTACCGTCCTTTCGGAACTGCGCCAGATTGCGGTACACCGTGGCCAGCGACAAATCGGGGATGGTGGGCTTGAGCTGAGCATAGACCCATTCCGCAGCCGGATGGCTGTGGGTCGAGCGGATACAATCGAGGATTGCTTCCCGCTTAGGACTGTGTCTTCTCGCCTTTTCCATATACCACCTCGTTCCTTAATGATAATGATTATTGTTTGCATTTGTATAGTAGCATATGGATCAGCATTTGTAAAGAGTTTTTTTGAAATTTTTCAAAAATTTTTTGAAGGTAAAAAAAGCCCCCGAACCAATTGGTTCGGGGTCCTTTATAAATAAGGTAAGCTTATTCAGCCTCGGCCAGAGCCTTGGCCTCAGCAATGGCCTTCTCCTGAGCCGCACCGGGGCAATCCTCGTAGCGAACAAAGTCGAAAGTGAAGGTACCGCGGGACTGAGTCATGGAGCGCAGATCGATGGCATAGCTCATCATCTCGGCCATGGGGACTTCAGCGGTCAGCACCTGCTCGCCGTCGCCGGTGGGATCCATGCCCATCACGCGGCCGCGACGCTTATTCAGATCGCCCATCACGTCGCCCAGATAGTTATCGGGGATGGTGACCTTCAGCTCGCCGATGGGCTCCATCAGCACGGGCTTGGCCTCGGGCAGAGCGGCCTTGAAGGCCAGACCTGCCGCCAGCTTAAAGGCGATTTCGGAAGAGTCAACGGGGTGGTAAGAACCGTCCACCAGCGTGGCCTTCAGGAACACCACGGGATAGCCGGCCAGCACGCCGTGCAGGCAGCTCTCACGCAGACCCTTTTCAACAGCGGGGAAGAAGTTCTTGGGCACGGAGCCGCCGAACACGTTCTCTTCGAAGATCATCTCTTCCTGCTCAGCCTGAGGCTCGAAGATGATATGAACATCACCGAACTGGCCGCTGCCGCCGGTCTGCTTCTTATAGCGACCCTGCTTGCGCACGGTGGAGCGGATCTTCTCGCGGTAAGCAACGCGGGGAGCGCTCAGTTCGCTGTCTACGCCGAAACGGCTCTTCAGCTTAGCGCACAGGATGTCGATCTGGATATCGCCGGCGCCGGAGATCACGGTCTGGTGAGTCTCGGCGTTGTTGACGACGGTAAAGGTGGGATCTTCTTCGTTCAGCTTGTGCAGGCCGGCACCCAGCTTCTCAATCTCCTGCTTGACCTTGGGGGAGATGGCGCGGCTGTAGCAAGGCTTGGCATAGCTCATGCCCTGCAGCTTGACGATATTCTTGGCATCGCACAGAGTATCACCGGTCTTAACCTTATCCATCTTGCCGATGGCAGCGATATCGCCGCAGCAGATTTCCTTGGTCTCCTCGGTCTTCTTGCCCTTCATGATGTACAGACGACCCAGCTTTTCGGTGTTGCCGGTGGTGGGGTTGTACAGAGCCATATCGCCGGTGATCTTACCGCGAACGACCTTGACCATGGAGTACTTGCCGTACTGGTCGGAGATGGTCTTGAACACGATGGCAGCGGTAGCGCCATTGGGATCATAAGCAACCTCGATCGCCTTATCGTCATCGTCCATAGCGGACTCAGCGGGCATATCGGTAGCAACAGGAACCAGATCAACGATGGTCTGCATCAGCATATCCACGCCCAGGCCGGTCACAGCGCTGCCGCACAGCACGGGGCAGACACTACCGTCACGCACACCGATCTTCAGACCCTTGGCCATTTCAGCGTCGGTCAGCTCCATGGTGTCGAAGAACTTCTCCATCAGCTCCTCGTCAGCACCGGCGGCGGCTTCCATCAGCTCAGCACGCAGGGTTTCCACTTCGTCAGCCAGATCGCCGGGGATCGCGCACTCGGTAGCCTTGCCGCCCTTGACCTCGTAGGCCTTATTGTGCAGCAGGTCCACGATTGCGGTGACCTTCTTGTTGCCGTCCAGTACGGGGACAACGATGGGAGCAATGGCCTGACCAAACTTGCCCTTGATGTTCTCCAGGCAAGTAGTATAATCGCTGTTATCTTCATCGGTACGGTTGATGAAGATCATGCGGGGCTTCTTGCCCAGCATCTTCCAGGTACGCTCCATACCCACGGACAGACCATCCTTGGCAGCACCCACCAGCACAGCGCACTCAGCAGCGCGGATGGCGGAGATCGCTTCGCCGGAGAAGTCAAAGTTACCGGGAGCGTCCATGGCGTTGATCTTCACACCCTTGTAATTCACAGGGGCAAAGGCCAGGGAAATGGAAATCTGGCGCTTGATTTCTTCAGCGTCATAGTCGCAGGTGGTGTTGCCGTCAGCAGGCTTGCCCAGACGGTCGGTACCCTTCGTCATAAAGAGCATCTGCTCGACCAGAGAGGTCTTGCCGGAGCCACCATGGCCCAGCAGGCAGATATTACGAATGTCGTTGGCAGTCATATACAGTTTTCTCCCTTCGTTTTGTGAAGCACGCAATGCAGCGTGCAAATCGCTCAATAATCGGATTATATAATATTTTTGCTGACCTGACAACCATCTTTTTCTTAAAATTTCAGCGAAATTTACACACAATCCCTTTTTGACGTTAAAAAAGAGGACGCCGCGCGTCCTCTTTTATTTTGATTCACGCTTTACTTTACGTATATGGCGGGTTTTCCCGTGATCCAAAGCTCTGTCTTCTCCAGCTGTGCCGCCAGCTGCAGCACCAGTTGGTCGTTGTCTACCGCGCTGTCCAATTCGATGCCCAAAGGCATACCGTGCTGGTTTCTGTAAAGCGGCAGCGAGACAGACGGCAGTCCCGCAATATTGGCCAGCGGCGTGATGCAGGCATAATCCTGTCTCCGTCTTGCCCATTCTTCGGCTGAGATCTCCGCGTTGACCACGCCGTTCAGCGTGCCTAACCGCCGCTCGATTCGCCCCATGGTGGGGCTGAGCAGGATGTCGTAGTTGCAGAAAAACTGTCCCACAGAGCGCGCCGCCTTCGCCATTTCCGCTTGCGAACGGAACACATCCAGCCCGGTACGGCGCCTGGATTGCAGATAAGTTTTATAGACCAGCGGTTCCACAGTCGTCTCATCAATGGGAAGTCCGGTCTCCTTTGCCATATTTTCCAGCGTGATGGCAATACTGTCGCACATGCTATGGATCCTAGCTTCCTGATAGGCCGGGGAAATTTCCGGATAGGCTTCTTCGCACTCGTGCCCCAGCGCACGCAGCACCTCCACCGTTCTCAACACCGCGGTAATACACTCTTCATCATAAAAAGGCGTTCCATACGGTGTGTGCAGCATATAGGCAATCCGCAGTTTCCGCGGCGGCTGTTGTATGGCCTGCAGATGACGCTGCGCATCCGGAGCAAAGGTGCCGTAATACCCAGGGTCAGGACCTTCCACTGCGTCCAGCAAGGCGGCTGCATCGCGGACACTGCGTGTCAGCGCAAAATGAGCCACCACACCCGGATCCCAGCTGACAGGCCCCACCGGAACGCGAAAGCGGGACGGTTTGAAGCCGATAATGCCGCACATAGAGGCCGGAATCCGAATCGATCCGCCGCCATCGCTGCCATGAGCAAAGGGCAGTGCGCCGGATGCTACCAATGCCGCAGCACCACCGCTGCTGCCACCCACAGAATAATCCAAATGCCACGGGTTATGCGTGGCACCGTGGCGCAGCGTTTCCGTGGAGGAATCGATGCAGAATTCCGATGTGGTCGATGTGGCTACGATCAGTGCGCCCGCCCTTTTAAACCGCTGCAGCAGCGTGGCGTCCTTTGCCGCATAAACACCATCACCTGACAATCTTGTTCCTACCGTAGCACGAATCTGCGAAGAGAATCCGCCGCAGTCTTTGATGGCCATGGGTACACCGCAAAACGGCGCGGACAAATCAATGCCGGCGCGAATCTGCTGCAGTGCATAATCGCGTGTATCGTCCACCACGGCATTCAATTTACCATTCACCTGCTCTATCGCCGCCAGAGATATATCTAACAGTTCCATCGGCGAAATTTCCTTTTTTCGGACAAGCTGTGCCAGTCCGGTAGCGTCAAATGATGCATATTCCTTTAAATTCATATTCTGCCGCCTTCCCTGTCCTTTCGGACAACGTAAATACAAACTTTCCGGTCATACTTCCCTCCTTTGATTCTACTCCCTTTCCCCACATTGACAATTACATTTTTCGTTGATATTGTTTACTAAATTGTTTAAATGCTCAATTCTCAGAACTTTTCGCAAAAAAGAGGACGCTTCCGCGTCCTCTTTTTTAATATCTCCTTGTTAAGTCCGCCAACAGTACTGTCGGCAGCAGCCACAGCAGCGTAAACACCAGCAGATAACCGGCATTGAGTGCATCGTAAGCTGCCAGATTAGTTAAATAGTAGCTCAGCCACAAACCGCACAGACTTCCCAGCCAGCAAAGCGCGGTCGCCCAGCGCACCATCCGGCAGCAGCGGCGGCTGCCGATCACCGTTTCGGCAAAGGGCATCAAGCCTTCCCGGTAAATCAGCGCGTTGGCGCACTCCGCCTGTTCTTTACACAGGTCGGACAGGGCCAAACGGGTGGAAACATTGGGATAAAGCGGCTTGGCATCCACAGAAAACTTGCGTTTGAGGAGACCCGGCGTAATGTTGCTGCTACGCACCGCCAGCACCGGTACGGTACGGCTGCGGCGCAGTGCACGCAGTGCCCACTCCACATTACGGGAAGGTTGATACTTAATGGCGAAAATCGCCACCAGCTGTCCGTCCACTGCCAAAAAGACACCCGTCTTTACCTTCAAATCACGAGGCAGCGTGACGTGCATCTTCTTCATAAAGTAGGCGCTGCCCATGATCACCGTTTCGCCGCGGATCGTACCGCCAACGCCGCCCTCTTCATAAAAGTGCAGATCATCCAGACGGCGGCGCCCGCCGCCCTCACTGGCCAGCAGCTGTTCAAACACGCCCTCCAGCGGGCTGCCTGCAGCTCGGGTCACCGTGGCCGCATAGGACACCACTTTGCCGATCTCCTCACCGTAGGTCTTCAGCCCGTTCAAGCTGACAGTTCCCGGTGGAAAGAGATCCTGATCGGTCAGCACCATGCGCTTTCCGCCACCCGCCGCCCGTGCGCCGGCGTAACCGGCCACTGCGCAGCCGCTATGGCTCAGCCGACGGTTCAAGTTTCGCAGAGGCAGCGTACCGCATAACGGAAGTCCCAGCGGCACAGAAGCCGTCAGCAAGGCCGACCAGACACGGAAGAACTCATCGACACGTTCCCTGCCGATGCATACCACGCCGGTGAGCACCGTGGCCGCCCCCAGCAGCAGCGGCAATGCCAAATGCTGAATGCGGCGTGAGGGATCTTCTTGCCGTGAAATATGATAAAAGCCTTGCAGTTTACCACGCTGCTTACAGGCGCCGGCGGCAGTTACTGCCACGGCATAGGGCGGCCGGCCGCCCATATCCGCCAGTCGGTACGCATCATAGGCGGCAGTAGCGGCACACAGCCGTCCGCCCAGACACAGCCACACCAGCAGAGCTGCAGGAGCTGCCAGCGGCAGATAAGAGGCATCTTTTACAACGGTGCTGTACACACAGTCGCCCAGCACCGCCACCACCGGCAGAGCCGCAGCGACATCACAGGTAAAGTGGCTGCGTTTCAGCTCACTGACCGCCTCTTTCCACACCGGGAAAGCCAACACGCAAGTCAGCAACAGTAATCCGCCAACAGTACCGCAGCGTACCGCAGCATTTTCAAACCAAATCACCGGAAACAACTGTGGCCATCCTGTATCAAAAATGCTGACGACCGCCAGCAGCACCGCAGGAACAGCAGTAAACATCCACTGTCTGTATAGCCGCCGGCAAAGCCGCTTGGCTTCTTTGGCCGCCTGCTCCATCTCCGGTTCCGGCGTTTCATCCTCCTGTACATGGCGGCGCTGCACACGCAAATCCAGCAGAGGCCGCAGCCGCTCACCAATTTTTGTTCCCCATGCGCCGAGACGCTCCTTGAGGGGAAGCGGTTCGTCCAGCAGTTCGTCGTCCTGCTCCTCCAACGCCGATTGCACCGTGCGCGACAGCAGTTCTTCCAGCGAGACTTCTTGCTGCATCTCTTTCACCGGCTCTTCCGTCACAGCTTCCTGTTCCTCTTCGACAGGCGCAGGTTCGCTACTTTCTTCCCTGTTGGCGAACATGCGGGGAAACTGCAGCACCTTTTCCCGTTTCGGTTTCGGCAGCTCCGGCTGCACCGGCGAGACAGGTACCGGCAGTTCTACCTCCGGCAGTTCTTCTTTCACAACGTCTGCTTCTTTTTGGGCAGGCTCCGCCGCACCCTGACCGTATTCAGCCAGAATGTTATCCAACGAAAACTCCTCGCCCTCCGGTGTTTTCAAATCACCCAACAGGCGTTTTGTTTCCGACAGCATATCCGCAATATCGTCGTGACGTTCGCTCATGAAATTCCTTTGTTCCGTTAGCTACGCTGGCGTACCGCCTCATACAGCAAAATTGCTGCTGCGGCCGATGCGTTCAGCGAAGAAATCTTGCCCTTCATGGGAATACTGACTAAGAAATCGCAGTTTTCACTGACCAGACGGCTCATCCCGCTGCCCTCGCTGCCGATGACAATGGCGGCAGGGCCCTTCAAATCGGCATTATACAGCGTGGTATTGCCGTCGGCTGCCGTACCGAACACCCAGATGCCCTGTTTTTTCAAATCTTTCAGCAAGCTGGGGATATTTGGTACACGGGCCACCGGCATATAGCTGACAGCTCCGGCAGAAGTTTTTGCTACAATCGCAGTCAGTCCTGCACTGCGGCGCTTGGGAATGATGACACCATGGGCGCCGGCGCATTCGGCCGTACGCAGGATAGCCCCCAGATTGTGGGGGTCGGAGATCTCATCACAGACCACCAGCAACGGAGCTTCACCCTTGGCAGCGGCGTTTTCCAGCAGCGATTCCACCGACACATATTCCCGCAGTGCGGCTAATGCGATGACACCCTGATGGGAATGCGTACGGCTCATGTTGTCCAGCTTACGGCGATCAGCCTCCACCACTACGATACCGGCAGCACGAGCCTTGGAGGCAATATGTCCCAGCGTTTTATCCGTTTCACCCTTGGCCAGATAAATCTTGTCAATAGCAGTGCCGCTGCGCAGCGCTTCAATGACCGCATTGCGGCCTTCGATCAATCCATCGGCTTCGGCCTCGGGTAAAGTTTTCTTCGTTTCGTTTTCTCTCATATTATTTTCCTCAAATCTGTATAGCAGATGCTCTTTTCGGGATTTTTTTAGTATAGCATATCCCACAGGTAAGATAAAGCACCATTCATAGAAATTTTACAGAAAATCCGATATGACGCGACTTGTGGCTTTTTATTATTTATGGTATACTGCCACAAAATAAGATCTTTTCCCGTCCTGCAGGACGGTTTTACGGAAGGAGACATATATGGACCCCAACAACAAAAATAACCAAAACAAGAACAATAAGAAAAACAACAAAAACCTCAAGGGTGTACTGACACTGGTGGCATGGGCCGTCGTTCTGACGGTCATCATCAACTACCTCGGTGCCTATGCCGGCAACGCTACCAACAAATCCTCCAGCCACGAAATCGCTTACAGCGAATTGTGGCAGCTGGTGGAGCAGGACCGCATTGACGAGGTCACTTTTGAAGCAGGCGTTGTGTACGCCACCCCCGAGGAAGGCTATGTCTACACCGATGAGGATGGCAAGGCCTACACCCACAGCGACAAAGAACAGGTAATTTTGTTCACCACCGATCTGGGCGATGATGATCTATACGCTCTGCTGCGGGAACATAAGGTAGAATATACAGAGCCTTATCAAGCACCCATGAGTCCCATTCTGGAACTGATGGTGGCCTATGTGCTGCCGGTAATCCTGATGGTGGGTCTGTTCATGCTGGTGATGAAAATCATGTCCAAGAGCGGCGGCGGCATGGGCGGCATCGGCAATGTGGGCAAATCCAACGCCAAGGTGTATATGGAAAAATCCACCGGTGTCACCTTCAAGGATGTGGCCGGACAGGATGAGGCCAAGGAGTCGTTGGAAGAGATCATCGACTTCCTCCACAACCCCGGCAAATATACCGCCATTGGTGCACGGCTTCCCAAGGGTGCATTGCTGGTAGGCTCTCCCGGTACCGGTAAGACGCTGCTGGCCAAGGCCGTGGCAGGCGAAGCAGGCGTTCCCTTCTTCTCCATCTCCGGCTCTGACTTTGTGGAAATGTTCGTAGGCGTGGGCGCCAGCCGTGTGCGCGACCTGTTTAAGGAAGCCTCCAAGGTTGCTCCCTGCATTATCTTCATCGACGAAATCGACACCATCGGCAAAACCCGTGACGGCGGCCGTTTTGGCGGCAATGACGAGCGCGAGCAGACGCTGAATCAGCTGCTGGCCGAGCTGGACGGTTTTGACCCCAGCAAGGGCGTCATTGTTCTGGGTGCCACCAACCGCCCCGAGGTGCTGGACAAGGCGCTGCTGCGTCCCGGCCGTTTTGACCGCCGCATCACCGTAGACCGTCCCAATCTGGCCGGTCGTTTGGCTACACTGCAGGTGCATACCCGCAACATCCATCTGGCCGAAGATGTGGATCTAAACAAGATCGCACAGGCCACTGCCGGCTGCGTAGGTGCAGACCTGGCCAATCTGGTAAACGAAGCTGCGCTGCGCGCCGTGCGCAAGGGGCGCAAGGCCGTGAACCAGAACGACCTGCTGGTCTCCTTTGAAGTGGTCATCGCCGGTTCTGAGAAGAAGGGCACGGTCATTACTGAAGAAGAAAAGAAGATCATCGCATACCACGAAGTGGGCCATGCGCTGGTGGCTGCCAAGCAGAAGAATGCACAGCCAGTCAGCAAGATTACTATCGTACCTCATACGCAAGGCGCGCTGGGCTACACGCTGCATCTGCCGGAAGAGGAAAAATTCCTCATGTCCCGCGAGGATATTCTGGCCGAGATCCGCACGCTGCTGGCCGGTCGTTCCAGCGAGGAAGTGGTGTGCAACACCATGACTTCCGGCGCCGCCAACGACATTGAGCGCGCCACCGAACTGGCCCGCAATCTGGTGGCTCGTTTCGGCATGACCGAAGAGTTCGACATGATGGCGTTGGGCACGGTGCACAACCAGTATCTGGACGGCACTTACTCCATGTCTTGCGCACAGGAAACTTATGCCGCCGCCGACCGCGCTACCATCGCCGTGATCCGCCAGTGCCACGAAGACGCCAAGGCGATCCTGCGTGAAAACCGTGAGCTGCTGGACAAGATCGCAGCCTACCTGCTGAAAAAGGAAACCATCACCGGACAGGAAATGATGGCCATCATCGAAGGTCGCGACCCCGAGCTGGTGGACAATTACGGTGCTAAGCGCGAGGATGAACCCAAACTGTTCCGCCCCAGCACCCCCGATGTGATCGAGGCTCCCGCCAAGCACATCTCCATGGTGTCTGAGCCTATCCCCATGCCGGACTTTGAGGCAGAGGAAAAGAGCGCCGCTCCCTCTGAAGACGCTCCGGTGGACGTTCCTTCCAAGGACGAACCCAAGAGCGAAGAATAATCTATAGAAAAAGACCTGCTGCATGCTTGCAGCAGGTCTTTTTTATTATTTCGGGTTATTCCGCGTCCTTCAGCCGCTCGCACAGCATGGGGATCACACGCTCAAATTCCACGCCGTACCACGTTTCTTCCTTATTGGTCACACGGATGCACTCCAATGTATAATCCACCGCCAATTTCAGAGCATCTTCCATGGTCAGGCCGCGCATCAAGCCGCCCATCACCACAGAGGAGAAGATATCGCCGGTACCATGGAAGGATGCGGGCATTTTCTCGTTGAAATAGGTGAAGTATTCGCCGCTCAGGCTGTCAAAGGTCATGACACCTACCTTGCCCTCTTCAAAGCTGACGCCGGTAAGAATCGCTTTTTTGGCACCCAGTGCCACCAGTCGGTGCAGCAGATCCTTGATATATGCTTCGTCATACTCTTCCTTATACTCCGTACCGGTCAGCAGGCAGGCCTCAGTAATATTGGGAATCACCACATCGGCGCGGGCTGCCACCTTAGCCATTTCAGCGGGGAACTCAGGGCCGAAGCCGGGATACAGCTTGCCATGGTCGGCCATGGCGGGATCCACAAAAATCATGGTATCCTCGCTGTGCAGCATATCAAAGAATGTGCACACATCACCAATCTGCTCGGCGCTGGCCAGATAGCCGGTGTAAATCGCATCCAAATGCAGTTTTTCGTCCTGCCAGTGGCGGGCGATAGGCAAAATCTGGTCACTGAGATCACAGACAGTAAAGTTCTGGAACATGGTGTGGGTGCTGAGCACCGCGGTGGGCACGATGGCGCACTCCACGCCCATAGCAGAAATGACGGGCAGTGCCACGGTCAGTGAGCAGCGGCCCAGGCAGGAAATGTCCTGAATACTGGCGATACGTTTCATATACATTCTCCTTTGCGGAAAAATTTTAACCGTACCGTCAGCATACCACGCCTCTGGGTATATGGGAATTTCCAGTTTTCTTATAAATAATAATACCAGTTTAGTTGTTAATCACGCTGATCTGGCAACAGGACATGGTAGTCAATGCCGCCTGATGGCTTTGTGGTGTCACGCCGGCGCAGCAAGCTGCATCTACCGTCATATCCACCTCAGGAAATGCCGCCTTGAGCAGCAGAGCGTTGGACACCACGCAAATATCGGTACACAGGCCGATCAGTTCCACAGCGAAGTTCTCCTCACCCGCCAGTTGCTGCACCACTTCCGGCAGCGTCACGGCGCCAAAGGTGGGCTTTTCCACCACGGTATAGGCTCTGTCCGTCAGCGCATCGGCCACCGCTGTATCCAGCTGCCAACCGTCCGTGTCACGGATGCAGTGGGGCACCGGCAGGAAACGCCCTTCCCGGGTGGTCAGATAATCTTCTTCGTGGGTATCATAGGTCACAATGATTTCTCCGTCAAAGTTCCGAATTTTTTCCACTACGGCAGGAACGATATGCTGCGCCTCGGCCGTGCCCAATGCAGCGTCCACAAAGTCTTTCTGCATATCCACAACGATCAAAAAACGTTTCATGGCAATTCTCCTTTCCTTCTTTGCATCCATCGTACCACATCAGCACAAAAAAAGGAAGAAGCGGTAACCCGCTTCTTCCTTTTTGCTTAGTCAAATATGCTTATTCCGCTGTGTCTTCCTTCTTTCTTTTGTTGAGGAACAGCAACAGTACCAGTACAGCAGCACTGAACACCAGCATGCCCACCATCAACGGAGCGTTGAAGGTATCACCGGTATTGGGCGCTGTCTGCGACTGCCACTTATTCGTGAAAGTCACACCGCCGTCGGGATAGGTCACCTTGGCCTGCAGCTGACCCTTACCGTCATCCGTTACCAAAACAGTGACGGTGAATTCGCTGTCATCATAGGTGATGTCCTTATCGCCGGTATCAACTTCCACCACACGCAGCGTGTACTTTCCGAGTTCGCCGAACGTAATGGGAGTAAAGATCACATCGCCGTCCTTTTCGTTCTTTCCCTCGGAAATCAGCGTGCCAAAGCTGTCGTACACCTTAAAGAGGAATTCGCCGTCCTTCATGCCGCGGCCCTTCAGTTCCTTCTCGGCGCTCAGCGTCACATCCACGGATGCAGCATCGTAGCTGTTTATAAAGACAGGAATATCGTAATCGGTAGGCTGACCGTCTGCCGTGGTATACGTAATCACGGGAATCAGTCGGCCATGCAGATCATCGATCACGGAGATGCTCACCTTATACTCCGCCTTGTCATACGTCACGCCGCTCTGTGCATCGTTCTTCTCGCGCAGCGTGTAGACCACCGGCTGCTCGGTTGCTGCGGTGAAGGTCTTAGTGAACTCGACCTTGCCGTCTGCATCGTTCTTGGCAGTTACGATCTGTCCGACAGCATCCACCAGTTCGAAGGTGTAAGCACCATCCGTCAGAGTTTTGCCGGTCAGGTGCTTGAAAGCCTTGATGGGCACATCCACAGGGGCAGTCGCGTAGGTGTTGGCAAAGACCACAGGCGTGCCGCCTGCTACGCTATCCACATAGGCCTTCAGCTGGCCGCTCTCGTCCTTTACCGTGACCTTGACGGTCGGAGCCTTGGTATCATAGGTCACGCCGCCCTTGCCTGCATTCACTTCCACGATCTTGTAAGTGTGTTCGCCAAGATCAGCATAGGTGTAGTTCACATGGAAGGTGACCGTGGCCTTGCCATTCTGGTCAGGTGCACCATTCACAGCTTCGGTAACGATCCGCTCACCCTCTACCAGCTGGAAGTGGAACTCGCCGGGCAGCATCTCGCGGCCCGTCAGCGTCTTGTCAACTGTCAGCACCAAGGTGGTTGCTGTGGGCTCATAGGTGTTGACGAAGTCGATACCGTCAACCGCCTCCGCTGCGCGGCTGATGGGATAGACCTTTGCTACAGGGTCCTTCAGTGCACCGGTAGCGGCATCATATCCAACCACCACATGAACTTCCCAGTGGCGCTTATCGAAGGTAATTGTGTCATCCGTAAAGGTCTTCTCTGCAATCCAGAAATGATATTCGCGCGCTTCCGTAAAGGTCAGCACGGGGTCAAAGGTGACCGTGCCGTCAGCGGCAGTAGTGCCGGTACTCAGCTCATTGCCCAGCGCGTCTGTCACAGCGAAGGAGAACTTGGTCAGGTCATAGGTCGGAACTGCCGTGCCATCGGGATAAACCACCGCTTTGCTGTTATTCGTCAGCTCTGCATCCAGATCCAGCGTTACTTTGTTGGGAGTATAGTTGTTGGTAAATACAGGAGGTGCGGAATTCTCTTCCACAGCGCCGTTTACCTTCTTGTAGGTAACATTGGTGCTCAGCTTACCGGAACCATTGTCGATCACATCGACATAAACCATATAGACTTCGCTGCTGTAGCCGTAGATACCGTTGCTGCTGCCGTTGCTAACGGTATCAGCCTTTTCTGTCACGCGGTACTTCAGCGTATTCTTCATGATGCCGTCGCTGCCTCGCACCGCGCCGACCAAATCAGCGGAGGTAAGGGTCAGAGGACCAAAGGCCGCCTCACCTGCCTCCAGACCGGCCATACCGTTCTGGGTCGTGGCAACATTCACCCACTGGGTGCCGTCCCACTTATCCAGCACGAAGGTGAACTGCTCCGTATTCAGCGTCTTGCCGTGGAGCTGCTTATCCACAGGGATCGTCACTGTCGTGGAGGCGGGGTTGTACTTGTTGGTAAAGGACTGCTCATTGCCGGCAACACCGTCATCGTCGGTAAACACCGGGGTACCCACGGTAATCACACCGTAGCCGTTGTCCGTCACCGCAACAGTCATCTCAATGGTCTTGGCATCATAGGCAAGGCCAATGGACGCAGCGCCGGCAGGTTCGATTTCCTTGATCGTATACGTGTAGTTCTTCGTATTAGGCGTTCCCTTGACGGTCCCCATGTTGGCAGAGGTGTAGACAATGGTCTCAAAGTCGATCTGCGCACCGCCTGCGCCGGAAGAGGCACGGTTTGTACCGCGGGAAACCACTGTGCTTGTAGCAGTGTCCGTAATCTCGAAGTCAAACTCACTGCCGGACAGGCTCTTCAGCGCACTGGTACCGCTCACATCCGTGAAGTATTTGGTCAGCACGGGGGTCAGTGTATTGTAGCCGGAACCGTAATGGTTGGTGAAGGGGATCGCATTGCCGGAAATCTGTCCGATTTCGGAAGCGGTGCCACGGGAAATCTCCGTGATCTCCGCACCCAGTGTCACCGTGGCTCCGCTGACGGCGGCATGGTAATACTTGACACGGTCCACCTTCAACTCGCCGCTGTGGTCCATCACCTCGATCTCCAGCACATAGGCCGTTTCGTCATAGGTGACGGTGCCTTCGGTACCGGCCACTTCATGCAGCAGGTAGAAGTAGCTCTTGGGTGTACCGGGTGTGCCGTGATCGGTAAAGCCGATGGGAGTAAAGGTGACGGCAGCAGCGGTACCAGCAGCGGCAGCCGCATTGGTGCCGGTGGAAACCACCTTGGGCACATTGGCCGTACCCACCAGCTCTGTGACAACCGTATACGTTCCCGGTGTCGCTTCAGCGTTCAGCGCAATCACTTCAAAGCGGAATTCGCCTGCGCTCAGCGGCTTTCCGGTCAAGGTCTTGTTTGCAATGGGGCTGTACTTCGCCGTTTCGGAGCTCACGGTGTATGTGTTGCTAAACGCAATTTCCGTCACAGGCGTACCGCCCAGCTGATAGGCAGGAACTGCCGTCAGCGTACCGTCAGCGTTCTTGGTCAGCGTTACGGTGACCTGATACACATTGGCATCATAGCTCACACCGCCCAGACCGCCGTCGATCTCGCGCAGATAGTAGGTGAACGTCTTGGAATCCGCACCGCCCAGCTCTTCCAGCTCATAGACAAGGGGAGCAAAGGTAAAGGTTCCCTTTGCCGTGTCGGTCGTATCCGCCACCAGCTGTGCGGCAGAAACGGCAGTGCCGATATCGTCGAACAGCTCGAAGCTGAACATATCGTCCGCCAGCGCCAGACCGCCGCCCATCTGCTTGCTGCCGCTGAGCGTCACTTCCGCCGGAGTATAGTGCGTGTTGGTAAACTCAACTTTCTGAGTCGTCCAGTCAAACGCAGCTTCTGCACCCCAACTGTCACCGGAAGATGCTCGGGTCTGCATGGTGGTCGTCGCCTGCAGAGCGCCATTTCCATTATCGGAAATCACCAGTTTCATCAGATACTGGTTGGCGGCATACTCCACATTGGGAATCTTGTTGCTGTCGGTAACCAGTTCGGAAATCAGATAGTAGAATTCGCCTGTGTGGGTGAAGCTTCTGCCGGAAAAGCTGAAGCCCACGTCGTGGCTACCCTCGGCAGGATTCTCCGCCGTGGCGCTCACAAGGTAGTAATTTGCATGGCCGGAGCCGTAGACTGTGCCACTTGCATCACAGGCCTGTGCCTGGAAGGTCATCACATCATTGGCGGGGAATTCCGCACCCACAAAGTGTTTTATACCCTGCAGTTGGAACCATACCGGCTGCGGAGCGTAAGTGTTGGTCACACCCAGCGTTTCATAGTTTGCTTCCCCTTCGCGGACATAGGCCGTCTGCTTGGTATAAGAGGGCGTCCAACCGGTACCGGGGGCCTGTTCTGTCACCGCGATATGTGCATTCAGCGGCAGTCCGGTAATGGTCAGGGTTTCACCATCTTTAATCTGCACAGTACCCGTGCCGCCGGTAAATGTGACGCTGGTGGTCGTTGCCGGCGTCTTATTGCTGGTCACGGTGTATGTGCCGCTAAGCGTACCGGTTGCCTCTACCAAATTCATCGTAAATGTCTTATCTGCTGTGCTGCCACTCACCGTTTTGGTAATCTTCACACCGCCGGTCTCGCGGGGAGTATTGGTGCTGTTGGTGGTGATATAGGGATCGTGGGTTCCCACCTTAATCTCAGCATAGTTCTGGATATTATTGTTGACAACTGCCTCAGCAGTAACCGCTACACGGAAGGACACCGTGCCATTAACGCCGGGCTGTATGTCTTTCAGCGTCCAGGTCAGCGACTGCTGTCCGGCACCGTTGGTAGTCATGGCGAAAATGGATGCGTTGCCGGCATAAGTTGCACTATTGGCAACATAAGCAGTACCGGTAGGAACAATATCAGTAATAGTGATATCCTGCTTCGCCTCCGTATCGTTGGCATAGCGGATCTCATAGATCAGTTCACTGCCCACCTGCACCTCGCCGCCCACTGTGCCGCCGATAGAAGTCACCTTCTTGCCTTCGGGCGGGTTGGTGGTGGTATTGGTGGTATATTCAGGCTCGTCGCCGATCTTCACGGTCGCCTGGTTCTCAATGGTCACCACAGCGCTGTCCAGCGCAGCCTCGGTAACCTTCACCTTAAAGCTGACGCTTGCAGCTGCACCGGCAGCCACGTTATTGACGGTCCAAGTGATTGTGCCGCCGTTTTCAGTTCCGCCGTTCTCAGCACTGACAAAGGTCGTACCGGCAGGAACTTTATCTTTAATAACGATGTTGGCTACAGCGCCGGTGGTGTTCATGGCCTCGATGGTATAGGTCAGCACATCGCCCACCATGACAGCCTTGCCGTCAGCGTTGTTGATGATGGTTGTCCCTGCGCCGCCGCGGTCAATAGACACCGTCTTTGCATCCTTGGCCTTCATCTGCAGCAGGCCGTTGTTGCCCAGCAGCACGGTGTAGTGGGAGTTATTCACATTGCCGGTGCGGTGAGGATGGGCCACCACGGCAGCAGAGCCGGTCTTATTGCCATCGTTGAGCGCACCAGTCGCAGGATCATCCTTCATGGCATCATCGCCGTTGACCTGCAGCGTAGAAGCCGTGTAGAGTCCGGCAGGGATATACCAGGTGTTGTCGGCGTTCTTCACAATGGAAGCGCGGTTATCATCCTCTACATCCATCTTGACATAGAAGGTCTGCGGCTGAGCGGTATACTTGCCGTTGGTCGCCGTGCCGCTCCAGCTGTAGCCCTCGCGTGCGTAATAGTACACGCCGTTGGGCAACGTAGCGCCGGTATACTTGGTGTAAGTGCTGCCGCTCTGCACATACAGTGTTTCATTTTCCTGAAAGCGGTAGAACGCATTGTCCGCCGCCGCGTCAAAGGTGGCCTTGGTCATGGCGCGGTGGTGCTCGCCCAGTGCCCGGGTGCGATCCCAGTCATTGGTGAAGAAGCTGTAGGTGTCGGTGGCTGCGTCATAGTTGACGGTGCCATCACCGTTGACAGTCTCGTTCTTGTAGTTGTCCGCAACGATCTGCTTGACGTTGTAGGGATTGATATCGCTGCGCAGGCCCACTTCATACACCACGCGGGCGGGCAGCTCCTCTTCCACCTCAGCGGTGTAGGTGCCGTCGCTCTCCTCATGGATCAACACGCGCTCCATGCTCAGCAGGCTGGCGGGAGCGCTGATCACCACGGTCTGCTGGTAGGGAGCGGTCAGAGAACGGCTCACACGCACCACGAAGTACAGGTATTCATGGTTAGCCTCCTGATCCGTCTCACCGGCAGCGCCATAGAAGAAGTAAGAGCGAACCACGCAGTCGGCCCCGGCAGGGATCTTGCCTGCGGCTCTCTGTTCCTCGATATAGGCGATGGAGTCATCGTCAGCATAGCCCAGATTCTGGATGTTGGTGTCTTCTTCACCAACATCGTAGGTGGTTCCCCACCAGACCAGGCTGTTGTCATAGTCGGTATCGCTGTTGTAGTAGGCCTGATGGGCAGACGCTTTTGCGTGAGCAAGATTCTCCTCCACAAAGTCCGCGTCGTTCTTCATGGAGTCAGACATATTCAGACGCGTCTGCATCACCTCGCGCAGCTGCGCATCAAATTCAGGGCTGTTATTGGCCGCACCTACTTCGCCATAGTCAGACAGATGCTTGGCAAAGGAAACGCCGCGGTAGACTTTTCCGTTAGCAACGATGCCCACCATGTCCTTGAGCTCCATATACTCGCCCAGCACATCGGTGAAGGTAACGTAGCCGCTGAAGTCCTCTGTGGTAGTAACCATGGTAGGCACGGACATCGCCTTTTTGCTGATTTCGCTGCTCAGCTCATCGAACGCATCGCCGATGTCGCTGTCGCCGGTTGCCCAGTATCTGTCATTATACTTCAGGTCGGTAACAGAGGAGAGAATATTAGCATTAGTTCCGCTGGCGGTAAAGGAATAGCTGCCGTTGCTGTTGTTATTATTAATACCAACATCAACGCTGAAATTCCGGCCAGCCCTATACTCATTCCAGTAGCTGTTGATATTGTCATCAATCGTGGTGTTGTTGATGCTGACACCCAGCCACTGGGTGGGGTTCATCGTCAGGTTGGACAACGTCGTCTCAGCACCGGCACGGTATCCACCGTACTGGCTGGTAATGTTGCCCAGAGACACACCAATGGTGTAGATAGCAGCCTTCTGGTCGGAATCAGCACCATAGTAATGCTCCGCAATGGCATTTTTGTAATAGGCAGCTGTCAGCATAGCCAGGAAGCCTTCGCCGGCGTCTACGCTGCGCTCGGTATTACCGGCACCCTGGGTGCTGCCGTTGGGGTTCCACCATTGGGTGTTATCGGCACTGTAAGTGGGTGCACCGTCTGACAGGATGACCAGAACCGGCATACGGGTCACCCGGGAATCGGCGGTACCGTCGCCGTTGATATCTACCATCACAGTGGTGTTGGTAGCATTGGTCAGCATCTGCGCACCACGGGCAATACCGGCCTGGATGTTGGTGCCGCCGTATTTGCCGTGGCGGGTGCTGCTGGTATTGACCGAGTTGTCCGCATTGCGGCCACGGAGATACTCGCCGCTCCAGGAGATATGGTTCGAGGCAGCCCGACGGTTATCATACCAGTTGATGCCGGTTCCATCCTCATAATGGTCCAGAGCAGAAAGCACGGTGGTCGTTTCTTCAAAATCGTCACCGTTAGAACCGGAGAATGTTACCACGCCGATACGGTTTTGTGCATTGCTCGCCATCAACTCTTCAATCAAGTCGTTAGCTGCAGTGACCATGTTCTCGGCACGGTTATTGTCATCCATGGAGCCGGAGGTGTCCAGCACGAACACCACGTCCACGGGCACGCTTGTCTCGCTGGTGATACCCATCACCTGCGCCGACTGCGACACAGTGACCATAAAGTTATTCGGGTCAGAAGCATCCAGCTTTGTGTTCGTGGACCCGGTCAGCGGAACCGTTACACTGCCGGTGCTGACCGATTTACCCACCGTGACTTTGCCGGCATGCTCGGTGTCGTTGCCGTAGATGTCATCAGGACGGGTCAGCGTCTCAGGATCGGCCACCGTTTCAATGGGGTCGACATCCGTGGGAGCGCCAAACACTGTAGCCGGGACCACGCTCAGCAGCATGATCAGCGCCAACAGCAGCGCGCTCAGACGCTTGACGGGCGGGTTGGAAGATACTTTCTTTTTCATATGTTCAATCCCCTTTCCTTAGGATTCAATGGCAATTCTTTTGTTCAGCTGCAGGTAAGATGCGGTTCCATTGCCGCAATGCCCCGCGCACATATTTTAATAGGTAAATTATAGAAGAATTCTAACAAAAAGTCAACGAGTCCTCTTTTTTGTCAGCACGAATCAACTGGTTTTTTTTTGCTAACTTCATTTCTCACAAAAATGCCATCGAAAGCGTTTTCTTTCAATGTTTTTAATATTTTTGTGTGTTTTTGTGCGTTTTCTCTCCAACTTCTTCTGTGCGATTTTTGTATAGGTGCACTATAAAAGTACCGTAAAAATACCGACCGATCACAAGAGGGAAAAGAATTTGTTTATCTATAACGAAATCTGTCGCAAACGGCCCAAAAGAATGTCGCCGCGAACGTCGTGCGTTCGCGGCGTAATGGAGCAGGGTACGGGAGTCGAACCCGCCTTAACGGCTTGGGAAGCCGCTGTAATACCGATATACCAACCCTGCGTATGCAATTTACTTTGCCATTATAGCAGGCTGCCGCGCAATTTGCAAGGCGAAAAATGGCGGTGGGTATGAAAGTGGTCTCAGGTGCATATGTCTTAGAAAAAAGCATTGGAGGAGATGGGATGAAACGTTTTTTGTGGCTGTTGGTGCTGCTATTGGCCTTGCCGGCGCATGCACATGCAGTAGACTTGACACTGGAAGCACCCAGCGCGCTGCTGATGGAAAAAATCACCGGCGAGGTTCTTTACGCCAAGAACGAACACGAGCAGTTGGAGCCCGCCAGCGTCACCAAGGTAATGACGCTGCTGCTGACCATGGAGGCCATCGAAAAAGGTTCTGTTTCCTACGACGACGTGGTCACCGTCAGCGCCTACGCCGCATCCATGGGCGGCAGCAATGTGTATTTGGCCGAGGGTGAGCAGATCACCGTGGAGGAACTGATCAAAGCCGTGTGCGTTGCTTCCGGTAACGATGCCTCCGTGGCGTTGGCCGAGCATGTAGCGGGTGTGACTGAACTGTTTGTGGAGCAAATGAATAACCGCGCCCGGGAATTGGGCATGAACGACACCCATTTCGTCAATTGCCACGGACTTCCCGCCGAGGGGCATGTCTCCAGTGCGTGGGATATTGCACTGATGAGCCGTCAGCTGATTTTGCACCACCCCGATCTGCGTCGCTTTACTACCATCTGGATGGATTCGCTGCGCGGCGGCGAATTTGAACTGGCCAACACCAACAAACTGATCCGGTTTTATGACGGCGCCACAGGATTGAAAACCGGCAGCACCAGCAGTGCCGGCTACTGCATCAGCGCCACTGCCGAGCGCGAAGGGATGGAATTGATCGCCGTAGTGCTCCATGGCAGCACTTCACAGCAGCGGTTCGAGGATGCTAAAACCATGCTCAATTACGGGTTCTCCACCTATACGCTGCACAACGTAGAACCGTCCGAGCCGCTGCCCCTTTTACCGGTGCATCTGGGTGAAGAAGACAGCATCGCGCTGCAGTTCCCTTCCACCGGGCGGCAGGTCTTACTTCCCAAATCACAGATTTCTTCCCTAACGCAGGAAATCTCGCTGCCGGAACAGGTAGAAGCGCCCATCGGGGCAGGCCAGCAGCTGGGCACCTTAACGGTGCGCAGCGGAGAGCACGTCGTATTGGAGTTGCCACTACTGGCAGCACAGGCGGTAGAAAAACTGACTTGGGGTGAGATGTTCCGCCGCATGCTGCTGTCTACCTTCCTTCTGCAATAAAAGAGACGGCTTTTGCCGTCCCTTTTATTGCTTTTTCGCCGCTTTGCGCTTGTTTTTTGCCGTTGCACGATGTAAAATAAGTTGATACACATAGTTACCAACGATGATATATAGGAGGAATAATCCATGATCCAGGTGAATCTGGCCAATATCCGGTCCTTTGTGACCCCCAACTACGAAACCGAACTGGCACAGCGTCTGCGCATCGCTCACGACCATCTGCAGAACCGCGATGGCGTCGGCAATGACTACACCGGTTGGGTGCGTCTGCCCGCCGACTACGACAAAGACGAGTTTGCCCGCATCAAGGCTGCCGCCCAAAAAATCCAGAGCGACAGCGAAGCGCTGGTAGTCATCGGCATCGGCGGTTCCTATCTGGGTGCCCGCGGCGTGATTGAGTGCCTGTGCTCTGCCAACTATAACCTGAAGAAAAAGAACACTCCCAATATCTATTTCACCGGCAACGGCCTGTCTTCCGATCAAATGAGTGAGGTCGTAGAGCTGCTGGACGGCCGCGATTTCTCCGTCAACGTTATTTCCAAATCCGGCACCACCACCGAACCTGCCGTGGCTTTCCGTTTCTTCCGCAAGCTGTTGGAGGACAAGTATGGCAAGGAAGGCGCCGCCAAGCGCATCTATGCCACCACCGACCGCGCTCGCGGCGCGCTGAAGACGCTGGCTGACCAGGCCGGCTACGAAACCTTTGTGGTTCCCGATGATGTGGGCGGCCGTTACAGCGTGCTGACCGCCGTGGGCCTGCTGCCTATTGCTGTGGCCGGCGTGGATATTGACGCGCTGATGAGCGGCGCCGCTGCTATGATGGATACCTGTGCCAATCCCGACATGGCCACCAACCCCGCATGGCAGTACGGCTGCGGACGCTATGAGCTGTACCGCACCGGTAAAAAAATCGAGGTGCTGGCCGCTTACGAGCCTAACTTCCGCTTCATGTGCGAATGGTGGAAGCAGCTCTACGGCGAGAGCGAGGGCAAGGAGAACAAGGGCCTGTTCCCCGCCAGCGTGGAGTTTACCGCAGATCTGCACTCCATGGGCCAGTATATCCAGCAGGGTGAACGTCACCTTTTCGAAACCGTGGTGCGCATGGGTCCCTCTGCTACCACCAACATCGTCCCCTTTGACGAGGTCAACGGCGACGGTCTGAACTTCCTGGCCGGCAAGGATATGGACTTCATCAAGCTGCAGGCCATGGACGGCACACTACTGGCTCACGTGGAGGGCGGTGTTCCCAACATCATTGTCAATATGGAGCGCTGCGATGCCTATGCACTGGGTGAGCTGATTTACTTCTTTGAGTATTCCTGCGGTCTGAGCGGTTACCTGCTGGAGGTCAATCCCTTCGACCAGCCCGGCGTGGAGGCCTATAAGAAGAACATGTTTGCACTGTTGGGCAAGCCCGGTTACGAGGAACTGCGTCAGGAGCTGCTGGCCAAGCTGAACGGCTGAGCCTTGTTCTTTTTCACAAAAAAGAACGCATATTTTTTCATTGCTATTTTCTTAACCATGTGGTATCTTTATTACAAGTATAGGAACCACTGGTTACCATATATATCGAAGGAGTGATTTCTTATGGTTAGACTGATTATGGGCGCCGCCGGTGCCGGTAAGACCAAGCAGTTGATCGAATTGATCCACGCATCCGTGGAATCTGAAAAGGGCAGCGTCGTCTGCATCGAGCCCAGCGCAGATATGACCTACGACATCAGCTACAATGTACGTCTGGTCAATGCCGGCGAATATGATCTGAATTCTTATGAGTGCCTGCGCGGCTTCATCAGCGGTCTGTACGCGGGCAATTACGATATTTCTCATGTCTATGTAGACAACCTGTGGAAAATCGCCCGCAACAGCGATGCGCACGAGACGGAGAAGTTTTTAGGCTGGCTGGAGCGTTTCAGCGACAAGAACATGGTGAAGTTCACCGTGACTGTTAGTGCCGATGCCGACACCGCCACCGATCTGATGCGCCACTATCTGTAAGCAAATTGTAAAAGGCCGCAGCTTTCGCTGCGGCCTTTTAGCGTATAAAACACTTGTGCATCTGCCGCCGCCGTGGTACAATGTCACGCAGATGCGCGGGCATGATGGAATTGGTAGACATGCGAGATTTAGGTTCTCGTGCAGAGATGTGTTGGGGTTCGAGTCCCCATGCCCGCACCACAACATAAAGGCGACCGGATAATCCGGTCGCCTTTGTTCGTTACCATGCACAATGCAACCAATAATTCACAAAATGTTTACTGCCTCTGTTTTCTTCTCCCCTTGACGCATTCTCCTTTTGAGCGTAATATTTAGCTGTTCATTTTGGAAAATACGGCAAACTTTTGCCGATAATTCTACCTATCTTATAGGAGGTAACGCATGCTCCGCAAACTCTATCCCTATACCAAAGGCTACCGGGCACTGATCGTGCTGGGTGTGCTCTTTTCTGCCGGCGAGGCGGTTTTTGAACTGCTGCTGCCGCTGGCTATGAGCGACATCGTCAACATCGGCATTGAAAACGGCGACCGGGCCTATATTCTCTCCACCGGCATCAAGATGATCTTGATGGCTATGGCTGCGCTGGCCATGGGCGTAGGTGCCGCCGCACTGGCCTCCCGCGCCAGTATGGGCTTCGGTGCCAATCTACGCCGCGCCGAATACGAGAAAGTGCAGCAATTCTCTTTCAGCAACATTGAGCGATTCTCTACCGCCTCCCTCATCACCCGACTGACCAGTGATGTCGCCAGCGTGCAGATGACGCTGATGATGGGCATGCGCATGTTTGTCCGAGCCCCCTCCATGCTGATCACCTCGCTGATCATGGCGCTGCGCATCTCCACCCGTCTCAGCCGCGTATTTTTGGCCGTGATCCCGCTGCTGATCATCACCGTTATTCTGGTAATTCGCAAAGTAGGACCCTATTTCACCTCCTTGCAGAAAGCTACCGACGATCTGAATCTGGTGGTGCAGGAAAACCTGACCGCCATCCGCGTTGTCAAATCCTATGTGCGCGAAGAAGAAGAGAAAGACAAGTTCACCCGCCGCAGCCAGAATCTGCGCACCATGGCCGAACGCGCTTTCGGTTTTGTAGTCACTTTCATGCCCATCATGATGCTGCTGATGGGCGGCACCATTACCGCCGTGATGTGGATCGGCGGCCACTATGTATTTGAGGGCACCATGCTCTCCGGTGATCTGATTGCCTTCTTTACCTACGTATCCGAGATCCTTATGTCGCTAATGATGGTCTCCATGGTAATGATGATCCTCACCCGCTCCATCGCCTGCGCCAAGCGTATCATCGAGGTGCTGGATGAGAAGAGTGAGATTACCGATGACGCTGCCGATCCTGCGCTGCAGGTAGCTGACGGCTCTATCCGCTTTGAAAACGTCAATTTCCGTTACAACAAGTCCACCGAAGCATGGAATCTGGAGAATATCAACCTCTCCATCGATTCCGGCATGACGGTAGGCATTCTGGGCGGCACCGGCAGTGCCAAAACCACGCTGGTCAGCCTGATTCCCCGCCTGTATGAGGCCACCGAAGGCGCTGTCTATGTGGGCGGCCGCAATGTAAAGGACTACACCATGGAGCATCTGCGTGATGCCTGCGCCATGGTCCTGCAGAAAAACACCCTCTTTTCCGGTACGGTGCGCGAAAACCTGCGCTGGGGCGACGCCAATGCCACTGATGCAGAAATCGAAGAGGCCTGTCGTATCGCCTGTGCTCATGAGTTCGTTTCCGCCATGCCCGATGGCTACGAAACCTACATTGAACAGGGCGGCACCAATGTCTCCGGTGGTCAGAAGCAGCGGCTTTGCATCGCCCGCGCCATCATCCGCAAGCCGAAGATCCTGATTCTGGACGACTCCACCTCCGCTGTGGATACCGCCACCGACGCCAAAATTCGTACCGCACTGCGCGAAACTCTGCCGGGCACGACCAAAATTATCATTGCTCAGCGCGTTACCTCCATTATGGATGCCGATTTGATCATCATCATGGATGACGGACGGATCGACGGCATGGGCACCCACGAAGAGTTGCTTGCATCCAACGCCATTTATCGCGAGGTTTATTCCTCGCAGCAGGAAGGGGTGAGCATCCATGGCTAAAACTCCCGCACCTAAGGGCGGTCCCGGTGGGCGTCAGGGTCACGGTTATCAGCGCCCCCAAAACCTGAGAGGAACCGTGCTGCGTCTGGTAGGTTACATCAGCCAGTATAAGCTGCTGTTGATTCTTGTTGCGCTGTGTCTGGTAATCAGCTCTTTGGCCTCGGTTGCCAGCAGTTATCTGATGAAGCCCATCATCAACAATTATATTATCCCCGGCGACTTTACCGGTCTTTTGAAGATGGTTGCGCTGCTGTTCGGCTGCTTTGCCCTCAGCGCCGGCTGCTCTTACACCTATGCCCGCATTATGGTGCGCATCTCGCAGAAAACTGTGGCCAAACTACGGCAGGATCTGTTTGAGAAACTGCAGGAACTGCCTATCAGCTACTTCGATACTCACCAGTCCGGTGATCTGATGAGCCGTTTCACCAACGATATCGACACCGTGTCGGAGATGATCAACTCCAGCTTCGCCAGTGTGATCTCCAATACCCTCACCTTTGTATGCACGGTCACCATGATGCTGGTGCTCAACTGGCAGCTGACACTGATCTCCTTCGTCTTTTTGGTGCTGATGTTCCTGATTGTAAAGGTCATCGGAGGGAAAAGCCGTGTCAACTTCCAGCGTCAGCAAAAGGCGCTGGGCGCTGTCAACGGTTTTATCGAGGAGATGACCGAGGGTCAAAAGGTGATCAAGGTCTTCAACCACGAGAAAAAGGCCATAGATGAGTTCAGCGAGCTCAACGAAGCTTATCGCGCTGCCGCCACGCTGGCCCAGACTTATGCCTCCTCCATGATGCCGGCCATGGGTAACCTGTCTCGCATCAACTATGCCGTCACTTGCTGTGTCGGCGGTCTTTTGTCCATCGGCGGTGTGTTCGACGTGGGTTCGCTGGGCGCATACCTTCTGTATGTCAAGCAGGTTTCCCAGCCTATCAGCCAGATCAGCCAGCAGATCAATGTGCTGTTGGCCTCCGTCGCCGGTGCTGAGCGCATCTTTGCTGTGATGGACGCCCGGTCCGAGCCGGATGATGGCAAAACTGTGCTGGTCCGCGTGGAGAAAAACGGTGACACCTTGACCGAAACAGCACAGCGCACCGGCCACTGGGCATGGAAGCGTCCCGACGGAGCTCTGGTGGAGTTGCGGGGCGATGTGCGTTTCCACGATGTCACCTTCGGCTACACGGACGAGAAAACAGTCCTGCACAACATCTCCCTTTATGCAAAACCGGGCCAGAAAATCGCCTTTGTCGGCTCTACCGGTGCCGGTAAGACCACCATCACCAATCTGATCAACCGGTTTTATGACATCCAGTCCGGCACCATCACCTACGACGGCATCGACGTAACGGAGATTGCCAAAGACTCTCTGCGCCGCTCGCTGGGCATGGTGCTGCAGGATACCCACCTGTTCACCGGGACGATTGCCGACAATATCCGCTACGGCAAGCTGGACGCCACAGATGAGGAAGTCCGTGCAGCGGCCAAGCTGGCTAATGCCGACACCTTTATCCGGCACTTGCCGCAAGGCTATGACACCGTGATCACCGGTGACGGCGGCAGTCTCAGCCAAGGTGAACGGCAGTTGCTGGCCATCGCCCGTGCCGCCGTGTCCGATCCCCCTGTGTTGATCCTCGACGAGGCCACCTCCTCCATCGACACCCGCACAGAAAAGCTGATTGAGCAGGGTATGGATTCGCTGATGGCCGACCGCACCGTGTTTGTCATCGCCCACCGCCTGTCCACCGTGCGAAACGCCCAGGCTATCATGGTGCTGGAACAGGGCGAGATCATTGAGCGCGGCGACCATGACGACCTGATCGAGCAAAAGGGTAAGTATTATCAGCTCTACACCGGTCAAGCGGAACTCTCTTGACGCGCTCCCCCATTTCACGTTACAATAAAGGCAGCAGGAATTCCTGCTGCCTTTATTCCGTAGATTCCCCACAAGGAGGACCGAACGATGACTGAGAAAGAGCTTTGCCAAAAGGCCATTGAAATGCTGGATCGCGCCTATATTCCCTATTCCCACTTTCCCGTAGGTGCAGCACTGGAATGCGTTGACGGCACCGTGTTTACCGGCTGCAACATCGAAAACGCATCCTATACTCCTACTATTTGTGCCGAACGCACCGCCATTTTTAAGGCCGTCAGCGAGGGCTACCGCGACTTTAAACGTATTGCCATTGCCGGCCGCAGTGAGGATTTCTGTGTACCCTGCGGTGTGTGCCGTCAGGTGATGAAGGAGTTTGCCCCCGATCTGGAAGTCATCTGCCTTAACGGCAAAGGCGAGGCCAAGCACTTCACCCTCAACGAGCTGCTCCCCTACGGTTTTGACAGTTCGTGGTTATAAGATCAAAAAAATCCGGAGCAATGCTCCGGATTTTTCTTTTTAGAAGCTCACAACTTCCTCTTTCGGTTTCTCACAAGGTAGGATTTCACTGACGTACAGCACAGGGCCTTCCGCCTCGTACGCCTTGTCAAATTCCTTCTTCACTGTAGCGGTGATTTCTACCCACACGCGATCCTTGATTTTCTCCAAGCCGTCGCCTTTGCATACCAAGGCAAGAAACTGCATGTCATCCTCGCAGCAGACCATGGCAAAGCGGCCGGGGCAGTGAACGCCTTTATACTTCTTGGAGTGGCACATGATCGCCTTGAACTTTACCGTCAGGCCGTCATAACGCTGCGGGGCATCCATCATGTCCACATACCACACGCCATAATCCTCATCCGGTACATCCAGATGACCGGAACTGAGATCAAAGGGCGCCATATCCTCGGTCACGTACTCCTCGCTGGTGCCGTCCTCGTTCTCCAGATAAATGTCAGCGCGGCGGTTTACCATGCGCAGGTTGCGGCTGCGCAGCGCAGCACGCAGCTGCTCGTTGCAGCGGTTGAAGATCAGCATGTCTGCGTTCATGATCTTCTCCATCATCAGCTGCCCCATGTTTTTGGCGTACATTTCGAATGTACGGGCATCCACCAGCGTCATGATCTGATAGAGGATCCAGTTGGCGGGCAGGGCCTCACGGTACAGCTTTTCAATGTTCCACATGCCGTTGTACTCAATGATGACCTGCTTGGGTTTATACGTCTTCTCCAGTTTCTTGAAGAATTCCGGCGTCAGATCATCTTCATCTTCCACCTTTGTGGTGAACACATTGCTCAGCGCGGTGGGATAATACTCCTCCTCGCCCTCTTCGCAGCAAATCAGCAGCGTGCGGTCCTCCCGGGCAAACCCATCCTGCAGCACACCGTTGATAAAGTTCGTTTTACCGGCATCCAGAAATCCGGCAATGAGATAAACAGGAATATCCATGTAGAATTCTCCTTACACACCAAACAGGTGGTGCAGTTCGTGTTCTTTCAGCTGCGAGCCGATCACGCACAGACGGCCCGTATAGTCCGCCGCACCATAACGTACCTCGTGTTCCTCAGGTACATAGTCAAAGTGCAGCCACTTGCCTTCGCCGGCAGGAACGATACCCTTAGCGCGCAGAATCGCACCGTACTCGCCACCGTCCAACGCAGCGAGAATCCGGTGGATCTCCGCCTCACTGAAAATCTTGGGAGTCTCCACACCCCAGCTGGTAAACACCTCGTCAGCGTGGTGATGATGATGGTGATCATGATCGTGGCAGCCGCAAGTACAATCCTCACCGTGTTCATGGTGGTGATGCTCATGCTCTTCGTGCTCATGATGCTCGTGGTCATGGCAGCACTCATCGTGGTGCTCGTGGTGATGTTCGTGGTCATGACAACCGCAGGTGCAATCCTCACCGTGCTCATGGTGGTGGTGATGCTCATGCTCTTCGTGCTCATGACGCATCTTTTCCAGCAGCTCGTCCGCCAAAGACACCTTCTCCACCGCTGCCAGAACCGTCTTGCCATCCAGCTGATCCCAAGGGGTCGTCAGAATAGCAGCCTCCGCATTCTTTTCACGCAGCAGTGCCACGGCAGCCTCCAGCTTTTCCTGACTCAGCTTCTGGGTGCGGCTGAGAATGATCGTGCCGGCCGCCTCGATCTGGTTATTGTAGAACTCACCGAAGTTCTTCATATACACCTTCACCTTGGAAGCATCCGCCACGGTGACATAGGAGTTCAGCTTCATCTCCGGCACGTCTTTTACGGTATTCTCCACCGCCACGATCACATCGCTCAGCTTGCCCACACCGGAAGGCTCGATCAGAATGCGGTCCGGCTGGAACTGGGCATACACTTCCTTCAACGCTTCGCCGAAGTCTCCCACCAACGAGCAGCAGATGCAACCGGAGGACATCTCACTGACCTGCACGCCGCTCTCTTTCAAAAAACCGCCGTCAATGCTGATCTCGCCAAACTCGTTTTCAATCAGCACCAGTTTTTCGCCCACATAAGCCTCTGCCAGCATCTTTTTGATCAGCGTGGTCTTTCCTGCGCCCAAAAATCCGGAAATAATATCAATTTTCGTCATATTCAACCCTTCTTTTCTTCCGCTCACAGCAGAACAAATTTATTCATGATATATGATAGACCTTTTTGCCAAAAATGCAAGGTCACAGATGTAAATTTTCTGCGCAGCTTCCTCTTCCTTGACGCTGCCAGTCTCCCATGATATATTGATTATGTTAACAAGAAAAGGGGGGCGCGTATGAACAAGCTGTTTTGGGGGATTCTTCTCATCTACTCCAATTTTGCTTTGTCGGCAGACGGTATCACATTGCAGATTCTGCCAGCGTGGCTGGGATATCTCATACTATATCTGGCCTGTGATGAACTTCAGCGCGAGAGCGCGTTGTTCCAAAAAATCCGCCCTTTGTGTATAGGCTTTACCGTCTACACCGGCGCACTCTGGCTGATGTCCCTATTCGGAATTGCTGCCAATCCAAGTATTATTGGCCGAATTTTGAGCTTGGTCTACATCTGTTTGAGTCTGTATACAGGTAAACGGATCATCGACGCTTTCACTAACGTGGAAATGCGCCGCAACTACGATCTGTGTGTCGTCCACCTGCGCAACGTATGGACGCTGCTAGCCATCGCTTCTGCAGCCTCTCAGTTGTTGATCATCTTCCCCGCCCTGGCTTTCGGTTGTGCTATGGTTTCCTCTTTTGCCGTCATCTTCTTCCTGCACGCCCTCCACGGAACACGAAAATCGTGGGAAAATATGATGGCTGAGCAGAGCTCCTCCTTCTAAAATCGCATTTTTCTTGTTGCCAAGGTCTATATTTTGTAGTAGAATCATTGTACGACTTCTCCTCCGCATGCAGCTGCGGAGCCGGTCTCGCGCAATGGATACCCACGAATCATGTCAGGCGGGGAACCGAGCAGCATTAAGAGGGATCATCCATGTGCCGCGAGGGTGCCGGCTTCGTGGCTGCATGCGGAGGAGTTATTCTATTTTCACGAAGGAGGCTTCGGTATGTATCAGGCGCTTTACCGCAAATGGCGGCCCAAAACTTTCTCGGAAGTTGTGGGGCAGTCCCATATCACCGACACCCTCCAGCGTCAGGTGGCGGAAGGCCGCACCGCCCACGCCTATCTGTTCACCGGCACCCGCGGCACCGGCAAGACCACCTGCGCCCGGATTTTGGCCAAGGCCATCAACTGTGAAAATCCCGTTGATGGCGCACCCTGCAACTGCTGCAGCGCCTGCCGCGGCATTGACGAGGGCACTCTGTTGGATGTGACGGAAATGGACGCCGCCTCCAATAACGGTGTTGACCATGTGCGCGCTCTGCGGGAAGAGGCAATCTATACGCCCGCCGTACTGCGCAAGCGCGTGTATATTATTGACGAAGTCCACATGTTGACCCGCGAAGCCTTCAACGCTTTGCTGAAAATTCTGGAGGAGCCTCCGGAGCATCTGGTGTTCATTCTGGCCACCACGGAGCTTCATAAAGTGCCCGCCACCATTCTCTCCCGCTGCCAACGCTTTTCTTTTAAGCGGATTTTACCGCAGGATATCCAGCGCCAGTTGACCCAGATCGCAGCTGCTGAGCAAATCGACCTGACGGCCGACGGTGCAGAGATCCTCTCCCGCATGGCCAACGGTGCCTTGCGTGATGCGCTGAGCCTGCTGGATCAGTGCCGCGTAGCCAACAGCACATTGGACAGCCGCGCCGTACTGGATGTGCTGGGTCTGGCCGGCAGCATTCAGGCTGTACAGTTGATGCGCTGCGTGCTGCAAAAGAACAGCGCCGACGCTCTGGCTCTGTTTGACCAACTGTACCGCAGTGGCAAAGATGTAGCTGCGCTGTTGGGTGAATTGATGGATCTTGCCCGCGATTTGACCATTCTTAAAGCTGCGCCGGAGGGCGCGGCCGCGCTGATCACCGGCGTATATGACCGCAAGACCCTCTCCGATTTGGGCAAAAACGAGTCCATGCAGCGATTTTTGTATCTTACCGATACTCTGCAGCGCACCTGCGCTTCGCTGCCGGACAGTTTCCACCCCCGCACGGAGGCAGAATTGTGTCTGCTGCGATTGTGCGACGAAACACTCAGCGGTGACCTGACTGCTTTGGCACAGCGCATTGAACAGTTGGAGCAGCAGCTGCAAAACGGTATTCCTGTGGCAACGCCTGTTTCCCGCCCCCAGCCGCGCCGCACCGAGCGCCCCGCATCTGCCCCGCAGCGGCAATATGACGAACCGCCTTTGCCGGAAGAGCCCCCTCTGCCGGAAGATCCCTATGGTCGGGAACGGGTCTTTGATATCCCCGAAGATGTCCCGGCGCGTAACGCCGCACCACAGCGCACCGCGCCCGCTACGGCACCCACTCCTGCTGCACAGACAGCAGCCACTGACAGTGGTCTCTGGGGGCGACTGCTGGACCAGTACAAGGGACGGCTGCAGATGAACCACCGCGTCTTTCTCAACATGGCCTCCGGCGTACTGGAAGGCGACTGTCTGGCCGTGTACTGCAAAGACGATTTTGTCAAAACCTCGCTGAATCACTCGGTCGTGCTGGCAGTGCTGCAGGAAGTCACCGCCGCTGCCGTCGGCCGCAGCATTCGCGTGGAATTGCGGGTGGGCAATACGCCCCCGGCAGCTGCCGCGCCCAAACGCGCCGCTGCCCCTACTCCCCCTCCGGCAGCAACGCAGCCCACAGCAACGCCCCCCTGGGAGGAGTCCCCCGCTAAATCACAGGATCGGCTGGATGAGCTGGCCGCTACCGCTCAGAAACTGGATCATTTTAAGGTCAAATAGGAGGAAGTAAACAATGGCAAAAGGTTATAGTGCCCGCGGCGGTTTCAGCGGCGGCAATAACAACATGATGCGCCAGCAGCAGCAAATGCAGCAGAAGCTGATGAGAATGCAGCAGGAAATGGCCAAAGCGCAGGAAGATGTGGAGAACAGCAGCTTTTCCGCTTCTGTCGGCGGCGGTGTGGTGCAGGCTACTGTCAACGGCAAAAAGGAATTGACCGCGCTGGTGATCCAGCCCGACGCCGTAGATCCCAACGATGTGGAGATGCTGCAGGATCTGGTGATCTCCGCTGTGAACGAGGCGCTGCGTCAGGCAGATACCGCCATGGAGAGCTCTATGAAGGGCATCACCGGCGGCTTGAATATTCCCGGTTTTTAATCGCAAATAAAAGAAGCAGGGCTTTTACGCCCTGCTTCTTTTATTTGTCCAGATAGTAAGTGATCAGCATGTCCACCACAGTTCCGTAGCTCTGTACACCGTCTTCATCCCCATAGTTTTTCAGCAGCGCATCGTAGGCGTTGGAGCTGATCTCCGCCAGCGGCCCCTCCATGCTCTGCCAGTACAGGCTGTTATTATACAGATCCAACCGCACTTCATAGGGCAGCGTCTCCCGGATCTCCTTCCACTTTTCCGGTGCTACGCGGTAGAGGGCATTGCCGGTATGCACATATGCCATCAGCCACCCGGCATATTCATATACCGGATGGTCGCTGGCGGTAGCCGTTGCAATCGCGATGAAGTTGCACTCCTGTTCTGACGCGATGCCTCGTTGGTGAGCCAGCTCATGCACGATCGTAGTCGGCAGAAACATCGTCGGACAGTGAACGTTCAGATTCGCCTCCCCGGTAAACGGGGAGAAAAAGCCAGTGAAGTCCAAACGGCTGCACACATCCGAAAAAGCCAGCGCCTTGGGCACGCGGTCTTCCTGCCGCAAGAAGGGAAATTCTTGATAGATATTTTCGTAAATACCTGTGCTGGCAGCAAAAATTGCTTTTTCCGACTCGGCATATGTGCCTTCCTCGTCCCGCACTACGCCAAGCGCCGTTTCCGCCGCTTTTTGTGCAAAAAATTCCGTCAGCTGCGTCAGTTCCTCTACCGACGCTTCCCGACCATAGATACCGGTTTTGTCCTGAAACGTGTCGGTATAATAGTTCACACCCCACAGCAAAGAAAAAGCTGCATAGAGGCTCAAAGCGGCGCAAACCGCTCCCAAAACCATGCGGTAAATACTCTGCCATTTATGTTGGCTCTGCACCAAACGGCGTGCCGCTGCACACAGCAGTAAAATTCCCGCGCCCACGGCGATGACGATCAGCATTTCCGCCACAGAAAACTCCACCAGATAGGTCACCTTAGCCAATCCTCGCTTCAGCGGCTCGGTTATATAGCACGTCAATGCATTCATCAGTGCCCGGTTGCCGCGCAGCAGCAGGAACAGCCCGATCACCGCCAAATCAGCCAGCAGCCAGATATGCAGTTTTTGATATTTTTTAAAAAACTTCATCTGTCTTTCCTTTTGAAAAAAGACCGGCAAGCCGGTCTTTTTTTACAGTTCGATTTTCGCCCCGGTGTAATACATCACCACATTCATCTTGGCGATTCGCTTGTTGTTGCAGTCAAACATTTCTGCCGAGCAAAAACATGTCTTGCCGCCCATGCGTTCCACCTTGGCAACGGCCGTTACTTCGCCGTCCGGTGAAGCACCGTCCATATAGTCGATGCTGGCATTCAGCGTGACCAGCGACTCCTGCCGCAGCGTCAGCGCTGCAATACCGCAGGCTACATCGCCCATGGTGAACAGCGCGCCGCCGTGAGGCAATCCCCACTTGTTCATCACCACCGGCTGCAGCGTCAGCTTGGCAACAATGCATCCCTCGGATGCATCCACAAAGCGAATGCCGTTATGCTGCAAAAAAGCCTCACTGTCGTTGGCACGGCGCAGGATTTTTTCTTTTCTTTCCTCTGTCATGTTCTGTCCTCTTATTGCGCCGCAGCCAGCAGCGCCTTGGTGTATTCTTCTTTGGGGTCATCAAACAACTGCTCCACGTCCCCTTGTTCCACTATCCGCCCATTTTTCAGCACGATGGCCCGGTCACACAGCTGATATACTACGTTGAGATCATGGGAAATGAACAAATACGAAATTCCCAACTCCCGCCGCAGGTCGGCGATCAGCTTCAGGATCTGCGCCTGAATGGTCACATCCAATGCCGATACCGCCTCGTCGGCGATAATCAGGCCCGGCCGCTGGATCAGCGCCATGCCGATGCACACCCGCTGCTTCTGTCCGCCGGACAGTTCCCGCGGATACTTATCATAGCTGTCTTCCGGCAGCTCCACACGGGCAATAATGTCCTTCACCCGGCGTACCCGCTCCGCCTCATCGTATTTGCCATAGATCCGCAGCGGCTCTTCCAGAATCCAACCCACTGTGCGGCCCGGATTCAAGCTGGACGCGGGGTCCTGAAACACCATTTGGGGGCGCTTGGTATAGTGCGTCACTGTGCCGGTAGTATCCGGTATCATACCCAGTACCGCTTTGGCTAACGTGCTTTTTCCGGAGCCCGACTCGCCCACCAAGCCTAAAATTTCACCGCGATACAAGTCAAAATTCACATCATGCAGCACCTGTACCAGCTTTTTACGGCGAATCGTGCCGCTGGGCCGATACCACACATTCAGATCTTTTACTTCCAACACCTTGTCAGCCATCGATCTTCCTCCTTGTGGGGATAGCTGCAATCAGCCGTTGTGTATACGGGGATTTCGGCTGGCAGAACACCTGCTCCGTCTCTCCCTCTTCCACGATCAAACCCTTCTCCATCACTGCAACGCGCGTGCACAGCTTGCGCACCACATGCAGATTGTGGGAGATAAACAACACCGACATATCTCTCTCCCTGTTCAGCCGCTTCAGCAGTTCCAAAATCTGCGCCTGAATGGTCACATCCAGTGCGGTGGTCGGTTCATCCGCCAGCAGCAGCCGCGGATGGTTAATGATGGCCGCCGCAATACACACGCGCTGCAGCATACCGCCGGACAACTCGTGGGGGTATTTGTTGTATACTTCCTCCGCATGGTCCAGATCAACATCCCGCAGTGCCTGCAATGCCAGTGCTTTGCGCTCTTCTTTGCTCAGTTTGGTATGCACCCGCAGGCTCTCTTCCACCTGCGCACCGATCCGCATGACCGGGTTGAGCGCACTCATAGGCTCTTGAAACACCACGCCGATGTCCTTGCCCTGCCGCCGGCGCAGCTCTTCACCGCCGGCACGCAGCAGATCCACACCGTCCAGTAAAATCTGTCCTTCCATTCTGGCCCGATCCGCGCCCAGAAGTCCTGCCACCATCATGGCCGTTACCGTCTTACCGGAACCGGACTCACCTACCAGTCCCATGATCTCGCCATCACGTACCTGCAGGGATATACCGCGCACCGCCTCATGATCAGAGGTGTGAAACTGCACATGGAGGTCTTTGATTTCCAGCATAGTCTTACCTCCTCTCCTGCTGCAGGCCCTCGCCCAGCAAGCTGAAGCCGAGAATCAGCAGCACGATGGTCGCGCCGGTGCACAAAACGTACCACGGCGCACTGCCCATATAGCTTTGGGACTCCGAGAGCATGTATCCCAGCGACACATCCGGCGGCGTCACGCCGATCCCCAGATAGCTGAGGCTGGCCTCTGCCAGCACTGCGTTATTAAAACCGATCACCAGCGTGGGGAAGATCACCGCGCGGGTGTTTGGCAGGATATGCACGAACATGATGCGTCTGTGGGATGCGCCCATCATGCGCCCCAATTTCAAATAGTTCATCTCCCGGTGGCGTGCAAATTCACTGCGCACCACACGGGCATAGCTGGGCACAAAGGCAATGCCCAGTGCCAAAATCACATTGTACGTTCCAAACTCCAACAGCGAAATCAGTACCAACGCCAGCAGAATGCTGGGAAACGCCGTTACTGCATCATTGACACGCATCAGCACCTCGTCCACCACGCCGCCGAAATAGCCGGTCAGCGCACCGACGATCACGCCCACACCGGCGCCCAATGCCACCGTGGACAGCGAGATCAGATACGTAGTGGAAATGCCTTTCATCACGCGGCTGAAAACATCTCGCCCAAAATTATCTGTACCGAACAGGTGATGCAAGCTGGGCGCAGCATATACCTCCGCACTGTTCATCATACTGGGATCATAGGGCGTCCAAAAGCATCCCAATACTGCCAGCACTGTCACAAGTGCGGTAATCACCAGGCCCGCACGCAAATAGTAGTTCTTTTTCATCGCCGTCCCCTCCTCACTGCAAGCGCAGCCGGGGATCCAGCCGCTGATTGATCAAATCCGCAATAAAGTTTACCAGTACCACCCAGAAAGCCATCAGCACGATGACAGCCTGCACCACGGGATAGTCGCGGTTGGCAATGGAGCTGAACAGCAATCGTCCCATGCCGGGAATAGCAAACACCTTTTCGATCACCACGCTGCCGGCCACAATGTCGGCAATGGTCATCGCCAGAAACGCCACCGTGGGCACCACCGCATTGCGCAGCACATGACGATACAAAATCGCATGGCGGTCATTGCCGCGGCTGTGCGCCGTACGGACGTAATCTTTGTTCAATTCCTCCAGGATCCCGCTTCTCAGCATCTTCACCGTCATGGCAATACGGGGCATCGCAATCGCCGCCGCCGGGAAGATGAGATAACCGATACTGCCCCAGAAATTTTGTTGGGGCGATACAAACTCACCGGGGGTAAACCACTGCAGCAGCAGGCCAAACAGATACGTCAGCAAAATACCGATGAAGAACGGCGGTACCGCCATCGTCACCTGTCCCAATACTGTCACACTTTTGTCCATCCAGCCACCGCGGTCGGCGCTGAAAATACCTACAGGAATCGACACCAGCACCGTCAGCAAAAAGGATAGTGCCGCCAGCAGCAGCGTCACGCCCAGTTTGCCGGAAAGCATCTCCGCTACCGGCATATTGTAGCTGTAGGACTTGCCGAAATCGCCCTGTACAAAGCTGCCCAGCCAGTCAAAATACCGCACGAAGAACGGGCGATCCAGCCCCAATTCCGCACGCAGCGCCGCTACCAGTTCCGGTGTTGCGTCTGTGCCAAGAATCGTGTTGGTAGGATCACCGGGAATGATCTGAAAAGCCAAAAAAGCAAGAAAAGAGACGCTCAGCATGGTCAGCAGCATCAATCCTAACTTCTTCACTGCATATTTCATGGTGATCGCCTCTTTCTCTTTCGGTCCAAAGACCGTCAATCCTATTATTTTGCCGTCCAGCCCACGGTGGACAGATCCATCACAAAGGTGGGATAGAACTGCAGTCCTGTCATCTGCTGGCGCATGGCCACCAGGTCGCACAGATCCTGAATATACAGGTTGGCTGCCGTTTCCGTCAGCATTTTCTGCATCTGTTTGTAGATACCGGTCTGCTGCTCCATGTCCGTACAGGCCACCGCCTGTGCGAACAGCGCATCATATTCGGAGTTGTTGTAGTTGGTGAAGTTCTTGGAGCTGGTGGAAGTAAAGCGCTCCAGCATAGCACGGGCCGTCATATAGCTGGCATCCAGACCCACGACGGTAGACTGGAACTTACGGGCCTTATAGGCATCGTCATACCATGTCTGCCAGTCCACCAGCTGCACCTTGGCATTCACGCCCACGGCGCGCAGCTGTTCGGCCACCACTTCGGCGGTATCCACATGGGGTTTGTTGTTGGAAGCCACCGTGATGGTCATGTCAAAACCGTTGGGATAGCCGGCCTTGGCCAGCAGATCCTTGGCCTTAGCAGGATCGTACTGATAGTAGTCCACCAGTTCCGGCATAAAGTACTTAGCGAAGGCAGGATACATACTGCTTCCCACCGCTGTGCCGCGGCCACCGGCCACAAAGTCCATGATCTGCTGGCGGTTGATGGCATAGCACAGCGCCTGACGCACTGCCACATCATCAAAAGGCTCTGCCTGATGATTCAGATACACCGCCTGCACCAGTTTCATGGTGTCCTCCAGAATCTGGAACTGCGCCTCGTCCAGCTGCGACACCTGCGCATTGGTCAGGTGGGCGCACAGGTCAATGGCGCCGCCCTTGAGAGCCATCACCAGTGCCGTAGCGTCTTCATACACCTTGTAGGTCACTTTGTTCAGTTTTGCGCCTTCGCCCCAGTAGCCGTCAAATTTCTCCATGATGATGTTCTCCTGCGGCGAGCGGGAGACGTATTTGAACGGGCCGGTGCCCATGGGGAAGGTATCGATCTTGTCATATCCGTTGGGCACGATCGCTTCGGTGAGATAGCTCAAAAAGTCCAGGTCGGCCTTCTCGATGGTAATGCTCACCGTCATTTCGTCCACAGCCTTGACTTCCTGAATAACAGAAAACGCCGCCACCAAAGGAACACCCTTTGACGTGTCGGCGCAGCAGCGTTGAATGGAATATACCACATCTGCTGCGGTCACGGTTTGGCCATTGTGGAACTGGACACCTTCACGCAGATAGAAGGTATACGTCCGACCGTCATCAGAGATGTCATAATCTCTGGCAACCGCGCAGATCAATTCACCATCGGAATTGGGTTTGACCAATCCCTCGTAGATGTTGAACAAGACCTCTCTGCTGCCTGCCGACGCGGATAAATGCGGGTCAAGACTGTCCTCCAGGTCCTGAGCGATACCCACAACGATTTCGTTGTTGGTCATACGCTCTTCATAGCCATGATTTCCTTCGGTGCCCGGGTCCTTGCTGCCGTCTCCGCATCCGCAAAGTACAGCGCTAACCGTCATCAACACCAGGAAAAGAGCAAGGATTTTGCGTTTCATAGTCTTCTCCTTTTTTGCCGCCCCTTCAGCGGCAACATAGAAATTATGGTTTGTTCTATATTCAATTGTCCTGCTGCAATGTATCACATTTTTGCCCGTATTGCAAGAAAAACTCTTCCCCTTTTTCCTTGTTTGGCAAAAAAGCTCCTTCCTGCGGCTGATTTGCATGTTTTATGAAACAAAAGCGCCTCTGCCGGAGCAGAGGCGCTTTTGTTTTTATGAGAGTGTATTGGTGTATTTTTTCTTACAGGAAGAAGTCCTTGATCTGGCCGATCAGCACCATGGCCATCAGAAGCGGCGTAATGAAGCGGACGCAAATCTTGAAGAAGCCGTAACTCTTCATCTTGTGGCCTTCGTTACGCTCGATCTCATCGCGCACCACATCGGGACCGATCTCATAGCCGATCATCAGGCACATCAGCAATGCACCCAGAGGCATCATAATGCCTTCGGACAGCATATCAAAGAAGTCCAGCCAGCAATCATTATACATTGCGGTGTACTGCCATGCACCGTCCACCAGCACGCGGCCGGGCACCCAGTAACCACTGTAGCCCAGACCGTCCAGGCACACCAGCACCATCAGCACGGATGCAGCCAGCGCAGCGATCACACTGTAAGCCTTGCGCTTGTCACCCTTGCCCTTGGCGGCAGCCTTGTCGCAGAAGTGGGTCACGATCACTTCCAGCAAAGAGATGGACGAGGACACAGCCGCCAGAATCACCAGCAGATAGAAAATGATGCCGAACACAGCACCGATGGTGCCCATGTTGTCAAACACATTCTGCAGCGTCACGAACAGCAGAGAGGGGCCGCCGATCTTTCCTTCAGGATCCAGAGCAAAGGCAGCAGGCAGCACAGCCAGACCAGCCATCAGTGCCACCAAGGTATCAAAGCAGATAATGACCAGGGCATTCTTTGCAATATCCTTCTTCTTATCCAGATAGGAACCATAGGTGATCATAACGCCCATACCCAGGGACAGGGAGAAGAACATCTGGCCGCCGGCCGTGGCCAGCACGCCCAGGAAATTCTCCTTCAGCGGTTCAAAGTTGGGCATAAACATAAACTTCAAACCTTCCACGGCACCGGGCAGCGTGCAGGAACGAATAATAATGACCACCAACATCACTGCCAGCGCAGGCATGCCCACGGAGCAGAATTTTTCAATGCCGCCGGCTACGCCGCCCATAACGATGAGCATGGTCAGCAGCAGGAAAATAATGCCGAACACCACGCCCTCGGTCTGATTGAGCATAAATGCTTCAAACACAGCGCCACCGGACAAGCCGTTGGTGCCGAATTCCGCGCCAAACAAATTACCCACATTCAGTACCATATACTTAATGCAGTAGCCGCCCAGCGCACAGTAGAACGACAGGATCAGGAACGGGGACAGCGTCGCCAGCCAGCCCAACCACTTGAACTTACGGGACAGGGTCTGATAAGTAGCAATGGCGCTCTTACCGGTCTTACGGCCGATGGCCAGCTCGCCCACCATAACAATATAGCCGCACAGTACTGCTAAAATAATATAGACCAACAAAAACGCGAAACCGCCATTGCTGCCCATCTTGTTAGGGAATCCCCAGATATTGCCCAGACCGACAGCACTGCCAACAGCCGCCATCAAAAATCCGAACGTACTTTTAAATCCTTTTCTCTCTTCCATAGTTCTCTCCTTTTTTCGAGATTTTGCTCTATTTTTTCCCTTAAAGAAACTCTCTCATCTTCTTTTCCGGAATTAAGCTCCTGTTCCCACGCAGAAGCAGGGGCTTTTTTAAAGATAATCACAAGTATACCCGATAGTTTCTGCTGATGCAATTAGCATAATTCATAAATTTCCCACATCATTTTTCACATTTTCGTTGTTTTGACTACGTCTTTCTTTGCATTTTCACCGAACCCATTCCCACTCTCCTTACCCATTTTTTCTTTTTGAGAAATTTTTTCTTTTTACGAAATTTTATTTGTCATTTCACGCCTTCTTGACAATTCCGTATCAATCTGTATAATTTGAAAATGGTTTTCATTTTCAAATTGGAGGAACATTTATGTCCGTTACTTATATGACCCGCCAGCAGCAGGCAGTGCTCTCTTGTATGGAATCCTGCACTGACGGCTGTACCGCCGCCGAACTGACAGACTTGCTTCATGCGCAAGGTCAAGCTGTAGGCCTGACCACCGTTTACCGTCAGCTGGAGAAACTGGAGCAGCGCGGCATCGTGCACAAAATCGTCACCGACCAAGGTGCCCGATATCAGTATTGTCACGCCCATCGGCACGGCCACGCCTGCTTTATCATCAAGTGCGAGCAATGCGGCCTCATCGAGCATATGACCTGCGCTCATTTGGATGAGTTGTACAGTCATCTGTCCGAAGAACATCATTTCCGCATCAACCCGCGCCGCACCCTGTTTTACGGGCTGTGTCAATCCTGTGCACAGGAGGACAACGTGTGAAAAAGATACTTCTCTCCTGCTTGCTGGTGCCAATATTGCTGTTGAGTGGCTGCGCCGGTCATGCTGCGGACACAAGCGACCGTTTGCAGGTCGTCTGTTCTCTTTTCCCCTATTATGATTTTGTTCGTGCCATCGGCGGCGAATATGTTGACGCCGTGCTATTGGTTCCTGCCGGGCGGGAAACCCATAGCTTTGAGCCTACACCGCTGGATGTAATTACGATGTCCCGCGCCGATGTGTTTATTTATAACGGCGGCGAGAGCGAATACTGGGTGCAGGAAACGCTGGAAGCCTCCGGCGATTCTATTGGTCATACGCTGCGCATGATGGACCATATTGATGCGCTGGAAGAGGAAATCGTGGAGGGTATGGAATCTTCCGGTCATGACCACGAACACGAGCACGAAGAGGACGAGCACCACCACGAAATTTCTTACGATGAACACATTTGGACCTCCCCCGTAGGTGCTGCTGAACTGTGCCGTGCCATCTGTGATACGCTGTGCCTTGCCGATAGTTCCCACGCAGAGACGTACCGCGCCAATCTGGATGCCTACCTATCGCAGTTGAGCGCATTGGATCAGGCTTTCCGTGCCGTAGTATCCGATGCCCGCCGCTGCACATTGGTATTTGGCGACCGTTTCCCGCTGCTCTATTTCTGCAAGACATATGACCTGGATTATCGCGCTGCTTTTCACGGCTGCGCCGGTGATACGGAGCCATCTCTGGCCACATTAAAATACCTGATCGATAAGGTAAATGCCGAAGAGATCCCCGTGGTCTATACGATCGAATTAAGCAGTCAAAAGATCGCCAATGCCATCGCCGAGACCACCGGTGCGCAGGTGCGCACCTTCCACTCCTGCCAGACGGTGAGCCGCGCTGAATTTGATGACGGTGTCACCTTTCTTGCATTGATGTGGCGCAATGTGGATGTATTAAAGGAGGGACTGTCCTGATATGGAACGCAAAAATTTGATTGAATGCCGCGATGTCTCTCTGGGTTACGAGGGCCGTCCCATTTGGGAGCATCTGGATTTCACCGTTCACAGCGGTGATTATCTGTGCATCGTAGGTGAAAACGGCTCCGGTAAGTCCACATTGCTCAAAAGTCTGTTGGGTCTTCTCAGACCGCTCAGCGGTACGATTGCGCTGGACGCCTCCCTGCGCAGTGGCGCTATCGGGTATCTCCCCCAGCAGACGAAGGCGCAGAAGGATTTCCCCGCTACTGTCAGCGAAGTCGTGCTTTCCGGATTTCTCAACGCCAAAAAGCGTCGCTTTTTCTATACCGGCGCCGAAAAATCACAGGCATTAATGCACATGGGCAAACTGGGCATTCTGGAGTTGAAAGACAAGTGTTATCGCGAGCTCTCCGGAGGGCAGCAGCAGCGCGTTTTGCTGTGCCGCGCTTTGTGCGCCGCCGGTGAGCTGTTGATCCTTGACGAGCCGGTCACCGGATTAGATCCCACCGCCGCACAGGATCTGTACCGCACGCTGCACTACCTGAACAAAACCGAGGGAATTGCCATTGTCATGGTCACCCACGATTTGCAAAACGCACTGCGTTATGCCACCACCATTCTCCACGCCGGCCACCGCCAATGGTTTTGCGGCAGTGTGGAAGAGTATCTTGCTTCCCCCTACGGTAAACGGTTTGGAGGTGATCGCAGATGATGTTGCTGTTGGAAATGTTCACCTATCCGTTTATTCTCCGCGCTTTTGTGGTGGGTATTCTGGTTTCTCTTTGCGCCGCATTGCTGGGCGTTTCGCTGGTGCTTAAACGCTATTCCATGATCGGTGACGGATTAAGCCACGTTTCCTTTGGCGCCCTGGCCATTGCCATGGCCTGCGGTTGGGCGCCGCTGCCCGTGTCGATCCCCGTGGTGATCGTAGCCGCCCTGTTCCTGCTGCGTCTGACTGAGCAAAGCTCTATCGGCGCCGATGCCGCCATTGCCGTAGTATCTGCCTCTGCGCTGGCTATCGGCGTGGTAGTCACCAGCCTCACCACCGGCATGACCACCGATGTCGATAGTTACATGTTCGGCAGCATTCTGGCCATGGACCGCGGCGACGTAGCCCTCAGCATCGGGCTGTGTGCCGCCGTGCTGGTGCTGTTTGTACTGTGCTACCACAAACTGTTTGCCATCACTTTTGACGAAAGCTTCTCCCGCGCCACCGGCGTGAAAGTCAACTGGTATAATACGCTCCTCTCCGTGCTGACCGCGCTGACCATTGTGTTGGGCATGCGTATGATGGGTGCCATGCTGATCTCCTCTCTGGTGATTTTCCCCGCTCTGACCGCCATGCGGCTTTTCAAAAGCTTTCGCTCCGTGGTTTTGTGCTCCGGTATTCTCAGCGTAGTATGTTTCTGCACAGGTTTGACCTGTTCCTATCTGGTGAGCACGCCCGTAGGTGCCACAGTCGTTCTGGTGAATCTGGCTGTTTTTCTTCTCTCCTGTCTTTTCTCCCGTTTACGTCACGGAAAATAGCATTTCTCGCCCTGCAGTATCTTTACTGCAGGGTATTTTTTGTTAAAAACAGCACTTTTTCGACCATCTTTTTCCATAAAAAGCCTTGCATTTTCCCCATCTTTATGCTACACTCCCATTGTAAGGTATGTTTTTGTCAGAGTGGGCTTCGGGTCCGCTCTTTTTCATGGGCAAAATCCAATGCTTAAAATTTGAAAAATGTGAGGTTCGGGCATGAAAAAAGTGACCGAGATCGTAGCCGAGCTGGCCGCCCCCGCCGTGGCCGAGCAGGGCTGTGAACTGTGGGACGTGGAATACGTCCGTGAGGCAGGCCAGTGGTTTTTGCGCCTGTATCTGGATAAAGAGGGCGGCGTGGATATCCTCGATTGCGAGGCCGTCAGCCGCAAAGTCAGCGATCTGCTGGATGAGGTGGACCCCATCGAGGCAAGCTATATGTTCGAGGTGTCTTCCGCCGGCGCCGAGCGCGTGCTGAAGCGTCCTTCGGATTTCGAACGTTTTATGGGCAGCCCCGTGCTGGTCAAGACCTATAAAAACCGTGACGGCCGTAAAGAGTTCGCCGGTGTTCTGTCCGGCTACGAAAACGGTGCCGTAACAGTGGAGATGGGTAAGGAAACTTTGCGCTTTGAAAAAGCGGAAGTGGCCCTGGTTCGTCTGCGTGTTGTATTTTAATGATTGTTTTCATAGAGAATAGGAGAAACAGATTATGAAGTGTGAAGAAATCTTTGCCGCACTGGCAATGTTGGAAAAGGAACGCGGAATCCCCCAGAACTTTATGATGGGCAAGATCATTCAGGCACTGACCACCGCCTATAAGCGTGACCACGAGGGTGTGGAGAACGTGATCGTCGACGTGGACGAAGAGCATCGCGAGCTGAAGATGTATGTCCAGAAGGAAGTCGTGGAGGAAGTGGAATTCCCCGGCACCCAGATTTCTCTGGCCGCCGCCAAGGCTCTGTCCGCCAAACACGAGCTGGGCGGCATCGTGAATCTGCCTGTGGAGAATGTGGAGTTCGGCCGCATTGCTGCCGGCAACGGCAAACAGGTCATCATTCAGGGCCTGCGCGAAGCTGAACACGGCATGGTTTATGACGAGTTCAACTCCAAGCAGCACGAGATCCTCACCGGCACCGTCAATCGCATTGATCCCCGCACCGGCAGCGTGCATCTGCGCATCGGTACCGGCAGCGAGAGCACCGATGCCGTGCTGAACCTGAACGAGCAGGTAACCGGCGAAACGCTGGTGGAAGGCCAGATGGTCAAGGTCTATCTGGTGGAAGTCCGTCGCAGCACCCGTGGTCCTCAGGTATTGATCTCCCGCACTCATCCCGGTCTGGTCAAGCGTCTGTTCGAGCTGGAAGTCCCTGAGATCTTTGACGGCACTGTGGAAATCCGCTCCATCGCCCGCGAAGCCGGCAACCGCACCAAGATGGCTGTCTGGTCTGCCGACGAAAACGTGGATCCTATCGGTGCTTGCGTCGGCCCCCGCGGTCAGCGTGTCAACGCCATCGTGGAGGAGCTGCGCGGCGAAAAGATCGACATTATCAAGTACAGCGAAGACCCCGCCGCGTTCATCGCCGCAGCGCTGGCTCCCGCCGACGTATTGGAAGTCCGTCTGGCCAGCGAAGGCAAGGCGTGCCGCGTCATCGTCCCCGACGATCAGCTGAGTCTGGCCATCGGCAAGGAGGGTCAGAACGCCCGTCTGGCCGCCCGCCTGACCAACTATAAGATCGATATCAAGCCCGCCTCCTATAAAGAGGACTGATTGACAGAAAGCAGGTGTCCCATGCAAAAGCAACGGAAGATCCCCCAGCGTCAGTGTGTGGGCTGCCGCACCATGAAAGATAAAAAGGCGCTGATCCGCGTCGTCAAAACGCCGGAAGGCGAGATCGTTCTGGATACCACCGGTAAGAAGTCCGGCCGCGGCGCCTATGTGTGTCCGGATGCCGAATGTCTGAAAAAGGCCCGCAAATCCCGCGCCTTGGAACGCGCCTTTGAACTGGCGATCCCGGATGACGTATATGACGCGCTTCAAGCACAGATGGAACAAGCGTAATGGAACATATTTTATCAATGATCGGCCTTGCCAAAAAGGCAGGCCTCGTGGAAATCGGCGAGGAGCCGGTAGGTGCTGCCGCCCGCGCCAAGCATGCCCGCGTCATTCTGGTGGCAGAGGATGCCGGCGCCAGCAGTGTGCGCCGCGCCTATTCCTTCGCGCAGTCCGGCGCCTGCCTGTGTCTGACAGTAAGCGCCAACAAGGACGATCTGGGCCGTGCGCTGGGCCGCACCAGTTGTGCGATGGCCGCCGTGACGGACATCGGCTTTGCCGAGTCGATCGTCAAAAAGCTGGCTGTGCTGGATGAAGCCCGCTACGGTGCAGCTGCCGCACAGCTGAGCGTCAAGGCCAAGCGCGCTGCAGAGCGTAAACGCGAACAACTGCAGCACGAAAAGAATGTGCAGCAGGGCAAGAAAAAACGCAAAGCCGAGCCCCCGGCTGCTCCCGCACCGAAAGCGGAGCAGAGCGCAGCACCGAAAAAATCCGCGCCGCGCAAAAACACCGTGCGCAAAAACACAGCGCCTTCCCCTGCTGACCGGTTTGCGGGCAGCCGCCCCGTAAAGAAGGGAAAAGGCTCAATCAAAAAGAAGTAAGTTATATCAAACGGTGAAATCCGTTTTGCCGTATCACAACGATGGAGGTGGCTATATTTGGGTAGCGTAGTCAACAAATACAGAGTGCATGAGGTGGCCAAGGATTTTGGCGTCCCCACTAAGCAGATCACGGAGATTTTGACCAAGTACGCCGAAACTCCCAAAAACCATATGCAGGTACTCAGCGACAGCGAGCTGTCCTTGATTTTTGAGTATCTGACCCAGCACAATCAGGTTTCCGGCATCCATGTCATCTTCGCCGAAGGCGTCAAGACCGAGGAGAAGAAAGTGGAAGAAAAGAAACCCGAGCAGAAAAAGCAGGAGGAGAAAGCGGTTACTCCCAAGCAGCAGCACACTGCTCCTGCAAAGACGCAGAGCGCCCCCGCCCAGCAGGCCAAGAGCGCGCCCGTTCAGAACATTGCCAAGCCTACGACCCGCGTGCCCGAGACCCGCGTGGTGGATACCCGCAAGGCCACCAATGTCAATCTGGATAAGTACGACGAGAAGCTGCAGGATATGGCCGACAGCCGCAGCCGCGGCCGCCGCGACCAGCAGCAGACTCAGGGCAAGGAGAAGTTCCGCAACAACAAAAAGCAGCGCGACAATAACTTCAGCAACAAGCGCAAGCAGGAAGAAGCCGACCGCATGCGCCGCCTGCAGCTGGAGATCATCAAGAAGACTCCTGTCACCGTAGAAATCGGCGACGAGATCTCCGTGGGTGAGCTGGCCAGCCGTATGAAGAAAACCGGTGCCGAGGTCGTCAAGTGCCTGATGAAGAACGGCATCATGGCCTCCTTGAGCCAGGTGATCGACTTCGATACCGCCGCCATTATTGCCGAGGAAATGGGCTGCAAGGTGGAGCGCGAAGTGGTGGTCACCATTGAAGAGAAGCTGATCGACGATCACAAGGACGCCGAAGAGGATCTGCTGCCCCGCGCCCCCGTGGTTGTGGTTATGGGCCACGTCGACCACGGCAAGACCAGCCTGCTGGACTATATCCGCAACGCCCATGTGGCCAGCGGTGAAGCCGGCGGCATTACGCAGCATATCGGTGCTTATCAGGTGCAGATCGGCGGCAAGCCCATCACCTTCCTGGACACTCCCGGCCACGAGGCCTTTACCTCCATGCGTGCCCGTGGCGCCATGGTCACGGACATTGCCATTCTGGTGGTTGCCGCCGACGACGGCATCATGCCCCAGACCATCGAGTCCATCAACCACGCCAAGGCCGCTGAGATCCCCATCATCGTGGCCATCAACAAGATGGATAAGAATACCGCCAACCCCGACCGCATCATGCAGCAGCTGACCGAGTACGGTCTGGTCTGCGAAGAGTGGGGCGGCGAGACTATCGTATGCCCCATCTCCGCCAAAACCGGTATGGGCATCGACAATCTGCTGGAAATGCTGACGCTGACTGCCGAAGTGGGTGAGCTGAAGGCCAACCCCAACCGCGCCGCACAGGGTACTGTCATCGAGGCCCGTCTGGACAAGGGCCGTGGCCCCGTGGCTACGCTGCTGGTGCAGAACGGCACACTGAAGCAGGGCGATATCATCATCGCCGGCACTTCCGTGGGCCGCGTGCGCGCCATGGTCAGCGATAAGGGCCAGAAGATCACCTCTGCCGGCCCCTCCGTTCCCGTGGAGATCACCGGTTTGAGCGAAGCTCCCACCGCCGGCGCTGTGTTCAACGCTGTAGCCGACGAAAAGCTGGCCCGCGAGCTGGTGGAGCAGCGTAAGGAAGAGGAGAAGGCCCGTGCCAATGCGCCTGTTACCAAGGTCTCTCTGGAGGATCTGTTCAGCCAGATCCAGGCCGGTGAGATGAAGAATCTGAACCTGATCGTCAAGGCCGACGTACAGGGCAGCGTGGAAGCTGTAAAGGCTTCTTTGGAAAAGCTGAGCAACGAAGAAGTCCGCGTTCGTGTGATTCACGGCGGTGTGGGTGCCATTAACGAGTCCGATGTGATGCTGGCCTCCACTTCTCAGGCCATCATCGTTGGTTTCAATGTCCGTCCCGACAACGCCGCACGCGACAGTGCTGCCCGCGCCAACGTGGATATGCGTATGTACCGCGTGATCTACGATGCTATCAACGAGATTGAAGCCGCTATGAAGGGCATGCTGGCTCCTAAGTTCCGCGAAGTGATCCTTGGTCACGCCGAGATCCGCCAGACCTATAAGGTCTCCGGTGTCGGCACCGTTGCCGGCTGCTACGTGCAGGACGGCAAGCTGCAGCGCAAGGATTGCCAGGTGCGTCTGGTGCGCGACGGCATCGTGGTGCATGAAGGTATTCTGGCCTCTCTGCAGCGTTTCAAGGATTCCGTCAAGGAAGTTGCTTCCGGCTACGAATGCGGCCTGAGCATCGAAAAGTTTAACGACATTAAGGAAGGCGACATTGTGGAAGCCTTCACCATGGAAGAAATTCCTCAGTAATCCGTATCCGTGGGGCGGGCGCGTTCGCCCGCCCCATCCTTTCTTATTTTGAAATTTTCACCCCCGTGAAAGGAGTGTTCTCTCTATGGCATCCAACCGTATCGGCCGCATCAACGACGAGATCCGCCGCGAGCTGTCCGACATTCTGCGCTCTGTCAAGGATCCCCGCGTGGCCCAGTCCATGCTGACCATCACCCATGTGGATACTACCAGTGATCTGCGCTATGCGCGCATTTATCTCACCGCCATGGACCGCACCGGCGAAAAGGATCTGATGCGCGGTCTGAAGTCCGCCTCCGGCTTCCTGCGCCGTGAACTGGGCAACCGTCTGAATCTGCGCTATACTCCCGAACTGCAGTTCTTTGCTGACGATTCCATTGCCCATGGCGCTCATATTCTGGACATGCTCAATCATGTCAAACCCGCCAATCCCGCCAACGAGCATATCATTCTCGACGACTAAAGGAGGTCTCCTCCATGCGCATTTCTGATGTTGCTGCGCGTTTGCGCGCTATGGACCGCGTGCTGATCCTGACCCATGTCCGTCCCGACGGTGATACCATTGGCTGCGCCGCCGCATTGTGTCAGGCCCTGCGCGATTTGGGCAAGGAGGCTTATCTCCTCTATAATCCGGAGATCACCTCTACCTACCTGCCTTACGCACAGCCTTACTGGGCGCCGGAAGGCTGGCAGCCGGAGCACGTGGTGTCCACCGATGTGGCTGTTCCGGATCTGCTGCCTGCCAATGCCGCTCTTTACCGTGGCCGCATTGAGCTGGCTATCGACCACCACCCCTCTCACAGCTATTTTGCCGCTGAGAGCTATGTGGACGCATCGGCCGCCGCCTGCGGCGAGATTCTCTCTGCTGTCATCCGCGAACTGACCGATATTACCCCCGCCATCGCACTGCCCCTCTATGTAGCCATTTCTACCGATACCGGCTGTTTCGTCTATTCCAACACGACTGCCAACACCCACCGGATTGCCGCAGAGCTGATGGCTTGCGGCATTGACACTGCTTTTGTCAATAAGACGCTCTTCCGCACCAAGAGCAAGGTGCGTCTGCGGATGGAGGCCCACATGGCAGCCCATATGGAGCTCTATGATAATGACCGTGTGGTGGTCATGCAGATTCCCCTGTCCCTGCGGGAAGAAATGCACGCCACCGAGGCAGATATTGAAGAGCTCAGTTCTCTGGCCGCACTGGTGGAGGGCACAGATTGTGCCATCACGCTGCGGGAACTGCGCGTCGGCACTGTGAAGATCTCTGTCCGCACCGGCCCTCGCGTCAATGCTACCGAGGTGTGCGCCCGTTTGGGCGGCGGCGGTCACCGTGCCGCAGCCGGTGCTACTATGAACGGCACGCTGGACGAGGTGAAACAGGCCGTTCTGCAAGCTGTGCAGGAAGTGGTGGGTGCATAATGGCAAACGGTATCATTATCATTGACAAACCCGCTGACTGGACCAGCATGGATGTGTGTGCCAAGCTGCGCGGCATTTTGAAAACCAAGAAGATCGGCCACGCCGGAACCCTCGACCCCATGGCTACCGGTGTGCTGCCTGTCTTTGTGGGACAGGCTACCCGCGCCGTCAGCTTTGCCGAAAACGGCAGTAAAGAGTATGTGGCCGGTTTGCATCTGGGCACAGTCACCAATACGCAGGATACCAGCGGCGAAGTGCTGGAAGCCCACCCTGTCAGCGCCACTTTGGCCGACCTCCAGGCCGTTCTCCCCCGCTTTACCGGCGAGATTTCTCAAATCCCGCCCATGTTTTCCGCCATCAAGATCGGCGGCAAAAAGCTCTATGAACTGGCTCGCAAGGGGCAGGAAGTGGAGCGCCAAAACCGCGCCGTCACTATCTATGAGCTGGAAGTGCTGGAGCAGATCGGTGAGAGCGACTATCTTCTGCGCATCCTCTGCTCCAAAGGCACGTATGTGCGCACACTGTGCCATGACATTGGCGCAGCGTTGGGCTGCGGCGGCTGCATGAGCTCACTGCGCCGCACCATGGCCGCCGGCTATACACTGGACGATGCCGTGACGTTGGATCAAGTGCAGCAGCAGGGGGAAGCGTTGCTGCGCAGCGTAGATACTCTGTTTGCTCAGCACGCATCCTATCGTATTGCCCACCCCCGTGTGGAAGCGCTGTGCCGTAACGGCAATGCTTTCTACATTCACGAGCCCCTTCCCGACGGGATTTACCGTGTATACGGCATGGACGGCACTTTTTTGTGTCTGAGCCGGCTGGAAAACGGCACCATGACTTCTTTGAAAAACTTTTTCGGAGCGTGACAACTTTGAACCAACCATCTGTAATCGCACTGGGCTTTTTTGACGGTGTGCACCGCGGCCACGCAGCGCTGCTGCAACGCGCCGTGCAGCGCGCCCGGGAACTGAATGTCCAAAGCGCTGTGTTTACCTTTGACCGCCCTCCCAAAGAGGTGGTCACCGGAAAGCCGGTGTTTCTCATCAATTCTGCGGAGGACCGCCGTGAGATCATGCAGCGGCTTTACGGTATTGAGCGCGTCATTCTGGCACCGTTTGATGACAATATGATGCACTGCAGCTGGCAGGATTTTATTACCGAGCTGCTGATCCGTGAAAACGGCGCAGTTCATTTGGTGGCTGGCCACGATTATCACTTCGGCTATAAAAACGAAGGTACACCGGAACGACTGCAGGAAATGTGCACCAAGCTGGGACTTGGCTGTGACATTATTCCTAAGGTAGAACATGATGGCATTACCGTCAGTTCCACCTATATCCGCACGCTGGTGGAAAGCGGTCAGTTGGACCGCGCCGCGGAATTTCTCGGTCATCGCCACTGCCTTAGCCAAATCGTGCGCCACGGGCAGCGCTTTGGCCGTACCATCGGCATTCCCACCATCAACCTTTCTGTGCCCGCTCATGTGCTGGTGCCCAGCCACGGTGTATATATCACCCGCGTTTATCTGCCCGATGGCCGCAGCTATCCCGGTGTCACCAACGTAGGTACCCGCCCCACCGTCAGTGATAACGGCATCATCACCGTGGAAACCTTCCTTCTGGACTTCGACGGTGATCTCTATGATCAGCGCATCCGGTTGGAGTTTTTCTCTCACCTGCGCGGTGAACAACGCTTCGCCGGTGCAGAGGAGTTAAAAGCGCAAATCCACAAGGATATCGATGTTGCCCGCGCCTATTTCGCTCAAATCAACGAATAAACACCTCCTAACTCCGGATTTTGAGAAAAATCCGGAGTTCTTTATTCCTATCTCTATTTCCCGACAGCTTTTTCCCTCCTTTATCTCTACAATAGTAGCAAAAGGAGGCCTTGTCCATGAAACCGAAATTTCCACTGCTCCGTCTGCCGCAGCGAAAGGCGCTTTTGCAGATGGTGCTTGCCTTTTTGCTGACAGCATCTCAATTTTCCTCCATCCACGCCCCCTTTGCCTTAGCCATGGTAGCTGCAGCTACCCCCGGACAGGCTGGTTTTCTATGTCTGTTAGGTGCTTTCGGCGGCAGCTGGCTTTTTCTGGATTTTCAGTCGGGTCTGCGTTTTCTGGCCACCTGTATCCTGATTCTCTCTGCCAACACCGCCTTCTACGACACCCGTCTCTACGAGCATGTCGCCTTTCGCCCGCTCTGCGCTGCTATCGCTGCAACGCTGGTACAATCAGTCTATCTGTTGGACCGCGATTTGTGGTACAGTGCCGTCTTTCTCTGTGCTTTATGCGCACAAACTGCCTCCTGTATTGCATTTTCATGGCTGTTTTCTGCGCAGGAAAAGGCAAAAAAGCATCTTGCGCTGTCACTTTTGGCATGTGCGCTTTGCTTAGCGATCATACCCTTGGAAAGTTCCGGCGGCTTTTCTTTAGGTCGGGCACTCCTCACCGCACCGGCTCTTTGGTGCTGCTCTTTTTGCTCCCCTTGTCAAAGCGCCGCATTGGGATTTTGTGTAGGCCTCGCAGCTGATCTGGTACCGCAGTCCCCCGTGGCAGTCAGCTGTGTCTTGTTAACATGCAGCTGTGCACTGGCTGCATGGCTGCAGCATCAAAGAGAACTGAGCGCTCTTGGCTTTTGTCTGGGAGCCGCCGTGATTCCTACCTTGCTGGGCACTGACTATCCTGCAGCCCACCTATGGGAGGCACTGTGTGGCAGCGTACTTTTTCTATTGCTTCCAAAACGCTTGCATTCCTCTTCTATATCTTTATCGGAAAAGCTGCCCGCTGCACCGCAGCCGCAAGTGCAGCTGCAGCAGTCTGCCGCTGCGTTTCGCGACTTGTATGACAGTTTTTTCCGCGGGACAACCGTCTCTCCGCCAGAGAATCCTTCGGTGATTTTTGACCGGGCTGCCGAGCAGGTTTGCCGCGACTGCGTACTGTGCAGCAACTGCTGGCAGGAAAACTATAACACTACCTACAACGCCTTCAACGATGCCTGCCCGACGATCCTACGACGCTCTCAAGCGCTGCCACAGGATTTCCCCCTATATTTCACCTCTCGCTGCGTACATCTCCAAGCCTTTCTTGCGGCTGTGAACACAGAGGTGCGCGCCTATTTGCTGCGCCGTCAATACCACCGCCGGCTCAGTGAAGCACGACGGCAGGCACAGGATCAATATGCCCAACTGGGAGACCTCCTTTCCAGCACGGCAGGCGCTGTAGAAGCCATGGCGCCTGCCACCCCTCTGGGGTATCGCATCGGATCTGCGTTGCGGCCACGGCAGGGCAACAATATATGCGGCGACCAGCTGGCCGTTTTTGAGGTGGGGTCCACACTATATCTTCTGCTGTCCGACGGAATGGGCAGCGGAGAAACTGCACATCGGGAAGCGGCCATGACCATCCGACTTCTGCAGCAGTTTCTGAAAGCCGGAATTGACCCTGTGCCGGCACTGAAAACCTTGAATACAGCGTTGGCGCTGCGGGGCGAAGATGGTGGCGGCTTCACCACCATCGACCTGCTGGCACTGCAGCGCAGTAACGGCAGTGCTACTCTTTATAAATACGGTGCTGCCCCTTCCTATCTCAAGCGCAGCGGCTCTGTCAGCCGTTTTACTGCTGCAGCACTTCCTGCCGGACTGCAAAACGACACACAGCCTCCTCCTTACACCCGTTTATCTTTGCCGGGCGGCAGCTTCTTCGTGATGATCAGTGACGGAATTGCCGACGAGAATGATGATGAGTGGCTGCAAAACCTGCTGGCCGGTTGGAACGGCAACGACGCCTCAGCGCTGACTACACTGATTCTCAGCGAATCACGCAGCAGGAAAGGCTGCAGCGACGACTGCGCCGTATTGGTGCTATATCTTCCTCCGCAGGAACCGCGGGGAAAAGTTGCACTTTGAATTTCCTGCGACGGCGTATAACTTTGCCCTTGTCCGGAGATACTTTGACTATCACACGGCAAGAGGAGGGCACATTTCTTGGTCAAAGGCATTTCCCGTAGGGTCATCGTGGTGGATTCCCCTGATCCGCGTATTTTTGAACAGGCAATTTTTATCATTCGTAATGACGCAGCCGCCGGCAGCGGCGGCGTTACTTCTCAGCAGCTAGTGGACCAGGCAGTCCGCATCGCCAAGAACTATGCCCGCACCCATGGCGGCACAGCGACAAAAGCAAAGCTGCAGCTAACACCGTGGATTTCGGCTCTGTTGGGCGGAGCGGCAATCGGCTTGGTATGGCTGCTGGTTTGTTTGATCTGACTTCTCTTTTTTCTCCTCACTTGAGGCGGGCAGCGACGCTGCCCGCCTCCTCTTTTTGCCGTTGTGGAGCAGCTCTTTGTATGATATAATCATCCAAAATGCAGTAAAACAACGGAGGCTCCCCCCATGAAAATCGGCAACGTGACAATCCCTTCCCGACTGGTACTGGCTCCTATGGCCGGTGTAACAGATCTGGCCTTTCGCAAGATTTGCAGCGAGTTGGGCGCAGGTTTGACGGTGACAGAGATGGTCAGTTCCAAGGCGCTGTGCTATCAAGACCGCAAAAGCCGCGGACTTTTAAAACTCTTTGACGGAGAACACCCCGCCTCGGCCCAGATTTTCGGCAGTGATCCGGTATGTATGGCCGAAGCTGCTGTAATCGCCGCAGAAATCTCCGGAGCAGATTTCATTGACATCAACATGGGTTGTCCCGTTGGAAAGGTAGTTTCCAACGGCGACGGCAGCGCGCTGATGCGCGACATTGACAAGGCCGCCCGTGTAGCGGAAGCAGTTGTAAAGGCTTCTCCCGTACCGGTGACGGTGAAAATGCGCCGTGGGTGGGACAAAGGCAGCATTAACGCGGTAGAACTCTCCGTAGCGTTGGAGCAGGTAGGTGTGGCAGCCGTAGCCGTACACGGGCGTACCCGCACACAAATGTACGCCGGACAGGCAGACTGGACCACCATTCGCGAGGTCAAGCAGGCTGTCTCTATTCCGGTAATTGCCAACGGTGATGTATTTAAGGCGGAGGACGCCGTTTCTCTGCTGCATGCCACCGGTGCCGATATGGTAATGATCGGCCGCGGCAGCTTTGGCAATCCGTGGCTGTTTGCCCAGGCGAAAGCTGCCTTGGAGGGGCAGGCGATTCCGCCTCTGCCCCCTTTGACAGAGCGATGCGATACCGCGATACGTCAGATTGAAATGGCCGTGGAAGACAAGGGCGAACACATTGCTATTTTGGAGGCCCGCAAACAGTTTTGCTGGTATCTTAAGGGTGTTTCTCACGCTAATTACTACAAAGAGCAAATTGTGCGCATGAATACGCTGGAGGATGCTTACCGCATAGCCGCCGGCATTAAGAGGGATTTGAAGTGATGGACGAGCTGCATGCCGTAGCGCGAGCCAAGCAAGGTGACGCCGATGCGTTTGCCCAGCTGGTGCAGACCTACGAGACAAGTGTATACCGTTTGGCTCTGCGCATGTGCGGCAACGCTCACGACGCCGAGGAGGTGGCGCAGGAAGCCTTTGTGGCCGCATGGAAGGGTCTTCCTGCCTTCCGCGGAGAGAGCAAATTTTCCTCATGGCTGTATCAGCTGACCACCAACGCCGCCATTAATTTCCTGCGCAAGGAAAAGCGCCATCGCGCTGCTGTGCCGTTGGAGGACGAAACGGAGTTGGTCGCTGAAGGGACACCTCAGCAGGCAGCCGAAGCTGCCGAACTGCAGCAGGCCCTGCAGCAGGCATTGGACGCATTGACGCCGGAGCACCGCCAAATCTTTTTGCTGCGCCAGATGCGGCAGCTGAGCTACGAAGAAATCGGACAGCTGTTGGGATTGGAGAGCGGCACAGTAAAATCCCGTCTGAATCGGGCAAAAAAGCAATTGCGGCAAATTTTACTGCAACAGGGGAACTTTTTCCCCTCCTCTTCCGTCATACAAAAAGGAGAGGAGGATGACCATGTCCTGTGATTTTGACCGCATCGACGCGCTGCTTGCCGGGACTCTGCCGGAAGATGAGCGCGCGCAGATGCTTGCACATATGAAAAGTTGCTCGGCCTGCCGTGCCTACTATGAGGTAATGTCCGGTTTGGAGGGCGCGGAAACCGCCCCCGCGGGGTTCACTCAGCGTGTTATGGAGCAGGTTCGTATTACGCCGCAAAGTAAAGTACGCCGCACCTCCTATCGTAAAATTCTTTCTGCCGTGGCAGCCTGCGCCGTACTGGTGATCACCTTACAGTTGCTGCCTCTTTTGGGAATCGGGACTGCCAACGATGGTGCCGACGGTGCTGCTCCAAAGTTCAGTGAACCGGAAATGCAGCGCAGCGGAGAGATGTTCCACGATGACGCCAGTGATATCGCCTCGGATCTACCGCTTTTTGTGTACACCATCAGCGATGAGACGCAGTGCGCACAGGTTCGTGGATATTTGAACCAGCATGGGTTTTCTCCGCTGTACGGTACGGATGCACCGCGGGAGGCTTACGATCTGATGGCAGAAGATGTACGTGCGTTGAATCGGGAGTTCCCTGAACTGGCATTGCCGGAGCAGATGCTGCAGTTAGAGCTAAAAAGTGCAAAATAAGGGAAGTCCACAGCCAAAGGCTGTGGACTTCTTCTTTCTTTCATGCTATACTCGTTCCGACAGGTTTCCATACCCTGTCCAAGCACCGCTTGACGCGGTGTTCGTTCGGCGCCCTGAGCGGAGCCGTTCTCTAAACAAAAAATGGGAGGATTTTTTATGCGCAAATTTTCTGTGCGACAACTGGCGATTGCCGCAGTGGTAGGCGCACTATACGCCATGCTGACACTGCTCTCCTCGGTGTTTGGCATTGCCTTCGGGCCGGTACAGTTCCGCTTGTCCGAAGCGTTGTGCGTGCTGCCATTTTTCTTCCCGGAAACAGCATGGGGTCTGTTTGCCGGATGTTGGGTGGCCAACCTCATCAGTCCTTACGGCCCGTTGGATATGGTGGTAGGTTCTCTGGCCACGTTATTGGCCGGACTTTGGACAGCCAGATGCCGCAGCCGTTATTTCGTCCCCCTGCCGCCGGTGGTGTGCAACGCAATATTGGTCGGCGCGGTGATCGCCTGGCAACAAAGTGGAAGCGTTGATGCTTTTCTCCCCGCCTTTGCGCTCAATGCAATGAGCGTGGGCCTTGGCGAAGCGGTCGTTTGCTTTGGGCTGGGTCTTTTACTGCTGCGGGCAGTGGAGAAAATTCCGGGGTTGAGCGGCAAAAACCGCAAGATATAGTGCTTTTGAACAGGAGCAGATCAAGGGTCTGCTTCTGTAATTTTTTATGGAAAAAGTCGCCTTAATTGTCAACCCCATTCGAAAAAATAATTGAAAAAATTTTTAGGTAGTGGCGGTGAGGGCAGCAAGCTCTTGTTCGAAAAGTTCCTTGGCAGTATGGTAATTGAGGATTTTGCGAGGCATGGAATTGATGCGGTCTGCGACATAGTCACACTGCTTCTGCGTGACTCGTTTGAGGGATTGACCCTTAGGGAAGTAACGGCGGATGATACGATTATTACGCTCATTACTGCCACGTTCACAAGAAGTATAGGGATGGCAGTAGTATACCTGTAACCGCTTTGTTCCGCTCCGGTCATGCTCCATCTCGTAGCAGCTTTGGAACTCGCTGCCATTATCGACAGTGATGCTTTGAAATGTACCCTTGGGGAACTTAGGGAGTATACGATCTAAAGCATAGACCGTCGCGCTTGATGATTTCTCTTTAACACGAATGATGATTTCGAAGCGCGTTTTTCTCTCGGTGAGCACAAGCAAAGATTCCGCTTGACCTTTTGCGCGTCCTATGACGCTGTCCATTTCCCAATGGCCAAAGGTCAAGCGGTGATTCACTTCATAGGGGCGGCGCTCGATGCTCGTACCCTTGGGAGCGCGTGCTGCCTTTACCTCGTTATGCTTCCTCTTACGTCTGCTTTTCTCGGGCAAATCCTTATTGGTGACATTGGGGATATACCCCTTATCAATATAGCGGTAAAGGGTGGTAGTGGAAACAGTCCACTTACCTTCACGTTTCAAATCATTAACAATCACATCAACAGAACAACCGGAAGAAACAAGCTCGGCCACAAGCTTTGCATAAGCATAGTTGTGGCCGAGCTTTATCTCTACACCCTTTGCCGTGGCCTGTGCGTCAGCGTAGTCCTGCGCAATCTGGGCAGAGTAATGCAAAGGGCGGCGCGTTAGCTCAGCGCCCAAATGAGGGTACAAGCCATGCTTTATCTCTGTGTAGATGGACGACACAGCAAAGCCAAGGGCATTGGCAATGAACTGATATGTATGGTTAGAGTTGTAAAGCACTTCAATCTTCAAGCGGTCTGTCCAAGTCATTCTGCGATACTTTCTCATAGCTTTCTCCCCTCTTGAAAGTGTATATGCAAAAGTTCATAAAATGCATGAAACGCCGAGGTATTGACTACCTTGGCGTTTCTATTTGTTTCAATTTTAGCAGATGTGGGGGCGGGCGTCAAGGGGGTACGAGAGTTGCATACCCCCGTCAGCCCGTCAAGACCAAAAAATTTTTTCCGGTTGCGTAAGAGCCGAAAAAAATTTTTCGCGAGTGGCCTTGCGTGAGACGGCCAGTCTTTGACTGGTCTGCCGTTGGTATGCGAATTGATGGCAACAAAGCTCGCGAGCGAGCTTTGCTACGCATACAGAGGATTATGAGAGGAGTACGAAAGATGAAAGAGACAACGAAGATGAGCCGTGCGGTGGGGCAGTTAGAGAAGATGTACAACACGCTGAACACCGACTTCTGGGGCGGGGCGCTGCCGCTGCCAATCATCACAGTGCAGAGCAAGCCGGGGACATATGGACACTGCACCACCGGAAAGGTATGGAAGCGCAAGGACAGCGAGACATACGAAATGAACATTGCCGCAGAAATGCTCGATTGCGAAATCGAAGAACTGTTGGACACGCTGCTACATGAAATGGTCCATCTGTACTGCCGGGAGAACGGCATACAGGAAGTGAGCAGAGGGGGCAAATACCACAACGGCAAATTCAAGGAGCTTGCCGAGAAGTGCGGCCTTGTATGCATCAAGGCGGGGCAGTATGGATGGAACACGCAAGGCACAGGGAATGACAAGCTGACCGAGTACGCACTGGAGAAAGGATGGTCAGAAATTCGCATCAGCCGGGGCAGCGTATGGCGGCCAATCAGTACCGGAGCAAGCGGAACGGCTGCGGGCGGTGCACCGGTGGGCGGGGGCAGGCAGCCGAGCAGCACACGGAAGTTACAGTGCCCGTGCTGCAAGAACAGCGTGAGAGCCACAAAGGCCGTGCGCATTATGTGCATGGACTGCAACGAGCAGATGCTGCAAGTGTAAGCAATTTGAAAGTGTAGATTCAAAAGGCTGACCTAACGGCCACACGGGGAGAAAGGACAGAAGATGAACGCAACTGAACGAAAAATTCGCTTTGAAATTGCTCTTGAAATGGTTGAAAGGGTTTACAACGACTACTGCCGAGATCAAAGCAAAACCAGAGAAGAAATCCAAAATTTCTGTTACGTAGTACAACAAATGCTTGAGATCACTGAAAGTATCGTCAAAGTCGTACTGGAAAGACTTGATGGTATCTTCAAGCGCCGAAGTGTCATTAGCGGTAATGATCGCAGATTTGATAGAAGACGCGACTTGTTCTAACTTGGTGGTAATGGGGGCAGTGTCAAAGTACACATCACCGCCGCCACCAATAACCGAAAGATTTTCAACAGAAGCAATGAGATCATCAATCTTAGACATAATTGAGGGTGTAGAGGGGTCATCTTCAAAACCGGAAATATATCCGGTGAGGAGCTGCAACCGCAAATTCAAAACCTCAATGCCTTCATCCAAAGACGCGAAGCCTAAATAAATCAAATCGCCGATGTAGTCATGAAGAGTGTTATATATATTCCGCAAACGAACATCGATACTATTCAACAACGAACTTGAAGAATCCTGTTCGGAATAATAAACAGCACCATTAAAATTGGTATGAACAAAATACTCAATCGAAAGTTCACGAGAAACACCCCAAACATTTTCAACAGGAACAGTTCCAGTACCAATAATATAATAGGCCAAAAGACCAGATGGCTGAGATTGAGGAACGACTTTGCAAGGAAAACCCACTTCATTCAAACTCGCGCACAAGTCATCAAGCACATCACGAGAAAGCAAAACGCCATTATCAAAATCATATTCTCTACGCCAGTAATTTGTAACATAAACCTTGGCATCATCCCAATCGGGAATAGACCAAAAAGTTTCAGAAAACGACAAATCAACTGCATGTGCAGGCATAACAGAAATCACAGAAACCACTACCGCAAGAGCCAATGCTACGAAATATTGACCTACACTTTTCAAATTTTTCATACTTGACACCTCGCCTTTGCATAGTATAATGATAAAAAAAGAAAAAAGGGGAAACGAAATGAACGATTACATACAGATGCAAATCAGAAACATGGTTTCCATGACAAAAACATTCGAGCAAGCTTGCGAACTTGCCGCCATGAAGAATGACGGAAAAATCGATGCGGCAGAAATCAAAACATTAAAAAAGATAAAAGCCGCAAGTGACAAATTCATCAAAGAAATTGAATCCATCAAATAGCCGCTAATCAGCGGCTATTCTGCTTGTTCTCGCGCTTTCTGTGACACCAGTACGATTGGCAAGACTTAACCTTGCAAGAAGAACAATCGTAATTACACTTCTTAGCACAGAAACGATGATAGAGATCATCTACCAAAAGAACAAACACAAGAGAGCCAAAGAAGCTCGCAGGATACCACCAAGGAACTGACATTGCACAACCCCCAAGAAAGGAAAGATTTTATGAAAGAAATAGTCTCCGGAATTTATGCCGCATGGGGCATATTTTTTACCATCTTCATCAAAGGCTTCACAAGTTTAGAAAGTCCTTTACATACCATCGGAGATGCAATATTTTGGACATATGCAATCCTAAAACTATTCAACCGTTTCCGAAAAAGATAACCGCAATAGCCGCTAATCAGCGGCTATTTTTCTTTAGTACCATCCTTCGGTCTATCAGGGTCAACACCCATAGCACAAAGGCGCGTAGTACAGCGCTTGATTTCGTTGGCATAGATGTTTGCGAGGGAAGTATAGTGATAGCACAGATTCATACAGTTCGTGCGATAACGCTCCAACTGCTCACGGGTCATTTCATAGGGATTGACATTCATACCTCATCCTCCGTGCGCTTTGCAGCAGGGGCGAACTTATCAGGGAACATGCTACGAAGCATCTTCATGATCACCCAGAGCATGAGTGCTGCCAGCAGCACGATAAAGAACAGGCACACCAACACGATCGCGGCGGTAATTGCAAACTTAATCATTCGTTATCATCCTTCCATTCATCATCGAAATACCAAAACATATGCTATGTCTGCTACTTTTCTGTTCGATATGGCAATGATCGTATTGTTTCCCATTATGGGACAAGCGATGGGAATGACCGATCAGGCATTCGGTATTTGGGCGGGAACGGCAGTTAACGATACT
>SVLK01000028.1 GCA_015067975.1 Oscillospiraceae bacterium | reverse complement strand
TAGCCGGTTATATCGACCACATCCACGACGGTCAGGAGATCACCGTAGGATTTCAGCTCATGTTCAATCAGCTTGCGGAAGGCTTTCAGCTCTTCATCGGTGAGTTTGCTCAACTCTGTCCGATAAGTGATGCGCGAAGTGTAATGACCGGAGCGTCCCTGATACCAATTATCGGGAGCGTGATACACCTCCGGGTGCAGCTCTCGGTCAATCATATAGAAGATTACATCGTCGGTGCGGATTGTGTACCGGCGAGTTTTCTTTCCTGAGTCCTTGCAAGGGACCAACCCGTTTTGCAGAAGATGAAGGGCTGTTGCTTTGCTGATGTGCGCTATCCGATAGAACTGATCTTTGGAAATCGTTTCGGGGTACTCTCTGCGGATAGCTTCGTAGTATTTCATGTTTTCAGTCATGCTGATAACCACCTTTGTTTTAGTCTTCGGTATAGGTAGGTGTTATCTGCAAATCACTGTGTTTTCTCCCCGAGTTCTCCCCATCTTCTCCCCAAACGGCTTTTTTCTCCCCAAAACCTGATTTTACTCGAACTCCTTGTGGCATCGGGTTTTTCGGGGATTTTTGCCTTCGAGGGCTAAAAAGTGCTGATTTTTCAAGGGTTTTCAAGCTCTCGCATTGTCTGCGAAAATCCGGCGTTTTCCTTCAAAGTCTGAATGGCGACTCCGACTCGAAATCAGTTTGGAGCAATCCACGTGGGTTCGAATCCCACCCGCTGCGCCAAAAACACCGGCACCCTTTGGGTGCCGGTGTTTTTATGCACTATAATGTAACGGAGTTTTTTTGCATTCGGCGATAGAAAATGGCAAACGCCAGCAGTTGGAAAGCAAAGGTAATGACCCACGAAATGGGATAGGAGAAATACAGCATTTCCAACGTGTGGAACTGTGGGATACGGAAAACGGTGAGAACCCAGCCAATGCGCAGACCGCAGACACCCAAAATGGAGATAATCATGGGCGCCAGTGCTGCACCCATACCACGCAGTGAACCGGTGACTACATCCATCAGACCGCAGAGGAAATAGGGAAGTGCAATATAGACAAAACGGATTGCTCCGTAAGCAATCGCCTCGGGAGAATCGGTGATATAGATGCTCAGCAGCGGTTGACGGAATGTGTATAACAACACGCCACCTATTATGCCGGCGACGGAAGCGCATATGCAGCAGCGCCACAGGATCTTCTTGATCCGTTGAGACAGGCCTGCTCCAACATGCTGACCGGTGAAGGTCATGGCTGTCTGACTGAAAGAGTTGAGGATCACATAGAGGAATCCATCCAAATTGGCGGCGGCTGCATTACCTGCAACCACTACATCGCCAAACGAGTTAATGGAGGACTGGATTGTTACATTGGAAATAGCAAACAACGAGGATTGGATGCCGGCCGGCAGGCCGATGCGCAGCATACGCAGTAGCTGAGAAGGATAGATGCGGAGCTTTCGTAAGGAGAGATGGCACCCATCCTTGCGCCGACGCAGTGCCATGACTACCAAAACAGCGGAGATGGCTTGCGAAATGACCGTAGCCAGCGCAACGCCTTCCACATTCATATCAAAAGCGGTGACAAAGACCACATTAAGGATGACGTTGATGACACCGGAGATGGTCAGAAACAGCAGCGGACTTTTGGTGTCTCCGGCGGCGCGGAGGATCGCAGCGCAGAAGTTATACACCATGGTGAAGGTCATGCCGCCAAAATACACCTTCATATAAAGGGAGGACAAAGGAAGCAGGTAAGCAGGCGTGTCCATCCAAAGAAGGAAGTTTTCACAAAAAGTAATGCCAACCGCAGTGAGAACGATACCGCTGATCAGCGCGGTTGGTACTGCTGTGTGTACAAGGCGGTGCAGTGTTTTTTCCTGCTTTCCGCCGATGGCGTGGGCAACACACACACCGGCACCGATGGAGACACCCATGAACAGGTTGATGATCAGCATGGTCAGCGATGTGGTAGCACCCACGGCACCTACGGATGCGCTGCCACGGAATCGGCCGACGATCACCAGATCGGCTGCATTGAACAACAGCTGCAGCACACTGGTGAGAATGATCGGCACGGTATAAGAAATGATATTAGGAAGAAGTGGCCCGTGGAGAATATCTCGCGGTTGCTTTTGCACGGCAAACACCATCCCTGTTAAGAATTTGTACCGCCATTATAATCCTTCCGGATAAAAAAGCAAGTTCTTTGCAATAAAAAAGAAAATGGGTCAACCTTGCGGTTGACCCAACATATTAAATATAACACCGCTGTAGAAACCTGTCAATGAACACATGGAAGTAAATGGGAAAATCTGTGTTTTGCACGAAAGAAAATGGTGCAATTCGTACAATTTTACATATTGAAAATGGGGCTACGTTGTGATATATTACAATCAGAAAGGGTGATACCAATGTACAGGTAAGCAACACCTGAAGGCTCAGATGCGAGAAATGAGCCGCCGGACGTGCCGCACCAACCGAACCGGATCTTCCGACATATAAGATCATCCCGCTTCAGGGAATATCCAAGGAAAAAAAGAGAAGTGTACCGGAATAGATCGGGGTTGAAGAGCTGGCGTGTACCGAGACTGCAGAAAGAGAGGTTAACCAAGGATGTTAGATAATAAGAACGCAGAGAGCTGACCCTTGATCGAAGGAAATGCCGGAAAACGGCGGTTCGGTCAAGGGTCAGCTCTTTTTTTGCGTTTGCCGCCGGTAGGGCGGCTTTTTTGTTTTACAGAGGGAATTCCTCAAAACCACGGGGGGTCAGTGTCCAAGCGGTGGTAAAGCCGCAGGCGCGGGCAAACTGTGCGCTCTCCTCAAACCGAAAAAGCAGCGCTGCGGCATCATGGGCATCGCTGGAGAACAGAATGCGGCCGCCATGCTCACTGATATGCTGCAGCAGGAACGGCGCGGGATACGGCGTGGTGCGAAAACCGCGGGAGATAGCGCCGGTATTGATCTCAAAGAAACGGTCGTAGGGGAGAAGCGCATCTACGGCATCCAGCGCGGCGCGGCGGAAAGCGGGATCTTCCGGAGAAAACAGAGCGTGACTTTCATTGAATTTTGTGATGAGATCCAGATGAGCGATGATATCACAATCGGTGACGGAAACGATTTGTGCGACGGCGGCGTAGTATTGCTGCACCAGAGGCAGGAAACCGCCATGCAGACGGGCGTAGGTAGACAATTCTCCGGCCGAGGAGTCCACGGACAGAAACTGTCCGTTACCGCAGACCAGATAATGTACCGAACCGATGCGATAGTCATAAGGTAAATCGATTGGCGAGGCGTAATAATCCATTTCTATGCCGCAGAAAATATCCGTCTTGCCGGCATACTGCGCTTTTAATGCGGCACATTCGGCGAAGAATTGCTGCTCGCCGTCCTCCGTCATGGCATAGTGGCAGGGGATCCGGGTACGGCTATGACCGACAAGACCTAATGCGCGCATACCGAGGCGGCCCGCTTCAGCTGCCATCTGGGCAGGTGTATGGCGACCGTGGTCGTAATTCGTATGTACATGAAAATCGGAAAAGACCAAGAGGACACCGCCTTTTCAAATAGAGGTAAGACATATAGTAGCGCGCTTTTGAGAGGACGTCAAGGTGTGAAGATGCATGTCCGCTCGTGGAGGACAAGAGGTGAGTGTAATGTTTTTGAATTGAAAACGAATAAAAAGGAACGAAAAGTGAAAAAATAGAAATAATTTTCTTGACATAAGTGTTAAGAATCCGTATAATAGCATGGTCTGCGCTCTGCAAGGCAGAGTGCATTTTTATTTGCAATATATAAAGGAGAAGTCAACGTGGAAAACAAGAAATTCCAACCGTTCGTTCCTGCGGACAAAGTGGTGCCTGAGCTGACCGGATTTTCCGTGGTGCTGGGTATTTTGTTGGCCGTTGTGTTCGGCGGAGCTAATGCCTATCTGGGTTTGCGCGTGGGCATGACCGTTTCGGCGTCCATTCCCGCTGCTGTCATTTCCATGGGCGTGATTCGCAAGGTGCTCAAGCGCGACTCTATTCTGGAGAACAATATCGTACAGACGATCGGCTCTGCCGGTGAGTCGCTGGCAGCCGGCGCCATCTTTACCATGCCTGCCCTGTTTATGTGGGCAGCAGACGGCCTGTGCGATATGCCGTCCCTGATCGACATCGGCCTGATCGCCCTGGTGGGCGGTGTGCTGGGCGTGCTGATGATGATTCCGCTGCGCAGTGCGCTGATTGTCAAGGAGCACGGCGTGCTGGGTTATCCCGAGGGACAGGCCTGCGCCGAAGTGCTGATGGCCGGTGAAGAGGGGGGTGACAAGTCCTCCACCGTGTTTGCAGGTCTCGGCATTGCTGCGGCTTACAAGTTTATCACCGACGGTGTGAAGCTGTTCCCCAGTGAAGTGGACTGGAGCATCCCTGCCTACAAGGGCAGCGGCGTGGGTGTAGATGTATTGCCTGCGCTGGCCGGTGTGGGTTATATCTGCGGTGCCCGCGTGTCCAGCTATATGTTTGCAGGTTCTACGCTGGCATGGTTCGTGCTGATGCCTATGATCGCCCTGTTTGGCAGTGATCTGGTGATCTATCCTGCCACCGAGACGGTAGCCACCGTGTGGGCCAACGAGGGAACCTGGGGCCTGTGGGACTACTTCATCCGTTACATCGGCGCCGGTGCACTGGCTGCCGGCGGCATTATCAGCCTGATCAAGTCCCTGCCTATGCTGGTGACCACCTTCGCCTCCGCTTTTAAGGACTACGGCAAGGGCGGCGTGGGTACGCTGCGTACCGAACAGGATATCTCCATTAAAGTGGTGATTGTGGCCTGCCTGGCTATCACCGTGTTCATGTGGCTGTTCCCCGGTATCCCTGTCAACTTTATCGGTGCTCTGACGGTGCTGGTGTTCGGTTTCTTCTTTGCCACCGTATCTTCTCGTATGGTGGGAATGATCGGTTCTTCCAACAATCCTGTGTCCGGCATGGCCATTGCTACGCTGCTGATCGCCACCATTACGCTGAAGGCTACCGGCAGCACCGGTGCTGAGGGTATGGTGGGCGCTATTGCCATCGGCAGCGTGATCTGCATCATCGCGGCGATCTCCGGCGATACTTCTCAGGACCTGAAGACCGGATTCCTGCTGGGTGCTACCCCCAGAAAGCAGCAGTGCGGCGAACTGATCGGTGTGACGGTGTCTGCCATTGCCATCGGTGCGATTTTGTACCTGCTCAATGCTGCCTGGGGCTTTGGCGGCGAGGAACTGGGTGCGCCTCAGGCAATGATGATGAAGATGGTCATCGAAGGCGTGATGGGCGGTAATCTGCCCTGGGCGCTGGTGTTCACCGGCGTGTTCATCGCTGTATTCATTGAGATCCTGGGCCTGCCTGTGCTGCCTGTGGCCATCGGTATTTACCTGCCCTTCCACTTGAATGCAGGCATCATGGCCGGCGGTGTGATCCGCTGGTTTGTGGAGAAGCGCAAGTATAAGTCCGAAAAAGCCAAGAACGAGGCGGTACAGTCCGGTATTCTGTTTACGTCCGGTATGATTGCCGGCGAAGGCATTGTAGGTATTCTGCTGGCTGTGCTGGCTGTGATCACCGTGGGCGACAAGAGTGTGGGCGATATTATCAATATCTCCGACAGTTTCAGCCTGGGCAATATCGGTGGTTTGGTGGCCTTCGGTTTGCTGTTGGTGACGATCGTGCTCTTTGCGAATAAGGGCGCCAAGAGCGTGAAGGAATAAAAGCATTGCAAAAGGACAAATCGGGCTATATACTTAAGGTATATAGCCCGATTTAACTGTGGAGAGGAAGCTTTATGGCAAAGAAGAAGCAGGAAAACTATCTTGATTATGTACCGGTAATCCTGAGCACCAACACGTGGAGCGTAGAGGATGGAAAAGTGACCATTCATATGGAGCACCGCGGCTTTTATGCGTGGATCGCACAGAAATTCTTCCGCCGTCCCCGCATCAGCCACATTGATCTGGACAAGCATGGCAGTTACATCTTCCAGCAGATCGACGGACAGCGCACGGTAGGAGAACTGGCGCAGCTGATGCATGCGCAGTTCGGTGCCGAGGCAGAGCCGCTCTATGACCGGTTGGTGAAGTATATGCAGATTCTGTATAACAACAAGTTTATTGGCTATCGCAAGGAGGGCAAATGAGATGTTGGAAAATTTGAAGATGTTTGCGCCGTTTTTGGTGTTTATGATAGCTTGCGTAGCGGCCTTCGTCTGGAGCCGAAAGAGGGGCGAGGACACGGAGGCAACGCTGAATCAAAGGCTGCTGCGTGCTACCACAAAAAAGGTGGAGAAGTATTTGCAAAAGCATCCTTATATCACGCCCGAAGAGATGGAAAAGGTGATTCGCTTCGTGCAGGTACGCGACCCCATCTCCCGCCGCATGATGCGCATTGACGACACCAAGTTGTATGTCAAGGGACTGATCCGCTGCCTGCTGGATCAGAAGATCATCGCCTATGCCGGCAAGGATGGTTATTGTCTGGCCAAGAAAGAGGAAGAAAAATAAGAAACTGCCTGCGGCGCACAGCCGCAGGCAGTTTTGCTTACACCGTACCGGAAACCGTCAGCGTGGCAGTGCCGGGAGTGATGACCCAGATGCCGCTTTCGTTTTGCGTATAAGTGGCGGCGGGGACAGTGATGCGCCCGGGCACAGTAGTGAACAGGCCCGTGGATTCGTCGTAGGTGTAGTCGATGCCCTCTGTCCATACGCTGCCGTTAAAGGTAACGGTCAGGTCGCTGAGGATGGGGTCAAAGAGGTCTGTGATGGTAGCATTGTCGGTGGCAACGGTTGCCGTGTTACCGGTATTCTGGATGACGAAGGTATAGGTTAGCTGTCCGTTTTCGCTGACGGTCAGCGGAGACAGACTCTTGTTGATGGTCAGCTGCGGTTCGGCATTGGCAAAGATGGCAGCCGTGTCGCTGATGGGAGTGGACAGCCCGATACCGCTGACGGTAGCTTCGTTGACGATGCTGCTGCCTGCGGTGGGAGGGGCAAACTGGTTGGTGCGCGCTTCGTAGACCAGCAGTGCGTTGCCGCCAGCGGGGACACTAATGCCGGAAAAAACCAGCGGTGCGCCGGGGACAACGGCAGGATCTGCCTGTAGTACACCGTTGATATAATACAAGGCGGAGCCGGGGACGTAGGTCAACGGATAGACCGCGCCACCGTCAAAAGTGTAGCCGCCCAGATTATCGGTAACGGTCAGATTGGAGAAAGCCGCCGTGCCGGTATTGGTGATGCTGACTACATAGGTGACTGTATCCTGTGGACCATAGGTGTCGGATGCCGCCGTTTTGGTGATGCTGAGCACTTCCAGCAGTTCGCCGGTGGTGACATTGGACGTGGTGACGGTGCCGTTATAGGAAAGGGTGGCCTGGTTGGTGAAAATGGCCATAGTGATACCTCCTGTGTGTGATGTGCAGGCGCAAAGCGCCTGCACATCAGCGTATGCTGCGGCGGTGCAGAGCGTGTGCATCATGGGGGAAACGGGTGTTTTTTCAATTGACACCCCTTGCAAAACATGGTAAAATATCGGGCAGTAAAATTGCGGTATTATGGGATTTTTTGAGAAAGGAAGGTCTGCGGTCATGCTGAATCGGAACTGTGAACATCTGTCTGTATTCGCACCCGAAGTCCGTTCCTCTGTGATGGAACGTCTTGCTGCTATTGGTGCTGATAGTGGTGTTTTTTCTTCTGAATACGCTGTTTTTCCCGGTTTTTGTGATGTGCATGTGCACTTCAGAGAACCGGGATTTTCTTATAAGGAGACCATGGCGACCGGCAGCCTGGCGGCGGCCCGTGGCGGCTATACCGCCGTGTGCACCATGCCCAACCTGAAGCCTGTACCCGACAGTGTGGAGCATCTGCGAGAGCAGTTGAAACTGATTGAAAAAGGCGGACGGATCCACATTTATCCTTACGGCGCGATTACCGAGGGACAAATGGGAGAACAACTGGCCGACATGGAGGGCATGGCAGAGAGTGCTATCGCTTTTTCCGATGACGGCCGGGGCGTGCAGAGCCGTGAAATGATGCGTGAGGCGATGCTGGAGGCCAGGCGGCTGGGCAAGCTGATCGTGGCGCACTGCGAAGACAACGCTCTGCTGCGCGGTGGCTACATTCATGACGGTGAATACGCCCGCATCAACAGTCACCGCGGCATTTGCTCAGAGAGTGAGTGGGGCCCCATTGCCCGGGATCTGGCACTGGTGAAAGAGACCGGATGCGGCTACCATGTGTGCCACATCTCCACCAAGGAGAGCGTGGAGCTGATCCGCAAAGCGAAAGCTGAGGGGCTGGACGTGACGTGCGAAACGGCGCCGCATTACTTGATGCTGGACGACAGCTGCCTGCAGGAGGAGGGACGGTTCAAGATGAACCCGCCGCTGCGCAGTGCTGAAGACCGGCTGGCGCTGATTGAAGGAATCAAAGACGGCACGATCGACATGATCGCCACCGACCACGCGCCGCATTCCGCAGAAGAAAAATCCAAGGGACTCAGCGGCAGTGCCTTCGGTATCGTGGGCATCGAAACAGCGTTTCCCTTGATGTATACCTATTTGGTAAAAGAGGGAATCATCACCATAGAGCGGCTGATGGAACTGCTGGTGACCAATCCCCGCAAGCGATTTAACATCCCGCTGGGCGTGGATTTCAGCGTGTGGGATCTGGAACGCGAATACACCATCGACCCGCAGGAGTTTGTGTCCATGGGCAAGGCCACACCCTTTACAGGCTGGCGTGTCAATGGCCGGTGCATTGCCACGGTTTGCAACGGCGACACGGTGTGGCAGGAAACGAAAGAATAAGTAATACTTAAAATAGATACGGAGGCATCATTATGGCAAAGCGTACAGATTTGAAGAAGATTATGATCATCGGCTCCGGGCCTATCATTATTGGACAGGCTGCCGAGTTTGACTACGCCGGCACGCAGGCTTGCCTTGCGCTGAAGGAAGAAGGTTATGAAGTGGTGCTGGTGAACTCCAACCCTGCCACCATCATGACCGACACCACCATTGCCGACAAGGTGTATATGGAGCCGTTGACGCTGGAATATGTGGCAAAGATCATCCGCTATGAGCGTCCCGACGCCATTGTGCCCGGCATCGGCGGTCAGACCGGTTTGAATCTGGTAATGCAGCTGGAGAAGAAAGGCGTTTTGAAGGAGTGCCGCGTGGAACTGCTGGGCACCTCCAGTGCCTCTATCGAGCGCGCAGAGGATCGCGAGTTGTTCAAGGAACTGTGCCAGTCCATCGGCGAGCCCGTGATTCCCTCCGAGATCACCTACTCTCTGGAAGAGGCCAAGGAAGCGGCCCACCGCATCGGCTATCCCGTGGTGCTGCGCCCTGCCTTTACGTTGGGCGGTACCGGCGGCGGCTTTGCCAACAACGATGAAGAATTGGTGGAGATCGGTTTGAACGCCTTCAAACTGTCCCCCGTGCATCAGGTGCTGGTGGAAAAGAGCGTCAAAGGCTACAAGGAAATCGAGTTCGAGGTCATGCGTGACAGCAACGACCACGCCATCACCATCTGCGGTATGGAAAACATTGACCCTGTGGGCGTACACACCGGCGACTCGCTGGTGGTGGCTCCCATCATGACGCTGAATGACCATGACCTGAAGATGCTCAATGACAGCGCCATCAAGATCATCAAGGAACTGAAGATCGAGGGCGGCTGCAACGTGCAGTTTGCGTTGGATCCCAATTCCTCCAATTACTATCTCATCGAGGTCAACCCCCGCGTGTCCCGTTCTTCCGCGCTGGCTTCCAAAGCGTCCGGTTATCCCATCGCACGCGTAACGGCCAAGATTGCTGTGGGTATGGCGCTGGAGGACATCAAGATCGCCAATACCAACGCCGCCTTCGAGCCGGCGCTGGACTATGTGATCGCCAAGCTGCCCCGCTTCCCCTTCGATAAGTTTGCCTCGGCCAGCAACATGCTCAGCACCCAGATGAAGGCCACCGGCGAAGTGATGGGTATCGGCTCCAATCTGGAGGAGTGCCTGCTCAAGGGTGTGCGCTCTCTGGAGATCGGCGCCTGCCATTTCCACCTGCCCAAGTTTGACGATAAGACCACAGAGGAGCTGCTGGACTACATCAGCCAGTTCCGCGATGACAACATTTTTGCCATTGCCGAGCTGATGCGCCGCGGCGTGGGCGTTGCCGAGATTCACGAGATCACCAAGATCACCGCCTACTTCCTGGAAGCTATCGAACGCATCGTGGCTATGGAGCGCAAGCTGGCGGAAGGCCGCGATGCGGAGACCTTCAAGGCTGCCAAGACCATGGGTTTCAGCGATAAGTATATTGCCAAGCTGTGGGGCGTGAAGGAAATCGAGGTGTACAACCTGCGCAAGGAGCAGAAGCTGTTCCCCGTCTTCAAGATGGTGGATACCTGCCATACCGGTGCGTATATCCCCTATTTCTACTCCTCCTATCAGGGCGAAAATGCCTCCGTGCTGACGGAAAAGAAGAAGATCGTGGTGCTGGGTGCCGGCCCTATCCGTATCGGTCAGGGCGTGGAGTTTGACTATTCCACCGTGCACGCCGTCATGACCATCAAGAATGCCGGTTACGAGGCCATCATCATCAACAACAACCCCGAAACCGTGTCTACCGACTATACCACCGCTGACAAGCTGTATTTTGAGCCGCTGACCACGGAAGATGTGATGAACATCATCGAGTTCGAAAAGCCTGAAGGTGTAATCGCCTCTCTGGGCGGACAGACGGCCATCAACCTGGCCCAGCCTCTGATGGAGCGCGGCGTGAAGATCATCGGCACTGACTGCGCTGCCATTGACAAGGCAGAGAACCGCGATTCCTTTGAAAAGCTGCTCAGCGAGCTGAACATTCCTCAGCCTACCGGCCGTGCCGTCACCAAGATCGAGGACGGTATTGAGGCTGCTGAGCGTATCGGCTATCCCGTGCTGGTGCGTCCCAGCTTCGTGCTGGGCGGCCGTGCCATGCAGATCGTGGCCAACGAAGAGCAGCTGCGCCACTACCTGAAGACCGCCGTGGAGATCGACGAGGATAAGCCGGTGCTGGTGGACAAGTATATCGAGGGCCGCGAGGTGGAGATCGACGCCATCTGCGACGGTATCAACGTGTTTGTGCCCGGCATCATGGAGCTGGTGGAGCGCACCGGCGTTCACTCCGGTGACTCTATCTCTGTCTATCCCACTTTCTCCATCTCCAATAAGGTGAAGGGCACGATTCTGCAGTACGCCAAAAAACTGGGCCTGGGTATCGGCATTGTGGGATTGTACAACATCCAGTTCATTGTGGACAAGGACGACAACGTGTTCATCATCGAGGTCAATCCCCGTTCCTCCCGTACCGTTCCCTTCCTCAGCAAGGCCACTGGCTACTCGCTGGCCGATATCGCTACGGAAGTGATTCTGGGCAAGAGCTTGAAGGAACTGGGCCTGTTTGACATCTATCCAGACGAGAAGGATCGCTTCTATATCAAGGCGCCCGTGTTCTCCTTCAACAAGATTCGCGGTCTGGACGCTTACCTCTCTCCTGAGATGAAGTCTACCGGCGAGGCCATTGGCTATGACCGCACCATGAATCGCGCGTTGTATAAGGCACTGCAGGCCTCCGGTATGCATCTGCAGAACTACGGCACGGTGCTGGCCACCATCGCTGACCGCGACAAGGAAGAGGCACTGCCCTTGATCCGCCGGTTCTACAATCTGGGCTTCAACATTGAAGCCACCGAAGGTACGGCCAAGTTCCTCAAGGCTAACGGTATCCGCACCCATGCCCTGCGCAAGATCAGCGAGGGCAGTGAGGAGATCCCCGAGGCGCTGCGTCAGGGACACATTGCCTACGTGATCAACACCCGCAACCCCGGTGCCAGCCAGAGCGACGGTCTGCAGATCCGCCAGATCGCTACGGAGTACAACGTGACTATGTTCACCGCGCTGGACACCGTGCGCGTGCTGTTGGACGTGCTGGAGGAGACTACGCTGACCATTTCCACCATTGATGCCTAAGGTGACGAGATGAAACAGAGTATTTTTACCATCGTCAGCAATGAGGCGCTGACACCTACCACCTATAAAATGGTGCTTGCAGGCGACGCTTCGGCGGTGACGGCTGCAGGACAGTTTATCAACATCAAGCTGGATGGATTTTTCCTGCGCCGTCCCATCTCCGTGTGCGACTATGATGAGGGCAGTATTACCATCATCTACAAGGTACTGGGCAGAGGCACGGAGTATATGACCGGACTGGCTGCCGGTGCTACGCTGGATGTGCTCACCGGACTTGGCAACGGCTACGACCTGTCCTATGCCGGTGATGCGCCGGTGCTGCTGGGCGGAGGTGTCGGTGTGCCGCCGATGTACAATCTGGCCAGAAAGCTGCGCGCGCTGGGAAAGCGCGTGCAGGTGGTGCTGGGCTTCAACAATGCTGATGAGGTGTTCTATGTCGACGAGTTCAAAGCGCTGGGCTGCGAAGTGACAGTGGCAACTGTGGACGGCGGTTACGGTATCAAAGGATTTGTTACCACGCCGCTGGAGGGCATGGAGTACAGCTATTTCTATACCTGCGGCCCTGAGCCTATGCTCAAGGCCGTATACAAGGCTACCAAAACGGCCGGACAGATGAGCTTTGAAGAGCGGATGGGCTGCGGCTTCGGTGCCTGCATGGGCTGCAGCTGCAAGACGCTCACCGGCTACAAGCGTATCTGTAAGGACGGCCCCGTGATGCACAAGGAGGAGATCGCATGGGAAGACTGAGTGTAAATCTGTGCGGTATCACGCTGGATAATCCGGTGATCCCTGCCTCCGGCACCTTTGGCTACGGCTATGAGTATGCCGAGCTTTATGACATCAACTGCTTGGGTACATTTTCCTTCAAAGGAACCACCAAGGACTCCCGTTTCGGCAACCCTACGCCCCGCATTGCCGAGTGTCCCGGCGGCATGATCAATGCAGTGGGTCTGCAGAATCCCGGTGTGGAGAAAGTGATCGCCGAGGAGCTGCCCAAGCTGAAGAAATGCTTCCACAAGCCGGTGATGGCCAATGTGTCCGGTTTCAGCGTAGAGGACTATGCCTACACCTGCGAAAAGCTGGATAAAGAAGAACAGGTTGGTTGGCTGGAGGTCAACGTCAGCTGCCCCAATGTCCACGGCGGCGGCATGAGCTTCGGCACGCAGCCGGAAGCAGCGGCAGAGGTGACCCGCGCCGTCAAGGCAGTGACCACCAAGCCGGTGATCATCAAGCTGAGTCCCAATGTGACGGACATTGTCTCCATCGCCAAGGCCTGTGAAGAGGCAGGCGCTGACGGCATCAGCCTCATCAACACCATGCTGGGTATGCGCATCGATCTGCGCAGCCGCAAGCCGGTGATCGCCAACCGCATGGGGGGCTTTTCCGGCCCTGCCATCTTCCCGGTGGCGGTACGTATGGTCTATCAGGTGGCGCAGGCAGTGAAGATCCCCGTGGTGGGCGTGGGCGGCGTCAGCAGCGCCGAGGACGTGATTGAAATGATTCTGGCCGGTGCTACCGCTGTGGAAGTGGGCGCTGCCAATTTGGTGAATCCCACTATTTGCCGCGATATCATTGCGCGGCTGCCCGAAGTGATGGATAAGTACGGAATCAATACATTGGAAGAGATCATAGGAGGAGTGAAGTAATGGGCAAGGACGTTATCGTAGCATGCGATTTTTCCTCGGCAGAGGCAACATTTGCATTTCTGGACAAGTTTACCGGCAAAAAGCCTTTCGTGAAGATCGGAATGGAGCTGTATTATGCCGAGGGCCCCTCCATCGTTCGTGAAATCAAGAAGCGCGGCCATAAGATCTTTCTGGATCTGAAGCTGCATGACATCCCCAACACGGTGAAAAAGGCCATGGCTGTACTGAGCAATCTGGACGTGGACATCACCAACCTCCACGCTGCCGGTGCTACTGCCATGATGGAAGGCGCGCTGGAAGGTCTGACCCGTCCCGACGGCAGCCGCCCGCTGCTGATCGCCGTGACGCAGCTGACCTCCACCGATCAGGAGACCATGGAGCGGGATCTGATGATCCATGCTCCCATTGATGAAGTGGTGATGCATTACGCCGAGACGGCCAAGAACGCAGGCCTGGACGGTATCGTTTGTTCTCCGCTGGAGGCCGGTAAGGTGCACCAGCGCTGTGGTAAGGAATTCTTGACCATTACCCCCGGTGTTCGTTTTGCCGATGGCGATACCGGAGATCAGAAGCGCGTGATGACCCCTGCAGCCGCCAAGGAGATCGGCTCTGACTACATCGTGGTGGGACGCCCCATCACCGCCGCTGCCGACCCCGTAGCTGCTTACGAGCGCTGCGTGGCAGAGTTCTGCGATTGAGGAGGATACGATGGAAAGCTATAAGAGAGAATTTATTCAGTTCCTGCAGGGCGCAGGTGTGCTGAAGTTTGGCGATTTTACCGCCAAGTCCGGACGTAAGATTCCCTATTTCATCAACGCCGGTATGATCAAGACCGGTGAAGAGATCGCCAAGCTGGGCGAATTCTATGCCAAGGCTTACTTTGAAAAGCTGGGCAAGAAGCCTGCTGTGCTGTATGGCCCTGCCTACAAGGGCATCTCCATTGCAGTATCCGCTGCCGTGGCGCTGAGCAAGAACGGTTTGGACGTGCCTTTCTTCTTTAACCGCAAAGAAGTGAAGGATCACGGTGAGGGCGGCATGTTCGTGGGTTATGTGCCCCAGAGCGGTGAGGAAGTGGTGATCGTGGAGGACGTGATCACCGCCGGCACCGCCATCCGCGAGAGCATGGCCATCCTGTCCGGCCTTGAGGGCGTGAAGGTGGCTGCCACCTTCGTGATGGTAGACCGTAAGGAAAAGGGCAAGGGTGACAAGGGTGCTATGACTGAGATCGAGGAAGAGTTCGGCTTCCCCGTCTACTCCGTGGTGGATGTGTATGACATCATTGGATATCTGGAAGAGGATGAAACCAATGCCGAAAACGTGGCGCGCATCCGCAACTATCTGGCAGTGAACGGAGCAAAGGCATGAGAAGTCTTATCAGTATTCTGGACTTTTCCGTGGAGGAGTTGGACGCCCTGATTGCCACGGCCAAGGACATCATTGCCTATCCCGACAAGTATCGCGAAGCTTGTAAGTATAAAAAACTGGCCACGCTGTTCTTTGAACCCTCCACCCGTACCCGTCTCAGCTTTGAAGCGGCCATGCTGGAGCTGGGCGGCAGCGTGCTGGGATTTTCCGAGGCCAGTTCGTCTTCCGCCTCCAAGGGTGAGAGTATGGCGGACACCGCCAAGATCCTCTCATGTTATGTGGACATCATGGCCATCCGTCATCCCCGGGAAGGCGCACCCTATGTGGCATCCCGTAATGCTACCGTGCCGGTGATCAACGCCGGTGATGGCGGACACAACCATCCCACCCAGACGCTGGCAGATCTGCTGACCATCTCCCGTGAAAAGGGAAGGCTGCACGATCTGACCATCGGCTTGTGCGGTGACTTGAAGTACGGTCGCACGGTTCACTCGCTGATCGAGGCCATGGCACGTTACAGCGGCATCCGCTTTGTGCTGATCTCCCCGAAAGAGCTGCGTCTGCCCGGTTACATCCGCGGCAACGTACTGGACGCCCACGGCATTCCCTATGAGGAAGTCTTCTCGCTGGAGGAGGCCATGCCCCAGCTGGACGTGCTGTACATGACCCGCATTCAGCGCGAGCGGTTTGACAGCGTGGAGGAATATGAACGGCTGAAGAACAGCTACGTGCTGGATGTGGAGAAGATGGCGCTGGGCAAGAGCGACATGTGCGTGCTGCATCCGCTGCCCCGCGTTAATGAAATCAGCGTGAAGGTGGATGACGATCCCCGCGCTGCGTATTTCCGTCAGGCACTCAACGGCAAGTATATGCGCATGGCGCTGATTCTCAAGCTGCTGGAAGAAGCCAAGAATCCGGAGAAGGAGCCGCTGGACAGCGAAGGACTGGTCTATGACCGCGTGTGTACCAATCCCAAGTGCATCAGCGCTGTGGAACAGGAGCTGCCACATATCTGCCGGCTCACCGAACCGGAACTGGGCATTCACCGCTGCATCTATTGCGAACAGAAAGTGTGAAAAAACAGGACGTATCTCGCAGATACGTCCTGTTTTTATGCGCAGATTTATTTGATTTTTTTAAAGTTGCCGTAAGTTTCGCTGACGGTTTGAGAGAAAGAGAAGGTATCGTCGTATTTTTTCAGGATGTTCTGGAATTCCACGATCTGGTGATTATTGACCACGCACAACAGCACGGTCTTTTCGCCGTGGCTGAAGCCGCCCTCACCGGTCACCTTGGTACAGGTGTGACGGAGAGTTTGAGAAATCTCGGCAGCGATCTCCTCGGGGTGAGTGGTGATGATAGTGAACTCGCAGGCGGTTTTGGTGCCCTTGATGATGTAGCTGCCAATATAACTGGAGATGAAGCAGTACAGTACGCACAGGCACACTGGCTTATAGTCGAACACCAGCTGTCCGGCTGCACCCGGCTTGGCATAGACGAAAAACGAGGCAGCAGCAACTACGGCGTTGAGGGAGAACGTGACCCAAAAGAAGTTCAGCTCCTGCCGGTGCTTGCTGATATACTTGGCAACAATATCTGTGCCGCCGGTGGAGGCGCCCTGCTTGAAACAGATGCCGTACACAAAGCCGCCTACCACACCGCTGAGGATCACGGGATAGATGGTATCATGTCCTTCGGTCACGTACTGAAATGCGTCCAGCCCCAACTTTTGCAGGTAGAGGAACGTGAACGAGTAGGTGAGACAAAAGCACAGTGACCGCACGGCGAAGGTACGCTCCACAAGGAAATAGGCCAGCGTACACAAGGGGATATTGATCAGCAGTGACATATAGCCGATGCTGAAGCCGGTTTTGTACTGCACCATGGTGGCGATGCCGTTGAGGCCTGCCGGGGCAAAGCCGTTTTCCACGATGAACAGCTGATAGCCGAAAGCCAACAGAATAGCGCTGAAAACAATTTGCGCGTAAGGGGAAAATGACCGCAATGTGTACTTCATGCCGGGCACCTCACATTTTCGGTGAAATTGTCAGCTTGAGTATAGTATGTTGGATGGGGGAAGTCAATACGAATTTTATGCACGAAAAAAGCCGCCTTTTTAGGCGGCTTTTGGTTGTAAACTTCTCAGGCGTGCAGCTTTTCGTCGCACTGCAGCACGGTGTGGGTCAGAATGCGGATGGCCGTCATAAAGCCGTCGATATCCAGGGCCTCATCGCTCTGATGTACGCTGCCATGGCCATCGGGAAAGACTATTTTGGGGTTTCTTTTCACCGTTTCGTCACAGACACCAATAGAGAAACCGTTCTTTACATAGTGGGCATAGGTGCCGCCGGCCATATAAAAGGCGGACAAATCTGTGCCGGTCACATCGCGGCATACACTGCAAATGATTTCGGGGAAGGGACTGTCGTCATCGGTGTGACAGCCTTCACGGCAGGTGATGATTTCCATGTTCCAGCCGCGATCGCTCCACGCCTTTTCCAGCTTAGCCTTCAGCTCTTCGGAATTCTGCTCCGTACCGTAGCGCAGATCCAGATTCAACCGCAGGCAGCCATCTGCTGTTTCCACAAGGCCGTTGGCGATGGTCAAACGGCCGAAGCGGGGATCATCGTGAGCGATGCCGGCACCGGTTCCATACACATCGGACAGATAGTCGCAGACAGTGCTCATAATGCTGCGATCACTTTCGGAAAGAGCCGTGCAGCCGCGCAGCAGTTCCGCGGCCAGTACAGCGGCATTGGTGCCGTCGTAAGGGTTCATGGCAGCATGGGCGGGCAGGCCGAAAGATTGCAGCAGCAGTGTGCCGCCGTCTTGAACGGTCAAGGCGAATTTGTCGTTGCCGGCAATCTTGGTGCGCAGTTCCTGCTCCAGTGCATTATCGGCAGGCAAAACTACGTCTACAGCGCCCAGTACCACGGTGGAGCTGACACCGCCGCGGAAATCGCGGATGGCAGTAAAAGGAGTGGTGCACTGTACCCATAGACCCAGCTTACTCTTTTCACCCAGACTGCAGGGGAAATCACCGTCGGGAATCAGGGAAACATCAGGCAGCGGCTCATTAGCCACAAAAGACTGCACATCGGCCATACCGGTTTCCTCATTAGCACCGGTAAAAGCCAGCAGGCGGCTGCGGACAGGCAACTGCAGGTCACGGATCATAGCCATAGCACAGGCGGAGGCAATAATGCCGGACTTGTCGTCAGCACCGCCTCGGCCGATCAGCATGCCGTCTTTGATCACTGGCTCAAAGGACTGGGTATGGATCCAATCATCACCGGCAGGAACTACATCGGCATGTCCCATCAAAGCGATGGTTTTGTCGCCTTCACCCCAAAAGGACAGAGCATAGCCGCGCTCGGCTTCCATACGGGTGGGGAAACCCAAATCTTCAAACAGACGGGCGGATGCGTCCAAAGCGCGCTGACATTCCACGCCGAAGGGAGCCCCGGGGGCAGCCTCACCGCGGACAGAGGGGATGCGCATCAAATCCATCAGCTGCGCAACACACCAGTCGCGGTGTTTTTCCAACCAGGTATTGATTTTCTCGTCATAAATACGGTTGATCATAGGACGTCATCTCCTGTCAAATCTTGTTAATTTAGATTATACTCTTGTAAAGGAAAAGAGTAAAGGCAAAGAAACGAAAAAAGAGGACAGCACCGGGTCGGTGTGTCCTCTTTTGGCGCAGAAGGAGGGATGATCCCGCTGCGGTAAACCTTGCGTGATCCGTCCTTGCGGCATAGCCGCTGCGGACTTCGCGGCTAAAAACAGTCCACCGGACTGTTTTTTCCAACGCCGCTCACCCTCTTAGGCTTCAAATCCCTCTACAAAAAAGAAAACAACACCGGGGTGGTGTTGTTTTCTTTTGGCGCAGAAGGAGGGATTTGAACCCTCGCGCGGGTTTTTAAGCCGCCTACTCCCTTAGCAGGGGAGCCCCTTCGGCCACTTGGGTACTTCTGCATGGTCGAATTGGTATGAAAATCTGGCGGAGAGAGTGGGATTCGAACCCACGGATGCTTTCACATCGCCGGTTTTCAAGACCGGTGCTTTCAACCACTCAGCCATCTCTCCGTGTGAAAAGCATACGAATGCCAGACGCAAGATATATATTAGCATGCCCAATTCTGTTTGTCAATAAAAAGAAAAATAAGAAATTTAAAAAAAATGAAAAAAAGACTTGCAAAAGGAAAAAGGATGTGGTATTCTAACTAAGCTGACTCGTTCGGCAAGTGAATATCCGGGTGTGGCGAAGTTTGGTATCGCGCTTGAATGGGGTTCAAGAGGCCTTGAGTTCGAATCTCAACACTCGGACCACGAAAAGTCCTGAAACCGTAAGGGTTTCGGGACTTTTCTTTTTTTGCCGAGCGAAAGAAATCTTTCCCGATTCTAACACTTTTCTAACAACGGTCAGCCGCGGAAAAACTCAAAAGGTCAGACATTGTTCCTGCCATGGTTTGTTTGCGAGCAACATCCAAATGGCCGTAGATATTGGCGGTCATTTTAATATCGCTATGTCCCATCCACTCCTGCACATCTTTTAGCGTAAAGCTTTGATTGAGGAGCAGACTTGCACAGCTGTGCCCTTACGGTATAATTACGACAAACCGGAAAAGCCCCGTATTTCAAGGGTTTTCGGTTATCAGGCAAGGTTTTTCATCCTTTTCC